>JAWWOH010000106.1:0-81330 GCA_033851845.1 Actinomycetota bacterium
TGCGCTCGCCCTTCTTGCCGGAGATGCGGGCCCAGTCGTCGGGGTTGGTCGTGTTGGGCAGGTCCTCGTTCTCCTTGAACTCGTCGATGCAGGCGGTCATCAGGTGGCTGAGCCGGATGCCCTTGCCGCCGTTCTCCAGGAAGTCCTTGATGGCCATCTTCTTGGCCCGCGCAACGATGTTCTCGATCATGGCGCCGGAGTTGAAGTCCTTGAAGTACAGGACCTCCTTGTCCCCGTTGGCGTACGTCACCTCGAGGAAGCGGTTGTCCTCGGCCTCGTCGTAGATCCGCTCGACGGTGTGCTGGATCATCGCCTGCACCGTGGCCTCACGCGAGTCACCGTGCTCGGCCAGGTCATCCGCGTGGAGCGGCAGGTCGGTGGTGATGTACTTCGAGAAGATGTCGCGCGCGGCCTCGGCGTCCGGCCGCTCGATCTTGATCTTCACGTCGAGCCGGCCCGGCCGCAGGATCGCCGGGTCGATCATGTCCTCGCGGTTCGAGGCACCGATGACCACGACGTTCTCGAGGGTCTCGACACCGTCGATCTCCGACAGCAGCTGCGGGACGATCGTCGTCTCGACGTCGGAGCTGACTCCGGACCCACGGGTGCGGAAGATCGAGTCCATCTCGTCGAAGAACACGATGACCGGTGTGCCCTCGGACGCCTTCTCCCGGGCCCGCTGGAAGATCAGCCGGATGTGTCGCTCGGTCTCGCCGACGTACTTGTTGAGCAGCTCCGGGCCCTTGATGTTGAGGAAGAACGCTCGACCGTCCGGCTTGCCGGTCACCTCGGCGACCTTCTTGGCCAGCGAGTTGGCGACGGCCTTCGCGATGAGCGTCTTCCCGCAGCCGGGCGGGCCGTAGAGGAGGACGCCCTTCGGGGGCCGCAGCTGGTGCTCCTTGAACAGCTCCTTGTGCAGGAACGGCAGCTCGACAGCGTCACGGATCGCCTCGATCTGCGCAGACAGGCCGCCGATGTCGGCGTAGTCGATGTCGGGCACCTCTTCGAGGACGAGCTCCTCGACCTCGGACTTCGGGATCCGCTCATAGACATACCCACTGCGGGTCTCCAGCAGCAGCGAGTCGCCGGCCTTGATCGGTGCGTCGAGCAGGCTCTCGGCGATCATCACGACGCGCTCTTCGTCGGTGTGCCCGATAACGAGTGCGCGGTCGCCGCCCTCGAGGATCTCCTTGAGCATCACGACGTCGCCCTGGCGCTCGAACTCCAGCGCCTTCACGACGTTGAGCGCCTCGTTGAGCATGACCTCCTGGCCTCGACGGAGCGCTTCGCTGTCGATGTCGGGGCTGACGACGACGCGCAGCTTGCGGCCGCCGGTGAAGATGTCGACGGTGCCGTCGTCGTGGCGGGCCAGGAAGATCCCGTAGCCGCTCGGCGGCTGGGCCAGCCGCTCGACCTCCTCCTTCAGAGCCAGGATCTGGTCACGTGCCTCGCGCAGCGTGTTGACGAGCCGGTCGTTCTGCCCGGTGGCGCCGGCAAGCGACTGCTGGGCCTCGGCCAGTCGCTCCTCGAGCGCGCGCACCTGCCGCGGCGAGTCGGTGAGCTTGCGCCGCAGGACGGAAACTTCCTCCTCCAGGTAGCTGACCTGCGCGGTCAGCTCGGCGACCTGCTTGGCGCGCGACTCGTCAGAGCCGTCGCCGCCCGCTCGCGTGCCGGCCATCTGCTCCACCTCCCCCGTCGCTGGGTTGTTCGCATCCTATGTACGACGCAACCCTGCGTGACGGTTTCGTCATGAGCCTGCCACCCCACGGGCCACGCGGTGCGCGACCCGCCGTAGCGCGCGTCGTCATGTCGGGCAAGACCCGTCTGGTGCAGACCGTCCAGAACGGGGACACTCCTGCCATGTCCCCCTTCCGTCGTCGCAAGCAGGGCAATGCCCGGGCCGAGATCGCCGCGGCTCCGGCCGGACCGCCCATCCGGCGGCTGCTGGTCTGCGACGACAACGACTCCGTGACGCACTTGCTCGAGCTGCTGTTCTCGCACGAGGACTGGGCGCTCGAGGTCGTGACGAACGGACCGGACTGCCTGGCGGCGTTGGATCGCAGTCGCCCGGACGTGTTGTTGCTGGACCAGCGCCTGGACGGGCCGCTGAGCGGCATCGAGACCGCGACCGCGGCCCGACAGCGCGGGTACGACCTTCCGATCCTGCTCTTCTCGGCGTACCTCGACGACGAGGCGCGCGGCGACGCGGAACGGCTGCAGCTGATCGCGGTGAGCAAGCTCGACTTCCCGGCCATCGTGCGCCATGTCAACGCGGCGTACCAGCTCGCTCAGGCCAAGTCCGGCCCCTGATCCATCCCCTTGCTCGGCCGTCGACGCCGCAACGGGGGTTCCACGCCGTCCGCGAGGCGACGCGACGTGCAGAGGAAGCCGGTGTGCGCCACCATCCGGTGCTCGGGGCGAACGGCCAGCCCCTCGACGTGCCAGCCACGCACCAGCGTCTCGAACGACTGCGGCTCGGTGAAGCAGCCATGGGCCCGCAACGCCTCGACCGTCGTCGACAGCTGCGTCGTGGTGGCTACGTAGCAGCAGACGAGCCCACCAGGCCGCAGCGCCTTTGCCACCGCGTCGAGGGTCTCCCATGGCGCGAGCATGTCGAGCACGACGCGGTCCACGTCCGTGTCGGTCAGTGCGTCCTGAAGGTCGCCGACCGTGATGGTCCACGCCGGGTGCGGCCCGCCGAAGAACCGCTCGACGTTGGCCTTCGCGATGTCGGCGAAGTCAGGTCTCCGCTCGTACGACGAGAGCCGACCGCCGTCGCCGATGGCGCGAAGCAGCGACATCGACAGAGCGCCGGAGCCGACCCCCGCTTCGACGACGTGCGCGCCCGGGAAGATGTCGGCCATCTGCACGACCTGGCCGGCGTCCTTCGGGTAGACCACTTGGGCACCGCGCGGCATCGACAGCACGAAGTCCGAGAGCAACGGCCGCAGCGCGAGGTACTGCGTGCTGCCGATGGTCACGACGACGCCCTCTGGGCTGCCGATGAGCGCGTCGTGCTCGAGGATCCCCCGGTGCGTGTGGAACGACTTCCCGGCCTCCAGGGTGATGGTGTGCATCCGCCCTTTCGGGTCGGTGAGCTGCACCTGGTCGCCGGCCTGCAACGGCCCGCGACGACGATCGGCGCCGGTGCTCACGCCGATCCCGTCATGACAGCGCCTTCGCGACGTCATCCGTGCTCAGCACCCGCACCTCGCCGGTGGCCGGGTCGCGCGTCACGTACTCCGCCGCGGGGTGCGCCCGCATCGCCTCGAGCAGTGCCTCGCCGCCAAGGTGCACGTCGAGAACGAGGCCCGGCTCGAGTCGCTTGGCCAGGCTGCCCACGGTGACCCACGGGCGCCGTTGCTCGGGCGTGGCGATGACCGCAGCCTCGCTGACGACGGCCTCCAGCCGGTCGGCCGCGTCGACGACGACGATGCCGCGCGCGTTCGCCTCGTGCGCGCGCCGGACCGCCTCTGACAGTGGGGTGTCGGCCAGGACCCGCAGGGCGGGCCTGGCCAGCGCGACGACGCTGACTCGCGGCAGCTTCGTCATCGCCTCGGAGCGCCTCAGTGCCACCGTCGCCAGCGCGTAGATGTAGCCGCCGATGACGGCGGACCAGATCAGGTTGGTCGTGTAGTTCGAACCAGGAAACACCTGGGGCAGTACGACGACGAGCACGAACGGCACGACGATGACCGCCACCCCGCGGCCGGCCCAGGCGGCAACCCGGGTCGCCCGGTGCGGGTCGCCCCCGAGTCGCCACAGCAGCGCGCGCAGCACCCGCCCACCGTCCAGCGGCAGACCCGGCAGCAGGTTGAACGCCGCGATCAGCCCGTTGGTGATCGCCAGGTTGTCGACCAGCCGGCCGCTGAGGCTGTCGCTGTCGAACAGAGGCCGCAGCCCCAGCCCCGTGCCGGCCAGCAGCAGCGAGACCATCGGCCCGGCGATCGCGACGGCGTACTCGCGAGCGGGCGTCTGCGCCTCGTCGACCTGGGTGGCACCGCCCATCAGTCCGATCGTGATGCTGCTCACCGGCAGGCCAAGGCCCCGCGCTACGAAGCAGTGCCCGAGCTCGTGCAGGAGCACCGACAAGCCAAGCAGCACGGTGAACGACAGGCCGATGACGGTCGCCTGCGTCATACCCACCGAGTCGGCCAGTGTCTCCGAGATGCCCAGCGTGATGACCGCCGCCATGAGGAACCACGAGGGGCTGATGAAGACGGGGACCCCGACGACCCGCCCCAGCCGTACGCCGCCCCGGGGCGTCGGTGCCTCGACGCCGGTCACTCCATCACTCTTCCTCGCTCCAGCAGCGGTCAGCACACCCGCTCCTTCGTCGCGGGGCGCCGTCCGAAGCCTCCGCTCGAGGGCCAACCCTAGGTGACGACGGGCCGGACCGCGGACCAGGCGACCTGCGCGCCGAGCCGCTCGACGTGCCGCAGCGACAGCCCGGCACCCGTCGCGACCCGCTCCGCCGCGCCCCTGTCGGCTGCGATGGCGACGAGTCGGCCGCCGGGGGCCAGCAGCCGCAGCGCGCCAGGGACGTCGAAGGCCTTGCCGACGACGACGACCTTCGCCGTCGCGTCCGGGGCCGCAGCGACGTCGACGAGTGGCAGCCCGCAGCCGGCCGCGAGCGACGCCTCGGTGATCCGGCCGCAGCCGACGGCCGCCACCGCGTCGCCCTTGCGCACCCCGGCGAGCGCCGACAGCACCGCTGCCTGCTCGCCCTCAGTTGCGGTTCCGGTCAGGAACGCCTCCTCCGTCTGCCACGATCCCCCCGTCGGGTGCCGACCATGGCAGCACAGGAGGGGCGACGCGTGCGCTGGTGCTCGTTCACGACCGGTCCGGGGGGGCCGGCTCGGCTCGGCGTGGTCAGCGCCGTCGACGAGCCTCGCGTCCTCGACGTGGGCGCCTGGGCCCGCTCGCGGGACGCGGAAGCCCCGGCTGACCTGGTCGACCTGGTGGAGGCCAGCCCCGCGATCCAGGAGCGGGTGACCGACCTGGTCCGCGCGGCGCCGGAGGACGGGTTGGGGTGGGTGCGGCTCGAGGAGGTCACCTTCCTGGCCCCGGTCCGTACGCCGAACTCCCTGCGCGACTTCCTCGCCTTCCGCGACCACGTCGAGCGCGGCGCGAAGCGACGCGGCACCGACGTACCGGAGGCCTGGGACCGGATCCCGGTCTTCTACAAGGGCAACCGCCGCTCGATCATCGGGCCCGACGACGAAGCCCTTTGGCCGTCGTACACGGACAAGCTCGACTACGAGTGCGAGGTGGCAGCGGTCGTCGGCCGCGGCGGGCGCGACCTCGAGGCTTCCGATGCCGAGGGGTACGTGTTCGGCTACACGATCATGAACGACTGGTCGGCCCGCGATGTCCAGAAGGACGAGATGTCCTGCTGGCTCGGCCCGGCGAAGGCCAAGGACTTCGCGACCACTCTCGGCCCGTGGCTGGTGACCCCCGACGAGTGGTCGCCCGAGGACGACCACGAGATGACCGTGACTGTCAACGGGAAGGTCTGGTCGACGGGTACGACGGCAGGGCGCCGGTGGACCTTCGCGGAGATGCTGGCCTGGGCGTCGCAGGACGAGGACCTCTGGCCCACCGATGTGCTCGGCTCCGGGACGTTCGGCGGCGGCTGCGGCTTAGACCTGGACAAGTGGCTCAAGCCTGGCCACGAGGTCACGCTCGCCGTGGACGGCCTGGGCACTCTCACCAACAAGGTCGGGAAGAAGCGCTGAGGAGTTGCCCACAGCCCGGCGCGCTTGCCCGGATCTGTCGGACCCTCGTCGTACGGTCGTCGGCATGACAGTTGACCTGGCGCTGCCGGTGGTGGGATCGCTCTCCCCCTCGCGCGCCGGCGACTTCATGACCTGCCCGCTGCTGTTCCGGTTCCGCACCATCGACCGGCTGCCCCAGGCGCCCTCCCCCGCCGCGACGCGCGGCACCGTCGTGCACTCGGTGCTGGAGCGGCTCTTCGAGCTCCCCGCTGAGGAGCGCACGCCCGACACCGCCCACGCGCTGCTCCGACCCGAGTGGGACGCCCTGCTCGAGGCCGAGCCGGAGGTCGGCGAGATGTTCGCCGACGAGGCGGACCTGTCCGCGTGGCTGACGAGTGCCGAGGAGCTTCTGCAGGGCTACTTCAGCCTCGAGGACCCGCGTCGGGTGCTCGTCGCGGAGCGGGAGCAGTACGTCGAGGTCGTCCTGCCCGGTGGACTGCGCCTGCGCGGCATCGTCGACCGCCTCGATGTCGCGCCCTCCGGTGACGTTCAGATCGTGGATTACAAATCCGGCCGAGCGCCTGGCGAGGCGTTCGAGGGCAAAGTGATGTTCCAGATGAAGTTCTACGCCTTCGTCATCTGGCGCACGACGGGCAAGATCCCCAAGCAGCTGAAGCTCATGTACCTCGGCGACCGGGCGATCCTGCGCTACTCCCCCGACGAAGCCGACCTGCTGGCCGTGGAGCGCAAGCTGCTCGCGCTGTGGGAGGCCATCGAGAAGGCGACGCAGCTCAAGGACTTCCGGCCGCGCAAGAGCAAGCTGTGCGACTGGTGCGACCACCAGGCTCTTTGTCCCGAGTTCGGCGGGACCCCGCCGCCCTTCCCGGACGTGGTCCCGGGCCCTGACGAGCCGTTGCCCGAGCAGCGGGTCGCCACGGGCTGAGTCAGGGTCGCTCCGGGGTTCGCTCGGGGCTTTCCCCTGATGTCCTGGGGACTTCATGTCGCCAACGTGGCCTGCATGACCCATTCCCGCGTTTCCGCAGTGAAAGACGTTGCCGGACACGGCAAGGTGGAACGTGGCGCCGTAAGCGCCAGCCGTCGCATGTCCATGAGGAGATCTCGCGTGAGCTCAGCCACCGCCCCGGCCCCGGAGCACGTCGCCGTACGCGCTGTGGACGTCCGCAAGTCCTACGGCAAGGCGGAGACCGCCGTCATCGCGCTCGCGGGCGTCAGCCTCGACGTCCAGCGCGGACAGTTCGTCGCCGTCATGGGACCGTCCGGCTCCGGCAAGTCCACCCTGATGCACTGCCTCGCCGGGCTCGACCGGGTCGACTCTGGCGACGTGCAGGTCGGGGGCGTGTCGATCGTCGGCATGAACGACAAGGCGCTCACCTCGCTGCGCCGAGACCGGGTCGGCTTCGTGTTCCAGCAGTACAACCTGCTGCCCACGCTGACCGCCGAGGAGAACATCACGCTGCCGCTGGCCATCGCCGGTCGCAAGCCGGACAAGGCCTGGATGACTGAAGTCGTCAACGCGGTCGGGCTCGGTGACCGGCTCAGCCACCGGCCGTCCGAGCTGTCCGGCGGGCAGCAGCAGCGCGTCGCCTGCGCCCGCGCACTCGTGACCCGGCCCGACGTGGTGTTCGCGGACGAGCCCACCGGCAACCTCGACTCCCGAGCGGGCGCCGAAGTCCTTGCGTTCCTGGCCCGCTGCGTCGAGGAGTTCGGCCAGACCGTCGTCATGGTCACGCACGACCCCGTCGGTGCGTCGTACGCCGGTCGGGTGGTCTTCCTGGCCGACGGCCTCGCCGTCGACGAGATGGCCGACCCCACCGCGGAGCGCGTGCTCGACCGGATGAAGATGTTCGACGCGGCGGGGCACGTCGTCGTGGACCCGGTGGCCTGATGCTGCGCGCCACGCTCCGCAGCCTGCTGGCCCGCAAGCTGCGGCTGGTCCTGTCCGGCATCGCCGTCATCCTCGGCGTCGCCTTCGTCAGCGGCACCTTCGTCCTCACCGACAGCATGGGCCGCGTCTTCGACAACCTGTTCGCCACGGTGAGCAAGGGCACGGCAGTCAACGTGCGCGGCGTGTCCGCTCTCGGCAACGAGGGTGACACCTCGGGCAACGAGCCGGTCCCGCAGTCGGTCCTCGACGCCGTGAAGAAGGTCGATGGGGTCGCCGAAGTGGCGGGACAGATCAGCGGCTACGCGCAGGCCGTCGACAAGAAGGGCAAGGCCGTCACCACCGGGGGCGCGCCCACCTTCGGCGTCGAGTGGACCCCCTCGCCACGTCAGCGCGCCTTGACCCTCAAGCAGGGCCGCCCGCCCGCCGGTCCGACCGAGGTCGCCATCGACGCGGGCACCGCCCGCAAGGCGGGCTTCCACGTCGGCGACACCGTGACCATCCTGCTCAAGGGCCCGGCCCGGCAGTTCACCCTCGTCGGCATCGTCGGCTTCGGCACGACCGACAATCTCGCCGGGGCGACCATTGCCGCGTTCGACGTCGCGAGTGCGCAGAACTACGTCGGTACGCGGGGCACCTACACGGACCTGGCCATCGCCGGCGAGTCGGGGGTCTCCCAGAAGGACCTCGCCAAGCGCGTGTCCGCCGTACTCCCCAAGGGCTTCGAGGCGGTCACCCAGCAGCAGCAGACCGACGAGGCGAGCAAGGCCATCAAGAACGGGCTCGGCTTCTTCAGCACCGCGCTGCTCGTCTTCGCGGCCATCGCGCTCTTCGTCGGCGCGTTCCTCATCTTCAACACGTTCTCGATGCTGATCGCACAGCGCACCCGCGAGCTGGCGCTGATGCGCTCCCTCGGCGCAAGCCGCCGGCAGATCACGGTGTCGGTGCTCGTCGAGGCGCTCATCGTCGGGCTGTTCAGCTCGGTCGTCGGGTTCGTGCTCGGCATCGGCGTGGCCAAGGGCCTGAACGCCCTGCTGGGCGCGCTCGGCATCGATCTGCCGTCCGGTGAGACGGTGATCGCGACCAGGACGGTCGTGGCCTCGCTGGTGGTCGGCGTCGGCGTTACCTGTGCCGCCGCGCTGCTGCCGGCCCGCAAGGCCGCGCGGGTCGCTCCGGTCGAGGCGCTGCGCGAGTCCGGGCCCGCCGAGGACCGCTCGCTGCGTCGACGTGGGCTGGTCGGTGCTGCCCTGACGCTTGCCGGTGTCGGGCTGCTCGCTCTGGGCTTGTCGAACGGGACGCTGAAGCTCGTCGGCCTCGGTGCAGCGGCCAGCTTCCTCGGGGTCGCCACTCTGTCGCCCTTCATCGCGCGGCCGATCACCTCCGCGCTGGGGCTTCCCTTCGCCAAGTTCGGCGTACCCGGAAAGCTCGGACGTGGCAACGCGATGCGCAGCCCCCGCCGCACCTCTGCCACAGCCGCCGCGCTGATGGTCGGGCTCGCCCTCGTGGCGGCGGTCAGCGTCCTCGGGTCGTCGTTGAAGTCGAGCACCGTGAAGATCGTCGACACGTCGCTGGGTGCCGACTACATCCTGCACACCGAGAACTTCACCCCTTTCAGCGGCGCCGTCGGCAAGGACCTCGAGGGGAAACCCGGGATCGCGTCCGTCGCGTCGTTCCGCTTCGGCGAGGCGAAGGTCGGCAAGAGCACCTCTCCGGTGCAGGGCGTTGAGCCAGAAGCGCTGGCCGAGGTCTTGAAGCTCAAGCCGATCGCGGGCAAGTTCGCCGACATGGGGACCGGGCTCGCCATCAGCAAGAAGGTGGCCAAGGACCACGGCTGGAAGGTGGGCGACACCGTGCCGGTCACCTGGCGTCGCACCGGCCTGCACCCGCTCAAGGTGGCGGTCATCTACGACATCAACCAGTTCGCCGGGGACTACCTCGTCTCGGGCACCACCTTCGACGCCAACACCTCACAGCAGCTGCTCGGCGTCGTCGCTGTGAAGACGAAGCCGGGAGCCAAGCCGAAGGACACCCGCGCCGTCGTCGATGCCGCCGCCAAGCCCTTCCCGAACATCGTCGTCCAGGACCAGTCGGAGTTCGTGAAGTCGCAGGGCAAGCAGATCGACCAGCTGCTGAACGCGATCACCGGGCTGCTCGTCCTGTCCGTCCTCATCGCCGTTCTCGGCATCATCAACACCCTCGCCCTGTCCGTGATCGAGCGAACCCGCGAGCTCGGACTGCTCCGTGCCGTCGGGCTGCAACGGCGACAGCTGCGCCGGATGATCCGGGTGGAGAGCGTCGTGATCGCGGTGTACGGGGCGTTGCTCGGGCTCGGCGTCGGCGTCGCGTTCGGGTGGGCGCTGGTCCGCGCGCTGCACGGCCAGGGCGTCACGGAGTTCGCACTGCCGTACGGACGACTGGTCCAGGTCCTGATCGTCGCAGCGCTGGCCGGTGTGCTGGCCGCAGCGCTCCCTGCGCGGCGGGCCGCCCGGCTCGACGTGTTGGAGGCGGTGGCCTCGACCTGAGCCTGCCCCGTCGTACACACTGGTTCTGAGACATCCCCCGGAGGAGGCACCCCGCGATGAGCATCACCGACGACCCGGCCATCGAGCACGCCAACGAGCTGGTCACGGGCGCAGTGGACCAGGCAGGGCCGTCTGCGGACGACCCCACCGGATTCGCCGTGGGCAAGCAGCTGTTCATGCCCTTGCCACAGACGTTCGAGACGGTCGAGGAGGAGCGAGCGCACCGCAAGGCCAAGCTCGCCGCGGCTTTCCGGATGTTCTCCAAGGCCGGGCTCGACGAGGGCGTCGCCGGGCACATCACGGTGCGGGATCCCGGTGACCCGACGACCTACTGGGTCAACCCGTTCGGCATGCACTTCTCGATGATCAAGTCGTCCGACCTCGTGCGGGTCAGCCACGAGGGCGAGGTCGTCGAGGGCGACCGGGCCGTCAACGGCGCGGCCGTCGCGATCCACTGCGCGGTGCACGCAGCCCGCCCGGACGTGCTCGCGGCCGCGCACGCCCACGGGCCTTATGGCAAGACGTTCTCGTCCCTGGACATGACGGTCGAGCCGTTGACCCAGGACGCCTGCGCGTTCTTCGAGGACGTCGGCCGTTACAACGACTACCGCGGCGTCGTCCTCGACAAGGAGGAGGGCGAGCGGATCGGTCGCGCGCTCGGCCAGTACAAGGCGGTCGTCCTGCGCAACCACGGGATGCTCACCGTCGGCGAAACCGTCGACAGCGCTGCCTGGTGGTTCCTCACGCTGGAGCGCACGGCGCAAGCGCAGCTGATGGCCTACTCGGCGGCCGCCGGCCTCGGGTCCAAGCCCATCCAGATCGATCCGGTCGAGGCCAAGGGCACCTACGGGCAGGTCGGCTTCGAGTTCGCCGGCTGGTTCCAGTTCCAGCCGATCTGGGAGCGTATCAGTAAGGACAACCCCGACATCTTCGACTGAGCGGGTCCGCGCAGCACTCATCGAGCGAGGAGGGTCAGTGGCGCACGAGCTCCTCGACCTCTACCGGCTGGCCAGCGACTGGACCCTGCAGAAGGTGGCCGGCGCGAACGACCTGGATGCGCCGACCCCCTGCACGGAGTGGAACGTCGGCGATCTGATGAACCACATGCTCGACACGCAGCGCTACTTCACCGCCTCGGCCCGTGGCGAGGATGCCTCACCCCCGGGCCCGAACCCTCCCGCAGTGCTGTCGGACGACCCCGTGGGGGACTTCGAGAAAGGCCGGGCCGCGCTGCTGGAGGTGTTCGGCCAGGACGGGGTGATCGACAAGACCGGACCCGCCCTCGGGGTGGCGTTCAGCGACCAGGTGCTGCACGGCTGGGACCTGGCTCGGGCCACCGACCAGGATGCGACCATGCCGGCCGGACTCGCAGAGGCGGCGTACGGCTGCATCCACGGCATGTTCACAGAGGAGCAGCGCAACGGGATCCTCGGCCCCGAGCTGCCAGTGGGCGACGACGCGTCGCCGCAGGAGCGGCTGCTGGCCTACTCCGGTCGCGACCCCGGCTGACGTCAGGCGACGAGGGCGCGGAGCGCCGCGACGTCGACGTTCTCGAGCGAGGGCAGGACGAGGCGCCGCTTGGCGGGCTTGATGACGACCCCTGGAACGCTCGGGACGGCAACGACTGCGCACCCGGCAGCCTTGCCGCTCAGCACGCCCGCCGGTGAGTCTTCCAGGACCACGCACTGCTCCGGGTCGACGCCGAGCAGCCCGCAGGCCAGCAGATAGGGATCGGGCGAGGGCTTGCCGGTGGGCACCTCGTCGCCCGCGACGGTGACGGCGAACGGCCCGAAGCCGTGGCTCAGCACCGCATCGACGAGCACGCGGTACGACGACGAGACGAGGGCCTGCTGCACCTCGTGGTGCGCGAGCTCGGCCAGCAGCTGCCTGACGCCGGCCAGCACCCGCACCTCGGTGCGGTAGAGCTCGACCATCCGGTCGAGCAGCCAGGCCGACGTCTCGGCTACGACGGCCGGCGTGGGGTCGACGCCGTACCACCGCAGGATCGTCGGCACGGACACGTCGAGCCGAGTGCCCGCGATCCGCGCCTTCAGCTCGTCGCTCCAGGTGCCGCCGAGCCGACGCGCCAGCTCCTCCTCGGCGACGGTCCAGACCGGCTCCGTGTCGACGAGCAGGCCGTCCATGTCCCACAGCACCGCCTGTAGCCCAGGTGCCGTGCGGCGACGTCGCAGCAACCGCCCGAGCGGAGCTCCGACCACGCCGCGCGGGACCAGGTCGTCGTGCTTGTCCCAGGCACGGGTGGTCATCGCGCAGCGAAGTACTTGGCCTCGGGATGGTGCACGACCAGCGCGGCCGTCGACTGCTCCGGCACGAGCATCGACTCCTCCGACAGGTGCACGCCGATCCGCTGCCACTCGAGCAGGTCCTGCACCTTGTCCTGGTCCTCGACGTTCGGGCAGGCGGGATAGCCGAACGAGTAGCGAGAGCCGCGGTAGGCCTGCTTCGACAGCATCGCCTGCAGGTCGTCCGAGTCTTCCGTGCCGAAGCCGAGCTCCGCCCGCACTCGCGCGTGCCACATCTCCGCCAGCGCCTCGGTCAGCTGCACTGACTTCCCATGCAGCTCGAGTTACTCCCGGTAGGCATTGCGCGCGAACATCTCCGCGGTGATCTCGGAGACCCTCGACCCCATCGTCACGACCTGGAAGGCGACGACGTCGGTCTCGCCGGACTCCTGGGACCGGAAGAAGTCGGCCAGGCACAGTCGCCGGTCACGTCGCTGTCGCGGGAACGTGAACCGGCACCGCTCCGACCCCGACTCCGGGTCGAGGATGATCAGGTCGTCGTCCTTGGAAACCGCCGGGAAGTAGCCGTGCACGACGGCCGCCTCCACGATGCCGTCGGTCTGCACCGTCGCGAGCAGCTGGCGCAGCCGCGGCCGGCCCTCGGCCTCGACGAGCTCTTCGTACGTCGGACCCTTGCCGCCGCGCGATCCGCGCAGTCCCCACTGGCCGAGGAACAGCGCCCGCTCGTCGAGCCACGACGCGTAGTCGTTCAGCGCGATGCCCTTGGACACGCGCGAACCCCAGAACGGCGGCGTCGGCACGGTGTTGTCGCTTGCGACATCGGACCGCCCGCCTGGCTCCACCGGCTCCTCGGCGGCCCGCCGCGACTCGGCTATCGCCTTCGACCGGGCGTGCCGCGCCTTGCGCTCGGCCTCCTTCGCAGCCTCCTCGGCGGACTGCTCCGGTGTGACCTCGCCGCGCTTGACCGCCATGACCTTGTCCATCAGCCGCAGGCCCTCGAACGCGTCGCGCGCGTAGTAGACCGAGCCGTTGAACACCTCGTCGAGGTCCTGCTCGACGTAGGCCCGCGTCAGCGCGGCCCCACCGAGGATGACGGGGTACTTCTCGGCGATCCCGCGGGAGTTCATCTCCAGCAGGTTCTCCTTCATGATGACCGTCGACTTCACGAGCAGGCCGGACATCCCGACGACGTCGACAGCGTGCTCGTCGGCGGCCTCGAGGATCGCGGTGACCGGCTGCTTGATGCCGAGGTTGACGACGGAGTAGCCGTTGTTGGACAGGATGATGTCGACGAGGTTCTTGCCGATGTCGTGCACGTCGCCCTTGACCGTCGCGAGCACGATCTTGCCTTTGCCGACCTGGCCCTCGACCTTCTCCATGTGCGGCTCGAGATAGGCGACCGCGGTCTTCATCACCTCGGCGGACTGCAGCACGAACGGCAGCTGCATCTCGCCGGACCCGAACAGTTCGCCGACGACCTTCATCCCGGCGAGCAAGGTCTCGTTGACGATGTCGAGCGGCTTCTGCCCCGCCGCCATCGCGGCGTCGAGGTCGGCCTCGAGGCCGTTCTTCTCGCCGTCGATGATCCGGCGCGCCAATCGCTCGTCGAGGGGCAGCTCCATCAGCGCGTCGAACCGTGAGCCGGGGCCGGCGCCTTCGACGACGTTCTCGAACAGGTCGAGGAAAGCGGTCAGGGGGTCATAACCGTCCCGACGCCGGTCGTAGACGAGGTCGAGCGCGACCTCGCGCTGGTCGTCAGGGATCCGGTTCATCGGCAGGATCTTCGACGCGTGCACGATCGCCGACGTCAGCCCGGCCTTCTGGCACTCGTGCAGGAACACGGAGTTCAGTACGACGCGTGCCGCCGGCTTGAGACCGAACGAGATGTTCGACAGTCCGAGCGTCGTCTGGACGTTCGGCCGGCGCTCCTTGAGCAGCTTGATCGCCTCGATCGTCTCGATGCCGTCGCGGCGCGACTCCTCCTGCCCCGTGCCCAACGTGAAGGTCAGGCAGTCGACGAGGATGTCGCCCTCGCGCATGCCGTACTCCCCCACCAACGCGTCGATGGTGCGCTCGGCGATCGCGACCTTCTTCTCCGCCGTACGCGCCTGGCCCTCCTCGTCGATCGTCAGCGTCACGACAGCGGCGCCGTGCTCGACGACGATCGGCATGATGCGCCGGTAGCGGCTCTCCGGCCCGTCGCCGTCCTCGAAGTTGACCGAGTTGATGACCGCACGTCCGCCGAGGCACTCGAGCCCGGCCTCGATCACCGGCGGCTCGGTCGAGTCGAGGACGACCGGCAAGGTGGACGCGGTCGCGAGCCGCGACGCCGCGTCGCGCATGTCGATCGCACCGTCGCGACCCACGTAGTCGACGCAGAGGTCGATCATGTGCGCGCCCTCGCGCACGGCCTCGCGGCCGATGTCGACAACCTTCTCCCAGTCGGCGGCGATGAGCGCCTCGCGGAACGCCTTTGACCCGTTGGTGTTGGTGCGCTCGCCGATCATCAGCACACCGGCGTCCTGCTGGAAAGGCACGGCTGAGTAGAGCGACGCGGCTGCGGGCTCGAGCACCGGCGTACGACGAACGACCTCGCGACCCCGCACCCGGTCGACGACCTGCCGCAGGTGCTCCGGCGTCGTACCGCAGCAGCCACCGATGAGACCGACGCCGTAGTCGGTGACGAACGCCTCGAGCGCGGTCGCGAGCTCGTCGGGCTGCAGGGGGTACTCCGCGCCGTGCTTGCCGAGCTGGGGCAGACCGGCGTTGGGCATCACCGACAACGGCACCGTTGCGTGCTGCGACAGGTAACGAAGGTGCTCACCCATCTCCGCCGGGCCGGTCGCGCAGTTCATCCCGATCGCGTCGATGCCGAGCGGCTCGAGCGCGGTCAGCGCGGCAGCGATTTCCGAACCGAGCAGCATGGTGCCGGTGAGCTCGACGGTGACCTGCGCGATGAGGACGACCCGGACACCGGTCGACGCCATCGCCCGCTTCGCGCCGACGATCGCCGCCTTCGTCTGGAGCAGGTCCTGCGACGTCTCGACGAGGATCGCGTCGACGCCTCCCTCGATCATCGCCTCGCACTGCTCCTGGTAGCCGTCGCGAAGGACGGCGTACGGCGCGTGCCCGAGTGACGGGAGCTTGGTCCCGGGCCCGGCTGACCCGATGACCCAGCGGGGCCGGTCGGGCGTGGACCACGCGTCGGCCGACTCGCGGGCGATGCGGGCGCCGGCGAGGGCGGTCTCCCGGATCCGGTCGGCGATGCCGTACTCGTTGAGCGCGGCCCAGTTGGACCCGAACGTGTTGGTCTCGACCGCGTCGCAGCCGACCTCGAAGTAGGCGTCGTGCACGGCCCGCACCACATCCGGCCGGGTGACGTTGAGGACCTCGTTGCAGCCCTCGTGCTCCTGGAAGTCCGCGAGGGTCAGATCGTGAGCCTGCAGCATCGTGCCCATCGCCCCGTCGGCCACGACGACGCGCTCGGTGAGCGCAGCGAGCAGGTCAAGGCGGGAGGTGGCGGACACGGCCCGAGCCTACCGGCGTACGGCGTACCGCCCCGATCGCGACGAATCGGCTGGCGGTAGGTTTCGCCCGACATCTGACCCGGGACCCAGGGGGCCTTCGTGAGCGGACCTGCCTACTCCACCGTGCTGGTCGGCACCGACGGCTCCGAGTCGTCGTTCCGCGCCGTCGACCGAGCCGCCGCCGTGGCACGCGATGCCGGCGCCGAGCTGCTGCTCGCTTGCGCCTTCCGGCCGATGACCGAGCGGGAGCTGCGCGACGCGGCCTCCGCGCTCGGGGACGAGTCGTACAAGGTGTCCGGCTCGACGCCTGCTGAGGACGTGCTGCGGGATGCCGCCGACCGGGCCCGGGGCGTCGGAGCGACGAACGTCGACACGCTCGCGGTCGAGGGCGACCCCGTCGACGCACTCGTCGAGCTCGTCGGGAAGCGCAAGGTCGATCTGCTGGTCGTGGGCAACCGCGGGCTCAACTCGCTTGCCGGGCGGCTGCTCGGCTCGGTCCCGGCCAACATCAGCCACCGAGCCGCCTGCGACGTCCTGATCGTCCACACCACCGGCAAGGGCGTGAAGAAGTGACCCGGCGCTGACGCTCCCCGGCGAGGGGTACGGCGGGGTGCGCCGGGAAGGGTTCTCGCCATGAGTGCGCTCCCGGCCCGGCCACCGGACGACCTGGTCCTGCGCCGGCCCGTGCTCGTGGCGGCGTTCGAGGGGTGGAACGACGCCGGCGACGCCGCCAGCTCGGCCATCGACCACCTCGAGGAGCACTGGGGCGCGCGGGCCGTCGCGGCCATCGACCCGGACGACTACTACGACTTCCAGGTCAACCGCCCGCAGGTGCAGCTGGTGGACGGCGTCACCCGCAAGGTGACCTGGCCGACGACCCGCGTCTCGGTCTGCAGCCCGCCGACGGCAGAGCGCGACGTGGTGCTCATTCGCGGGCTCGAGCCGAACATGCGGTGGCGGGGCTTCTGCGCGGAGCTGGTCGACATCGCCGACCAGCTCGACGTCGAGCTCGTCGTGACCCTGGGCGCGCTGCTCGCCGACAGCCCGCACACCCGGCCGGTGCCGGTGACCGGCACGACCTCCGATGCCAAGACCGCCGAGGCGCTCGGGCTCGAGTCGAGCAGGTACGAGGGGCCGACCGGGATCGTCGGCGTGTTCCAGGACGCCTGCATGCACGCGGGGATGACGTCGGTGTCCTTCTGGGCGGCGGTGCCGCACTACGTTGCGCAGCCGCCCTGCCCGAAGGCGACGGTGGCCCTGCTGCGGCGGATCGAGGACCTGCTCGACATCCCGGTGCCGCTGGGCGAGCTGCCCGAGCGGGCTCGGGCCTGGGAGCGGCAGGTCGACGAGCTCGCCGCCGAGGACTCCGACGTGGCGGAGTACATCGCCTCGCTCGAGGAGCGGGAGCCGGAGACCGACCTGCCCGAGGCCTCCGGCGACGCGATCGCCAAGGAGTTCGAGAGGTACCTGCGCCGGCACGACGACGGCCCGCGTGGCTGAGCGTCGCTGCTCAGCCACACGGGCCGTCGTACCGCCTCGGGGACCTACCGGAACGACACCGCGATCTGCTGCTCGGCCTGCGCGTAGGACTGACCGGCCTGCGTCATCAGCTGGCTGATGCCGTCGAGCGCGTGCTTGAGACCGGCCGCCGACCGCTGCCACTCGTCCCACAGGCTGGTGAAGCGCTGCGAGGCCTGGCCGGACCAGTCGCTGCCCATCAGGGGCGAGACCGTGTTGCCGAGCACCCGCAGCTGGCCCTCGATCTCGCTCGAGCCGCGCGACACCTGGCCGGCAAGGGTCTGGAGCTGCTCCGGGGTGACCTTGATACCGCTCATCGCGTTGTCCTCCTGTCGTGGCCCGGACTCCCCGCGCCGTCGAGAACGGACGCTAGAGATCTGGGGACAGCCGCAGCGGCGCGCGCACAAATCTGTGGATAACGGGCTAGAGGTCGACGCCGAGCAGGGCGTCGACCGTTGCCCGCACCAGTGCGGGGGCGGCGTCGTCGGACCCCTCTGCTGCGCACCAGCCGTCGACGGCAGCCAGCGCGGCCGGCGTGTCCAGGTCGGCCGCGATGGCCCCGCGGACGGCGGTCAGCAGCGCGTCGCCAGGCGGCCCGGCGGGACGGGCGACCCCCGCCGACCAGCGCTCCAACCGGGCGCGACCGGCCTCGAGGGCATCGCCAACCCACATCCGGTCGGACCGGTAGTGGTCGGCAAGCAGCGCCAGCCGGATGGACCGCGGGTCCGCGCCGGCCGCGAGCAGGCGCGAGACGAAGACCAGGTTGCCGCGCGACTTGGACATCTTCTCGCCGTCCAGGCCCACCATCCCCGCGTGCACGTAGACGCGGGCGAACGGCCAGACGCCGGTGGCGGCCTCGGCCTCGATCGCCGAGTGCTCGTGGTGCGGGAAGACCAGGTCGGATCCCCCGCCCTGCACGTCCATGGTCGGCCCGAGCCGATTCAGCGCGATGGCGGCGCACTCGACGTGCCAGCCCGGCCGCCCACGGCCCACCGGTGACTCCCAGGCCGGCTCACCAGGGCGCTCCGCCCGCCACAGCAGCGCGTCGAGGGCGTCCTTCTTGCCGGCCCGATCCGGATCGCCGCCGTGCTCGGCGAAGAGCGCCAGCATCGCCTTGCGGTCGAGGCCGCTGACCGCCCCGAACCGGGCGGAGCCGGCCACCGGGAAGTACAGGTCACCGTCGACGTCGTACGCCGCCCCCTGATCACGCAGCGTCACCACCAGGTCGGCGATCTCCCCCATCGCCTCGACCGCCCCGATGTAGTGGTCCGGCGGCAGCACGCGCAGGGCCGTCATGTCCTCGCGGAACAGCTGCGTGTCCCGCTCGGCGATGGCGGTCCAGTCGACGCCGTCCCGCTCGGCCCGCTCGAGCAGCGGGTCGTCGATGTCGGTGACGTTCTGGACGTACAGAACGGTCAATCCGGCGTCCCGCCACGCTCGGTTGAGCGTGTCGAAGGCGAGGTACGTCGCCGCGTGGCCCAGGTGCGTGGCGTCGTACGGCGTGATGCCGCAGACGTAGAGGCGGGCCGTTCCGCCGTCGGGACGCGACGCGACCAGACCGCGGGTGGCGGTGTCGTGCAGGCGCAGCGGCGGGCGCGGACCGGCCGGCAGGCGCGGCACCGGGGGCGCCGGCCAGGACTTCACGGGGCCAACCTTACCGAGCCGCTTGTGGTAACTGTACGTAGTAAATTCACCCGTTCGGCGTACACGGTAGTCACGAAGAGTCACCGACGACTACAGCATGTCACCGAGAGGTCTCCGCCGCACCGCCCTCGCCGTTGCGACGTCCGCCGCCACCGTGCTGGCACCGATGGCCCTCACGACGACCACCGTCGCCGCCGCGCCCGCCGCCCACACCCTGATGGGGATGTCGGACGTCGAGGCCGACATGGGCTGGCTCCCGCCGACGACCTCCCCCGTCGTCGCGTCCGCCCCGACGGCCAGCACCATCAAGCTGCCGGCGCTGACCTCCGCGTCGTACCGCTTCTCCTCCATCCTCGACGGCCAGCCGGTGCGCTGGAACCCTTGCGAGGCCATCCACTGGAAGGCCAACGTGGCGCGCGGTCCGGTCGGCGGTCTCGACGTCCTCAAGGCGGCCGTCGCCCACATCGCCACCGTCACCGGCACGAGCTGGGTGTACGACGGCGCGACGACCACCACGCCGGGCACCGGCTACCTGCCGACCACGCCCTCCAACACGAACAAGCCGGTCGTCATCGGCTGGACGGACGGCACCGCCAGCGACCTGCTGCGTGGCAAGCCGGCCCAGGTCCTCGGGATGACCCGCACGGTGTGGTTCGGCGTGGACGACGGCATGGGGCACCGGGTCGCGGCGACCCGCGCCGCCGTCGTGGCGCTCGACCGGACCGACAAGCTGCCGCTGCGCGGCGTGCAGTCCTGGAGCGCGACTGCGCTGCACGAGCTCGGTCACGTCATGGGCCTGGACCACCCCGCCGACACCCACCAGCTGATGGCGGCCACCCTGCCGAACGTCAGCAGCCTGCAGACCGGCGACAACACCGGCCTGACCCGCCTCGGCCGGGCCGCCGGCTGCGTCAACGTCCCGGCGTAACCCCTACGCGGTAACCGGCTTGGTGAACGGGATCGCAGAGGCGATCCCGACGAGCGACCCGATCACGACGATCACGACGGCCCCCGCGCCGGATGGCTTTCCGACCATCACGAACACGACGGACGCGATGGCCGCGGTCGTGAAGTGCGAGCCGATCCACACGCCCTTGTCGGCCAGCACGGCCCGGGTGCTCGCATCGACGGGGCCGTCCGGGACGCCCTCGAGCTTGCCTGCCATCACCTTGGCGCCCCGGCCGATGACGGCGCCGCCGACGGCCTCGACGACGACCAGGGTCACGATCGCCGTGATCACCCAGCCGTCGCTCCAGTGGAACTTCTCGTCGTGCGGCGAGATCTGGATCAGGTAGGCACCGAACACGAACAGCAGGATCGCCGCGACCGGAAACAGCGGACCGACCTTGTCCAGAATGGGCAGGTGGGTGCGGACTTGCTGCATGGTGCTCGCGTTGCGCAGCCGGAACATCGTCGTGTGCGCGACGGCCGCGACGCCGAAGCCGATGATCACGGCCAGGATGTGCAGGGACAGGACGACTTCGTACTGGCTCATGCGGTTGACCCCCAGGGACGGTGTGCCCGGCAGTCTGGCACCGGGTCGCTAGAAAGGCGGCCAGGGGATCGCCGGCCAGTCCTCGGACGGCTCCGGGTGGAGCCGCGTCTCCAGCAGCCGGTCGACCCGACGAATCGTGGCCCGCACCTCGCGTCGCGTCAGGTGCTCGTGCAGCCCGTCCCCCAGCGCGCCCTCGAGCGAGGCCCGCAGCCGGGACAGCACCTCGACCGCCTCGTCGGTCAGGGGCAGGCCGCGCCACTGCCACAGCAGCGTGCGCAGCTTGTCCTCCGACGAGAAGCAGACGCCGTGGTCGACGCCGCGCACCCGCCCGTCGCGCGGCAGCAGGTGCCCGCCCTTGCGGTCCGCGTTGTTGACCACGGCGTCGAACACCGCCATCCGCCGGAGGTCCGGGTGATCGCTGCGGGCCAGCGCAGCCAGGTCGACGGACTCGTCGACGTCGATCCAGAGCTGGCACATGCCCGGCCCGAACGGGCCGTCCCGCATGACGGTGGGCGGGACCAGGTCCCAGCCGGTCGCCACCGACACGAGGTACGCCGACACCTCCCGTCCCGCCAACGTCCCGTCCGGGAAGTCCCACAGCGGCCGCTCACCCTGGATCGGCTTGTAGACGCAGGCGGCGACCACATCGTCGAGCGTGACGCCGCAGTACAGCGTGGCGTTGCTCGCGTCGATGAGCCGGCCCTCGATCTCCAGATCGCCGTCGCACAGCAGGCGCAGGGCCTGCGCGTGGTCGACGGCGCTCAGCGACTGTCCCCGGTTGGCCGGCTCACCGGCGGTGGCCGTTCTGGCGGGGGCAGATGTGCCCCTCCGGGTCGAGCGGCAGACCGCAGAGCGGGCACGGCGGCCGGCCGGCAGCGACGACCCGCTCGGCCCGCTTGATGAAGGCCCGGGCCGCGTCGGCGGTGATCCGGACCCGCACCGCATCGGGTCCCTCGTCGACGTCGGACAGCGGCTCGACGAGATCCTCCTCGTTCTCGGCCTCCTGCTGGGCGAGGGCCTCGATGACGACGAGCTCGTCGTCGCCGTCCCAGGCCAGCCCCATGCTCCCGACCCGGAACTCCTCCTCGATCGGCGTGTCGAGCGGCGCGGTGTCCTCGAGTTCCTTGGGAGCAACGGCCGGTACCTCGCCGGCACCGCGTCGGCGTACCTCCTCAAGCAGCTCCTCGAGGCGCTCGGCGAGGATCGCCACCTGCACCTTCTCCAGCGCGACCGAGACGATCCGGCCGCCGCCACTGGCCTGCAGGTAGAACGTCCGCTCCCCCGGCTGGCCGACCGTGCCCGCGACGAACCGCTCCGGCGGGTCGAAGACGAAGAGCTGGCGGGGCACCCGAAAACCCTATGTCCCCGAGTCTCTACAGGCCGGTGCCGCCACCGACGGGTGCGTCGCTGCTCTCCTTGCGCCGGCGCTTCTTCTTCGGCGGGATCAGGTCGGCGACACCGCCGCCGGTGTCGTTGACGCGCACGACGAACGGGCGCAGCTCCGTGTAGCGGATCACGGTGACGGAGCAGGGGTCGACGAAGATCCGCTGGAACTGGTCCAGGTGCACGCCGAGGGCGTCCGCGACGATCGCCTTGATGACGTCGCCGTGCGAGCAGGCCAGCCAGGTGGCATCCGCTCCGAGCTGGGCGTTCCAGGCGCGTACGGCGGCGACGGCGCGGTTCTGCGTCTCCCGCAGCGGCTCGCCACCCTCACCCGGGAACGTCACCGCGGACGGGTGGTTCTGCACGACCTTCCACAGCGGGTCCTTGGCCAGCTCCTTGAGCGGCCGGCCGGTCCAGTCGCCGTAGCGGCACTCCCCCAGCCGGTCGTCGACCTCCACCTGCTGGTCGCGGCCGGCGGCGATCGCAGCGGCTGTGTCGAGGCAGCGGTCCAGCGGGCTGGAGACGATGGCGGCGAAGGGGACCTCGCGCAGCCGCTCCGCGACTGCCGCGGCCTGCTGCTGGCCGCGCTCGTCGAGGTGCAGCCCAGGCGTCCAGCCGGCCAGGACCGGGCCGGTCATGGCGGTCAGCCCGTGCCGTACCAGGACGACGGTCGTCATGGGGTGTGACCTTAGGCGCAGCAGGACTTCCGCCCGTGCGGCGAACGAAGTGCTTGAGCTGCCCACCACTGACCCGGAGTGTTCTGTGCTCCCCCTCAGCAAGCCCCTCGTCGTCGGCACCGCCCTCGCGCTGACCGGTCTGGCCCGTCGCGATGCTCAACCCCGCCGACGGCCCGGCCGCGACGGTCGTCGTCTCGGTGGCGACTACGCGCCGAAGTCGCTGTTCAGCGTCAGCGGGACGACGCTGCAGGGCATGCCGACGTACAGCTACAACGCCGCCGCCGAGCAGGTCGACGCGACGCCGCCGTTCACGTTCACGGCGAAGTAGCCGGTTCAGCCCCTCAGGACGTTGACCGCCCTGGCGGCGACGAGGCCCACGGTGAGCAGTGACACGAGTGACTGCGAGCCCATCAGGAGCTTCGCCCGGCGGGTCAGCGGCATCGTGTCGGTGGGGCTGAACGCCGTTGACGACGTCAGCGAGACGAACAGGTAGTCGAGGAAGTCCGGCCGCCAGTCGGGCGGGGCGCTCTCGGGTGCGGTGTTCTGCGGGAACTGCAGATCGGCGAACGCCGGGGCGGGCCGGGCCCCGACCCGGCCGAGCGGTCCACCCCGGTCGAGCTCCCAGTACAGCAACCCGAAGACGACTGTGTTGGTCAGCCACACGGCAGCGGCGGCACCGAGCAGCGTCGCGCCGTCGCTGAACCCGCCGTCGACCAGCTTGCGCACCAGCAGCACGAGCGACGCGCCGTTCACAGCGGCCACCGAGCCGATGGCGGCCAGCGCCAGCAGCCGCAGGTCCTTGGACCCCGGATGCAGCCGCTTCGGGTCGGCGCCGACCAGTGCGGCGATGAGCAGGCCCTCGATCGCGGGCAGCACGTAGTTCGGTCCGGGCAGCAGCGAGTCGGGCAGGAGCAGCTGCGCACCGACGACCGCCAGCACGGTGAACGCGGCCGGCCAGCGGGTCTCGCCGCGGACCTTCTTGGCGGTCAGAGCCAGCCGCGCTTCTTGAAGCCGGCGTACAGGCCCCCGGTGAGCACCAGCAGGACGGCCACCGACGTGTAGAAGCCGTGCTTCTCGCCGAAGCCGGGATAGGGAACGTTCTGCCCGTAGAAGCCGGTGACGGCGGTCGTGACGGCGAGGATCGCGGCCCAGGCGGTGAGCTGCTTCATGACCTCGTTCAGCCGGTTTCCCTGCAGGGTCAGGTTGGTCTCGAGGATGGTCGACACCAGGTCGCGCAGGCTCTCGGTCCACTCCGCGGCGCGGAGCACATGGTCGTAGACGTCCTGGTAGTACGGCGCCATCCGCGCGTCGACGATGGAGATGTCGCGACGCAGCAGCGTGTTGACGACCTCCCGCATGGGCAGCACGACGCGCCGCAGCAGCACGAGCGACTTGCGCATCTGGAAGCTCCGGACCTGCAACTCGCGCGATCGGGGGTTGGCGTCGAAAAGCACGTCCTCGAGGCTCTCGAGCTCCTCGTCGAGGCGCTGCACCGCGTCGAAGTGACCGTCGACGAGGAGGTCGAGCAGCCCGTGGAGGAGGTAGCCGACGCCGGAGACCGCGTTGTCGCGCGAGCTGTCCCATCGCTCCAGCAAGGGCACGAGATCCAGATCGGGGCTCTTGCGGACCGTGACGAGGGCGCGCGGTGTGATGAAGGCCGCCACCTCGCTCACCGACAGCTCCGCCGTCTTCTCGTCGAGTCGCGCGACGTACGACGAGAGGAACATGTGGTCCTCATAGTGGTCCAGCTTCGGTCGCTGGCTCTCGTTGAGGGCGTCCTCAACAGCGAGCTCGTGCAGCTCGAGCTCTTCGACGATGACGTCGAGGTCGGACCGGGTGGGCTGCTCCAGGTCGAGCCAGACCACCGTGTCGCGCTTGGCCAGGTAGTCGCTGATCTGCTCCACCGGGAAGCCCTCGGCGAGGAGCTTGCCCGCGCGGTAGACGCGGGTGTGCGCCTCGCACGACGTCGGCGAGTCGGCGCGACAGGCAGCGACCGGGTGCTGGGCCGCCGGCTTCGGGGCGGCCTTCTTGACAGCGACCTTCCTGGTCGGCGCCGGGCTCATGTGACCGCGACTCCGACGAGCACCGCGATGCCGAGCAGCACGCGGTACGGCGCGAAGGCGGCGATGCTGTGCCGGGCGACGAACCGCAGCAGGAAGGCGATCGCGGCATACGCGACGACGAACGCAACGACCGTCGCGACAAGAGTTGCGGCGGTGCCGGGCGCACCGGGACCGCTCGTCGTCGCGTCCTTGAGCTCGTAGGCGCCGGCGGCAAGCAGCGCCGGGATGCCCAGCAGGAAGGACAGCCGGGTCGCGGACACCCGGTCGAGGCCGCGGAGCAGCCCGGCGGAGATGGTGGCACCGGAGCGGCTGACGCCTGGCACGAGGGCCAGGCACTGCGCCAGGCCGATGAGCAGCCCGTCCGGGACGGTGAGCGAGCGCTCCGCACGGTCCTGCCCGGCCCGCCGCTCCGCTAGCACCAGGACGGCGCTGAACGCGATCAGTCCGACCGCGACGGTGACGAGGGACTTGTCCAGGTCCTTGATGACGTCCTTGAGGGCCAGGCCCACGACGCCGATGGGCAAGCAGCCGACGGCGACGGCGAGGGCGTACCGCCACTCCGGCTGCTGCCGCTTCGCGCTGCTGATCAGCCCACCGGCGAAGCCGGCGAGCAGGGCCAGGATGTCGCGGAAGAAGTAGACGACCGCGGCGAGGATCGCCCCGACCTGGATGACCGCGGTGAAGCCGATCAGCCCGTCGCCGGCCTTGCCGTCGGTGGGCAGGCCGAGCAGGTGCTCGGTGATGAGCAGGTGCCCGGTGCTGGAGATCGGCAGGAACTCCGTCAATCCCTCGACCACGCCAAGGACGACGGCCTGTACGAGGTTCAAGAGCCGACGCCGGACAGCTCGAGCGCCTCAACGGCAGTCCGCAGTGTCTGCTTGCGTTCTTCGATGTCGCCGTTGAACGGCGACAGCGTGAGCGTCGTCACGCCTGCGGCGGCCAGCACCTGCATCTTCTCGGCGATCTGCTCCTTGGTGCCGAGCAGCGCGGTCTGCTCGATGAACTCCTGCGGCACGGCGGCCGCGGCCTCGTCGTATTTGCGGTCGAGGTACAGGTCTTGCACCGTCTTCGCCGCCTCCTCGTACCCCATCCGCACGGCGAGCTGGTTGTAGAAGTTCTTCTCCCGGCTGCCCATGCCGCCGATGTAGAGCGCGGCGTACCAGCGGATCGGGTCGGCGCACGATGCGATGTCGTCGCCAACGACGATCGGTGTGGTCGGTACGACGTCGAAGCCCTCGAGCGTCTTGCCGACCTTCGCGCGGCCGGCCTCGATGCTGGCCATCGCCTCCTTCGCGTAGTCGGGCGAGAAGAAGATGCCGAGCCAGCCGTCGAACAGCTCACCGCACAGCTCGAGGTTCTTCGGGCCGATGGCGGCGAGGTACATCGGGATGTGCTCGCGCACCGGGTGCACGGTGAGCTGCAGTGCCTTGCCCGGGCCGTCGGGCAGCGGCAGCGTGTAGTGGTCGCCGGCGTACCGGACCTTCTCCCGCCGCAGCGCCATCTTGACGATGTCGCTGTACTCGCGGGTGCGCGCCAGCGGCTTGTCGAAGCGCACGCCGTGCCAGCCCTCGGACACCTGCGGCCCCGAGAGGCCGAGGCCGAGCCGGAACCGGCCGCCCGACAGGGTGTCGAGGGTCGCCGCCGTCATCGCGGTCAGCGCCGGTGTGCGGCCCGGGATCTGGAAGATCGCCGAGCCGATGCCGATGTTGGGGCACTGCGCGGCGACCCACGCGAGCACGGTGGCGACGTCGGAGCCGTAGGCCTCCGCGGCCCAGGCCGAGTCGTAGCCGAGGGCGTCGGCCTCCTTCGCGAGCGCGAGGTTGTCGGCGTCGTTGCCGCCGCCCCAGTAGCCGAGGTTCAGACCGAGTTTCATGTCGGGGCTCCCATGGTCGCGCACGCTAGCGTGCGCGCGTGAAGCAGCGTCATCTCGGCCGCAGCGGCCTGGTCGTCTCCCGGCTCGCCCTCGGCACGATGACGTGGGGCGGCGACACCGACGAGGACGACGCCGCGGCGCAGCTGGTCGCCTTCCGGGAGGCCGGCGGGACGCTGGTGGACACCGCCGACGTGTACGTCGGTGGCGAGAGCGAGCGGGTGCTCGGCCGGCTGCTCGCCGACGTGGTGCCGCGCGACGAGGTGCTCGTCGCGACGAAGGCCGTATCGCCGACCGGGAAGCTCCCGATGATGCGTGGCGGGTCGCGCGGACACCTGCTGTCCGCCCTCGACGCGTCGCTGAAGCGACTGCAGACGGACTACGTCGACCTGTGGCAGCTGCACTCGTTCGACCTGCTCACGCCGTGGGAGGAGACGATGGCCGCGCTCGACGCGGCGGTCTCGTCCGGGAAGGTGCGGTACGTCGGGGTCTCCAACTTCGGCGGCTGGCAGCTCGGCGCCTGCGCTGCCTGGCAGCGCGCCGTGCCAGGGCGGGCGCCGATCGTGTCGAGTCAGATGGAGTACTCCCTGCTGCAGCGCGACATCGAGCGCGAGGTCGTCGACGGGGCACTCGCACTGGGCGTCGGACTGCTGCCGTGGTCGCCGCTGGGTCGCGGTGTCCTGACCGGCAAGTACCGCAACGGCGCGCCCGCTGACAGCCGGGGTGCCTCGGACCGGTTCGGCCCCTGGATCGAGCCGTACCTCGATGACCGCGGCCGGGCGATCGTCGATGCGGTCCTCACCGCAGCCGACGGGCTGGGCGTCTCCCCCGTCGCCGTCGCACTGGCCTGGGTGCGCGACCGGCCGGGTGTCACCGCGCCGATCGTCGGCGCCCGGACGGCCGCCCAGCTGCAGGCATCCCTCGCGGCCGAGTCGGTCGAGCTGCCCGCCGCGATCCGGTCGGCGCTGGACGACGTCTCGGCGCCGACGCTGGGCTATCCGGAGACGCTGCCGCGGCGAACGCTCGCCGACCTCGACACGTCTTGACGCCTCCACCGCCATGACCGACGCGGTCTTCACGGCCTTCGCCGCAGCCGGCTTGTGGCCCGGGCTCGGCAAGACGCTGGCCGGCCAGCTCGCCGAGCACGGCATCGTCACGCCCGACGACGTGCTGCCGTCGAAGCTCGCGAAGCTCCCCTCGATCGGGCTGGTCCGCGCCGAGCGGCTGGTCGAGGCGTTCGCCGGCGCGGCCGACCGGTACGCCGTGGCGTCGCTGCTCGCGCCCGCCGGGTTACCCGCGCGCCTCACCTTCCGGGCGATGGAGAGCCTCGGTCCGTCGGCGGCGTCGCGCCTCGAGGCCGACCCGTGGCGGCTGCTCGACATCGCCGAGGTGCGACTCGTCGATGCCGACCGGTTGGCGGTGTCGATGCTCGGCGAGGCGGCGCGCAAGGACGACGCGCGCCGCGGCGTCGCGCTCGTCGCGCACGAGCTGGTCCGGGCGGCGCGGGACGGGCACACCTGTGTGCCGGCCGAGGACGTCGCACGCGGTGTGCAGGCCGAGGGGTACGACGCGACCGACGTGGCGCTCGCTGCGGCGCTCGACGACGAGCGCGTGGTGGCCACCGACGACGGCCTGCTGTCGCTCACCCGCTACGCCATGGCCGAGGACGCGGTCGCAGACGGCATCGCGAGGCTGCTCGCCACCGCCGAGGCGCTTGCGGACCCCGCCGCGGTGAAGGCGGTGCAGGGCGAGCTCGACGAGGTGCAGACGGGCGCTGTGGTCCTCGCGATGCGGCACGGCGTCTCGGTGCTGACCGGCGGGCCCGGCACGGGCAAGAGCCGCACGGTCGCGGCCCTGGTCGCCCTGGCGCGGGCCCGCCGCAAGCAGGTGGGACTCGCCGCGCCGACGGGTCGCGCGGCCAAGCGGTTGGAGGAGCTCTGCGACGCACCGGCGATGACGCTGCACCGGCTGCTCGGCGCGCAGGGCATGACCGGCCAGTTCAGCCGCGGCGAGGAGTGGCCACTGGACGAGGACATCGTTGTGGTCGACGAGGCCTCGATGCTCGACGTCGAGCTCGCGGCATCACTGCTCGAGGCGTGCCCGGACGGGTGCCACCTGCTGTTCGTCGGCGACCCCGCGCAGCTGCCGTCGATCGGCGCCGGGCGCGTGCTCGGTGACCTCATCGACTCGGGATCCGTGCCCGTCACGGAGTTGACGACGCTCTACCGGCAGGACGAGGGCGGCGCCATCGCGCGACTCGCCACGGCGGTGCGCGGTGGAGAGCTCCCCGCCGTCGAGGACGACCCGGGCAAGGAGGTCGTCGTCGTACTGACCCGCGAGTCGGGCGAGGCCGCGCATCGCACGGTGCAGCTGGTGACCGACTCCATCCCGCGCGTGCTCGGCATCCCGGCGGACGAGGTCCAGGTCGTGACTCCCGTCCATCGCGGGCCGGCCGGCACCATCGCGCTGAACGTGGCCCTCAAAGCACGGCTCAACCCCGGAGCCGGCGAGGTGCAGGGCTTCGACGTCGGTGACCGGGTCGTCGCGACGGCCAACCACCTCGACGAGGGCTTCGCCAACGGCGAGGTCGGCGTGGTGACCGGGAAGGCCGACAAGGGGCTCATCGTGTCGTTCGCGGGCGCCGGCCCCGTCACCGTGCCGCCGAAGTCGCTCATCGACCTGCGGCACGGCTGGGCCGTCACGGTCCACCGCGCGCAGGGGTCGGAGTTCCCGGCCGTGGTCGCGGTGCTGCCGCCGGAGGCGGGCGGGCTGCTGTCCCGGCCGCTCGTCTACACCGCGTTCACCCGCGCTCAGCGGCACCTTTCCGTCGTACAGGCCTCGGGTGCTCTCCTGGCGCGCGCGGTCCGCGAGGTGGGGGCCCTGCCCCGCCGGACGCGACTCGCGGCGTTGCTGCGGGAGGCTGTGGAAGCGCTGTGACCTGGAACGGCGGCGAATCGTGCACACTTGCCCCGTGCCGGACTACGAGTACCGCGCGGTCAGGGTGCCGCACGGGACGTCACGCGAGCAGACGCGCGACCTGCTGACGATCCACGCCGAGTACGGCGACTGGGAGCTCGCCCGGCACGCGATCTGGCCGGACGGCCGCCGCAAGGTGACGGTACGGCGGCGGCTGCGGCCGGAACCGCTGCCCCCGATGCCCAGCTAGCCGGCGGCGGCGTAGAAAAGACGCGTGAAGCGTTTCCCCCTCCTGAGCCTCCTCGCCGCGGTTGCTCTCGCGGTGTGCTTCGTCGGTCGAGACCCCGGCCCGACGATGCGGATTCCGCTGACGCCCGGGGCGACGTCGTACACCGAGTGGCACGGCTACCACTACGACGCGGCGCACTCCGGCTACAACCCGAACATCCCAGCCGCGGGCGCCCTCTCGCGCGCGTGGACGGCGCGACTCGATGGGGTCGTGCAGGCCAGTCCTCTCGTTGCGCGCGGCGTCGTCATCGCGGCGACAGAGAACAACACGGTGTACGGGCTCAGCCCGTCGACGGGACGCGTCGTGTGGAGCCGTCACCTGGCGACCCCCGTCACGAGCGGGCTCCCCTGCGGCAACATCAACCCGCTAGGAATCACGGGTACGCCGGTCTACGACTCCTATACCAACCGCGTGTTCGCGGTGACCACGTCACCGAACAGCAGCAGCATCAAGCACACGCTCGTCGGCCTCGATCCCACGACCGGTCGGCAGACGTTCGCCCGCAACATCGACATCCCCGGCCAGTCGCCGCTGGTGGAGAACCAGCGCGGCGCGCTGGCGCTGTCCAAGGGCCGCGTTCTCGTTCCGTACGGCGGGCACGCCGGCGACTGCGGCAGCTACCACGGCTACCTGGTCTCCGTGACCGTCACCAACGGGACCGGCTTCGCCTACTACCGCGCAGGGACCGGTACCGAGGCAGGGATGTGGCAGCCGTCCGGCACCTCGGTGGACTCGTCCGGCTACGCCTACAACGTCACCGGCAACGGGTCGCAGACCTCCGGCTCGTGGGACGGCGGGAACGCGGTCAACAAGTTCGACCCGGTCGCGATGCGCCGACTGTCGTCCTTCGCGCCGACGGACTGGGCGGCGGGGAACGCCAACGACGCCGACCTGGGCAGCGCCGGCGCGGCCCTCGTCGGCACACACATCTGGACGCAGGGCAAGACGAGCACCGGCTACGTGCTGAACCAGTCGAACCTCGGTGGCGTCGGCGGCCAGGTCTCATCGGCGAACGCCGCATGCGCCACGCAGTTCGGCGGGCCGGCGGTGCACTCGTACAACGTCTACGCGCCGTGCACGAACGGCGTACGGCATCTGGTCATCGGAACCGACGGCGTCGTGCATGCCGGCTGGCGGGCGCCGTCCAACGTCACCGGCAGCCCCGTCATCGGCGGGCAGCGGGTGTGGGCGCTCGATCCGAGCGGCGGCACGCTCTACGCGCTGAACGAGCAGACCGGAGCCGTGGCCGCCTCGATCAGCGTCGGCACCGCGGTGCGCTTCGCCACGCCCGCGCTGACCGGCCGGCTGGCGCTGGTGCCGACGCAGACCGGCATCACCGCGGTCAGCGGCGCTTAGCCCTGACGGTCAGCCGGCAGCCGCCTTCACCAGGTCGGCCATGCCGGCCTCGATCCCGTTCGACAGGACGTCGAGGTCCTCGGTCGTGTCGTAGTCGCCGGTGACCCCGAAGTTCAGCGTGTCCAGGTAGCTGAAGATGGCGATGCCGATGCGCACCCGGCCGGCGAGCGGTACGTAGGGGAACGCCTCGAGCATCTTGCGGCCGGCGGCGTAGAGCTGCACCCGCGGACCGGGGACGTTGGTCGTGACTGTGTTGATGTTGCGCTGCGGCGCGCGGAAGGCGACCCGCGTGCCGACGCTCAGCAGCACCGGCGGCGCGAAGCCGGCCAGTCCGGTCAGCACATCGCCGGCGACCGCCTGCTTCGACTCCTTCAGCCTGGCCAGCTGCGCGGTCACGGCGTGCAGCCGCTCGACGGGGTCGGCGATGCCGACCGGCAGCTCCGCGAACATCGCCGACACCCGGTTGTTGTAGGTGCCCTTCTCGCCGGGGCGGCGGACGCTGACAGGGACGAGGCTGCGGACCGTGCGGCCTTCGAGCTGCTCGCCGCGGGCCTGCAGCAGCTCGCGGAATCCCTGGCTGATCGCGGCGAGGACGACGTCGTTCAGCGTGCCGCCGAGCGCCGTACGCACGCCCTTGACCTCGCTGACGCTGCCCCGCGCCCAGGAGTAGCGGCGGTGCGGGCCGATGGGGCCGTTCAGCGACGTGGCTGCGGTCGGGACGGCGACCCCGATCATCGAGCTCATCCCCTTGGCCGTCTCCGCGACCTCGGTCGCGAACTGGCGTGGCGCGCGCACGACCCGACGGGCACCGCGCACGATCTCGTACGGCGAAACTGCACGCTCACCGAGCGCGCCCGCGATCAGCCGCGCGTTGGAAACCGGCGGCTCCGGCTCCCACGCAGGTGCGACCGGCCGCTCCGGGGTCGCGCTCGTGTCGAGCATCACGGCCAGCAGGTCGGTCCCCGAGACGCCGTCGACCATCGCGTGGTGGGTCTTGGAGATGAGCGCCCAGTGACCGTCCTCGAGACCCTCGACGACCCACATCTCCCACAGCGGCTTGGTGCGGTCGAGCATCTGCGACATGACCCGGCCGATGAGGTTGCGCAGCTGCGCCTGACCACCCGGGCTCGGCAGCGCCGTGTGCCGGACGTGGTAGCAGATGTTGAAGTGCGGGTCGTCCTCCCACAGGGGCCGGCCGAGCTCGAGCGGCACGAAGCGCACCTTCTGCCGGTACCTCGGCACGAGCGGCAGCTTCGACGCGACCATCGCCCGGAACTCGTCCTCGGTGGGTGCAGGTCCCTCGAAGATCGCCGTCGAGCCGATGTGCATCGAGCTGTTGTCGTCCTCCAGGTGGAGGAACGAGGCGTCGAGCGGGCTCATGCGGTTCATCGGGGGTCCTTTTCGTCGACTTTGCTCCAGGTTAGGCATGGTCGAGGAAGCGGTCCAGCACGCGGGTGCCGAACGCGAGTGCGTCGAGCGGGACCCGCTCGTCGACGCCGTGGAACATGCCGGAGAAGTCGAGGTCCTTGGGCAGCCGGAGCGGTGAGAACCCGAAGCCGCGGATGCCGAGCCGGCTGAACGACTTGGCGTCGGTGCCGCCGGAGAGCATGTACGGGATCGGCCGGGCGCCGGGGTCCTCTGCCTTCAGCGCGCTGCTCATCGCGTCGACGAGGGCGCCTTCGAAATCGGTCTCGAGCGCGATGTCGTAGTGCGTGTACTCACGGGTGACGCCTGGGCCGATCGCCTCGTCGAGCTCGGCCTCCCACTCCTTCTCGAAGCCGGGCAGGAAGCGACCATCGACCATCGCGTGCGCGCTGCCGGGGATGACGTTGTGCTTGTAACCGGCGTCGAGCATCGTGGGGTTGGCCGTGTTGCGGATGGTGGCACCGACGATGCGGGCCATCGGGCCGAGCGTCGCGAGCGTGCCCTCCATGTCGTCGGGGTCGAGGTTGAGGCCGAACGCATCGCTGACCTCGGCGAGGAACGCACGCACCGTCTTCGTGACGTGGATAGGGAACTCGTGGCGGCCGACGCGCGCGACGGCTTCGCAGAGCCGGGTCACCGCGTTGTCGTCGTTGATCATGCTGCCGTGACCCGCTGTGCCCGTCGCGGTCAGCCGGATCCACGCCATGCCCTTCTGCGCGCACTCGATCGGGTAGAGGCGCACGTCGTCGTTGACCGTGACGGAGAACCCGCCCACCTCGCTGATGCCCTCGCTGCAGTCGGCAAACAGGTCGGGCTTGTTCTCGACGAGCCACTGCGCGCCGAAGACGCCGCCCGCTTCTTCATCGGCGACGAAGGCGAGTACGACGTCGCGCGGCGGCATGCGTCCGGTGCGCATCCGGTCGCGCACGAGGGACAGGACCATGGCGTCCATGTCCTTCATGTCGACCGCCCCGCGACCCCACAGACAGCCGTCGGCGATCTCACCGGCGAACGGGTCGTAGGTCCACTCCTTGGGCTCGGCCGGGACGACGTCGAGGTGACCGTGGATGAGCAGCGCCGGACGGCTGCTGTCGGTGCCCTCCATGCGGGTGACGACGCTTGTGCGATTGGGGGCCGACTCGAAGACCTGGCTCTGGAGACCGACCTCCTCGAGCTTGCCGGCGACGTACTCCGCCGCGGCCCGCTCTCCCGGGCCTCTGCCCGTCCCGTCGTTGACGCTCTCGATCCGAATCAGGTCCCGGCACAGCTCGACGACCTCGTCCTCGACCGCCACGGTGGTCTCCTCTGCGTCCGGTTGGGGGCACCGTATCCGCGGGAGGGATCTGTATGCTGTCCCCCGTTCCGCGTGACGCGGGACAGCCCGGTCCGGGTGGCGGAATTGGCAGACGCGCTAGCTTGAGGTGCTAGTTCCCTTTACGGGGAATGGGGGTTCAAGTCCCCCCTCGGACACAAGCCGATAAGCGTCTGACCTGCACGTTTGCGGTCCAGGGAGGCCGCGAACCGGCCCGTGACAACACCGGTGACAGCAAGGGTCCGCGTTACTGGCGTGCGGGAACCCCTGGACGACTCTTGGCTGGAGCATTACGGCGTTCGACTAGCCCGGGGCGATGAAGCCCGGGTGAAGTGTGGCTCACCTTGCGGGCTGGCTACAGCGGCCTTGAGCAAGATCCTGTGAAACGGTGGCGATCTGTCGCCCGAATGTGTCGAAGCCGCTTCGGGCCGTCCGAGGGGGCGCCATGCGACCGCCATACGCGAACCTCTACTTCGGCATGAGCGACTCTCGCAATGAAGCCAATGAGGATCCCGAAGCGTTCGTCAAGAGTTACGTCGACCTGAATCACGCCAGCGACCAGATCGTGTCGGGCATGAAGTTCCTCGTCCTAGGGCCTAAGGGAACCGGAAAGTCCGCGCTGGCGTGGTACCTCCAGGCGTCCCAAACGCCGGAGACCTTCTATGCACTAGTCCGCGACGCCTCCTCACTCCCGTTAGCCGAGGTGCCGCGACTGCAAACCGGACAACCAGCGGGACCTGAACGGACGGTCATCGCGTGGAAGTTCATTCTGCTCTGCAACTACCTGGAGCTGCTGCTGTCCGACCCCGATTGCAAGTTTCAGAAGTCCCGCGAGGTCCGCAGAGTCGCCAAATTGCTCCGTGAGTATGGGTTCATGGGCGATGCATCCGGACGTGCGCTGCTGAACGCGTCGACGACGACAGTGACAATTCCGATCCCTCACATCGGTAACATCTACAAGCGCGAGAGCAAACCCGAACTCAACATCTACAGCCTGATCCCCTACATCGAAAACTGGGTTGCAGAGGCGGTCGCTGACGCGAGGCACGTGCTCATGGTGGACGGGCTGGACTCGATCTACCTCAACGACCTCCGCTACGACGAGAGCCTTTCATCGCTAGTGCAGGCCGCCTACGAACTGAACCAGAAGTTGCGGCAACAGACGGCGACGGGCAGCATCGTCTTGCTGTTGCGCAACGACGTCTTCTCCCGCATCGCACTTTCCCTGCCGGACAGTCAGAAGATGCGTGACGACCTTTCCTTCGATCTCGACTGGCGAGTCCTATCGGGCGAGGCCGGTGTCCGTGCACCGCTCATGCAGCTGGTGAACACAAAGGCTGGGAGGGCCGTTGACTTGGCAGAGCTGGAAGTCCTCAGCTACTTCCCACCGAAAATTGAAGTGGGTAAGCGATCTGGCCGTCCCCTGAGCATCCCGACGCTTCAATATTTCCTGAACATGACCCGCCATACACCCCGCGACCTGCTGCGAATATTTGAAGAGGTCCGGAAGGTCGAAGCATCGGGCACGTACCCAGCGAGCGGCGAACATCTCAGCGATGAGGTAGTACGCGAGGGAGTATTGCAGTACTCCACCAAGTACTTCGTAGGAGCGATCCAGAACGAGTTCGCGGGCTTTGAGGGCGGTCCGGAGATCGCCGCCCAAGCGCTGACAGCGCTGAAGAACATCGGGAAGCAGCGGTTCGATCGACAGGAGTTCCACAACGCCCTGAGTGAGGTCCAAGGGGTACAGAGTGAAACAACCGACCAATTGCTACGACTGCTCTTCTTTGCTGGCGCGATCGGCAATTCGATCGGGCAGACCGGCAAGGCGTACATGCAGTTCTATCACCGCCGCGATGAGTCCGAGATCTACCTGAAGGGAGTCTTTATCCTTCACAACGCACTGATCCATGCTTGGGGCATGAGGCGGACGGCGCAGCCGCAGGTGCGCAATCCGAGCCCTACACGGCAGAAGAAGCGGCATGTAACGCGAGCCGGACGTCGGACAGAACCGCCCGCATGAAGGTGGAGTTCTGACCGAGTAGCGCACTAGCCGAGGAAGGCAGCGGCCACAACTTGCGCGGCGTCCCGCTGCATGGTCGGTGAGACGTGGCTGTAGGTGCCCAGCGTGATTGCCACCGTGGAGTGGCCCAGGCGTTCTTGGACCAGCTTGACGTGGATCCCCTGCTGCATGGCGAGGGTCGCCCAGGAGTGGCGCAGTTCGTGCAACAAAGCCATCAGCCTCGCAAAAGTGGTCCTCGGCATGAGCCGACAGGACAAGTGCGACGGGATGGGCACCGGCAGGAGCACCGTCGATGGCGCGCTGCGCCGACATCGGACAGCGGGATGGTTCCAGGTTCACCAGAGCGGAACGCGGGACCTCAGTACCGTCTGGCGGCTCCTGACGCCCCCAGAACTGTCGTCCAACAAGGTCTCTCCTACCTCAATACCTAGGGGGTGTGAGACCGAGTGCCCTTGTTCAACGACACCGCCACCGGTGGCACACGACGTGTTCACAGCCGGAGCACTGACCCGCACCGCCTGGCACCTGCTGACGGCGCTGTGTGCCGAGTGCCCGCAGACCGTTGCCGGGCTTACAGCCCGGACCGGCTTGCACCGATCCACCATCTACAAGCACCTGCCCGGCTGGCCGAACTCGGCCTTGCCGCCCTGCACGCAGACGGGTATGTCTCCACCGCCACCCCCGCCGCGCTCGACGCGGCAGCGGTCATGCTCGGTGTCACCGGAAGGGCAGCAGAGCTGGCCTTGCCCCATGCCGTACGACGTGAGCAGCGCAACCAGTGACGGCTGGCCCCCGAGGGCACTGCACCGGTTCGCCTGTTCTGCCGTCACGACAGGCCCAGCAGGATGCCGCCGTTGACAAGGTGCTGGCACTGCGGAAGGTCCGGACGCTCGGAGATCGCCCAGGGTCAAGCGAAGACGAGGCCGAGCACTCCCAGCACGACGAAGGCCACCGGGACTAGGCACAGGACGGTCCAGAACGTGCTGATCGCCTTGTCCTCCCGCCGTAGGCGGTCTGCAACGTCGCCCAGTCCGCGCTCATGGAGCACGTCGCCGTTGCAGGTTTTGCAGAAAGTGGAGAGGGCTTTGTAGCCGTCCAACGGGTCCCCGACGACGTACCCGTGTTCGTACAGGTCTTTGCCGCAGCGGTTGCACCCCGACATGTCCCACCCCCAGCTGAACAGTGACGGATCGAAGCGGAGCGAGCAAGGGGGGTCTAAACGGCTTTAGGAAATGTCTGTCGGGAGGTAGTACCTAGTAGGTAGACCCGCACGCAGGCAACCCCGGGTCGCCGCTCAGGCTCCAGTGTGCAAGCTCCACGGGGCTGGGGCGAGCCCCGGCTGCCTGTCGCAGCTCCCTGCGTGGACCGGGCAAAGGACGCCCTGCCGGTCGTGCCATCGCACTCGGGTGGCCCTTGTGGGGTGCCTAGAGACAGCAAGAGCTGCTGTCACGGACCCTACTGATCAGGATGCAACCGAAAGCCTGACCAGTACGGCTGACCCGATTCCCCCGGTAATCCCAGGCTCTTTCGGGCTGATCGGTGCCCGACACGACAGGGCCGGATTGAGCTCTCGGCGGAGTTCAAGTCCCCCCTCGGACACTCTCCCCCGTCCGCACACGCCGCTCGCGGTCACGAACGGCTCGTCTCGTGCAGTTCGCACGTCAACTAGGGGGCAGTAGCCCCGGGGACCCCACCGGACGCCCCGCCGCTCTCGGCGGCGGATTCTTCTGCCTGTCGAGCGGGGCTCTCTGCCGCCTCGTGGGCCGGATCGTGGTTGAAGCCACCGGCACCGGGACCGAAGTGGGCGGTGCCGTCGTTCTCGGCAGCCTCCCGGGCGGCGCTCTCACCGGCCTCGTGCCCGGACTCCTCGTTGCTGTGGAAGGTGCCTGATCCCGGGGTCGTCGTATTGGCATCAGGTGACTGGCTCGGCGTCGCGGCATCCGCCGTGCCAAGGAGAACCGCGCCGGCCGCTCCCCCAGCGACAAAAGCGGCAAGTGCGGCGCCGACGGCAACAGGCTTGCGAACGGACATGATGTCTCCTGGCGTTGGGACGATGCTGACGCTGCGAAGCCTCGTTCCTCAACCTGGCAGGAGCCCGTCCTGTATCTGTGACTGTCCTGCCAGCTTCCAACGCGGGAGCGGGGCTTCGCGGCCGCGGCGGCGGGCAGGACCGGAGCACTGTGGATCCCACTACCTGGTTCCTGACTGCCGCCGAACGGGGCAACCCCGACACCCGCCTCGACACGCGTCATGCCGCTGCTCAACCGTGGACCGATGACAACACCGCAACACCCCTGGTGCACGGCAGCACCTACTTCGACGCTCTGCGCGCGGCGGTGGCGCGACTCGCAGCCGGCGACTTGCTGCTGTTCACCGACTGGCGTGGCGACCCCGACCAGCGGTTGTCCGACGACAACGCGGACTCGGTAGCCGAGCTCTTCGCGGCGGCTGCGGAGCGTGGCGTCGACGTACGCGGTCTGCTCTGGCACTCGCACTGGGATCGGCTCGCATTCAGTGCCGCGGAGAACCGGCACCTCGGCGACGCGATCGGGCGCGCCGGAGGCGAGTGCCTGCTCGACATGCGGGTGCGTACCGGCGGCTCCCACCACCAGAAGTTCGTCGTACTGCGCCACCGAGATCGATCCGAGCTCGATGTCGCGTACGTCGGTGGCATCGACCTGTGTCACAGCCGGCGCGACGACGCGGATCACGGCGGTGATGCGCAGCGACAGCCGATGGCGGCCGTCTACGGGCCGCGGCCCCCGTGGCACGACGTCATGCTTGCGCTGCAGGGACCGGCGGTCGGTGACGTGGAGACCGTGTTTCGCGAGCGCTGGGAAGACCGCGCACCACTGACGCGCAACCCCTACCACTGGGTGGCGCAGCGGATCCGGGGCGACCGGCGACGCGGCAGCTCGCTGCCGCCGCAGCTGCCGGACCCGCCCGCGGTGGGCCGGCACTCGGTGCAGCTGCTGCGCACCTATCCACGCCGACTCGGCGGATATCCCTTCGCCACCGCCGGGGAGCGCAGCGTCGCGCATGGCTACACCAAGGCGCTGAGAAGGGCCCGGTCCCTTGTCTACGTCGAGGACCAGTACCTCTGGTCTCGGGAAGTTGCCGAAACGTTCGCTGAGGCGCTGCGGCGCGAACCCGAGCTGCATGTCGTCGCCGTCCTCCCCCACCACCCGGATCAGGACGGTCGGTTCTCGCTGCCGCCCAACCTCGTCGGGCGTGAGCGCGCGGTGTCGCTGCTTCGTGAGGCGGGCGGTGACCGAGTCGCGATCTACGGCGTCGAGAACCCCGCGGGTACGCCGATCTACGTGCACGCCAAGGTGTGCGTGGTCGATGACGTGTGGGCGACGGTCGGTTCGGACAACTTCAACCGCCGTTCGTGGACGCACGACTCCGAGCTGAGTGCGGCCGTCCTCGACCATGAGGTGGACGGTCGCGCACCGGACGATCCCGGTGGCCAGGGAGACATGGCACGGCGTTATGCCCGCGAGCTCCGGTTGGCGCTGATGGCCGAGCACCTCGGGTGGCCTGTCGACGACGACGGGCTGCTCGATCCGGTGGGTGCCTTCGCTGCGTTGCGCGCCGCTGCCGACGCGCTTCAGGCCTGGTACGACGGCGGACGGGCCGGAGCGCGGCCTGCCGGCCGGCTCCGGCCACTCGTCGACCCCTCCCTGTCGACCTGGACGAGGCGTTGGGCCACCGTCGCCTACCGGGTGATCTACGACCCCGACGGCCGTCCCAGGGCGTTACGCCGGCGGCACGCTTTCTGACGACTCGGCAAGCGGCAGCCGAACCCGGAAACGCGTACCACCGAGCGGGGAGTCCAACACCTCCACGGTGCCGCCGTGCGCCGTTGCGATCTCCCGTACGAGCGCGAGCCCCAGACCGGCTCCGCCGTCGTCGTGGGACCGGCCGGCATCCAGGCGGACCCAGCGGTCGAACACCCGCAGGCGGTCGCCGGGGACGATGCCCGGACCGTCGTCGTCGACGTCGAGAACCGCTGTCCCGTCGTCCGCGACGACCGACACCTCCACGTGACGGGCGTGGCGGGTGGCGTTGTCCATCAGGTTGCGCAGCAGCCGTTCCAGCGACGAGCTGTCGCCGCGGACCCGCACCGGCGCCCCTGTGCCGCCGCTCAGCGCCACGAGATCAAGGACCACCGTGGTCAACGGCTGTCGCGCGTCAAGGCGGGCAAGCAGCAGCAGGTCGTCAGCAACACGCGACAGCCTGTCGATCTCCGGGGACAGCTCCGCGACCAGCTCTGATGCGTCGACGACGCCCGGGTGACGGGCGGCGACGTCGAGCTGCACGCGCAGGCTGGCGAGCGGCGACCGCAGCTCATGTGCGGCGTCGGCGACGAAGGCGCGCTGCTGCTCGACGGCGCCGTAGAGCTTGGTGAGCACGTCGTTCAGCGTCTGGGCCAACCGCCGCAGCTCGTCCTCATGGACCGGCAGCGCCAGGACGGCGCCCTGCTGCGCGTTCCCGGCGACCAGATCAGCTGCCGACGCCCGCAGCCGTTCCACCGGTCGCAGCGCCAAGCCGACCAGTACGCGGGCGAGCAGAGTCCCCGCGACAACGAGAGCGGGCACCACGATCAGCACGACAACGCCCAGGGCACGAGTCGCCCGCCGCACATCACCTAGGGGGGCGGCGACGACGACGAGGGCCGACTGCTCGCCAACCGACGTGCGCACCACTCGTATCCGCAGCGGCACCTCACCGAATGACGGGTCCTCCAGGGTTCGCACTCCCGGCTCCGCCGATTCCGCGATCGGCAGCAGCCGACTGGCTGACGCGCTCGCCGCCACGACCTGCCCGGACTCGTCGATGACCTGCGCGAGCAGGGTTGAGCCGGCGGGCGCCGGAAGCGGCGCCGGCAGCTGACCGCTGGCGGCGAGCTGCGCCAGCACCCTGGCCTGACGCGATGTCTCTCGATCCACCTCGTGAAGCCGACCGCTCGCGAAGATGGCGGTCAGCGCCGCCGTACCAATGACGAGGGCAACGGCCAACGGCAGCACCGACCCCGCGACGAGGCGGGTACGCAGGCTGCGCCCGCGCCACCAACCAACCGGGCTCACGACGGCACGCGATAGCCCCGACCGCGGACCGTGAGGACGACATCGCGCCCCAGCTTGCGGCGGAGGTAGCCGACGTAGACCTCGACGAGGTTCGGGCCGCCGTCGGCTCCGACATCGAAGACGTGCTCGAGCAGGTCGCTCTTCGAGACGGTCTCACCGCGGCGGTGCAGGAGGTATTCCAGCAGTCGGAACTCCTTAGGGCTCAGCTCGACGGGCACAGCGTCGACCGTCACCTCGCTGGTCGCCGGATCGAGGACGAGCGCACCCGCCGACAGCCGGGACGGTCGTGCCGCGCGGCCGCGGCGCAGCAGTGCGCGTAGCCGAGCGAGCAGCACGACGTAGGAGTAGGGCTTCACCAGGTAGTCGTCCGCCCCGAGGTCGAGGACGTCAGCCAGGTCGTACTCGCCGTCCTTGGCAGAGAGCACCAGGACCGGCGTCCAGTCCTCCCGGGCCCGCAGCCGGCGCAGCACCTCGTAGCCGGACACGCCCGGCATCATCAGGTCGAGCAGCACCGCGTCGTAGCTGACCGTGGACGTCAGCTGCAGCGCGGCATCACCATCCAGCGCCACGTCGACGGCGAACCCGTCCGCCTCGAGACCGCGCGACAGGGCGCGCGTCAGCCGGCGCTCGTCGTCGACCAGCAACAGCCTCACCGGCACAGTGTGCGTCGTCCCGCTGTCGACCGCCCGGCTCTCAGCAACCTCTCAGCAGCCGCGGGGCATGCTCTGGTCATGAACCTGCTGTCGCATCGCCGCCTCGCCTGGTCAGTGCCCGCCGCCGTGATCGCCGCCGTCGTCACCGCCGCGCTCCTGCCAGGCGTGGCATCCGGGAAGAGCCACCCGCGGCTGGCACCGCGCACGGCAGCCGAGCTGCTCGTCGCCGTGCAGGGCAGCACGGTCGAGCACCTTTCCGGCACGATCGTCGAGACGGCACGGCTGGGCCTGCCCGACCTCCCGGGCAGTGACCGGTCGGCCTCTCTGAACTGGCAGTCTCTGATCACCGGCTCGCATACGGCGAACATCTGGGTCGACGGCCCCGATCACCAGCGCGTGGCGCTCCTCGGACAGCTCGCCGAGTCCGACATCGTCCACAACGGCAAGGACGTGTGGACCTACTCGTCGCGCGACAACGCCGTCAGCCACGCGACGCTCCGCGAGGACTCCACAGCGAAGCCAGCCCCGGTTCCCACCGACGCGGTCGACCTGACGCCGCAGGCTGCAGCCGACAAAGCCCTCAAGGCGATCGACCCGAGCACCAAGGTCACGGTCGACATGACGGCGGAAGTCGCCGGGCGTCCGGCGTACACCCTCAGCCTCACCCCGCGGGATGCCCGATCAACGGTCCGCGTCGTACTCATCGCCGTCGACAGCGAGTACAACGTGCCGCTCCGCGTGCAGGTGTTCGGCTCCGGCGTCGCCGCAGCCTTCGAGACGGCCTTCACCGACATCTCCTTCGCCCGCCCCAACTCGTCGGTGTTCCACTTCTCGCCCCCGGCCCACGCCGTGGTCACCGAGCAGGACCTCGGGGGAATGAGTCCGCGAGCCGATGCTTCGGAGACCTCCAAGTCCGCGCAGCCGAAGCCCGCCGTGATCGGCAACGGCTGGACGTCGATCCTCACGATGACCCAGCCAAAGGCGACGCAGCCGACGGCCGGCGGGAGGGAGTCTCGAAAGAGCACGTCGTCCCTGCTCGACCAGCTCACCTCAGCACTGCCCAACGGCGACCGGTTGATGAAGACGAGCCTCATCAACGCCTTGCTCACCTCCGACGGGCGGCTCTTCGTCGGCGCGGTGAAGCCGGAGCTGCTGCAGAAGGCTGCTCTGGGTTCTGCCGGATGACGGCGCGCACCACCGGCGCCTCGACGCTTGCCGACGATCTTCTCGCTCCCGTGCCTCTTGCCGTGCGCACCCGGGGACTGACGCGCCGGTTCGGGTCGCAGACCGCTGTCGACGCCGTCGACCTGGAGGTCCCGCGCGGCGCGGTCTACGGCTTCCTCGGCCCCAACGGCTGCGGGAAGACCACGACGATCCGCATGCTGCTCGGGCTGCTCGCGGCAGATTCGGGCGAGATCGAGCTGCTCGGTCGGCGGATGCCGGATCACCTCGGCGAAGTCCTTCCCCGCGTCGGAGCGCTCATCGAAGGGCCGGCCTTCCACCTCTACCTCAGCGGGTGGGACAACCTGCGTCGGTTGGATCAGTGCGACCGAACCGCCGACCCCGCGACGAGTCGTGAACGCATCGGCGAGGCGCTGACCCGGGTAGGGCTGACGGCCGCTGCCAACAAGCGCTACCGGCAGTACTCCCTCGGCATGAAGCAGCGGCTCGGTCTGGCCGCCGCGCTCCTGCAGCCGCGCGACCTGCTGGTCCTCGACGAGCCCACCAACGGCCTCGACCCGCAGGGCACCCGCGAGGTCCGGCACCTGGTCCGCGACCTAGCCTCCGACGGCACGACCGTGCTCGTGTCGAGCCATCTGCTTGCAGAGATCGAGCAAGTGGCGACGCACGTCGGGATCATGTCGGCCGGTGTGCTGCTCCGCCAGGGCACCTTGAAAGAGGTGCTGTCCGAGGGGACGGAGATCGTTCGCATCACCACCCCGGACGTCGAGCTGGTCACGTTGAGCTTGAAGCGCCTCGGCTTGGCGGACATCCGGCAGGCGCTCGACGACGAGGTCACGGCGCGGCTCGGCGACGTCGCCGTGGAGGACGTCGTGCGGGCGGTCGTCGGCGCGGATGCCCGAGTGCGCGGCTTCGTGACTGCGCGACCGGATCTCGAGGACCTGTTCGTCGCACTGACCGGCGAGGGCTTCGATGTCGCTCGCTGACGTCTCCGTCGGCGTGCCGGCATTGCCGGTACGGCGGAACTACCCGGGTGCGTTCCGTCGCCTCTACCTCAGCGAGATGCGCCTGACCTTGCGTCGGCGGCGCAACCTCGCGCTGCTCGGGGTCCTCGCCGTCGTACCCATCTTCATCGGGGTCGCCGTAAAGATCAGCACCCCCCACAACGGCGACGGTCCGGACTTCATCGGCCAGGTGTCCAACAACGGCCTCTTCCTCGTCTTCACCGCGTTGACGGTTGCACTGCCGTTGTTCCTGCCCCTGGTGGTCGGCGTCGTGTCCGGCGACTCCATCGCGGGCGAGGCGGGCGGCGGCACGCTGCGCTACCTGCTGACCGTCCCGGTGACGCGCGGGCGGCTGCTCGCCGTCAAGACACTGGGCGTCGCGTCGTACACCGCCATCGGCGTTTTCACAGTGACCGGCGTCGGACTGGTGCTCGGCGGCATCCTGTTCGGTCTCCACGACGTCACGCTCCTGTCCGGCGACACCGTCAGCCTCGGCAACGGCCTGCTCCGCACCTTCCTCGTGGCTGCCTACGTCACCGTTGCGCTCTTCGGGCTCGCCGCCGGCGGCGTCTTCGTCTCCACCCTGACGGAGAACGCGATCGCGGCCATGGCCACGACGATCGGCCTGGCCGTGTTCTCCGCCCTGCTCGACGCAGTGCCTCAGCTGCGTCACATCCACGGCATCCTTCTGACGCACAACTGGCTCGGCTTCGGCGAGCTGTTGCGCGGCCACGTCGACAGCGCGGCCCTGCTGCGGTGGAGCGGCCTGCACATGATCTACGCGGTCGTGTTCCTCAGCCTCGCGTGGGCGCGCCTCGGAACCAAGGACGTCACGAGCTGAAGCGCGCGCGCTCGCAAGGAACGCCCTTTGACGGGCGTTCATACGCCGTTGAGGAACCGAGTTCTCACCTGCCACGCATGCGTTCACGTGCCGGGATCGCCTTGCTGCTTCTGCCCATGCTTGCTGCCTGTTCCGGCTCGTCGACGCCCGGCACTGGATCGAGCGCGTCACTCGCCCCGACCATCACGGCCTCCGCTGCTGCCAGCCCGTCGTCGGCGGCTCAGCCGGCGCCGCAGTCGCCCGTGCCCGCCGAGAGCAACCCGCCTGGCGACATCCCGGACAACCTGGCGTTCGTCCCTTACAGCAACGCGAGCGGCCGGTACCGGTTCACACATCCGGAGGGTTGGGCGGAGCGCGCATCAGGTAGTCGCGTTCTGTTCACCGACAAGCTCAACGGCGTCACCGCGGACGCCGGTACGGCGACGGTGCCGCCGACTGTTGCGGACGCCAAGTCCAAGGACGTGCCAGAGCTGCGGCGCACGCAGGCAGCCTTCGAGCTCCGGAGTGTCTCGTCGGTGAGGGTTGTGGGAGGCAGCGGCGTGCGGATCGTCTACCGGCGCAACTCGGCGCCTGACGCTGTCACTGGCCGGCAGTACCGCGACGAGGTCGAGCGATACGAGCTGGTGTCGAACGGACACGAGGTCGTGCTCGAGCTGTTCGGCCCGGTAGGAGCCGACAACGTCGACGCCTACCGAACGATGGTGGACAGCCTGCGGATCGCATGACGCCGCTCGAGGCTGCCGGCCTGCACCGCTTCTACCGTCGGGGCAGCAGCGAGGTCGCGGCGCTGCTCGATGTCGGCCTGGTCTGCGCACCAGGAGAGACGGTTGCGGTGACCGGCCCCTCGGGGTCGGGCAAGTCGACGCTGCTGGCGTTGCTCGCGGGACTGGACGATCCCGACGGTGGCAAGGTGTCGATCTGCGGAGAGGTGCTGAGCCATCGCAGCGCGCGCGACGCAGCCCAACTGCGGGCGCGGCACATCGGGGTCCTCACACAGGCGAGCGGATTGCTGGACCACCTCACTGTGTTGCAGAACGTTCGGCTGGCCGCGGCGCTGCGGCGTCGGGCCGGTGGCGTTGGTGGGGCGGGGCCGGAGGAGCTGCTCGACAGCCTCGGCCTGTCCGCCGTACGCCGGTCCCGACCGACATCGTTGTCGGGTGGTGAGACGGCACGGGCGGGCCTCGCCGTCGCGCTCGCCGGCAACCCCGACGTCCTGCTCGCCGACGAACCCACGGCGGAGATCAGCAGCGCCGAGGAGCGCGACGTGCTCGACTTGCTGCAGCAGTGCCGCCCCGAACAGGGCGCGACCGTGCTCATCACGCACTCCCAGGTCGTCGCCTCCCGTGCCGATCGCGTACTGCACCTGCGCGACGGACGACTGGTATCCGCATGATCCTGAGCAACGCCATGGACGTCGTACTTCAGTACGGCGAACGCCGCATCCTCGACGGCGTCGACCTCAGCGTCGAGACCGGCGAGCAGTACGCGGTGACAGGGCGATCGGGCAGCGGCAAGACGACCCTGCTGCTGGTCATGGCCGGATTGCTGCCGCCAACGGCCGGTCGACTCACCCTGGGCATCACGTCGCGGGAGATCGCCTACGTGCCCCAGGTTCCCTCGCTGGTGCCAGAGCTGTCCGCGCTCGACAACGCCACACTCGGCCTCCGTTTCCGCGGCGTCGATCCCTCCGCAGCCGTCGACCAGGCCCGGGATGCCCTCGAGGAGCTCGGTCTCGGCGGCGCGACCGACGCACTGCCCGCCGAGCTTTCGGGTGGCATGCAGCAGCGCGTCGCCATCGCCCGCGCCGTGGTGCTCGCCCCGCGGTTGCTGCTCGCCGACGAGCCGACCGGCGCGCTCGATCGCGCCGCCGGGGAGCGCGTGCTCACCATGATGCGCGAGCTGGCGGCCCGGTCTGAGACCGCATTGCTCATCGCTACGCACGATGTCGAGGTCGCGGCGATGTTCCCTCGGCACCTCGCATTGAGCGATGGGCGGATCGCGGCATGACCGCTCTGCGCTACCTGCAAGCCGGGCTGCGGGCGCGGCGGGCGGAGTTCCTCGCAGCAGGGCTCGCCATCGGGCTCTTCGTGTCCTTCCTCGCCTCGCTCGGCTCGCTCGTCGCGCACAGCCGCAGCGAGCTGACGGTCCGTGCAGCGGCCGCGGCCCCCGTCGACTGGCAGGTGCAGCTCGTCGCCGGCGCTGACGCGGCAGAGGCCGGCAAGGCACTGAGCGCGGTGCCGGACCTGTTGGGTCAGCGGGCCGTCGATTACGCGCGCGTGGCTGGCTTACGCTCGACGTCGGCGACAGGCACTCGCACCACCGGAGCTGCCTACGTCGTCTCGTTGCCGACTGACTACGGAGCCTTCGCGCCCCGAGAGCTCCGACCACTGCTGGGTTCGGCGACCGGCACCCTGCTGCAGCAGCAGACCGCTGCCAACCTCGCCGCCGGACCGGGGTCCGTCGTCGAGGTGATCGGTGTCGGGCCTGCGGCCCGGGCGCGCGTGGACGGAGTCGTCGACCTCCCCGCTGCGGACTCGTTCTTCCAGGTGGTCGGGGCACCGGCCGGCGCGGGAGCGAGCGCACCACCGGACAACGTGCTGCTGGTCCCCAGCGCGGTCTTCAGCACGCTCGTCGAAGGCCATGCCACGGTGGTGCACCAGCTGCACGCACGGTTCCGGCACGACCGGCTGCCGTCCGATCCGGCGGCGGCGTATGCCCTGTCAGCCGGTCGGGCCAACCACTACGCGTCAGAGGTTGCCGGCGCCGCGCTCGTGGGCAACGACCTCGGTGCTGCCCTTCTCGGTGCGCGACAGGATGCGATCTACGCGCAGCTGCTCGTTCTGCTGCTCGGCATCCCCGGCGTCGTGCTAGCGGGGGTGGTGTGCGCGCTGGTCGTCGCCATGCGACGCGAGCGACAGACCCGCGAGCTCGGCCTTCTACGACTTCGGGGTGCGTCCCCGTCCCGGTCAGCCGTCCTCGTCGGAGCGACCGCCGCGGCCGATGGGTTGTTCGGGGGCGCCCTCGGTCTGGTCGGGGCAGCAGCGGCGCTGCGCCTTACGCTCGGCAGCGGTGCCCGACTGTCGACGGCATGGGCCGTCGGCGCCGTTGTTGCCGGGCTGGTCCTTGCCGCCCTGGTCGAACTCGCGCCGGTCATTCGCCTGATCCGTCGCGGCGCGCCGACAGTGCAGCAAGCTGTCGCCGCCGCGCCGGCGATCCGGTTGCCGCTGCCACTGCGACTCGGCGCCGACCTCTTCCTCATCGGAACGTCGGCGCTCGTGTTCTGGCTGACCTCGCGCGGCGGCTACAGCGTCGTCGTCGTACCGGAGGGCATCCCGGTCGCCTCGGTCAACTACGCAGCGCTGCTCGCCCCGGCCTTGGCCTGGCCGGGTCTTGCCCTCCTGGCCTGGCGCATCACCGCAGCTGCGCTGAGCCGGAAACACCGTCGGCCGCGTACGGACAGCTCCGGGTCCGTGCCCGACATCCGAGCTGCCGTTGTACGGCGGCGCCGAGGCCTGGTGGCCCGCGGTGCGACCGGCCTCGCCGTCGCCATCGCGGTGACCGTGTCGACTGCCATCTTCACGACGACGTACGACCGGCAGGCCCGCGTCGACGTGGCGCTCACGGTCGGGTCGGATGTCGCGATGACCCTGCCGCCGGACACGCGCGGAGCCACGCTCGACCCCGGGATCGCAAAGGTGCCGGGAGCGCAGGCAGTCGAGAGCATGCAGCACCGGCTCGCGTATGTCGGCCCCGACCTCCAGGACCTGTACGGCATCGATGCCCGCACGATCGGCCGCGCAGCGCCTCTGCAGAACGCGTTCACGCCGGGTTCCACCATCAAGGCAACCCTGTCGCGGCTTGCCGGCACACCAGACGGCGCGCTGCTCGCCCAGGAGACGCTGCACGACTACCAGCTCCATGTCGGTGACCTGGTGCGGCTTCGACTGCAGAACGCAAACGGCCAGTACGTCACCGTGCCGTTCCATGTGGCAGGCGTCGTCACCGAGTTCGCGACCGCACCGAGGGACAGCTTCGTCGTCGCCAACGCGACGTACATCGCCACCGCGACGGGGTCCTCCGCCGTACAGACACTTCTCGTGCGGACCAGCGATCCCGCGCGCGTGGCCGCACTGCTGCGCAACAGAGCCCCGGTCGGTGCCACGGTCGCCGACACCAAGAGCGGGGGCGCCACCGTCACCTCAGCGACCGGACTCGCGGCCGGCAACCTGGCCGGGCTCGCCAAGCTCACCCTCGGCTTCGGGTTCCTGCTGGCCGTCGCCAGCAGCGTGCTCGCGCTGATCGTCGGCTTGTCACAGCGTCGACGCAGCCTCGTCGTCCTCGCCCTGCTCGGGGCCACTCCACGACAACGGGCCGGCTTCCTGTGGACGGAGGCGCGGGCGATGGTGGTGGCAGGGCTGGTTGGTGGCCTCGTCGTCGGTGCCGTGATCGCGGCCGAGCTCGTGAAGGTGCTGAACGGGATCTTCGACCCGGCGCCCGAGCACCCGGCTATCCCCGGCGGGCTGCTCGCGATCCTCGTCCTCGTCGTGCTGGCGGGGAGCGCCGTCACGACAGGCATCTCGGGTCGCGTCCTCGGACGCGTGGACGCCGCGCGGCTGCGGGAGCTGTAGCCGAGCGCTGGCCGGAAGTCCCCGCTGGTACACCACGCTCAGCCCAACCACCAGCCGAAGCACCGACTGGTCCAGGTCGGCTGCTCCCGCTCGTAGAACCGGTGCGCATCGACGCGCAGGTCGCCACTGTCGAGCTCCAGGTGGGACGCGCCGCGTTGCTTCGCCCACGCCTTGGCAGCATCGAGCAGGGCTTTCCCGAGGCCTTCGGACCGCCGCGACGGGTCGACGGCGAGGTCCTCGACCCACGCGCGCTGGCCGAACCGCACGGAGGGCAGATCCAGAACCACAGTGCAGAACCCCGACAGGTCCTCGGTGACCAGGACGACGGCGCGGTCATCACTGATGAGGTCGCGCACGCGCTGCGCCGCGACGGCCCCTTCCCACTGCGGCGGTGTGGAGCCGGGCGGCGCGAACAGCCACGCGTAACAGGCGACGACCGCCGTCGCCTCATCCGTTCGTGCCTCGCGGACCGTCACCTGCGAATCCTGTCAGGACGTCGCCCCGGCCGCCTCGTCCTCGCAGGCCTCTTGCACCGTACGCATCTGATCGTCGTCGCCAGCACCTGACAAAGCGGGAAAATGTAGGGCGGCGCCCCTACCGCTTGTCCCCGCGCCGGGCGCGACGCTGGCCGTCGGTTGGTCCGGTACCCGACCCCCGGGGGGAAACATGTCACGTGGCAAGGCTCGTCTCGAGCACCTTCGCGCCGTCCCGCTCTTCCGCACGCTGAACGCCAAAGAGCTGGCCCTGGTCGACCGGCTCGGCTACGAGTCGCCCCAGCGCGCCGGCGAGGTGCTGGTCAAGCAGGGCGCCGCCGGCCGCGAGTTCTACATCATCACCAGCGGCAAGGCGGAGGTGACACGCGACGGACATGTCGTGAGCGTCCTCGGCCCCGGGGATCACTTCGGCGAGCTCGCGCTGCTCGACCCGCAGCCGCGTCTGGCGACCGTGACGATGACCGCCGACGGCTCGGTGATGGAGCTGCCGCAGCGTGAGTTCTGGCAGCTGCTGATGGACGTGCCGGCGATCTCCCTGAAGGTCCTGCAGGCGCTGGCGCGGATGATGCACGTTGAGCGGGCCATCTGATGCGCGGTCTCCCGCCCGGCCCGCGGTCGGAGCGGCGCCAGACGGTCGCGACGCTGGCCGGCCTGCCGACGCTGACGAACTGCGACGACCGCGAGCTGACCCGACTTGCCGACATCGGCAAGGTCGTCACGGTGCCGGCCGACTGGCCGCTCATCCAGGAACGCACGCCCGGTGACACGTGCTACCTGATCCTCGACGGCAGCGCAGAGGTACTGACCGGTGGGACGGTGGTCGCGACCCTCGCGCCGGGCGCTCTCGTCGGTGAGATCGGGCTGCTCGACTCACGGCTCCGCACCGCAACGGTCGTCACCCGAACGCGGACAACGCTGCTGTCGGTCGGGTTCGGCGCGATGCAGAAGCTGCTATCAGACCAACCGCACCTGGCCGATGCGCTGCTCGCCGACTACCACCGACGGGAAGCAGCTCGCACCGCGCAGTAGGCCGGATGGATACGGTCACGTATGGATGACTCGCGGACAGGCAGCGCTGTCCACGACAACCCCGTGTCGGCGTGACGCGCGCCGACCGTAGGGTCCCGTGGTCATGAACGTCATCGACGACCTGGCCGCTGAGCAGCAGGAGATCGACCACATGGTCGCGGGACTGGACGACGACGCCTGGCAGGCGCCGTCGGGTGCCGCCGGCTGGTCGATCGCCGACGTCCTCCTGCATCTCGCCCAGTCCGAGGAATCCGTGCTCCTCAGCACCAAGGGCAGGAGCCTCGCCGACGCGCTCCCCGACGCGCTCGTCGGAGCGACGTCGATGGACGACATGATGGATCGTTGGGTCGCGTCTGAGCGCGCACCGGGGCAGCAGGTGCTCGAGCGGTGGCGCACCGCGAGAGCCGCCGCGGTGGCCGCTCTGCGAGCGGCGGATCCGGACGTTCGACTGCCGTGGGCTGCGGCGCCGCTGAAGCCGGCTGCCCTCGCGACGACGCGGCTCGCCGAGCACTGGGCCCACGCGCTGGACATCGCGGAGGGGCTGCGGGTGCCCTACCCCGACACCGACCGGCTGCGGCACATCGCCTGGCTGGCGCACCGGACGCTCCCCTATGCCTTCACCATCGCGGGCGAGGAACCGCACGACGTGTACTGCGAGCTGACCGCACCCGACGGGTTGACCGTGTGGACCTTCGGTGACCCGGAGACCGACGGGCGGATCGAAGGGTCGGCCGGTGCCTTCTGCCGCGTCGGTGCGCAACGGATCAGCCCTGAGGACTCGGGTCTCAGCACCACAGGCAGGTACGCCGAGGCTGCGCTGCGGGTGCTGCGCAACTACGCCGCCTGAGGGTCAGAACGCCCGGAAGTGAGCCGTGCTGACGACGAAGCCGTGCCGACTGCGCAGGTCGGTGCACTTCAGGTCGCGCTGTCGTGACAGGCACTCGATCGACCCGATCCGGATCCCGCGGCCGGCAGCCAGTGGCGGGCCGCCGCTGTTGCTGTCGAACCGGCAGGTCTGGACCGCGCGACCGACGCCGTGATCGAGGTGGACCTCCGTGGAGGTGTCTCCTTGCTGGTCGGTGCACGGGTGGGCGCGCGGCGGCGGCTTCCACCCGGTCGGGCCGTTGACGATGCAGCCGACTCCGTCCTGGGACATGTCACACGCCATGCCGTCGTAGCTGAAGCCGCCGGCGAAACCGACCGGTAGGACCGTGACGGGAGCTGCGGAGCCCGGCGGCGCCGGGGCGACCGCCAGCGGCGAAGTCGCGGCCGTCAGGTGGTAGCTGCTGCGGTTGACGGTGAAGCCACGGTGGGTGTCGACGACGAGGCACTCGAGCTCGGTCTGGAGCGAAGCGCATCGGATCCGGCCGAGCTGGAAGGCGTGCCCGTAGGCGAGCGGCGGCGCGGCGACATCGGCGATCTCGTAGCAGTCGCCGCGAAGCGCAGCCTCACCGCTCGCGTGCAGGTCGATCGTCGTATGCCACGTCTGGTTGCAGGTCTCGGTCTTCGGTGCGGGCCTCCACGGCTCGTGCTTGGCCCGGCAGTTGACCCAGCCGTCGGTCAGGTGGCACGCGATGTTGCCGCTCGGCGTGCTGAAGTCGCCCGAGAAGGCGGTCGGGATGACGGTGATGACCGGACCTGCCGGTGAGGCCGACGGCGACGGCACGACCGGGCTCGACGACGCCGGCACCGGCGTACCAGACGCCACGACAGCGGGCGACGGCGAGGCGAGCCCGCCGGCGTGCGATCCCGACGACGACGTGCATGCCGTCAGCGCAACGAGCAGCCCTGCTGCCACGACCCCCCGCCTCACAGCGCGCAGTGGATCACACTGCGGGCCCGTTGCGCAGGCCGGACAATTCGAGATGACGGGTGCCCCGGCGTACGCCACCATGCGGCATGTCCAAGCAGACCAGCGCGGCGAGGCACTGGCCGCTGTTCGAACTCGAGCTCCGGACGCCCCGCCTCGTCCTGCGCTACCTGGACGACGACCGTGCAGCCGCACTCATGGACCTTGCCGCGGCCGGCATCCACGACCCGGCCGCGATGCCGTTCTCCATCCCGTGGACGCGGCACGAGCCGCCCTACCTCCAGCAGCAGGGGATGCAGCACTTCTGGGGCATGCGAGCGGCGTTGACGCCGGCCGAGTGGACGATCCAGCTCGCGGTCTACGAAGGCGGTCGCCTGGTCGGGATGCAAGGCGTCGGTGGCACGTCCTTCCTCGTGACCCGGACGGTCGAGACGGGCTCGTGGCTCGGCCGGCCCGAGCAGGGCAGGGGCATCGGCAAGGAGATGCGCGCCGCGGTGCTGCACCTCGCGTTCGCCGGCCTCGGGGCAGAGCGCGCGGTCACCTCCGCGTTCGCAGACAACCCCCACTCGCTCGGTGTCACCCGCGCCCTCGGCTACCAGGAGAACGGCTGGTCTGTCGACGACCGCGAGGGGAAACCGACCAAGCACCTGCGCTTCATCATGGAGCGGGCGGACTGGGAGCAGCGCCGCCGCGACGACATCGAGATCCTCAACCTGGAGCCGTGCCTGCGCCTGCTGGGCCTCGACTGACTCAGCCGGTCTCGCAGCCGATGCCGTCGCCGTCGGCGTCGAACCGGTGCGGGTCCGGTGCGAGCACCCGGAACCGGCGGTAGGAGATGTCGGGGCAGTCGAGGTCTGGTGGTGCCGGCGGGATGCAGACATCCGGGTAGCTCGGCTCGCAGCTGCCGCGTGCCGCCGGCGCGAGGGCTGCCGGCGACGCGGCCTGCGCCGAGAACGCCTGCGGCGCGGTCGCCCCGCAGGCACCCCAGAGCCCGAGCTTCTCGCGCTTCGCCGCTGCGAACGCCGGGTCGAGCTGTGCGGCGAGCGACCGGTTCTCGTGCCGGAACTCGTCGAGGTAGCGGTCGTTGGCGTAGCCGTTGCGGGCCAGCCAGACGTTGAGGTTGCGGCCGTCGGCCAGGTAGACGACGGCGACGTGCCGGTGGTGCGTGTCGACGGTGTATGACATCGCCCGGAAGCCTGCGGCGGTCAGCTGCTTGCGCTTGCGGCTTGCTGCGCTTCCGTAGCACTCGGACAGCTCCGGCGTGTTCACCAGTCCGAGCCGGTACTCGACACCGCTGGTGTCCTTCCACGAGTCACCGTCGCCGCCGGGAGCCGCCCGCAGCAGGGCGGCGACGTTCGCCGCCTGGTCCGGCGGTCGGGGGACGGGCTTCGGCGCCGCCGTGCGTGAGTCGACCTCCGGTCGCACGGACTGCGCGGTGGTCGCGCCGGTCGGGGCACCCGACGTACCGTCTTCCTGGCAGGCGGCCAGCGCGAGGCACGCCACCAGACCGATGAGAAACCGCGCCCGCACGAAGCGAACGTACCGACGGAACAGCCGTGTTACCGGCGAATCGGACGACTCGCCCGCCGGTGGGCGACGAGCCCGAGCAGGACGACGCCGGCGAGGACGGCGACCGGCGCGGCGGGCAGCTCGGGCACGTCCGCAGGCGGTGCAGCCGGCTCGCCGCAGCCGAACGGCGCGAGACCGGCGCTCGACAGCGACGGCGGGTGTGCTGCCGCAGCAGAGCCCCACGTCCCGGCCGTCGAGCTCATCGTGAGCTGCAGGCGGCCACCGGCAACGAGCGCGGCCCCCGGAAGCCACGTCGTCGTCAGGGGCTGGCCGTTGGCGGTCGCTGCGGTGATGTACGGCGACTGCGCCGACGCGCCAGGCGCGTCGATGACGAACGGCGTCGCGCCCCCGAGGTCGATCTCGGCCCGCGGGAACAGCGGCGACCCGACGACGAGCATGGGGGCACCGGTAGCCGGCGGATAGATGCCGAGGGCGGTCCAGACGTACCAACCGGCCATCGAGCCGAGGTCGTCGTTGCCCGGCAGCCCGTACGGCGTGTCGTTGAACAGCGACCGCTCGCTCGAGATCACGGCTTGGCCGGTCGAGGGCCGGTCGGTCCAGTCGTAGGCGTACGGCGCCTGCAGGTCGTGCTCGTTGCCTGGGACGTACTGGTCGCCGTAGTAGTTGGTGCCGAACGCGGTCTCGCCGGACTGGACCTGCGGTACGACGGGGTTCCCCGGTACGGCGGTCGTCGCGGGCACGGAGAAGAAGTGGTCGAGTCGGCTGGCGTAGCCGAAGCCGTCCTTGTCGTACTGCGTCTGCAGCCCGCCCATGTCATGCGGCGCCAGCCACAGGTACTGCCAGCCGGTGCCCTCGCGGTAGCCGGTCTCCATCGTCGGGTCGTAGTTGGCCGGGAAGCTGCCATCGGCGGCCCGCGGCTTGAGGAAGCCCTTGTCGTAGAGCTTCTGCCAGGCGAGCGACCGCTGTGTCAGCTCCGCGGCATCGGCGGTGTGGCCGAGCCGCCGGGCCATCAGCGCCAGTGCGAAGTCGGCGTCGGCGTACTCCAGTGTCGTGGCCGCATCGGTGGGGCTGTAGCCGAGCCGCAGGTTGTCAGCCGGTCGCAGGTCGTAGGCGAGGTGTCGGGCTTGCTGGTAGAGCGTCTCGGGATCGTCGGCGATGCCGCGGCAGACGGCCTCGGCGATCGTGGGAATCGCCGGGTCGCCGTTCATGTAGTTCGGATGCGTGTTGTGCAGCGCCCACCGCGGCAACGTCCCGCTGTCCTGCGCCGCGAACTCCGACAGCGACGCCACCATGTCGCGGTAGCGATCGGGGACGAGGGTGGCCAGCAGCGCGTTCTCGCCGCGGATCGTGTCCCAGAGCGAGTAGTTCTCGTAGTGCGGGCGATTGCTGTGGTGCGGCTGACCGTCCGCGCCGAGGTACTGACCGTCCACGTCGCTGTCGACGTCGGGGTTGAGGAACGCCCGGTAGAGCGACGTGTAGAAGGTGCGCAGGTCCGAGGCCGAGCCGCCGCCGATCCGGATCCGCGACAGCTCGCGCTTCCATGCGTTTCGCGCGGCGGTCTGCGCGGTGACGAGGTCGAACGCCGGGATCTCGGCAGCCAGGTTGGCGCGGGCTCCTGCGGTGCTGACGAGCGAGACGCCGACCGACACCGTCACGGCCTGGCCGGGCGCGAAGGTCAGCAGCGCACCGGCGCCGTGCCCAGCTGCGGTGGTCGCGCTCGAGGTCGCAGATCCGACGAAGGTGCTCGTCGTCGCGACCGGCGAGGAGAACCGCGCCGAGAAGTGGGCGGTGTAGCCGGAGCCGCCCCACGGCACGACCGTCGAGCCCTCGAGCCGGTCCGGCGCGACGAGACTCACCCGGGAGTCGTGCACGGCGGCGGCACTGCGCCCGACGTCGGCCAGCACGGTGACCGCGACACCCGGCGGCGGCGTATAGGTCTGCAGCCCGCCGTGCGGCGTCGCGGCGAGAGCCACCGAGACGCCGTTGCCGAGCACGATGTCGTAGCTGCCGGCGGCTGCGTGTTCGGTCGCGTGCGTGAACGGCACCGCGAACCGGGTGGGATCCGACGGGTCGGTGACCGGGGCGGTGACCGGCAGGAACGGCAGCTCCCCACCGATGGGGACGCCGGCCGCGTTGATGTGCAAGAAGGAGAACCCGCGGATGGCGGCGTCCTCGTACTTGTAGCCCGTGTAGGCCAGCGGGTTGATCGTGTCGGGCGACACCTGGGTCAGCCCGAACGGCGTCGCCGCGCCCGGCACGGTGAAGCCGTCACCGCCGGTGCCGATCATCGGGTCGACGTACGCCGTCGGGTCGTCGACCAGCGGCACATCAGCCGCGGTAGCAGGCCCGGCACCGGTCAGCAGCAGGCCGGCGACGAGAAGCGGAGGCAGCAGAAGGCGCACGCGGCTAGGAGTTCGCTCTCGAGCCGCCCTCCCCTGCCTGGCTAGCGTGGTGACATGCGCGTCGTCGTCGTCGGAGCCGGCGCCTGGGGGCTCCCGGCGGCCGCCGAGCTCGCCGCCCGGGGCCACGACGTGGTGCTCCTGGACCGGCACGGCATCGCGAACCCACTGTCCTCCTCGCCGGGGCCGACCCGGCTGTGGCGGCTCACCCACCCCGATGCGGTCCGGGTCCGGCTGGCCCGGCGCAGCGTCGAGGCGATGGAGCGCCTCGCGTCACGTGCCGGTCGGCCGGTCTTCCTGCGGCGGGGTCTGCTGTGGCGGGACGGCTCCCATCTCGACGACGTCCGCCGTGCGCTCTCCTCGGAGGACGTCGCGCACGAGCAGGTCGACGCGGCTGAGGTCGGTGCGCACTTCCCCGGTCTTCGGCCGGACGGTCGCGACGCGATCTGGCAGCCCGACGCGGGGCCGATCCTCGCGGCGTCGTCGATGGCTGCGCAAGCTGCGCTGTTCACGGCTGCAGGCGGTACGACGGTGATCGGCGCCGAGGTGCTCGAGGTCGATGCGCGAGGGACCGGTGTGCGACTCACCTGCCGGGACGGCAGCACGCTGGACACCGATTCCGTCGTACTCGCCCCTGGTCCTGGCGCCGGCAAGCTGCTCGCCGGCCTGGGCGTCGACGTGCCGCTGAGGCCGGTGCTGGAGCAGGTCGTGCATGTGGGCGGGCCGAGCGACACCGACCTGCCCTGCCTGTACGACGGACCGACCGACGACGACCCCGCCATGTATGCGATGCCTACCCCGGGCATCGGCTACAAGGTCGGGCTGGACCGGCAGCTGCGCGACCTCGAGGACGGCGACACTGATCGCACGCCGGACGCCGGCTTGACCGCGATGGCAGCCAGGCGGGTCCGACGCGATCTCACGTCGATCCGGCCGGAGGTCGTCGATGCGCAGGTCTGCTCGTGGACGGAGTCACCCGATCACCGCTTCGTCATCGACACCCTCCCCGGCGGCATCACGGTGGCTTGCGGCGACTCCGGTGAGGGCTTCAAGTTCTCCGCACTGATGGGAATCGTGCTGGCCGATCTGGCCACCGGTGGAACAGCCGACCCGGACGTCGCGTCGTTCGGGCTGCACCGCTTCGCCGGGCCGGTGGAGTCTGCTTCGTCACATGCGCTCGGGCGCTGACGGGAGGGATCTGCGGCCGGCCGTCGAAGCAGCGGATATGAGGCGCTCCTGGTTCCTGACCGCGGCCGCCGCCGTACTCGGCGTCGCGGCCCTCACCCCTGCGGCAACCGCCGGCAGCAGCGCCCGGGCGCAGCTGGTCCGGACCGGCTTCTCCGGCGCAGGTGAGCCCAACGTGGGGATCGCCAAGGACGGCACCATCTACAGCACCGTGATGGGTGGCGTCGTCCGGTCGACGGACAACGGCAGGACGTGGAAGGACGTGACGCCGCCCGGCCACGTCGAGACCCTCGACCCGTTCCTGTACGTCGACAAGGCCACCAGCCGGGTCTACAAGTCGGACCTCGCCGGGACCTGCCAGCTGATGTCGTACAGCGACAACCGCGGAGACGACTGGACCACGCTGCCGGCCGCGTGCAACCTGTCGGACCACCAGAGCATCAGTGCGGGTCCGCCGGTGACGAGCCCGACCGTCGGCTACCCCAACGTCGTCTACAACTGCTCGCAGACGGTCGGCTACAACGGCTACAGCTTCGCCTCCGGCTGCGACCGGTCCCTCGACGGTGGGCAGACCTTCGTGCCCACCGGGACTTTCGCGTTCGCCGACCCGGCGCCCAACACCCCGGCGGCCGACAGCGGCGACAGCGGGATCCCCGGCCACTGCCTCGGCGACGTCGGAGCGATCTTCGCCGGGCCGGACGGGGCGCTCTACGTCCCGCGCGGCTGGTGCAGCCAGCCCTGGCTGGCCGTCAGCCACGACGAGGGCGTCACCTGGACGCGGACCCAGGTCGCGAAGAACGGCATGAACACCACCCTGTCCGGCGGCTTCGGCTTCGTCGCGCCGGGCAGCGGCCAGAGCGACTACCAGGCAACGGTGATGGCCGACAAGGCCGGGCACGTCTTCTTCTTCTGGATCGCCCTCGATCGACAGCCGTACCTCGCGGTGTCCAACGACGGCGGCAAGTCCTTCGGCAAGCCGTTGCGCGTCTCCCCGCGCGGGATCAAGGAGGCGTGGGGGCCGGCGATCGACATCGACGCGCAGGGCCGGCTCGCGCTGGCGTACATGGCGAGCACGAACTCACACGGCGCGCCGTGGAAGGCCAGCTACCGCGACGTCACCTTCACCGGCTACCTGGCTCGGGTCGACAACCCGACGGCTGCCCGGCCGAAGATCGTGACCGCGGCGGTGACGCCCCCGGACGCGCCACTCGCCTTCGGTGCGTGCGGGCCCGGTCGGTGCAACAACGGAATTCTCGACTTCATCGACGTCGCGCTGGCGCCGGACGGCAGCGTCTGGGGTGCCTTCGTGGACACGTCCAACAGCCGGCACGAGCTCGTCATGGGGCACCTCAAGCCCTGACGCTGGATCGTGTCGGTGCCCGGCTCTAGCGTGGCCATGCTGCCTATCCCGCGCTGAGGAGATTCCGCATGACCACGCTGTCCGAGCGCCCCGACACCGCGCTGCTCGTCATCGACGTGCAGAACGATGTCGTGACGGGAGCCCACGACCGCGAGCAGGTGATCGCCAACATCAACACGCTCGTCGACAAGGCGCGTGGCGAGGGAGTCCCCGTTGTCTGGGTGCAGCACAACGACCCGCGCAACATGCCGCGCGACAGCGAGGGCTGGCAGTACGTTCCCGAGCTCAAGCGCGACGAGTCCGAGCCGCTTGTGCACAAGCAGTACGGCGACTCGTTCGAGGACACCGACCTCGAGGACGTGCTCGCCCAGCACGGCGTCGGGCGGCTGGTGGTGACGGGTGCGCAGACCGACATGTGCATCCGGTCGACCCTGCACGGCGCGTTGGTGCGCGGCTACGACGCCACGCTGGTCGGTGACGCGCACACGACCGAAGACCTCTCGGAGTACGGCGCTCCCACCCCCGACAAGGTGATCGCGCACACCAACCTCTACTGGGACGACCAGCGCGCGCCGGGCCGACAGGGCGGCGTCGTACCGACTGCGTCTGTCGACTTCGGTACGACGTCTGTCGACTTCGGTACGACGCCTGCGTGAGTCGCGTCCGGTCCGACGGGACGACTGACGGCCGCGAGTCCCTGACTGTCCTCGAGCGACTTGCGGCTGCCGTCGAGCAGCTGAGCCCCGACCGCCGCGTCATCGTGGCCATCGACGGCCCCGACGCCGCCGGCAAGACGACCCTCGCCGAAACCCTGGCCGGCCGGCTCAATCGCCCTGCACTTCGGGTGTCCGTCGACGACTGGCACAACCCGCGCGCGGTCCGCCATCGTCGTGGCGACGAGTCACCGCACGGCTACTACCTGGACTCCTTCGACTACGAGTCCTTGACCGAGCACCTTCTGCTGCCGTATCGCGCAGGGGCCGATCAGGTGCAGACGGGTTCGTTCGACTTCCGAGCAGACGCGGCGTCAATCGCCCACACGCAGATGGAGTCGCCGTACGCGGCCCTTCTCCTCGACGGAGTGTTCCTCCTCCGTCCCGAGCTTCGGCAGCACTGGGATCTCAGCATCTACCTGCACGTGCCGGAATCGGTGACTGTTGCGCGCGCATTGGTGCGCGATTCAGAGCTCCTCGGCGGGCCCGGCGAGGTGCAGCGCCGCTACGAGCAGCGATACCTGCCTGCTCACGCTCTCTACCGAGAGGCTGCATCGCCGTTCGACCACGCGGACATCGTCCTCGACAACAGCGACCCGCTGAATCCGGAGGTCGTTCGCTGGCCGAACCACATCGTGGAGACACGTTGAAGCTCCTGCTCACCTCAGCGGGCGTCAGGAATGCCAGCATCCGCGACGCGCTGGTGGAGCTGCTCGGCAAACCCATCTCCGAGTCGACGGCCTTGTGCATCCCGACCGCTACCTGCCCGGGTAGCTCACGGCTGGGCAGGTGACTCCGGCTGGAGATTCCGACCAGGTAGCGAGGGCGGGCGAGCCCGCGTCAGCGCGGTGCGGGTGCTCTGGGTTGTGGGAGGAGCCAGGGGACGCGTAGGTCGGTGATGGTGAGCTGTTGGCGGTGCCACATGACGTGGTGTCGTCGGCACAGCAGCACCAGGTTGCCGACGTCTGTGGTGCCGCCGTCGGCGCGGGCTCTGAGGTGGTGGACGTCGCAGAACGCGGGTGGCTTGGTGCAGCCCTTGGCGACGCAGCAGCGGTCGCGGGCGGCGACCGCGCGGCGTTGGCCGGTGGTGATCTGGTCGGTCAGCGTGGTCAGGCTGATGACCTGACCATGTTCGTCGAGGACGACGCGTTCGATCTGCGCGTCGCACAGCAGCGTCTCGATCTGGGTGCGGGTCGCGGGTCCGGTCCAGGGCCCGGCGGCGCAGTCGGCACCCGGGTGCTGGTCGAGGTCGACGACGAACCCGGCCGACGGCAGGGCGTCGGTGCCGAGGGCGCGCTGCGCGGGGCTGGGCATCCGGATCGCCCACGCTGCGGAAACCACGTAGCTGACGCGCGGACGCGTTCTGCCGGCGTCGGGCAGGTCGCCATGGCGGGCGGCGAGCCGGCCGATGTCACCCAGGGCGTCGGCCCGGCGTTGCCCGGCTGAGCGTGCATCGTCGTTGCCCGCCCGGCGGGCGAGGGTCTCGATGACGGTCAGCAGGGGCTCCATGTCGGCGTCGGACAGCTCGAAGATGCCCCGCCAGGAGCCGTTGTGCTTGTTGTGGAACTGCAGGAACCGCCGATCCTCGGCCGACTCCTCCTCCGCCTCGAGAACGGGTTCGCACCAGGTCGCGATCAGGTGCCGCACGTAGTCCCGGAGCTGGTTGGGGTCGCAGCGGCGGGCGACCTCGAGCAGCTCGGGTTGGCAGGCCAGCAGCGCGGCCGGGTCGATCCTGCCGACCAGCTTGGCCAGCGCCCGGGCGTGCGCCAGGGTGATCTCGCCGTCCACCACCGCGGCCGCGACCGTGGGCAGCTCCCGCAGCGCGACCGAGGTGCGGATCTGCCCGCCGGCGGCGGTGCCGGTGCAGCCGGCCGTGTGCCGCAGCCAGGCCGCGGTCGACAGCGCGGCGCCGGCCAGGTCGGGGTCGGGGACCTGTCCGCTGCCCCGGACCTGCAGCTCACCGAGCGCCCGCGAGAGCACCCCGTCGAGCCGGCGGCCGGCCGCTGTGGCCCGCGCGATCAGCTCCTGCAAGCCGGCGACGGGCAGCCCGCAGGGGTCGACGGCGGCCAACGCGTCGACCTCCGCCTCGAGCGAGCCCTTCGAACACATGAGCGAAGACTACCTCGCCCATCGGACAATTTCCCTTATCCCGCAGGCACTTTCGCCATCTGTGGACAAGCTCAATCATCATCCACAGGGCCGGCCCGAGGGGTTGACGAACACCGCATCCGGACTGCGGCAGGGTTTCTGATCACCGCGGCGAAACTCACCGGTAACCGCGCGCCAGCCCCCGACCGACGGAGCGAACCGTGTCCCGCCGCACCCTGCTCGCCGTGCTCGCCTGTGCCGCCCTGACCGGCTCCGGCCTGACGGCCGTCGTACTCACCAGTGGAGCCGACAGCGCGCCGCCGGAGAGCGCGACCGTGAGCCCCGACCAGCGGTTCCTGTCGCTGACGGGAGACCGGCCGACGGAGGCCGACAGCGGCGACGCCGCCGAGTCCGCACCCGCGGCAGTGAAGGCGGAAGCGGACTGCACCAAGGACCCCGCAACGGTCGGCACCCTCCCCAACGGCTGGTGCCTTCGCCCGGCCGGCCACAGCGTCGATGTGCTCCGCTTCCCGCTCGGGATCACGCCCACCTCGAACGGCAAGGTCGTGGTCACCTCCGACAGCGGCGGCGTACAAGGCCTGACCGCCGTGGACCAGACGACGCTCGCCACGACGCAGACGACAGCGGGCAACCTGTTCGAAGGCGTCACGGAGACCAGGGACGGACGCATCTACGCATCGGGCGGCAACGCCAACCGTGTCTTCCGCTACCAGTGGGCCGGTCCGAAGCTGCAGAGCCAGGACCTCACGCAGGAGGCGACGTTCCCGGTCCACGGCGCCATCGACGGGGTGCTCGGCCGATCCCCGGCCGGCAACCAGGTCGTCCCGGCGATCGACGGCATCCGCGTCACCAGCTACCCGGGACAGCTGCTGACGTACGGCGACTACGTGCTGGCGGCCGGGACTCTCAGCGAGCCAAGCGACGGCGCTTGCCCGGGCAAGCGCAACGCGTGCGGTCGCGTCAGCGTCATCGACAGCCGCACCGACTCCGTTGTCGGCCGAGCGGCCCTCGGGCTGGACCCCTACGGGCTGGCACTCGACCCCGTCCGCAGGCTGCTCTACGTCAGCAACTGGGCCGACGAGGCCGGCCGCGGCAACGGCGTCGGCACGGTGTCGGTCGTCGACCTCAACAAGCCGACCGCCCCGAAGGAGATCAGCTTCACCAAGGTCGGCCACCACCCCTCGGCCGTGCAGCTGTCGGCCGACCGCACGAAGCTCTTCGTCGCCAACACCAACGACGACAGCCTCTCGGTCCTCGACGTCCGGGGTACGCCGCACGTCGTCGCCACCGAGAGCGTGCGCCCCGTCGAGGGCGTGCCGGTCGGCGCCCATCCCGACGCCCTGGCCCTGAGCCCCGACGGCTCCACGCTGTTCGTCGCGCTGGCCGGCATGAACGCCATCGAGATCCGCGACGGCCGCACCGGAGCTCGCATCGCCGGTCATCCCGTCTACATCCCGACCGGCTGGTACCCCTCAGCGCTGACCGTCACCGGCAACGCCAAGCACTACCGGGTCTGGGCCACGAACGCCAAGGGCATCGGCCCCAGCCTGGGCTACAACGGCAGCGTCTTCATCAACGGCACCCAGACCAACGGCACCCTGACCGTCGTCGACCTGCCCGTGTCGGCGCAGACGGTCAACCGCTGGACCGACACGGTCGTGAGCAACGACAAGCTCGACGACGCCAGCGTCGACGCGTGCAAGCCGGGCCGCGGCGTGCGCATCTCGCCGGTACTGTGCCCGCCGAAGGGCAAGCAGTCCCCCATCAAGCACGTCGTGTACGTCGTCACCGAGAACAAGACGTTCGACCAGTACTTCGGCGACCTCCCGACCACGGACAACGGCTACCGCGCGGACCCGACCTTCGTCCTCTACGGCAACGACGTCACGCCCAACCACCACAAGATGGCCACTCCTTACAGCCTGGGCGACAACTTCTTCTCGGACGCCGAGGTCTCTGTCACCGGCCACTCGTGGACGTCCGGTGCGGCGGCGACCGACCACAACGAACGCACCTGGGAAGCCGACTACGACCAGGGGATCCGCGGCAGCCACGGCAACGGCGACCCGCTCAAGGGATCCGTCTCCGGCCAGCCCGGCAAGGAGATCCAGGACGCCGAGAGCGAGCTCTACGACCCCGAAGGCGGCTTCATCTTCGAGGCGTTCAAGCGGGCCGGTGCGACGCCGCCGAGTGACAACCCCGGCAACCTTTCGATGGCCATCTACGGCGAGTCGACTGCCCGTGAGTCGGGCAACATGGACGCCTACAAGGCGCCGGGCTGGAAGGACGGCGACATCTCCTACTCGGACACCTGCCGCGTCCTGACCCTGCGGGACGGGCAGGCGCCCGACGGCCCGTCACCGGCATTCAGCGTCGGCAGCGCACCCGCGGGCACGGCCACCGACGACTGCGACGGACGCAAGCTGGCGACGCCGTTCACGCTGAAGCACTGGGCCGACGTCTACAAGAAGACCGGCAAGGACATCATGCCGAGCTTCATCTACATGTCGCTGCCGCAGAACCACACGCTTGCGACCACCGTGGGCAACCCGACGCCGCAGTCGATGGTCGCCGACAACGACTACGCCCTCGGGCTCCTCGTCGACGCGCTGTCCCACTCACCGTTCTGGTCGTCGACCGCGGTGATGCAGACCGAGGACGACACGCAGGTCGCCGGTGACCACATCTCGGCGCTGCGCGACTACCTGCAGGTCGCCAGCCCCTGGGCCAAGCCCGGCCCGAACCACCAGTGGGGATCCATGCCCGCCCTGCTGCGCACGATCGAGCAGATCTTCGCCATTCAGCCGATCAGCCTGTTCGATCGGCTCGCCTCGCCGATGCACGAGGCGTTCCTGTCGTCGTCGAGTGACAAGCCCAACCTCAAGCCGTACGACGCCGTGCACCCGGCCATCCCCTTCGACGTCAACCAGCCGGGCGCGACAGGGGCTGCGCTCTCGGCCACTCTCGACTTCAGCACCTACGACCGGGTGGACGAGCAGCTGCTCAACGAGATCCTGTACGCCGCGATCCGGCACCGCCCGCTCCGGAGCGGCCACCGCTGACCTGCTCGAGAGCCTGCCGCGCGTAGACCTGCTGCAGCGTCGTCGTGCGCTCCGAGCGACCACGACCGACAAAGCTCACCGCCCAGTGCAGCAACGTCGTCACCCGGCTCTTGAACCCGACGATGTAGAACAGGTGCAGGCCCAGCCACATCAGCCAGGCGACGAAGCCAGCGAACTGGACGTTCTTGATGCTCACGACGGCGTGGAACCGCGACACCGTCGCCATGCTGCCCTTGTCCTTGTAGACGAACGGCCCTGACGGCCCGCGACCGGCCAACCGGCGCCGGATCTGCTTCGCGGCGTACCGGCCGCCCTGGATCGCGACCTGAGCGACGCCGGGCTGGCCCGCGGTCATGTCGCCGACGACGAACACCTCGGGATGCCCGGGCAGCGTGAGGTCGCCCTCGATCACGACGCGGCCGGCACGGTCGGTGCCGGCGCCGGTCTGCTCGGCGAGGAGTCCACCGAGCGGTGACCCGGCAACGCCAGCCGCCCAGATCTTGCACATCGAGGAGATCCTCCGGCGCGTGCCCCCTGCGTCCTCGACGTCGATGCCCGTCGCGTCGACGTCGACGACCTTCGCGCGGAGCTGTACGTCGACCTTGATGCGCTTGAGCTGCCGGGCCGCCTTGTCCGACAGCTTCTGCCCGAAGTTGCCCAGCACCGCGTCCGCGGCGTCGAGCAGCACGACGCGCGCAGTCGCGGGATCGATGTTGCGGAAGTCGCCGCGCAGTGTCCGCCGGGCCAGCTCGCTGATCTGACCGGCCATCTCGACGCCCGTCGCGCCGGCACCGACGACGACGAACGTCAGCCACCGGTCGATCTCGTCCGGGTCCGTGGCGAGCTCGGCCATCTCGAACGCGTTGAAGATGCGCCCACGCAGCTCGAGCGCGTCGTCGATCGACTTCATCCCGGGCGCGAACTCGGCGAACCGGTCGTTGCCGAAGTAGGACTGCGTCGAGCCGGCCGCGACGATCAGGGTGTCGTACGGCGTCACGGTCGTACCCGTCGGCGCCTGCGAGATCACGGTGCGTCCCGCCAGATCGATGTTCGTGACCTCGCCGAGCAGCACCCGCGCGTTGCGCTGGCGGCGCAGCACCTCGCGGGTCGCGGGCGCGATCTCGCCTTCGGACAGGATGCCGGTCGCGACCTGGTAGAGCAGCGGCTGGAACAGGTGATGGGTCGTCTTCGCGAGGAGGGTGACGTCTACCGGCGTACGACGCAACGCCTTCGCCGCGAACAGGCCACCGAACCCGGACCCGATGACGACGACACGATGCGCAGGCGTGCTCACGTCGGTCATTGTCGAGGCAGCAGCACGCCGGGGTTCAACAGCCCCTGCGGATCCAGCGCGCGCTTCACGGCCTGCATCGCCGCGATCTCCTCCGGCGACCGCGACAGGCCCAGCCAGGCAGCCTTCGCGCGCCCGACGCCGTGTTCCGAGCTGATGCTGCCGCCGAGCTGCGCGACCAGCCGCAGCACGGCATCGGTCACCTCCTCCGCCCGACTGGCCGCGTCGAGGACGTTGACGTGCAGGTTGCCCTCGTTGACGTGGCCGAACACGATGAGCCGTCCGCCGGGTGCCGCATCGGCGACGGTCGCCGGCAGCGACCCGACCAGCTCCGGCAGTCGTCCGAGCGCCACCGACACGTCGAGCTTCACCGGGATCCCCGCCGCACTGATCGCCTCGGTGTGCTGCTCGCGGTAGGCCCAGAGGGCGCGTTGCGCCGCCGGGTCCGTCGCGACGGTCGCGTCCACCACTCCCTCGACCGCTGCCAGCGCATCCACCAGCCCGTCCGTCGGGTCGACGGTGCCGGCGCACTCCAGGACGAGGTACGCCGGGTGCTGGGTCGAGAACGGCGCGGCAAGACCGGAGTGGGCCCGGACCAGCGCGAGGCCCTCGGCGAGGAACAGCTCTGCCGCCACCAGATCGGGAAGCAGTCGGCGCCATGCCGGCAGCAGGTCAACGGCGACCTGCACCGAGGGCAGCGCCAGGAGTGCCACCGCGCGGTGGGGCAGCACCGGCACCAACCGGAGCCGCAGCTGCGTCAGGACCCCCAGCGTGCCCTCGCTGCCACAGAGCAGCGAGACCAGGTCGTAGCCGGTGTTGTCCTTCGCCAGGCCGCCGAGGCGGCTGATCACGGATCCGTCGGCCAGCACGGCCTCGGCGCCCACGACCTGCGCGCGCATGCTCCCGTGCCGCAGCACGTGCAGACCGCCGGCGTTGGTCGCCACCAGCCCGCCGATGGTCGCCGAGTCGCGCGCCGCGAGGTCGACGCCGACGTCCAGCCCCTTGGTGCGCACGTGCCGCTGCACGGTGGACAGGGTTGCGCCAGCACCGACGGTGACCTGGCCGGCGACGCCGTCCACCTCACCGAGCGCCGACAGGCGGGTCAAGCTCAGCAGGACCTCACCCCCGGCCGGGACCGAGCCGCCCACCAGCCCGGTGTTGCCGCCCTGCGTCACGATCGGCACGCCGGCGGATGCGCAGGCCGTCACCACAGCCACCACCTGCTTCGTCGTGGCGGGCCGCACGACGGCGTACGCCGACCCGGTGAACCGGCCCGTCCAGTCGGTCTCGAACGATCGCGTCAGGTCGGCGTCGACGAGCACGTGTTCGGCACCGACGGCCTCGCGAAGGGTCTCGAGCAGCGGCACGCCGACCATTCTGGTCCGGACTACCGGCTGGACACGGCCTCCGCGCGCGCCTTCCTCGGGAAGTACGTCTCGCTGCCCTGAACCAGAGCCAGCGCGGTGACTGCCACCGCGGTGCCCGCGACGGCGTCGAGCAGGTAGTGGTTGCCGGTCAGGACGACGCCCGTCGTGACGAGCACCGGGTAGAGCCAGCAGAGCCGGCGCAGCGGCCGGTCACGCAGCATCCGCATCGCGATGACGGTCGCCCAGACGGCCCAGGCGAGGTGCAACGAGGGCAGGGCGCCGTACTGGTCGGCGGCAACCGGCCCGCCGTGCGTCGTACCGAAGCCGGCGAGCGCGACTGCGTCGACGAAACCCTCGCCAGGCAACAGCCGCGGCGGCGCCACCGGAAGGAGCAGGAACACCGTGAGCCCGACGATGTTGGTGATGACCAGCGCGTTGCGGGCCGCCCGGTAGATCTCGGGTCGCAGCCACCAGCACAGTGCGAGCACCGACAGGGTCACCGTCACGTGGGCGAACTGGTAGAAGTAGCTCGCCGTGAGCCACACCGCGCGGTGCGACGTGGCCCACAGGTTCGTCGCCCGCTCGAAGTCGATGTGCAGCCAGCGCTCGAGGTCCAGGATCGCCTGACCGTGCTGCAGGGCAGCGCCCTGCCGGACCTCGGCCCGGGCCCGGGCCATGTCGTAGACCCGCAGCAGGACGAGCACCACGAGCAGCTCGCCGAGCAGGTGCGGGCGACGGCGGGCGGCGATCGACCGCACGTACAGGAGCGGCCGGGTCTCGGTGAGCGCGGTCACGACGCGACCTCGACCACCCGCGGGACGGCACGACCCACCAGCGCGGCCGCTTCGTCGTAGGCGGCCTCGGTCAGGGCCAGGGTCCTCGTCCAGCTCACCGGGCTGGTGCCCGCCTCGGCGTGTCCCGCGAGCGCGCGGCGCAGCAGCGGCTGCGTGCACATCCGGACCATCGCGGCGGTCATGCCGGCGTCGTCGGCAACCAGCAACCCGTCACGTCCGTCGCGGACGAACTCGGCGATGCCGTTGCCGGACTTGGCGATCACGGGTACGCCGGCGCAACGCGCCTCCAGCGCGGCGATGCCGAACGACTCCAGGTCGGCCGGCGCGACGAAGACGTCGGCGCGCCGGTACAGGTCGCGGATCTCGTCGCGGCGCTGCCGGCCCGGCAGGGAGACCCAGTCCGTCATGTCGTGGACCCGTAGGTACCGCTCGAGGGCCGGGCGGGCCGGCCCGTCACCGACGATGACAGCCCGCATTCGCACGTCGGCGGGAACCGCCGCTCGCGCGGCGCGCAGCATCCGGAGCAGGTGCTTTGGGCGCTTGCGCAGCGCCAGTCGCATGACGCCGACCAGCAGCACGTCATCGGGCTCGCGCGGCGCCTGACCGACATCCCATCGTTCCGGGTCGATCCCGTTGGGCAGGACGGAGACGGTCCCGCCAGAGCGCACGACACGTTGGACGTCGCGCGCGGCCACCGCGCTGACGGCGGTCCACCGGATCGGCAGGCGCGAGTAGCCGGCGACCGCGTTGAGCAGCCAGAAGATCGGGTGCGCCCAGTCCCACAGCGAGTGCACTGTCACCACGGTCGGGATGCCGGCCCGCGAACACGTCAGCGCTGCCCAGAACGCGAGCGGGGTCCCGGTCCCCACGTGCACGTGGACGACGTCGAAGTCACCGTCGCGCAGCGCGCGGGCGCCGGCGAACGGTGCCGCGGGGTGAATGGCCCGCGGCCGTCGCATGCTCTCGGTGACTCGGACGACCGCAGGTCCGTCGACCGCGTCGATGGCACCGTCCGCCGGTGACGAGGTCACGATCGTCACGTCGTGGCCCGCGGCGTACTGGCGATCGGCCAGGTCGCTGATGTGCATCTCGATGCCGCCGAGCCGTGGCAGGTAGAAGTCGGTGACGTGCGCGATCCTCATGCCGGCGACGTCCGCGTCGTCCGGCGCCACCACAGCAGTCCCCAGACGCCCCCGACTGGGATCTCGAGCGCGAAGGTGATGGCGCTGAACAGCAGCGTGCCCGCTGCCACGACGGCGGCGTCACCGCCGAGTGCGACGAGCAGCGCCGCGCTGCCGGTCTCGGCGATGCCGACGCCCCCGGGCGTGACGACGAGCAGCGTGAGCAACCGGCCGAACGAGAACCCGGCGAAGACGTAGACCAGGCCGAGCGAGCTGCCGAGCATGTGCAGGATCAGCCAGAGCAGCGTCACCTGCAGGACGGCGTACGTCGTCATGCCGAGCAGCATCCGGTGCCACCGGCGGCGCAGCAGCGAGGTCATCCGGTGCCGCAGCTCGAGCACCGCCTGCTCCGAAGACAGCTGTCGGTGCGAGCGGGTGAGCCGCAGCGCGGCCGAGCCGACGACCTGGCAGCACCGGCCGAGCAGCGCCGCTGCCCGCTCGCTGGCGAGCGCGGTGACGACCACGAGGACGACCGAGAGCAGCGTGCCGGCGGCGATGAGCGCCGCCAGCGCCAGCCCGGGCGTGGGCAGCCCGCCGGCGACGACGAGCAGACCGAGCGCGACGACCGGCAGGGCCAGCTTGACCAGGACGTTCCACAGCGTGGTGAGCGCGGTGAAGGGCGCGAAGCTGCCCGGCCCGTGCCCCCAGGACCGGACCATCGCGTAGTTCAGGCCCATTCCGAGCGCCCCGCCGAACGGCACGAGGTTGGAGACAGCGCTGCCGCTGAGGTTGAGCTGCAGCGCCTGCCGGTGGGTCAGGTCGGGCAGCGCGGCCGTGGCCAGGAAGGTGTGCGCGTAGAGCCCGAGCAGCCACAGCCCGAGCAGCAGCGCGACCTGCCGGGCAGTCAGCAGCTGCAGCAGGTCGACGATGGCGCCCCAGCCGGCGCCGGTGACCTTCGGCATCGCGAATGCGAGCAGCACCCCTACCAGGCCGAGCGAGAGGCCCACGTGCGCCGCCCGCCGCGCGCCGGTCATCCGCGCACCGTCGCGAAGACGTCGTCGAGAAGCGGCCGGCGTGGTGCCCGCCCGCGTTCGACGTACCACTCCCGCCCGAAGGCGAGCCGGAACAGGGGTCGCGGCAGCCGCAGCATGACCGCGAGCGTGCGGGTGCCCTCGTCGGCAGCGGCCTGGCTTGCGTGGGCGGCCATCGATGCGCGCTTCGCGTCGAGGAACCGGCGTACGTCGATGCGGTGGGTCAGCGCCGCTCGCTCGGTGTACGCCGCGGCGAAGCGCTGCGGGGCGAAGTCGGGCGGCATCCCAGGCAGGCGGTGCACCAGCCGGAGGACGCGCTGCAGAGCCGTGCGGTCGACGGTCGCCTCCAGGACGGAGGGAGTCCCGGCGAGCTCGGCGGCCCGCAGGCCCACGAAGCTCACCTGGACGTGATCGGGATGACCGTATCCGCCGGCCGAGTCGTAGATCGTGAGGACGTCGGCCGACTCCTCCTGGAGCAGCGCCGCCAGCCGGGTGGCGGCCCCCTCGACGTCGGCCCGGGCGAACGCGTCGGCTCCGCCGGCCTCGCCGTGCATGCCGGAATCGGCATAGCCGAGGACCTCCACACGGGCGCAACCCAGTGCGCGGGCCGACGATTCCAGCTCCGCGAGCCGGCGGCTCGCCAGGGCCGGGCCGGTGCGGCCGCCGGCGACCAGCCCGGCCTCGCCCGCCGTGGCCACCACCAGGACCACCCGATGGCCCTCCGCCGCCGCCCGCGCGAGCGTGCCTGCGGTGAGCAGGGCCTCGTCGTCGGGGTGGGCGTGGAAGGCCACCAGCGTGTAGGGCACGTTCCTAGTCTCCTGGACTGTCAGCCCGCGCGTGCTCAGCGCGGTCGAGCGTGTCGCAGTCTGCCCGATCCAAACCACCCGCGCGTGATATCGCCGTTCGCCGGACGAACGGCCCCCATCCGACGGAGGATGACCGGACAAGCCATGTCCCGTCACCTGTTGGGGTCTTTGTGCGCATTCCCGCCCGGTCTCTCGCCCTGCTCGCCGGCTCGGCGCTCGTCCTTCCCGCCGGGGTGGTTTTCCTGGCGAGCGCGCCCAGCGAGGCGGCCAACCCGGAGATGAAGGCTGCTCGCAAGGCGGCGCCGGTGATCTTGACCGGCGCCCAGCTCGGCGCCTGGTCGCAGCTGCCGGCGACCGGGCTCGCCGCCGCCTACCCCTCGGGGGTGGAGAACGACAAGTCCGAACCGGGGGCCGACGCACTCCGGAGTGCCCACAACGGACAGATCGTCATGCCCAACAAGGTCCAGGACCCGCGCACCGGCATGGATCCGAACCAGCTCGCGGCCTACAGCTGGACGGCCACCGGCGGTTGGAAGGAGGTGCCGGTGCAGGTCGACCAGCGCTTCCCGTACTTCCTCGCCAACGGGCACTCCACCTTCTCCTTCTACTCCGGGACGGATGAGGAGCTGACCTACGCCTGGACCCCGGACGGTCACAGCACCGGCGAGGAGGCCTGGAAGAAGGTCTTCGGCGACTGCACGGCGAGGTACGCGACCGCTGCGGAGAACGCCGCCCTGCCGCCTATCGGCGTGCGGGCCAACGCCAACCAGGAGCGGCCGGAGTCCGGCGACACGCCTGGCTACACGGACGCCATGGCGGACCCGGTGCCGCAGCTCGATGACGACGACGAAGTCGTCTTCATGGCTCGCGACTCCGGCGAGACGGCGCCGGCCAACACCCCTCCCCCCGCCAACACGGGCGCAGCCCAGTCGGTGCAGGTCCTCGATCCCCTCGAGCCGGGCGTCACCCGGGTGGTCTACCTGTTCCAGAAGACCGGCGGCTCCTCCTTCAACGCCGCCAACGGGTATGTGCACATGACCCGCGCGGCCGATGCGGATGCCTTCATGGACCACGACAGCTTCGCCGACGCTTCCACCGAGATGCTGGGCAAGAGCAACACGGGCTATGGGCCCAACATCCGCGGGACCGTCTGCAAGAACGTCGACAGCAGCAAGCCGCTGCCGCGAACCTCAACGACCGGCGGGCAGCCCGGCGGGAGCGGCGACCGCTGGCCGAGCGACGCAATCACGGTGACGACGCCGACGTACAAGCTCGGGGCCACCGGACGCTGGATGGTCCGGTCCATGCAGATCATGAACGCCAACACCGGCAGCTACGGGCCCAACCTGATCAGCCGCTGGAAGGGCCGTGCGTTCCAGCAGAGCCCCGACTCCGTCGTATCGCTGGTGGGCTTCGAGGACGAGCAGGTCAACTGGGAGGCCAACGGCGCCCTGCTTGGCTGGCGCAACGGACCGGTTCGCGCCATCCGCGAGATCTGGGGCGCCGACTCGGGCACCAACGTCACCAAGACCGAGACCTACTACCGCGACGCGGACACCTACAGCTACCACGTGCGGGTGCACCCGATCCCGTCGGACGGCCTCTACACCTCGTGGGACTACGACCCGACGGCGGTGACGACCTACTACAACTCGGTGAAGTCGCAGGACCAGCCGCCCGGATCGCTGCCGGTTCCGGTGACCGGCGTGCCGATCGACGGGATCAACGACGACACCGGGTCCGTCGACAAGGTGCCCGCTGCCAACCAGCCGGCCTACTTCGACGCGCCGGACCCGACGTTCGACGCGGTCAGCGCGATCAACCGGCCGGAGGAGGTCGCCGGGCCCAACGGCGGCATGGTCTACGAGTTCGAGTTCACCGGCGCGACGTCTGCGCTCAACGCTGCCGCCGTGCCCTACTACCGGGACGACGACTGCCTTGACGACGGCACCGGCGACAAAGCGGTGCCGCGGCCCGTGCCGGGTGAGGCGTCCGACAACCCAGCGGTGCAGCAGGGGTACGTCGACTACTGGAAGGCGCACGGTGCCCCGGCCACCCTGACGTACGCCGACCTGCAGTGCGCGACAACGAAGGAGGAGGCCAACGACCCGGCGCGGCCACCGTGGAAGAAGCGGCCGTTCGCCGCGGCCTTCGGCCAGCACGGCATCCACTTCTTCACGACCCACGACAGCGACAACGCGACCCTGCCCAAGCCGGTGACGGAGATCGTCGGCCAGCAGTGGCGCTTCTCGATCCCGATGACGAAGGCGGAGAACGACGTCGTCGAGTACGGCAACAACGTCAACGTGAAGCTGCAGGGCTTCGCCGCGCCGTACACACCGGGATCCACGACCGCGACCACCACGCCGGGGCCGACCAGCAGCCCGACCCCGACGGCCAGCCCGTCGGTGTCGGCTACCCCGAGCGCATCGCCGTCCGGCACGGCGTCGCCGTCGACATCGCCCACGGCAACGGCCAGCCCGACGGCCACGCCCACATCGACGCCGACCGCAACCCCGACGGCGACGGCGACGAGCAGCTCCCCGCCACGCAGCTCGACGCCCGGCAACGGCCTGGTCCCGTTGACGGTGACCCTCGATCCGAACGAGATCGTGCCGACGCAGGAGGTCTCCGTCGCGATCCACGGCAGCCCGAACACCCGGGTCCGGCTGATGGCTTACAGCCGGCCGTCGACGACGTACGTGGTGGCGCGCGACAGCATCACGAACACCAGCGGCGACGTCACCTTCCGGGTCACGCCCGGCGAGAACACACGGCTCTACGCGACGTACGGCAACGGTGACGGCAGCACAGACAGCGGGTCACACGTCATCCAGGTGCACACCACGCTGAGCCTCAGCGCGACCCGCACCGGCGTACGGGTCTATGACTTCCATGGCCGGAACCTGCCGCGCCGGGCGGGCCAGCTGATCACGCTCTACCGCGTCACCAACACTGGCGGCGAGGTCCGTACGGCGATCGTCCGCACCGACTCCACCGGCACGTGGCACCTCACCCGGACGTTCAGCGGCGAGGGCACCTTCCCGTTCCTGGTCCGCACCAGCCAGACCATGGACAACGCGTCCGGGCGCAGCAGCGCGCTCGTCGTGGAGGTGCACTGAGGCCGGTACCGTCGAGGCCATGACACCGAAGCTGCGGCCCCTGCTGCGCGGCCTGCCGGCGTACGTCCCCGGCCGCCGGCCGCAACCCGGGCAGGACCTCGCGCGACTGGCCAGCAACGAGACGCCGCTCGGCCTGCTGCCCGGCGTGATCGATGCGGTCGCCAAGGCCGTCGCCGACGGCAACCGCTATCCCGACCCGGCCGCGGCGGAGCTCACTGCGGCGATCGCGGCGAAGCACGGGATCGACGAGTCGCGGGTGGCGATCGGCTGCGGCTCGGTGTCCCTGATCCAGCAGCTCATCCAGATCGCCGTCGACGCCGGCGACGAGGTCGTCTACGCCTGGCGGTCGTTCGAGGCCTACCCCAACCTGGTCAAGGTTGCCGGGGCCACGCCGGTCGAGGTGCCGCTCGACGGCTACGAGCACGACCTGAAGTCGATGGCCGCCGCCGTGACCGACCGCACCGGGCTGGTGCTGCTCTGCTCACCCAACAACCCGACCGGCCCGGCGCTGCGCGAGGCAGACGTGAAGACGTTCCTCGAGACCCTCCCGGACAACGTGCTCGTCGTCATCGACGAGGCCTACGCGGAGTTCCTGGACGACCCGGAGGCCGTCGACGGCAAGCACCTGCTCCCGGCGCACCCCAACCTCGCCGTGCTCCGCACCTTCTCCAAGGCCTACGGCCTGGCCGGCCTGCGGGTGGGCTACTGCCTGGCTGGAGCGCCGGAGACGGCCTCCGCGCTGCGCCAGGTCGCCGTGCCGTTCCAGGTGTCGATTCCGGCGCAGGCCGCCGCGCTGGCCAGCCTCGCCGCCGAGCCCGAGCTGCTCGCGCGCGTCCAGGACGTCGTTCGCGAGCGCGAGCCACTGCGGCAGCGCCTGCTGGAGCTGGGCTACGACGTACCCCCGTCGCAGGGCAACTTCGTCTGGCTGCCCACCGGCACCGACACGATGCGGGTGGCGAAGGCGTTCGACGAGGCCGGCGTACTGGTTCGGCCGTTCGACGGCGACGGCATCCGCATCACCGTGACGACCGCAGCCGACAGCGAGCGGGTCGTCGCCGCGGCTAGAACCGCGCGCGCTCCTCGCGCGTGACGCGCCGCTCCATGTAGAAGGTCAGAAACGGCACCAGACCGGCGGCGAAGACGACCAGGATGCGGACCGGCCGCCAGCGGCGGGCGATCGCGAGCTGCAACGCGGTTGCGAGATAGACCATGTAGAGCACGCCGTGCGTGACACCGACGACGGACGCGACCTGCGGCTGTCCGGCGAAGTGCTTGAGCGGTACGCCGACGAAGACCAGGATCACGAGCAGCGTTCCGACGACGTAGGCAAGCACGCGATACCGCCCGTAGGCCGTCCTCACGAGCTCTGCTCGTGCAGCCGGGCGAGGTAGTCGTTGTACGCCGCCAGCTCCTCGTCCTCGGGCTCGGGCGCGGACGGCGCCGGGCGCGGGATGACCAGCGATGGCGAGGTCTCGGCGGGCTCCTCCTCGGTGCCGTCGTCGCGCAGCAGCTTCACGAAGCAGAAGACGGCGAACGCCGCGAACAGCACCCACTCGACCGCGTAGCTGTAGTTCTGGATCGAGTGCCGCTGCTCGCCGCGACCCAGCTGCCACATCCCCAGGCGCACCATTGCGGCGGCACCCGCCAGCGTGACGACCAGCGCGACCAGCCAGCGCACCGTCAGCAGCCGTCGAAGCACGTGTTCGACGCTACCTGGGCGGGGAAGGGATCGGCTGTGCCGCATCAGCAATGGCCCGAGCGCCTGATCGTCATCCGTCACGGTGAGAGCGCCGGCAACGTCGCCCGCGACCGGGCCGAGGCCGAGGAGCTCGAGCGGATCGACATCGCCGAGCGCGACGTCGACGTGCCGCTGTCGGAAGCCGGCGAGGAGCAGGCCGCCGCGCTCGGTCGCTGGCTCGCGGAGCAGCCCGAGGACGAGCGGCCGACCGTGCTGTGGGTGTCGCCGTACCTGCGCGCGCAGCAGACCGCCGAGATCGCCCTGAAGACGGCCGGGCTGTCCATCCCCTCAGTCATCGACGAGCGGCTGCGGGAGCGCGAGTTCGGCGTACTCGACCTGCTCACCCGGCGCGGGATCATCGCGCAGTTCCCCGACGAGGCGGAGCGGCGCAAGCGGCTCGGCAAGTTCTATCACCGGCCGCCAGGTGGCGAGTCCTGGTCGGACGTCCTGCTGCGGGTGCGCGCTGCCCTCGACGACATCCGCCGCGACTGCGAGGGCCAGCGGGTGCTGCTCGTCGCGCACCAGGTCGTCGTCCTGCTCATCCGCTACGTCGTCGAGCGGATGACCGAGGAGGAGATCCTGGCGATCGACCGGCTGGGTGACGTCGCCAACTGCTCCGTGACGGCGTACCTGCTCGAGAACGGCCAACCGACCCTGGTGGCCTACAACGCGGTCGACCACCTCGAGGAGCACGACGCGGAAGTCACGGCGGAGCCGGATGTCCAAGCCGCCCCCCGCTGAGACCCCCGCGGTCACGCCGCAGCTGCTGCGCGACTGGCCCTTGCCGACGCCGGACGATGACGGGACCAAGCACGCGCGCGGCACCGTCTGCGTGGTCGGCGGCGCAGTGAGTACGCCGGGAGCGGTCCTGCTGGCCGGTCTGGCGGCCCTGCGGGTGGGTGCAGGCCGGCTCCAGATCCTCACCGTCGATCCGACCGCGGTGGCGCTCGGCGTCGCCGTGCCGGAGGCGATGGTCGTCGGGCTGCCGACGTCGTCGAGCGGATCGCTGTCGCCGAGCGCGGCCGACCGGATCGTGGAGCAGGTGCGCGAGGACACGACGGTGGTGCTGGGCCCTGGTCTGCCGAACGACGACGACACCAAGGCGCTGGTCACCGCAACGCTCCCCCGCCTGGCCTGTCGGCGGCTGGTGCTCGACGCGCACGCCCTGACGGCGCTGGCCGGGCACGAGGGGCTGCTTGGCGACCACGACGCACTGGTCCTGACGCCCAACGACGACGAGCTCAGGACCCTGCTGGCTGGCGACGAGCTGACCGGCCGGGACGCGGCGGAGCAGGCGGCCAAGCGGTACGGCGCAGTAGTCGCGACGAAGGGCTGGGCAGTCGGGCCCGACGGGAGTGCCTGGCGGGACGAGGCGGGCGGCGTGGGGCTGGGCACGAGCGGTTCCGGGGACGTCCTGGCGGGCGCGATCGGGGGCCTGCTGGCCCGTGGGGCCGAGCCTGCCCAGGCGGCCGTCTGGGGGCAGTACGCGCATGCGGCGGCGGGCGACCGGCTGGCGGCCCGGCTCGGCCGGCTGGGCTTCGTGGCCCGCGAGCTGCTGGGCGAGCTCGGGCCGGTGCTGGCGTCCCTCTCGACCTGAAATGTGGTCGATCTCTCGATCTTGGGGGGTATCCGCGCTACCCTGACCGCGGCTTGCTTCCCACGCACGTTCTACGAACGCCCGCGGAGTGTGATCGCCGGCGTTGAGAAGCGTCTCCGGTCCCGCTCATCGAGTGAGGACATGTACGAGCAGCCCGGGAGCCGCGACGTGTGGCGACCGACCTGTTTACAAGGAGATAGATCGATGGCTCAAGGCTCTGTGAAGTGGTTCAACGCCGAGAAGGGTTTCGGCTTCATCGCCCAGGATGGTGGCGGTGCTGACGTGTTCGTCCACTTCTCCGCGATCCAGTCGGACGGCTACAAGTCCCTCGACGAGAACCAGCGCGTCGAGTTCGACATCACGCAGGGCCAGAAGGGCCCGCAGGCGGAGAACGTTCGCCCGCTCTAAGACTTCCGCACCGTCGAGGCCCGGCTCCCCCACAGGGGAGCCGGGCTTTGTCGTTCCCTGACCCCGTTGCGTCCGAGTGCGGGGTCGCGCTGGCGACCGGAGCCTCGGACGCAACGCAGGTCGTTAGACGGAGTAGCCGCCGTCGACGTCGAGCTTCTGCCCGGTGATGAAGCCGGCCCGCGGCGAGGCGAGGAAGCAGACAGCCTCCGCGATGTCGACGGCCGTGCCGAACCTGCGCAGCGGCGTGTTCTGCTTCGCCGCCTCCAGCGCGCGCTCGTCGAGATCGCCTGCGGCGATCAGCCGCTCCGCCATCCCGTCCGTGAGCATCCCGGGACCGACCGCGTTCACCCGCACGCCGTACCGGCCCTCCTCGGCAGCCAGCCCGCGCACCAGCGTCTCGACCGCAGCCTTGGGCACGGCGGACAACCCGTCGCGTACGGCGTACCGGCTCGTGGCGGCCGTCGTGACCGCGGTGAGACTGCCGTGGGTACGACGAAGCGCCGGCAGGGAAGCGATCGCGAGGTGGAAGAACGAGGAGACGTCCTCGTCGAGTTGGCGGCGCAGGTCCGCCGCGGCGATGCGGCTCAGGTGCTGCTGCGGCACGTGCGGGCCGGCGGCGTACACGACCGTGTGCACATCACCGAGACCCTCGACGTACGACGACGTCGCGGCCGCGTCGGTGAGGTCGAGCTGGCCTGCCGAGACATCGAGCTCGGCGACGAGCTCAGCAGCGCGATCCTTGTTGCCGCGGTAGGTGATGACGACCCGAGCGCCGCGTCGTACGAGCAGTCGAGCGATCGCACTGCCGAGCCCGCCGGTGCCACCAGCGACGAGCGCGAGACCCGGGAGCTCGGCGAAGTCGTCGGTCATCCGGCCAGCAACGCGAGCAGCTGCTCGCGGTCCGGCCCGGGGAACTGCATGCGCTCGCCGTCGCCGAGCTCGTCGACGAGCTCCATGAGGCCGGGACGGGCGAGGATCTCGTTGGGTACGCCCAGGCACGTCATCAGCTCGAGCCGCGCGCGGAACAACGTGGGGTCGCGCAGGGATGCGATCTCGAACCTGGTCATGAAGGCGTCCGGCTGCGGGGGCGGCTTGCCCTCACGCAGCGCTGCCATCTCGGCGAGGCGCAGCTCGTCGAACGCGAGCTGCCGCCGGTAGAACGGTTCCACTCGCTCGGCGGTCATCGCGTCGAAGGACGCTGCGAGAGCGGCCGGATCCTCAAGGTGCTCGCGGACGACATGCCGGAGTGCCTGCGCGTGCACGAGGCCGACGCTGATGCCCCGACCCGCTGACGGATTGGTGCTCGCCCACGCGTCGCCGACAGCGACGAAGCCGGTGACGAGCGGCCGGTCCTCGGCCCAGTAGCGGCGGTAGCGGTCGATGACGCCGGCCATGGGGAGAACGTCCGTGATCGGCTCGCCGTCGAGCCAATGCGCCTGGAACGCGCAGGCGCCGACGACGCGGTTGAAGACGTCGTTGTGCCTCAGCTCCTTGAGCGGCGTGTCTCCGGTCGCGGCCCAGATGGTCACGGACCACGTGTCGTTGTCGCCGGGGATGGTGAGCAGGGAGAAGGTGCCGAACGGGATGACCGGCGGACCGATCTGCTGCGGTGCGGTGGGGCCGGTGAAGTAGCGCGTGTAGTAGACGAAGCCGCAGTCCTGCGACTCGACGTACGGCGGCCGGCCGCTCAGCGCCTCGACCCAGTCTGCAGTGGGTGAGCGTCGACCCATCGCATCGATCACGAGGTCCGCTCCGAGCTCGGCGCCGTCGGCGGTGCGCACGCCCTGGACGTGCGGCACACCCGGAACGGCGTCGGTGCCGCGGAGCAGCCCGGTCACGTCCACACCTCGGCGCACCGTCAATCCCGGCGTTGCTTCAGCGGCTGCGGCGACGACGGCCTCGATGACAGGGCGCCGGCCGGTCGGAACGCGGAAGCGCTCGTCGCCGGGGCGCGGTTCCTGGCCAGTCATGCTGGGCGGCTGGATGGCCAGGAGATCGAGCCACGGGCAGCCGGCCGCGACCAGTTGCTCGTTCAGCCCGGGCAGCTCCGTCGCGAGGACGTGCCCCGCGCCGGGCAACAGGTTGTGCGGCTGGCGGAACTGCGCGACTCCCCGCCGCTCCCAGCCGTCCCAGGCGTCGGCCGGGTCGGCCGGCGGCGGCGCGGGGTCGCCCTCGAGGACCGTCACCTCGTGCCCATCGGCTGCCAGCATCATCGCGGCCGACAGCCCGACGACACCGCCGCCGCACACCACTACCGAGCTCATGCGCGCCCCCTCGATCGAGCGCAGCCTGCCACGCCCTGACAATGGAGGGGTGACGACCGACGAACAGGCACTGCGCGAGGTGGAGCAGCGCGTGCTCTGGCTGGCGACGTCGATCGTGCACGCCGCCAACGCGCGCCGGCCGAACGACTCCGGGGTGAAGGTCGGCGGCCACCAGGCGTCCAGCGCGTCGATGGTCAGCGTCATGACGGCGCTGTGGTTCGACGTGCTGACGCCGGTCGACCGGGTGAGCGTCAAGCCGCACGCCTCGCCGGTGCTGCATGCGATCAACTTCCTGCTCGGCCGCCTGGATGCGTCGTACCTGCCTCGCCTTCGCGAGCTCGGCGGGCTGCAGCCGTACCCGAGCCGCACCAAGGACCCTGACGTCCCCGACTACTCGACGGGCTCCGTGGGCATCGGGGCGACCGCACCGGTGTGGGGCGCGCTCGCGCAGCGCTACGTGAGCGCGCACTTCGACGTCCCCGCCGGCGGCCGGCAGATCTCGCTGCTCGGCGACGCGGAGCTCGACGAGGGCGCGATCTGGGAGTGCGTCAACGACCCGATGGTGCAGAGGCTCGGCGAGGTTCTGTGGGTCGTCGACCTCAACCGGCAGTCGCTCGACCGCATCGTCCCGGACATCCAGGTCGCGAAGTGGGAGGGGCTCTTCCGCGCTGCCGGGTGGCAGGTGCTCGAGGTGAAGTACGGCCGCCTGCTGCAGTCGCTGTTCGCGCGCGAGGGCGGGGACCGGTTGCGCGACCGCATCGACGAGATGGGCAACGAGGAGTACCAGTGGCTGCTGCG
>JAWWOH010000124.1:0-11740 GCA_033851845.1 Actinomycetota bacterium
AGCGTCCCGGCCGCGAACACGACCTGATCCGCTGTGAAGGTGCGCGTCGGCCGGCGGGACCACGCACCGGTGCGTGTCGTGTCGACCGCATACCCACGACCCAGCGGCCGCACGGCGACGACCGTCAGCTGCGGGTGGACGACGGCACCGCCGGCCTCCGCGAGGTGCAGGTAGTTCTTCACCAGCGTGTTCTTCGCGCCGTATCGGCACCCGGTCATGCACGCCCCGCACTGCAGGCAGCCGGTCCGCGACGGGCCCGCACCGCCGAAGAACGGGTCGGGCACCGTGACACCCGGCTCCTGCTGCCCGTCCCGGCCGAAGAAGACACCGACGGGCGTGAGGGTGAAGGTGTGCCCGACACCCATGTCCTCGGCGACCGATCGCATCACCTCGTCCGACGGCGTCACCGTCGGGTTCTGCACGACGCCCAGCATCCGGCGGGCCTGGTCGTACCAGGGATCGAGCTCGGCCTGCCAGTCGGTGATCGAACCCCACTGCTTGTCCCTGTAAAAGGGTCCGGACGGCTGGTAGAGCGTGTTGGCGTAGTTCAGCGAGCCGCCGCCGACGCCGGCTCCGGCAAGCACCAGCACCTTGCCGACCTTGCTGATCCGCTGGATGCCCAGGCAGCCGAGGCGCGGTGCCCACAGGAACTTCCGGACATCCCACGAGGTCTTCGGCAGCTCGTCGTCCGCATACCGACGGCCGGCCTCGAGGACGCCGACCGAGTAGCCCTTCTCGACCAGCCGCAACGCCGAGACGCTGCCGCCGAACCCCGAGCCGATGACGAGGACGTCGTAGTGGTCGACCATCTCGCGATCGTACGGCGGGAGCTACAGGCGGAAGCCGGGTTCTCCGGCCGCTTCCTCTGTGTCCATCTGCGCCCTCTGCAGCTTGCCTGCGTAGTCCCAGTTCATCGACTGCCAGCGAGTGAACTGGTCGAGCACCCACACACCACTCTGCCGCGAGCCGTTGCCCGACTTGCCGTTGCCGCCGAACGGCAGGTGCGCCTCCGCACCCGACGTCGAGTTGTTGACCGACAGCATCCCGGCGCTGACCCGCTCCCGGAACCGGAAGGCGTGCAGCGGGTTGGTCGTGTAGATGGCGGACGACAGCCCGTAGCCGTGCCCGTTGGCGAGCTCGACCGCCTCGTCGAACGACGAGAAGCGCATCACCGACACCAGCGGACCGAACGTCTCGTTGCGGTAGAGCGCGTCATCAGCCCGTACGCCGGTGACGATCGTCGGGTGCGCGTAGACGCCCGCCTCAGGGTCGCCGATGAAGCCCGTTCGCGGATTCGCGTTCGTGATCCGGCCGGTCCCCGTCGACCCGTGGAGCTGGTGGTGCGGCTGCACCTCGCCGAGCCACTTCTCGAAGCCCTGCAGGAACCGCTCGGAGAGCATCGGCCCGTAGAGCACGTCCCTGGTCGGGTCGCCCACGACCGCGTTCTCGGTGCGGCGGACGAAGCGGGACAGGAACTCGTCGTAGACGTCGTCGTGCACGATCGCGACGCCGAGCGAGGTGCAGCGCTGACCGGCCGTGCCGAACCCGGAGAACAGCGCCCCCTCGGCGGCCAGGTCGAGATCGGCGTCCGGCATCACGACGAGCGGGTTCTTGCCGCCGAGCTCGAGGCACGGGTTCTGCAGGTGCCGGCCGGCGAGCTCGCCGATCCGCACCCCCACCTCGGACGAACCGGTGAACCCGATCTTCTGCACGAGTCCCAGCGAGAGGGCCTGCGAGAGCGCCTCGTACGTCGTCGGCCCGTCCGCATGCACCGTGTTGAGGACACCCGGCGGCAGGCCACCAGCGACGAACAGCTTCGTCAGCGCATCGCCGAGGGCGGCGGCGTACTCCGCCGGCTTCCACACGACGGCGTTGCCGCAGAGCAGCGCCGGCACGAGGTACCACGACGGAACGGCGACCGGGAAGTTGCCGGCCGTGACGATGCCCGCAACGCCGACCGGCACCCGGAACGTGAACAGCTGCTTGTCACGCATCTCGGACGGCACCGTGTGGCCGTAGAGCCGGCGCCCCTCGCCGAGGAAGAAGTCGCAGGTGTCGATGATCTCCTGCACCTCTCCGAGCGACTCCGCCATCGGCTTGCCGACCTCGCGGGTGACGAGCTCCGCCAGTGCGGTCTTGTTGCTCTCGACCAGCCGGCCGATCGCGGCGATGACCTTTCCGCGCACGGGCGCGGGTGTCGCCGCCCACGTCTTCTGCGCGGTGGTGGCGGCCCGGAACGCATCGACGATCTGCCCTGCCGATGCGAGCGAGACCTCGGCGATGACGTCGTCAAGGCGGGCGGGGTTGGTCGTCCTCAGCGTGCCTGCGTCACCGGCCAGCGGCTTGCCGTCGACGTACGAGTCGATCCTGGTCTTGCTCAACGCTTCTCCTCGGACAGCACGCGATCGAGCGCAGCGACGCCCGCCTCGAGATCGGCCGGCGCCACGGTCAGCGCTGGACGGAACCGGATGCTCCTTCGACCACAGCCCAGCACGAGCACTCTTTCTTCCTCGCGCAGTCGAGTCAGCACGCGGTGGCGGGTCTCCGTGTCGGGCAGCGAGAAGGCGCACATCAAACCGCGACCACGCACGTCGCTGACAACCGCGTGCTTCGTCGCGAGCTCGTCGAGCAGCAGCTGAAGCTGCGCACCCGCGATGACGGCGCGCTCGATCAGCCCGTCGGCCTCCACCACCTCGAGGATGCGTCGAGCCCGGACCATGTCGGTGAGGTTGCCGCCCCAGGTGGAGTTGATCCGCGACGGCACCGCGAAGACGTTGTCCGGCACCTCGTCCACGCGGCCGCCGGCCATGACGCCGCAGACCTGCGTCTTCTTGCCGAACGCGACGACGTCGGGCTGCACGCCGAGCTGCTGATAGGCCCAGGCGGTCCCGGTCAGGCCGCAGCCGGTCTGGACCTCGTCGAGGACGAACAGCGCGTCGAACTCGCGGCACAGCGCCTGCATCGCCTGCAGGAACTCCGGCCGGAAGTGGTGGTCGCCGCCCTCGCCCTGGATCGGCTCCATGACGAAGCAGGCGATGTCGTGCAGATGCCGCTCGAACGCGGCGCGGGCGGCCGCAAGTGACACGCGCTCGGCAGCCTCGACGTCCCGGCCGGCAGCCAGGTACGGCGCCGGGATGCGCGGCCAGTCGAGCTTCGGGAAGCGCGCGATCTTCACCGGCTCGGTGTTGGTCAGCGACAGCGTGTAGCCGCTGCGGCCATGGAAGGCGTGCTCGAGGTGCAGCACCTTGGTCCCGAGCTCCGGCGAGATCCCGTGCGCCTCGTTCCACCGGCTCTTCCAGTCGAACGCGACCTTCAGCGCGTTCTCGACGGCGAGCGTGCCGCCCTCGATGAAGAACAGGTGCGGCAGCGCCGGGTCGCCGAGCACCCGGCTAAACGTGTCGACGAAGTGCGCCATCGCGACCGTGTAGACGTCCGAGTTGCTCGGCTTGTTGAGCGCAGCGGAGAGCAGCTCGCGCCGGAAGTCCTCGTCGCCGGCCAGGGCCGGGTGGTTCATGCCGAGTGCACTGGACGCGAAGAACGTGAACAGATCGAGGTACGACGAACCGTCGCGCGCGTCGACCAGCCGCGAGCCGCGGCTGGCGTCGAGATCCAGCACGAAGTCGAACCCGTCGACGAGCAGGTGATGCGCCAGCGCCTCGTGAACGCCGGCCGGCTGCAGCCGGGAAGGGACCGTCATCGTCATGTGTCGAGGTTAGCCGGACATCTTTCGGTGATCTAGCACCTTGACGGGCCATCTTCCTGCCATCCCCACGCGCATTACCGTCCGAGCGGTGACGACAACGCTCTGGCGCGGCGGCCGGGTGCACACGGTCGAAGACGCCCCGGCCACGGCGCTGCTGACCGGGGACGGCCTGGTCCGCTGGGTCGGGACCGATGACGACGCGCCGGGCGCGGACGAGACGATCCATCTGGACGGGGCCTGGGTCGCCCCGGCGTTCGTCGATTCCCACGTCCACGCCACCATGACCGGACTCGGCCTGACCGGGCTGGACCTCGCGGACGCGCCATCCCTGGCCGTGGCCCTGGACCGCCTCGAGGCCGCCGCTCGCAAGGCGCGTGGGGGAGTGGTCCTTGGCGTCGGCTGGGACGAGACCCGCTGGCCCGAGCACCGCCCGCCGACGGCCGCCGAGCTGGACCGCGCGTCGTACGGCGGCGTGGTCTACCTGATGCGCGTTGACGGGCACTCGGCCGTCGCCTCGAGTGCCCTGCTGTCTGCCGCTCCGGACGCGCGCACAGAGCCGGGCTTCCTGCCCGACGGCCTGGTGCGGCAGTCCGCCCATCACGTCGTACGCCGCGTCGCCTACCAGGCCATCACGCCGGCTCAGCGCCGAGCCGCGCAGACCGGCACCCTGGACCGCGCCGCCGAGCTCGGCGTCGCGTGCCTGCACGAGTGCGGTGGACCCGACATCGCCGGCGAAGACGACTTCCGACAGCTGCTCGCGCTCGAGCACCCGGTCGAGGTCGTCGGCTACTGGGGCGAGCTGCACGGCATCGAACGGGCTCGCGACCTGGGCGCCCGCGGCGCCGCCGGCGACCTGTTCGTCGACGGCTCGCTCGGCAGCCACACAGCCTGCCTGCACGAGCCCTATGCGGATTCCGACACCCTGGGCGCGATGTACCACTCCGTTGAGGACATCCATCAGCACGTCGTCGCCTGCACCGAGGCGGGACTGCAAGCGGGCTTTCACGCGATCGGTGATGCCGCGCTCGACACGGTCCTGCACGGCATGGCGCGCGCACATCAAGACACTGGCCGACGTCGATTCATCGCACGCCGCCACCGCATCGAGCACGCCGAGATGCTTCGCCCCGACCAGATCGCGAGCATGGCGGCGTACAGGATCGTCGCGAGTGTGCAGCCCGCGTTCGACGCCTTCTGGGGTGGTGAGAACGGGATGTACGTCGAACGACTCGGCCCGGAGCGAGCCAGGCCGATGAACCCCTTCGCAGCGATGGCAGCCGCCGGCGTGACACTCGCCTTCGGCGCGGACTCGCCGGTCACCCCGATCGATCCGTGGGGTGGGATGCGGGCAGCTGTGCACCACCGGACGCCGGCCAGTGCGCTGTCGCCTCAGCAGGCGTTCCGGGCTCACACGAAGGGCGGCTGGCAAGCGATCGGCGACGACACGACGGGGGAGCTGGTCCCCGGCGCCGCGGCGTCGTTCGCGGTCTGGGACCTGGCCGGAGAGCTCGCCGGCGAAGGCCTGCCGGACCTCGCCGGACCTGATCCGATGTGCCGGCGCACGGTCGTGCGCGGCGTTACGGCGTACCTGCGAAGTTAACCGCGGTTTTCACCCGCACGATGTACGCCGACGACGCGCCGCGCTGACCTGCGCAAACGCGTAAAACCGCAGGTCAGAGGGCGGTTGACAGCAACCCCGTACCCCTGAGTAGTGTCCCGCCGTCAGCACAGGACGGGCCGTGATCCGCCCGGTCTTCGCCACCTCTGGTCCTGGGCATCCAGCACTCGGAGCGCCGTCGCCGGCGCGCTGGGATCCAGCTTCAGGACGTGGGGGAGCGAGCCGGTCGGTGCATCGGACGTAGGGGGAGACATCCCGGGCCAGAGCCCGGTGGCCCAGTAGACAACGGCACGCCGGCGCGCCCCATGCGTCAGCGGGTCGGTCCGAAGGGCCACCGGGCTTTTGCCTGTTCGGCACACCCCGAGCATGGGCGAGACTTGTGCGGTGACGTCCATCGCCGCGCCGGCCGAGGCGCCGGTCGTGCGTGCTTCAGCGCCGCGCTCGCCGGGCGGCCTGCTCGCCCGCAGCGCCGGTGCGCTGGCCAGCGGCCTGCTGCTCGACATCGCCTTCCCGCCGCACGAGCTGTGGTGGCTGGCCCCCCTGCCCGTTGCAGTCCTGACGCTGCTGTGCCGTGGCGGCTCCGGCCGGCGCGGTGCCCTGCTTGGCCTCGTCGCGGGGCTCGGCTTCTTCGTGCCGCTCCTGGTGTGGACCGGCACCATCGCCGGCGCTCTCGCATGGCTCGCGCTCGCGCTTCTGGAAGCCGCCTTCTTCGCGCCCCTCGGTGCTGCGCTGGCCGTGGTCACCCGGCTCCCCGGCTGGCCCGTGTGGTCGGCGTCGCTGTGGGTCGCTGAGGAGGCTCTGCGCGACCGGCTGCCGTTCGGCGGCTTCCCGTGGGGACGACTCGCGTTCAGCCAGGGGGACACCTGGCTCACCCCGCTGGCGGCCGTCGGCGGCGCCCCGCTCGTCACCTTCGCCGTGGCGGCGATCGGCAGTGCGTTGGCGGCCGCCGCCGGCCGGGTGGAGCTGCGGGTCGCGCTCGCCCTCGCCGCGGTGGTCCTTGTCGCGGCCCCACTGGTCCCGACCCCCACCGGCGGACGGCAGGTGACCGTCGCGGTCGTCCAGGGCAACGTGCCGCGCCTCGGTCTGGAGGCGTTCACGCAGCGCGCTGCCGTCCTCGGCAACCACGCCGCCGCCACGCACGAGCTAGCCGCCGCGGTCCGGGCCGGCAGCACGCCGCGGCCCGACCTCGTGATCTGGCCCGAGAACGCCTCCGACCTCGATCCCTACACCGACCCGCAAGCCGCGTCGATCATCGACGCCGCCGTGAAGGACGTCGGCGTACCCGTCCTCGTCGGAGCAGTGATCGACGGACCGGGCGACAAGATCCGCAACACGGGGATCGTCTGGGACCCGACGACCGGGCCCGGGGCGATGTACGTGAAGCGCCATCCGGTCCCGTTCGGCGAGTACATGCCGTTCCGCTCCTTCGCGCGTCGGATCAGCAGCAAGGTCGACCTGGTGCCGCGCGACTTCGCCCGCGGCAGCAAGCCGGGCGTCCTCGACGTGGGCCCGGCCCGGCTCGCCGACGTGATCTGCTTCGAGGTCGCGTACGACGGGGTGGTGCGCAAGGCCGTGCGCGGGGGCGGCAGGCTGTTGGTCGTGCAGACGAACAACGCCACCTTCGGCCACTCCGGCGAGACCCATCAGCAGCTCGCGATGGGGCGGCTCCGGGCGGTGGAGCACGGCCGGACGGTGCTCGTCGCCGCGACGAGCGGTGTGAGCGCAGTGATCGCGCCCGACGGGCGGCTCGTCGACCGCTCGCAGGTCTTCGCGCGGGACGTGATCGTGCAACGGGTACCGCTGCGCAGCGCGACGACGTTGGCAACGCGGCTCGGTGTCCTTCCTGAGCTGGTCTTGTGCGGCATCGCGGCGCTCGCGCTGCTGACGGCACTGGTACGCCGGTGAGCGTCGGCACGGTGCTCGTCGTCGTACCGACGTACAACGAACGTGAGAACCTCGAGCTCATCGCGGAGCGGCTGCGCACAGCCGTTCCGGAGGCACACCTGCTCGTCGTCGACGACAACAGCCCGGACGGCACCGGCAAGCTCGCCGACGAGCTCGCCGATCGCGACGACCACGTGCACGTGCTGCACCGCACGGCGAAGAACGGCCTCGGGGCGGCCTACGTCGCGGGCTTCGGCTGGGCGAAGGAGCACGACTACGACGTCGTGGTGGAGATGGACGCCGACGGCTCGCACGCGCCCGAGCAGCTGCCGCGGCTGCTGGCCGCGTTGGAGAACGCCGACCTCGTGCTGGGAAGCCGATACGTACCAGGCGGATCGGTCGTCAACTGGCCCAAGTCACGCGAGCTGCTGTCGCGCGGCGGCAACCTCTACACGCGGCTGCTGCTGCGGCTTCCGCTGCGCGACGCGACCGGCGGTTACCGGGCCTATCGCCGTACCGTGCTCGACGGGCTGCCGCTGGGCGAGATCTCGTCCCAGGGCTACTGCTTCCAGGTCGACCTGGCGTGGCAGACCTGGCGGCAGGGGCACCGCGTCGTCGAGGTGCCGATCACGTTCGTCGAGCGTGAGCGGGGCGAGTCGAAGATGAGCCGCAAGATCGTCGCCGAGGCGCTGTGGCGCGTGACGGTGTGGGGGCTGCGGACCGGCCGCTCCAAGCGGTCCGCCGGACTGGACGTGGGCTGACCGCGATGCCGCAGCTCGCCGCGCTGTTCGTCGTCGTCCAGATCATCGAGATCTGGCTGCTCATCCAGGTGGGTCAGGCCATCGGTGGCTGGCAGACGCTGCTGCTGCTGGTCGCCGACTCACTGCTCGGCGCGTGGCTGCTGCGCCGAGAGGGCCGACGGACCTGGCGGGCGTTCCGGCTGGCGCTGGAGCAGCGCCGGGTGCCGGCGCGCGAGGTCGCCGACGGGGTGCTGGTGATCGTCGGGGGCACGCTGCTCATCACGCCCGGCTTCCTCTCCGACGTCGTCGGCCTGTTGTTCCTGCTGCCGCCGACTCGGGCGGCTCTGCGGCCGGTCGTGACGGCCTTCTTCACCCGCCGACTCGGCGTGGCCGGGCTCGTAGGCCGGGCCGCGACCCGCGGGCGGTCTTCGACGTACCGGAGCCCGACGGTCGTGGAGGGCGAGGTCATCGAGCCGCCCATCACCGGCCCCGGACAGCACGAAGGGCCGCCTCCCGGAGGAGAACGGCCCTAGCGGCTCACGGCTGGCTGGGGGGCTCAGGCGCTCTTCTTGCCGCGGCTCTCGCTCTTGGCGGCGGCCTTGACCCGGCCCTGGTACTCGTGCAGGACGGCGAGCCGCTCCGCGAGGACCTCCTCGAGCTCGGCGACGCTGCGCCGCTCGAGCAGCATGTCCCAGTGGGTGCGCACGTGCTTGGCGGGCTTGGCCTCGGGCTGCTCACCGTCGCGGAGCAGTGCTGTCGCACCGCACACCCGGCACTCCCAGTGGGCAGGCACGTCGGCCTCCGCCGCGAACGGCATGACCGTGGCGTGCCCCTCCGGACAGTCATAGGTCGCCTGCAGCCGCGGTGCGAACTCGGTGTGCCGATCGCTCTCGTAGCTGACAGCGCCGAGACGGGTGCCTCGCAGGACGCGGTCGCTCATGGCAGTGCCTTCCGGATCAGGGGTGGTCACACATGCAACGACCCAGGCGTGGTCAGGATTCCCTCCAGGGGCCACCAGAACCCGCACGGATGGGTGACACGGCGCACCGATGGCGCCAGCGAGCGAGGCCGAACCAGGTCAAAACCGGACAGGACGCGCCCGCGATGTTCAGGTCCGTGCCGGGTGGTGCCGAAGAGCCGTGTACACCATGAGTCACACAAGCACCAGGAGGCGCGCCGTGCATCACCGTCGTCGGACGGGTCCTGCAGCGCGCGCACGGGGGCTGCGGGCAGCCGTCGGCGTGCTGCTCGCCTGTGCCGCGATTGCCGGTTCGGCGCTGGCGGCCAGCGGGGGAGCGGACCAGGATCCGGCCGCGGCGGTCCTGCAGATCGCCCGGCAGCAGCTGGGTGACCCGTACGTCTACGGGGCGACCGGCCCGGACAGCTGGGACTGCTCGGGACTCACCTCGCGACTGTGGCGTGAGGTCGGGGGAGTCACGTCGATCCCCCGGGTCTCCCGCGACCAGCAGGCCTGGGCGGTGCCGATTCCGGCCGAGCAGCTCCTCATCGGCGACCTGGTGTTCTTCGGCGACCCCGTCACGCATGTCGCGCTCTACGCCGGGGACGGCACGATCGTCGACGCCTCGTCGTCGAACCACAAGGTCGTCGAGAGGCGGATCTGGCAGCAGCCCGACATCCGGTACGGGCGGGTTCCGCGCCCCGGGATGCCGGCAGTGACCCCGTGGACGCCGCCGTCGCCCAGCCCGTCGCCCAGCCCGTCGGGTACGACCAGCGGGACGACCAGCCCCGCAGCTGCCACCGCTCCGTCGAAGCCGGCAACGACGCCGAGTCCCGCTGCGAAGCCGGCCACCCGTCCGGCAACCGTGCCGGCTCCCGACAGCGCCGCTCTCGTGGCGGCCCCCCTTCGTGGCCTGCCTGCGCCCGATCTGGCCGCACTGACGTCGATCGCCTCTCGGGCGGTGGGCAACGTGCTCTCGGTGCGCGGTTCCAAGGCGTGGACCGATGTGCAGCTCGTGCAGGCAGCCTGGCGGCATGCCGGCGGCGGCGCCCTTCCCGACACCCGGCAGGCCCTGGTCGCCGGTGGCAGCGCCGTCCCCGTCGCAGCCGCGCGCATCGGTGACCTTGTGGTGTACGGCGACCCGGCGGCTCAGGTCGGCCTGTACATGGGCCACGGCTACATGGTCTACGCGTCGCAGACGCTCGGTCGTGTCGTCGTACGCCGTGTCTTCGTGGCATCGACGGTACGGATCGTCCGCCTCGACGTCCGCTAGCGTCGGCGGCTTGTTCAGCCTCACGACAGCCCTGCTCACGTTCGTCGTCATCTTTCCGGCCGAGCTGCCGGACAAGAGCCTGATGGCGTCGCTGGTCCTCGGCACCAGGTACCGAAGCCTGCCGGTCTGGCTCGGTGCCTCCGCGGCCTTCGCCGTGCACGTCGTCATCGCGGTGGTGGCCGGCGGTCTGCTGCGACTGCTGCCGTCAGCCGTGGTCGAGGTCGTGGTGACCGTGCTCTTTGCCGTCGGGGCAACCGTGCTGCTGCTCGGGCGTGAGGACGACGCGGACGCATCGGAGAGCGCCCGGGGTCCGACGTCGTTCCCGCGGGTGTTCTGGACGTCGTTCGGGGTCGTCTTCGTCGGTGAGTGGGGCGACATCACGCAGCTCGCGACGGCCAACCTCGCCGCTCGCTACGACGATCCGGTCTCCGTCGGCCTCGGCGCCGTTCTCGCGCTCGCTGCCGCTGCCGGTGTCGTGCTGCTCGCGGGCGACCGGCTGCTGCGTCGCATCCCGCTCCAGTGGGTGCGCCGCGGCGCGGGTGTGCTGCTCGCCGTGTTGGCGGTGCTGAGCCTCATCCAGCTGCTGACCTGAGCGTGCTGGCTGTCAGGTCGAACGGTGTCACTGCCTCATCGCGGTGGTACGCCGATAATCGACACTATGTAAACCTGACGGAACCGGGGCCCCTCCCCGCGGAGATCTCGGAGCAGCGCAGAGATCAGTAGCCGACGAGCGGCGTCACGAAGTCCTGGGTCGCCCACCAGCGCCCGGAGCTCGTGCGGACGGCGCCGACGCCGATGCGGGTGAAGCCCGGGTTCAGGATGTTCGCCCGGTGACCCGGCGAGTTCATCCACATGTTCATCATCTGGTCGGCGGTAACGGCGCCGTACGCGATGTTCTCGCCCGCCGTGCGGGCCGGGCAGCGCATGATCGGGGTCAGGGACTGGTGCACGAGGCTGCTGGTCGCGGCCATGTGCGTCGACCACGGGGCGGCGAAGTGCGTGGCGCAGGGCGACACGATGAGCGGACGCAGGCCGTGCGCGGTGCGCTGGGCGTTGACCAGCGCGACGATCCGGCTGACGTAGCCCACCGACGCTGCACTGCCGACGGGTGCGGCGGCGACGGACGCCTGCGCATTCGTGGTCCCGGTCAGGCCACTGATCGCGACCGTCGCCCAAACCGTCACAAGGAGTGTCCGAGGGCTTGTCATGGTGACGGTTTCGACCGTTTCCGCCGCCACCTGAGTGGGCCACCCGGGTGAGGTCCGTGACGCTCGTCACCGCCGAGACCCCCGGCCGTACGCTCGCGCGGTGCTCACGGCGACCGGTCGACGACTGCGACTGGCCGCCGCGGGTGTCGTCTTCGGCCTGCTGGTCACCGGCACGGTGATCGGCCAGGACGACGCCTTCCCGTTCGGCCCGTTCCGGATGTACTCCACCCGGGACGACCCCGACGGCCGGGTCGTCTCGACCCGGGTCGAGGCCGTCGACGAGACCGGCCGGGTCCTCGTCGTCCCCGACGCCGCCCCCCGCCTCCGGCGGGCCGAGATCGAGGGGCAGGTACGCC
>JAWWOH010000135.1:0-2707 GCA_033851845.1 Actinomycetota bacterium
GGGCAAGCGAAACAGGCGATCTCGGTCCGGTGTACGGGGTGCAGTGGCGATCGTGGCCCACCCCGTCCGGCGATCACGTCGACCAGATCGCCTCGGCGCTGAACCTGCTGCGGACCGATCCAGATTCCCGACGCATCATCGTGTCGGCCTGGAATGTCGGCGAAATCCCGCAGATGGCGCTGGCACCGTGCCATGCGCTGTTCCAATTCTACGTGGCCGACGGCCGGCTCAGCTGCCAGCTCTAGCAGCGCAGCGCCGATCTGTTCCTGGGCGTGCCGTTCAATATCGCCAGCTATGCGCTGCTGACCCACATGATGGCCGCACAGTCCGGCCTGGGCGTCGGCGACTTCGTCTGGACGGGCGGCGACTGCCACATCTACGACAATCACGTCGAGCAGGTGCGTACCCAGCTCGATCGCGAGCCGCGCCCCTACCCGGAACTCGTCCTTGCTCAACGTGATTCGATCTTCGATTACACCTACGACGACGTCGTCGTGAAGAACTACGATCCGCACCCGGCGATCAAAGCCCCCGTCGCTGTATGAGTGGACTCGGCCTGATCTGGGCGCAGTCGACGTCCGGAGTGATCGGGCGCGACGGCGATATCCCCTGGCAAGTACCTGAGGACCTGATCCGCTTCAAGCAGCTCACCATCGGCCACACCGTGGTGATGGGCCGCCGCACCTGGGATTCGCTGCCGGCCAGGTTTCGGCCGCTGCCGGGACGCAGAAATGTCGTACTGACCCACCAAACTGATTTCATGGCTGACGGCGCGACAGTGGTGCACCGCCTTGATGACGCGTTGACCGATCCGGACACCTGGGTGATCGGCGGCGAACAGATCTACACGCTGGCACTCTCGCGGGCCAGTCGGTGCGAGGTCACCGAGATCGACATCGAGCTGCCGCGCGACGACGGCGACGCGGTGGCCCCGGTGCTCGACGAGATGTGGGTCGGCACGCCGGGAGACTGGCAGACCAGTAGTGCGGGTGTGCGCTACCGGTTCCACAGCTATCACCGGCGGTAAGGCTCACCTCGGCACGCGCGCCATGACCGTGACATACTCGTCGTGGGAGCCGGTTCCAGCGGCTTCACCACGGGTTTGGAAGGGGGAATTTGCAGTGGAGACCGAATCCGCGACGACATTTACACGACGTTTCCTGGGCTACGAACCGGCCGCGGTCGACGCCTACATCGAGATGCTGGCCACCAAACAGCAGTTGCTGCTCGACGACGTCGAGAGCCTGAGGACCCGGCTGAAGGGCATGGACGATGAAGCAGCCACGCTGCGACGTGAGGTCGACCTCCTGACGGAGAGCTCACCGTCGCCGCACGCGGTGCAACAGCGGATGGCAAAGATGCTGCGGAGCGCGGTCGGCGATATCTCTGAGATGCAGGCCGAGGCGAAGGCCGAGGCGGCGGCGCTGATCGCAAAGGCCGAGGCCGAAGCGGAGGCTGAGCAGCAGAAGCACATAGAACTATTGGCGGACCTTGGCGAGCAGTTGAAATCCAGGGAAGCCGAGTACGAGAAAGCCAAGGAAAAGCTCGGCGCCGAACTCGACAGGATGAGCGCTGAAACTCAGTCGGCGATCGCTGCGGCGTGGCAGGACGCTCAGGAGGAACGTGAGCAGCTTCTGGCCGACGCCAAGCTGGAGGCTGATCACTATCGTGAGCAGGCCCGGCAGGCGGTCCACCGGGCGAGTCAGCAGCGAATCGAGGTCCTGGAGCAGCTGATGGGCGTGTACCGCGACCTGGAATCGGTTCCGGCCACACTTGAATCGGCTTACCGAGAACTCAAGGACGCCGACGAGGCGAGCGTTGAGGCGTCGTCGGACCAGAAAGTCAGCGCTAACTGAGCCCGCGATATTCTCGGGGCCGTGACCCGGCTCGTTAGGCTGACTTCCGCCCACGCGCGGCGGATAGCGGTTGCGGCCCAAGGGTTTAATGAGCCGAGAACGCAGGGAGCTGTCACCCGAGCGCATCTGCGCCGGCTGATCTCGCGCATCCAGGTGCTGCAGCTCGACTCGGTGTCGGTCGCGGTACGGGCTCACTACGCACCGGTGTTCAGCCGACTCGGGCCTTACGACCGCGACGTGTTGGACCGCGCGGCGTGGGCCCACAGCGCCCGCTCACCCCGGCTGCTGGTGGAGTACTGGGCGCACGAGGCGGCATTGATGGCTGTCGACGACTGGCCGCTGATGCGCTGGCGGATGCGCCACTATCGGCACGGCCGATGGGGCACCCACATCGTGAAAGCCAACCCGAAGCTCGCCGACAAGATCGTTGCCGCCGTTGCTGAAATCGGGCCGAGCACCGCCGGGCAGATCGAGGCGTATCTGTCCACCGCGCCGCGCGGCCCGAGGGGAGATTGGTGGGGGAGCCGCAGCGACACCAAGTGGGTGGCCGAGGCGTTGTTCGCCGCCGGCACCCTCACGACGGCGACCCGGGTCGGGTTCGCCCCGCATTACGACCTCGCCGAAAGAGTGCTCCCGGCTGAGGTGCTGGCCCTCGAGGTCAGCGAAGACGACGCTGTCCGAGAGCTCACGTTGCGGGCCGCTAGCGCGCTGGGCGTGGCGACCGAGGCCGACATCCGCGACTATTTCCGGCTGGCCGCCGGGCAGGCGAAACCCGCGATCGCCAAGCTGGTGGCCGACGGCGAACTGGAGCGGGTGGACGTCGACGGTTGGTCGAACCCGGCGTACCTGGT
>JAWWOH010000011.1:0-2557 GCA_033851845.1 Actinomycetota bacterium
TCGCTTGTTGGTGAACCCCTTGTAGACGGTGGGAATCGCCACGCCCGCCGCGGCCGCAATGTCCTCGATTCGTGCCGCCTCGTAGCCGTTGCTCTCAAAACGCTCCTGAGCCGCACGCAGGATGGCCAATCGGGTAGCCGACGCCTGGCGTTGACGAAGAGATGCCACGGCTCTATTATAGACTCACATACACAGTGTATGTAGTTCTACTGAGTATGTGAGACTATCCTGAAGGGCAGGAGCAGACGCATGATCGTCCTCTCACGTGATGACGTCCGATCGGTGCTCGACCTCGACCGTTTGGTCGACGCACTCGCCGATGCTATGGCCGACCTGAGCGCGGGCCGGACCTCAATGCCGCCGCGCAGCAGCGTCGCGGTGCCCGAGCGTCACGGGACCCTGTTCAGCATGTCCGCGTTCCTGCCCTCCAGCGGTGTGCTCGCCACCAAGCTCGTGACTCTGTTCCCGCTCAACACCGACCGGCCCACCCACCAAGCCGTGATCTGCTGCTTCGACCCGTCCGACGGAAGGCCGCTTGCCCTCATGGACGGCACCTACATCACAGCGATACGGACGGCCGCGGGCTCGGCGCTGGCCACTCGTCTCCTGGCTCGCCGTGACGCCAGGACCGCCTGCGTCATCGGCACCGGGGTCCAGGCTCACGCCCACGTGACGCTGCTCGCCCGTCAGCCGGACCTGGAGCGCATCCGAGTGGCGGGTCGAGACGCGGCCAGGGTCGCACGTCTGGCCGATGAGTTCGCCAAGGCTGGGCTGCGGGTGGAGGCGGCGCCTTCCATCGAGGAGGGCGTGCGATCCGCGGATGTCGTGTGCGCGGCGACCCACAGTGATCGCCCCGTCGTCCGCCGTGCTTGGCTGCGCCCGGGCACCCACGTCAACGTGGTCGGTTGGAACGCCTCGGGCGACGGCGAGGTGGATGCCGATACGATCCGCGACAGCCTGGTTGTCGTGGAGTCGCGAGCGGCGGCCCTGGCAGGGCCGACGTCGGCCGGAGCCTTCGAGTTACGCCGGGCGATCGAGACGGGGGTGATCACAGCCGACCACGTCCACGCCGAGATCGGCGAGCTCGTCTCGGGCACGGTGACCGGCCGGAGCGATGACGGCCAAATTACGCTCTACAGGTCGGTGGGCGTCGCGGTCCAGGATGCAGCAGCCGCCGGTCTGGTGCTTCGCGGGGCGCAAAGACATGGCGTCGGCAGCGTCCTGGCACTCGAAGAGATGACTGCCGCTGGTCTCTAACGGTGCTGCGACTGTTTGCCCTGTTCGATCCCGACGAGCTGATTCCCGTCGGCCACCGGATGCGCGACGAGAAGCCGCTCGTGGAGCGGCGCTGAAAGAACTGGAGCCGGTCTTCCGCCGGTTCAGGAGTACGAACTACTCGGCCAGCGCCCCAAGTCCATGCATGGGCGTCAGGCTCGAGCGAGGCTCTCCGCTGCCCGCTCCAGCGTGGCCTCGTCAGGTTGCGCGTAGATCCGCACCGTATCGAGTCGGCTGTGTCCCAACAGGGCCGCGACGGTGGGCAGATCGACATGCTCCACCAAACGACGGGCCGTGTCGTGCCGGAACCGATGTGGGTGGACGTGCGGCACATCGGCGCGACGGCCGAGCACAGCCAAGAGGTTGCGGATCCCGCGATCGGTGTACGGCCCGCGTCTTCCGCGAAAGATTGGTCCCTCGAGGAGCGCTGGCCGAACACCATTCAGCGCGTCGCGCACGAGCGTGTTCAGCGGAACTGTGCGCGCTTTGTCGCCCTTTCCCTTCCTGATTGCGGCCTTCCCCGAGCGGGGGAGCAGCGTCACGTCGTGCCAGGTGAGATGGATGAGCTCGTCGACGCGCAGCCCGGTGTTCAAGAGCGTAGTGACGATTGCATCTGGCATCGGTCCGGCGCGCTCGGCCTCACGCCGAAGTCGCTGCCGTTCGATCGAGGTGAAACCCTGAGGGGCCAGCGGCTGGCTGGCGACAGCTTTCAACTTTGCGGTCGGGTTGGATTGGATGCGATTGGTGTCTCGAGCCCAACCATAAAACCGCTGTAGCGCCGCAAGCGCGGCATTTACTGACGCGGGCTTCTGTCGTTCGGCGAGCCGACCGCGGTACTCGCGCAGATCGTGGCTTGTCGCATCGACGAGATCAGCGCGGTACTGCTCGCGCAGCCAGGCTGCAAAACGAGCGAGGTGGCCGAGGTAGAGCCGAGCCGTCCGTGCGGACACCTGCTCCTCGGCCAGGAAAGTCAGAAATGCCGCCACCGTGTTATCGGTGGAACGGACGAGGTCTTGTGGTGGGTCGGCTGAACTCGGCACGTCACCGCCAGGGTACTCTGATCCGCCGTTATGAACAATTATCGGTCGAACCAGTTTCGGATGCATCGCCATGCCTGTTGTTTTCCTCACCGACGAGCAGGAGCAACGCTACGGTCGCTACTCAGGCGAGCCCGCGTCAGCCCACCTCGCTCGCTACTTTCACCTGGACGACGCCGACCGCGAACTGCTGGCGGATAGGCGCGGCGAGCACAACCGCCTCGGCATGGCGCTGCAGATCGTCA
>JAWWOH010000096.1:0-12366 GCA_033851845.1 Actinomycetota bacterium
GAGCGGCGTGCTCGGCGTGACGGGCGACCTCGCGCGACTCGAGCCGGTCATGCAGGCGCCCGACCTCGGCGGTGTCCAGCACCGCAGAGGAAAGCACCGCCTGACCGTTCGCCATACCGAGAACCTATCCGCGCCCTCCGACAGAAACCCGACCCGAAATCCCTTGGTGGACAAGGACTTTCTGTCCACAGCCGGGCGAGCGTCGCGAGGCGTGCCTTCACATGCGCCAGTGGACGGGGACAGACACCTAACGCACGAAGAGCTCGCGCAGCAGAGGTTGACCGGTCGAGCTGTCGATGAAGAGTCGGCTCGCCGAACCCAGGCGCGGAGATACGGCGTACCGGTGCAGGCTTGTCGTCAGCGGGATCATCGGCATCTGCTCGCACACCAGCTCGGCGATGCGCCGGTACGCCAGCGATCGATCAGCCTCGTCCACGGCTCGCCAGGCGCGTCGCAGGAGGGCCTCGTCGACGTCCGGATCGGAGAAGCGCGACAGGTTGTCGCCGCCGATGGCGTCGCTCCCGAATAGCGGAGTCAGGTAGCCATCGACATCGGCTGCCGACCAGCTGTACCGGAACGGCGCCCGGAACCCGCGGGTGCCGCGACCGCGCGAGAGGAAGCGGGCATAGGACAGTGGCGTGGGCACGGCGTCCATCCCGAGCACGTGTCGCCACTGCCGCGCGACCTCCTTGACGAGCGCCGCATTGCGGAAGTCGTCGTTAAACAGCACCGGCACCTGCACACCACGCAGGTTGACGCCTGACTTGGCCACCAGGGCGACCGCGGCGGCGGGGTCGCCGTCCGCGGGCAGCGCATCGCAGGGATGGGTGGCGCCGGTCGTGGGCGGGAGGAATCCCGTCGCCGGCAGCCGCGTGGTCGGAAAGACGCGCCGGACCAGCTCGCTGCGCGACAGCGCGAGTGCGAGGGCGCGGCGAACCTCCGGCTTGTCGAACGGCGGAGTGTCCGTCGGGAGACCCAGATACTCCACCTCAGGACCAGGCCCGGCCTGCACGCCCGAGACGTCCGTCGGCCGCGCTGCACCGACGTCGACCTGCCCGCGCGCCGCAGCGCTCGCGACAGCGGCAGCCGACGGGAAGACCTGGAACTGGATCTCATCGGCGTACGACGCGCCGCCGCTGGTCAGTCCGGAGTTCGCCGGCACATAGGTGCGGCTTCGCACCAATCGGATTGACGTCGCACCCGCCACGAACGGCTCCGCCAGCCGATAGGGACCGACGCAGACCGGCGACCGCGAGAAAGCTCTCGGGTCCGCCTCGGCCGCGCGTCGTGACACCGGCGCGGTGAGAGGCGTCGCCAGTGTCCGCACGAAGTCGGCGTAGTCGCGGGTGAGAGCGATCTCGACCGTCCGCTTGTCACCCGTGCCCACGCCGGCGAGGCGGCGGCGGGCCGTGTCGCTGTCGGTCTCCTTGTCGCCGTGCACCTCCTCGTAGCCCGCGATCAGTCGGAGCCGGTCGGCAGCCACGCTGGCGAAGTCGGCCGAGGCGACGCGGGACAGCGAGTACGCCACGTCCGCCGACGTCAGCTCGGTCCCGTCCGAGAACCGCAGTCCCTCGCGCAGTCGCAGCACGAGCTTCGCGCCACCGTCGGCAACGATCCACGACTCGGCCAGTCCCGGCCGGATGCTGCCATCGCGCGGGTCGGTCGTCACGAGCGTGTCGCACATGGTGCGGACGACGAGGTCGCCCATCGGCTCGTAGTCGTTGCCCGGGTCGACCGACCCCGGCGCCGTGATGCCGACGCGCAGCACGCCGCCACGATGTGCGCCGGCCACGGGTTGCCGGAACGACACGGTGCCGGCACCGGTGCAGGCCGTGGCCAGCAGGGCGACCGCGGCGAGCGCGCGCCGGTTCACGAGGTGTTCGGAGTTGTCGTGATCGTCGCGGTGTTGGTCCGGCTCACGCCGTCCGCTCCCTCGGTGCCGGCGAACGCGGTGCGTTCCCGCAGGAGCAGCCCGCCGTACTCGGTGCCGACGCTGTACGTCGCCGAGAAGTCGAGGTTCTGCGTCGGGCTGATGAGCTTGCCGTCCTTCAGCTCGAGCACCCAGCTGTCCAGTGGCGTCCCGCACGCATCGACCCGCGCCTTGCCGGTCACCGTCGACGTGAACCGCATCGACGTCGCTGTCTGCGGGTCGACCCCGGATGACGTCACAGACGCACCGCGCACCAGCGGGAAGCTCGCCAGCTCGAGCTCCGGCGATGGCTCGAACGTCGACGACGTGCTGCCGCGCACGCTCTTGACCCGCACCAGGTAGATGCCCGCCGGCACAGCAGCGGGAATGACCGCGGCTTGCACGACGTCGTACGTCGTTGTTGTGGTCACGTCGCCGAGGAACTCGGAGACGTCGAAGGAGAACTCCGTGTCGGAGTTGCGGATGACGTTGCTCACCGTTCGGAGTGAGGTCGTCGGGAAGGTCCCCTTGCGCGCGTCGGCCCCGCTGATCGTGTAGCTGCCGACGTTGTGGAAGATGTACGCCGCCTTCACCGGCGGCGCCGAGATCGCCGGCGGCGCCTCGCGGGTCGGCGCCTGCAGCGGGTTCGCCGTACCGCACGATGGCGGCGAGGGCGCGACCAGCGTGGGCGTCGGTTCCGGACCGACGCCGAAGGTCGGCGGCGGCAACGCGATCACCGAGGGCGGTGGCGGTGCCGTTGCCGTCGGACTGGGTCCGGGCGCCGGTGTCGGGGTCGCATGGGCCCCGAGGACGACATCGCTCGGCACCTCCTTGAAGCCGATGTCGACCTGATGGTGGGGGCCGCCGCACGCCGACACCAGGAGCAGCGCGCCCAGAGCAGCTGCGCGTCTCACTCGGGACTCCCACGTCGAGGATCAGGCACCGGCACGTTGCTCGTCACATTCTCCCCGGCCTCGCCGCGCGAGTAGGCGAGGACGGCGGCGAAGACGCGCTCGGCGCCGCTGTAGGCCTTCCGCGCGACGAGCAGGTAGTAGGCGTGACCGTCCTTGGTGAAGGACAGCAACAGCGTCTGCTCGGGCAGGTCCAGCCGGTAGATGCGCTCCTCGCCGATCCGGGCCGGCCGGAACCGCCCACCGGCCAGGCCGGCGACGACCTCGTCGCGCACGTGCGGCGAGCGCGTGTCCGTCGCCGACCCGAGCGCGGTGACCTGCAACGAGCCCTGCACGATGTCGCGCTGGCGCAGGCTGAAGACCCGGCCGTCGGTGGCGAGCGAGTCGCGGAACGCGGTCTCGGTCGTCTGCTCCCGGACCAGCCGGACATCGCCGACCGACGCGGGCGCCACGCGATCGGGCAGTCGCACCGGCGTGTCCTTCGGCCCACTGTCGCGCTGGGCGACGACGGCCGCGGCGAGGACCGCCAGGATGACCGCGCCGGCGACGGCGGGGACAGCACGGCCGCGTCGGCGCGGTCGCCACACGGTCGGCAGCTCGGTCGTCCAGGGGCTCACCAGCGATGCGCGTGACGACACCGCCGCCAGCCGGCCGAAGGCCGGCTGTGCCTGGCGCAGCCGCTTCGCGACCGACCGCGACATCTCGTCGGCTGCATCGACATCGGTCTGCCGCAGGTCGCGAACGAGGTCGCCCCACAGCGCCCGGGTCACCAGCCACGCCAGCTCGCGGTGCTCGTCATCGGGAGCGACGCGGTCGACGAGCTCGAGCGGGCTCAGGGCGGGGCCGCCGATGTTGAGGTCGGTTGCCAGATCGCGCAGCTCGGCGTACGACGCCGCGATGCGCGCCTGCGGTCCGATGCGTCGCGCTGCCCGCCGTCTCAGGAGCCGCCGCAGCGCCTTCACCGCACCGGGGTAGAAGGCGAGCAGCAGCAGTGCGACCGCCCCGATCGGCAGCAGCCGAAGCGCGTAGTAGCGCACCAGCTCGTACGCGAGCCGGATCGAGCGGATCTTGATCGGTGCGTACACGACGAGAGCGAGCTCGTCGGTCGGCCGCACCGACGGGTCGTTGTTGCGCTGCCCTGGCCGCAGGCTGCTCTTCGCGCGCGGCGGCACGCCGACGATCGGCACCCAGCCCGACCCGTCGAAGTAGGCCTCCAGCCAGGTCGCGCCGTTGCGCGGGCGGATCTCGACGGTGCGCGTGTCTCTCGTCGACTGCCCGCCGTACCAGCCATAGCCGATGCGGGCCGGGACACCGGCCCACCTGGCCAGCAGTGCCTCACCGGCCGTGATCTCGTACGGCGACGCCTCCTTGCCCTGCAGCATCTCGACGACGCGCGACGGCGGAACGTCGAGCGGGTTACCGGCACCGGCTGCAACGACCTTCGCGAAGTAGGCGCGGCGCACGAACTGCAGCCGGGCGAACGGGTTCTCGGGCGCATCGGCCAGCAGCGCCGCAACCTCGGGCGGCGGCGGTGGTGCCTCGAGGAACTGCCGCACCCGCTCCGGCGGCTGGCCCGCAGCCGACAGCGCAGCGCCGGTCGGCACGGCGGGAACCGTCACCTCGTACGACGTGCCGCTCCGGAGCCGGGTGTCCAGGGTGCGCAGCGCCTGCGTCCGCGGGTCGTAGACGATGCCCTTCCCGCGCACGGTGAGCGGGTCGGCCGCCCCGGGGAGCGCCTTGCTGCTGTAGTCGCCCAGCGTGTACCGCACCGTCGTGCCGCCCTTGGTCGACAGCGGTCCGCGGGTGTCCTTGTCGCCCTCCGGCACCGGACCGTTGACCTTCACGAGGGAGGACACGTCGTACGGCGGAGTGAGCCACGCCGTGTCGCGGTAGACGTCCAGGGTTCCGAGCCGCCACGTCATCGGTCGGTCGGCGGTGACGGTGAACAGGACGCGGTCCTTGGCCGGCGGTGGCTTCGGCGGCCGCATCGGCGGGACGACGGACTGCGCTGACGGTGGTGGGAACAGGAAACCGATCTGTGATGCCCCACCGAGCAGGCCGCCGAGCACGACGAGGGCACCGACCCCCCGCGCGAGCCGACGCAGCTCGAACCCACCGGACGTCGCGCCCTCGGCGGCGAGGTCCGCGCCGTAGGACACCGCCATCGAGGCGACGAGCAGCAGCAGGGCGACGAGCGTGCCGGTGAGCTCACTCTCCGGCGGCTGCAGAAGAGATGCGCCGATGACGAACGGCAGCACCACCGCGGCGGCGAGCCTTGGCCGGCCGTACGCCAGGGCGGTCCCGGCGCTGGTCTGTCCAAGGAGCGCCACTGCGAGGACCAGCAGGAAGCGCCAGCCTGGGTCGAACGCGACGGGTGGCTGCCCGAGGCCGCCGCCGCGGACCGCTTCCACGACGAGGCTGGACAGGTCGGCGCCGCCGCCGGCGTACGGGGCGACGAGCAGCACGCCGAGCAGCACCGCGACGCCAGCGCCGGCGTATTGCACCAGGGACGGTCGTCGCACGCGCGTCGAGAGCAGCACGACGCCGACGCCGACCACTGCCGCGAGCAGCCCGACTCCGCGCGGCAGCAGGCCGCGGAACACACTGCCGGCCATCCAGCCGAAGGCCGCGGTCGCCAACAGCGCCGACGCGCACGTGACGCCGGCGCCGACGGGCGCCTCGACGGGCTCCTCCGGCGGCGGCTCGGGGAGGACGACCTCCTCGACCTCCTCGGGAGCAAAGGTGATGGTCACCTCGCGCCGGCCCCGACGACGCGGGTGAACGTCCGTCCGAGACTCGCGCCCGGCTGGAGCTCGACGACACCGCAGCCGAGTGACGCGGCGCGATGCACTGTCGCCGGCTCGGTCTCCTCCCACATCACCAGCACGACGAGCATTGCCGTCCCGCGCGACAGCATCACCTTGATGCGGCGAGCGGTTGCGTCGTCGAGGTGCGGGGTGATGAGGACGTTGTGCGTGTTGCGCTGCGGGTCGAGGAACAGTCGGTCCAGGCATCCGCTCATCGACGCCCGCTCGGGCTGGACCTCGGCCAGCCTGTCCAGCAGGGGGATGCGGCTGCGACTGCCACGAAGCGCCTGCGCGAGCCGCGCGCCGTTGCTCTCGAGCGTGACCGCGAAGCCGTCGTCGAGGTGCCGTACGCCGAGTGATGCCGCCACCCGGACGGCCCGCTCGAAGGTCTCGCTGTCGACGCCGGGGGAGTGGTGGCTGACGTCGGTGTCGAGCAGCAGCCGCACCCGGTCGGTGATGCCCTGCTCGGACTCACGCACGAGGTAGCGCTCGCCGCCGCCGGCATCGGTGGAGCGGGCACTGGCGAGCCAGTTGATGCGACGGGGGTCGTCGCCCGGCACGTAGTCGCGCATGCCGTAGAACTCGAAGCCACTCGGCCACGGGCGGGACAGCGGTGGCCGTTCGGGCGGGTCCTCCCACTCGCGGCTGACGACACGGTCCGCGACGCTTTCGTACGACGGGTGCACGATCACCGTCTCCGCCGGCGTGAGCACCGCGCGCTTGCGGGTCAGGCCGAACGGGTCGCTCCACTCCGCGACGAGCGGACCGACCTGGAACACCCCGCGTCGCTTGGCAGTGAACCGGTAGCCGTGCAGCACGGTCTGGCCGCTGGGCAGTAGCGGCACCGGCACCCGGACCACCGCGCCGAGTGCGTCGGGCAGCTCCTCCTCCAGCACGACCGTGGCCAGCCGTCGCTTCGCCGTGACGCTGAGCTCGACGTCCACCGACGCCGTTTCGCGGACCCGCGTCGGCAGGCTGCTGCGGACGGCGTCGACGGTGATCCGCCGGCGCGCCAGCAGCCTGGACAGGCCGAGGACCGCGACTGCGCCGTACACGAGGAGGAACAGCGGACGGCTGCCGAGAACGCGACCGAGAACGAACCCGGGCACGGACAGGCCGAGGACGGTGAGCCCGGCGGGGGTGATGCCCGCTCGTCGCTCGACCGCCGCCAGCAGACCTGCTGCCCGGGGGGACGCCATGGCGCCTAGGCGCCCTTCTTCTGGCCGCCGGCGAGGCCCAGCGGCGCCTTGACCTGCACGAGCAGGCGCGCGACGACGTCCTGCACCGTCTCGTCGCGCAGCAATGCGTCAGGAGTCAGCAGCAGCCGGTGGTTGAGCACGGAGGGGACCAGCAGCCGGACGTCGTCCGGCACGACGTCGTCGCGGCCCTGCGACGCCGCCACGACGCGGGACGCGCGCATCAGCGCGAGGGCCGCGCGGCTGCTCGCCCCCATCTGCAGCGACGCGTCGGTGCGGGTCGCCTGGCACAGGTCGACGATGTAGCGCACGACGGGTTCGGAGATGCTGACCTCGGTGGCCCAGTCCATCATCGCGACGAGCTCGTCCAAGCTGACCACCGCGCCGATCCGATCGATGGCGTCGCCCGTGCGGTGCGACATCAGCACCTCCACCTCGGCGTCGGGGGAGGCGTAGCCGAGCTGCAGCTTGAACAGGAACCGGTCCAGCTGCGCCTCCGGCAGCGGGAAGGTGCCGGCGAGCTCGATCGGGTTCTCGGTCGCGAGCACGAAGAACGGCGCCGGCAGCTTGTGCGTCGTGCCGTCGACCGTCACGGTGCGCTCGGCCATCGCCTCGAGCAGCGCCGACTGGGTCTTCGGGGTCGCGCGGTTGATCTCGTCGGCGAGGAACACGTTCGCGAACACCGGACCGGGGCGGAAGACGAAGTCACCGGTCTTGCGGTCGAGCACCGGCGAGCCGGTGATGTCGGCGGGCAGCAGGTCAGGCGTGCACTGCACGCGGCTCGTCGTGGCGGACACGGTCTCGCTGATGGCGCGCGCCAGCATCGTCTTGCCGGTGCCGGGGTAGTCCTCGAAGAGCAGGTGCCCGTTCGCGAGCAGGGCGGTGAGCGAGAGGCGTACGACGTCGTCCTTGCCCTTGAGGACGGTGCCGATGTTGTCCACCATCAGGTCGAACCGCTCGGCGAACCCCTGGCCGGTGAGCCGGCCGTCGGTCGCTGCCCTCTTACGTGGCGGCATGGGTGGTCCTCTCCTCGGTGAGCATCTCGGTCAGGGCGCTCATGCGGCCGGAGCGCTGCACGACGTCCTCGGACGCGGCCAGGTACGACGCCAACACCCGTGGATCGGCGCGCACCTCCGCGGGTGAGCCGGTCGCGATGACGGCACCTGCTTCCATGGCGACCATCCGGTCGGACAGCGCCATGACCAGCGGGATGTCGTGCTCGATGACGGCCATGCCGCATCCTGTCTCGCGCACGATGCGGGACAGCAGCGGTCCGAGCGCCTCGGTCTCGGCCTGCGCGAGTCCGGAGGACGGCTCGTCGAGCAGCAGCACCGTCGGCTCGAGCGCGATCATGCAGGCCACGTCGACCGCCCGGCGGCTCCCCGTCGACAGCTCCGCGAGGGTCGAGTCGGCGTAGCGTCCGAGGCCGAGCAGGTCGATGAGCCGGTCGACCTGCCGCGCGATTCGGCGTTCCGACGAGCGCACCGGCGGCGCCCAGATCGCCGCGAGCAGCGGGTTGCTGACGGTCTTGCGCTCGAGCGCCGCGGCGAGGTTCTCCCGGACGGTGAGGGCGGGGAAGAGCCGCGCGTTCTGGAACGAGCGGCCCAGGCCGAGCCGGGCGCGACCGTCGGGACTGCTGCCGGTCACGTCGTTGCCCGCGATCACGACCCGGCCACGGTCCGGCCCGACGAAGCCCGAGATGCAGTCGAACAGGGTCGTCTTGCCCGCGCCGTTCGGGCCGATGATGCCGACGACCTCGCCGGGCAGCACCTCCAGGTCGACGCCCCGCAGTGCGGCGACCCCACCGAAGGACACCGCCAAGTCGTCAACGACCAGCACCGGCGCGGCGGCCCGAACGGCGTCGCGCTTACCGACGAGCCGGGTGCCGCCGGCTGCGCCACCCAGGAACACGCTGCGCACCAGGTCCGGCCGGGCGAGTAGCTCGTCGGTCGGCCCGTCGAAGCGGATCTCGCCCTTCTCCATGAACACCGACCGCTCGGCGATGGTGAGGGCGACGTTCAGCGACTGCTCGACGAGGACGATCGTCGTACCGGCCTCGTTGAGGTGTCGCAGCACGTCGAGCAGCTGCTCGACGACGGCCGGCGCGAGCCCGAGCGACAGCTCGTCGACGAGCAACAGCTCGGGGACCATGAGGAGTGCCTGGGCGAGACCGACCATCTGCTGCTCGCCACCCGACAGCGTGCCCGCGCGCGCATCCCATCGCTCGCGGAGGACCGGGAACAGCGTCAGCACCTCGTCGGTCCGCCGGGCGATGTCGGCGTGGTCGTCGCGCCGCGTCCACGAGGCTGCTCGGATGTTCTCGGCGACCGTCAGCCCCGGGAAGACGGCGGAGCCCCCAGGCATGCTGACGACGCCGTTCGCCGCGATCGCGTGCGGCGGCAGGTGCGTGATGTCGCGGCCGTCGAGGAAGATTGCCCCGCCCGCGGCCTCGGTGATGCCGGCGATCGCGCGCAGTAGCGTCGACTTGCCGGCGCCGTTGGTCCCGACGAGGGCGACGATCTCACCGCGGCGTACGTCGAGGTCGACGCCGTACAGGACCTGTACGCCGCCGTACGCGACGTCGACGTCGCGGCAGATGAGCAGCACCTCGCTGTCGTCGCGCGCGCGGGACGCGGCAGCCTCCGCAGCCTGCGCCGCACGGATGTCGCGCTCCACGCCGGGCGCGCCGGTCGCCAGGATCAGGCCGGCGATGACCAGCAGCGGCACGAGCACGAGCAAGCCGTGCGGCAGCCCGATCGCCACCATCCCCCGGATCTCGAACGGCAACGCGATCAGGTTGAGCAGCTGCCACGGCACCGTGGTCGCGAGACCGAGACCACGGATCCGCGACGGGACGACCAGTGAGATCAACGTGAAGCCACCCGGCTGCCCGATCACCTCGGCCATCGCGTTGACCTGCAGCACCGCGACCGACACCGCCAGCGGTGGCCGGAAGGCGATGACGGCGATGCAGGCCGCCTGCAGGAAAGGCGCCGATCCGAGCACGGCCATGAACCGGCCGGGGCGGTCGCGCAGCAGGTAGGCCCCGAACGGTCCGGCGATGGCCAGCCCGATGAGGCCGGAGGTGCCGTTCGCCGTCAGCAGCAGGCCGATCGACGTGTACGACAGCTGGTACACGTCGGCCATGAAGATCGGCAGGATGATGAACCCGAAGATGCCGCGCGAGCCGTAGAACGGGGTCGCGTACCAGAAGCGGCGGAGCGTGGCGATGCTCGCGGCCGCCCGGTACGCCTCGGCGAAGCTCGGCGCGGGCCCGACCGGAGCGGTGGGGTCCGGCCGGTCGTGCTGCCCGCGTACCGGCTCGCGCAACAGGAACGTCAGCAGAGCAGAGACGGCGCCGATCGCGCCGAGGACCAGCACCGTTGGGCGCCACCCGATCCGGTCGCCCGCCAGGCCGGCGATCACCGGACCCGCGATGATGCCGAGCTGTGCCGCCCCGAAGTAGATCGCGAACACCCGCGCGCGCGACCGGGGTGGGAAGTAGTCCGAGGTGAGCGGGAAGCTCGCCGGCTGGGCGATGGCCTGCGCCACGCCGTTCGACAGCCGGGCGGCGACGAACCCGATCGGACCGGTCGCCAGGCCCGTCATGCCGATGGTGCCCGCGGTGAGGATCGTGCCGACCCGGACCATCCAGACCCGCTTCACGCGGTCGGCGAGATAGCCCAGTGGCAGCAGCGTGACCGTCAGCAGGATGCCGGCCACCGACGACACGGTGGCGAGGAAGGTCAGGTCGACGCCGAAGTCGGAGCGGATCTGCGGCAGCAGGACGCCGATGGCCTGCTCGTCGATGCGCGCAGTCAGCGAGGTCAGGCACAGCACGACGAAGACGAGCTTCGGGCCCTCGATCGTCCGTGGATCGATGTCGCGCAGGACCTGCCTGAGGCTGCGGCGCAGCGGCGGGTCGGTGGCACCCGCGTGTTCGTCGGCGAAGACGGGTGCGGCGGCCGGCTCATCGCCCACCACGAGCTGGCGCGGGGTCGGCACGAGGGAGCGTCGCTCATGCTGCAGCTCGGTCATTCGAGCCCCTCGGCCCGACGTCGTGCGGCGACCGCCCAGTCGCCGGGGATGGCGTAGCGCGTAGGCACGAAGACCGCACCGCCGCGCGGTCCCGTCTTCGCAACGATCGGCACCGCACCGTGCTCCGTTGCGCGGGTGCGCTCGAGGCTGGGTACGGCGATGCCGTTGCGTCGGGCGATGCGTCGCAGCACACCGTCGCGGAAGTCGAGGAGCAGCTGGGCCAGACCGCCGGGAGCGATGAGCAGCAGCACGAGGCCGCCGAGCCCGAACGACAGCGCGAACCAGAACGGGTACCTCGCGAGCGTCAGCTCCAGCACCGCCAACAGGGTGAAACCGGCAAGCGGTCCGCCGATCGACCCCAGCCCCCCGATGACGGCGAAGCTGAAGACGAGCAGGCTCGCGCCGATGCCGAACGACTCCGGCTTGATGCCGGTCTGCTGGTAGGCGAACAGGGCGCCCGCAAATGCCGCGATGCCTCCTGACAGCGCGAAGGCCTGCAGCCGGGCGCGGAGCACGGAAATCCCGAACGACTGTGTCGCTGCCTCGTTGTCGCGGGCGGCGAGCAGCACACGGGCCGTGCGGCTGCGCCGTAGTCCGGTCACGCCGACCACGACGAGCAGGAGCACCGCCATCGCAAGGAAGTAGAAGGCCCGCTGGCTGTCGAGGCTGACGCCGAGGACCAACGGGCGAGGCAGCTCGTCGGGGATCGCTCCACCGAGGAGGTCGCGGTTGAGCAGCACCGACGGAACCGCGCCGGCGAAGGTCAGCGTGGTGATGCCGAGGGTGAGCGGTCGCAGCCGCAGGGCGGGCAGCCCCACGAGCACCGCCACGGCAGCACCGGCGAGCGCACCGATCGGGACCGCGAGCAGGAAGGGCAGTCCCGACGAGGCGGCCGCCCATGCACCGACGGCCGCGAAGGCGAACTGGCCCAGGCTGACCAGCCCGGCCCAGCCGGTGAGGATCAGCAGGGACATCCCCGCGACGGCGAGCAGCGCGGTCCGGCTCACCGTGCTGGTCTGGCTCGGGGACAGCACGAACGGGAGGCCGATCACGACCACCGCGACCGCGAGCAGTCCGCCGCGCCGGAGTGAGCGCACGGCGGGTAGGTCGGCGAGCTCGCGCGGCACCGGCCGCGCCTGCCGACCGGTGAGGTAGGCGCTCGACGAGTCGGCATCCGCCCGGCCGCTCTCCCGAGCCTGGACGAGCAGCAGGACGCTGACCACAGCGAAGAGCGCGCCGACCAGGTAGCTCGTGTCCCGGACGGAGAACTGCACCGCCGCCGCGAGCACACCGAGGGCGACCGAACCCGCGGCGATCATCGGCAGGCTGACCAGCCTGGCTGCGACGACGATGACGAGCACGGCGCCGATCGCTTCGAACCCGACACCGCCGGTGATTCCGTCGCCCGCCGGCGACTCCATCGCCAGCAGCACGGACCCGCTTCCGGACAGGGCCCCGACCATCAGCCAGATGCGGCCAGTCACCCGGGCGACGTCGACGCCGAG
>JAWWOH010000103.1:0-3553 GCA_033851845.1 Actinomycetota bacterium
ACGACGCGCCGGCGGACGACCGGCCCTGGCCGCAGGGATCGTCCTTCTACCACTACGACAAGCTCTACGACCGGCGTGACATCGGCTATCGCGGCCCCGCCTTCACCTACGCGCCGATGCCCGACCAGTATCTCTTCTCGGCCCTGCAACGCCTCGAGCTCGCGAAAGCCCATCGCCGTCCGCTGTTCGCGGAGGTCGACACGGTCTCGAGCCACATGCCTTGGAACCGCATCCCGCGGTTGATCGACTGGCGCGACGTTGGCGACGGCTCGGTCTTCAACCACGTTCCGATGGACCACGAGGCAGGGGCGTTCTGGAGCAACCCCACACGCGTGAAGGCGGCGTACGGCCGGTCGATCGTGTACTCGCTGAACACCCTGGTCTCGTTCGTGCAGCACTCCGGGGACAAGAATCTCGTGCTCGTCGCCGTGGGTGACGAGCAGCCCCTGCCGATCGTCAGCGGGACGGGCCCGAGTCACGACGTGCCGATCTCGGTCATCGCCCACGACCCGGCGGTGCTGAACCGGATCGCTGGGTGGGGATGGGGGAACGGCCTGCGGCCGAGCCCGCAAGCACCGGTCTGGCCGATGAGCGCCTTCCGCGACCGCTTTCTCAGCGCCTTCGACTCGCAACCGGCGAGCCGGTAGCTCGTCGTGAATGTGGCCCTTGCGTCCGAGGGTGTGCGCGAGCGGGCGTTGGCCCCCTCGAGTGTTGCAGTCGCCGGTCCTCGGCAGCAGCGGCTGGCCGGCCTGGACGGCCTCCGGGGCCTGGCCGCGCTGTTCGTAGTCGTGAACCACGTCTTCCTGCGCGCATTCCCCGGCTACCCGGTGGACCGGGCACCGTTCTGGGCTGGATGGTTCATCTACGGGCGCTTTGCGGTCGTCGTCTTCATCGTGCTGTCCGGCTTCTCGCTGGCCCTGTCGCCGGCCCGCCACGGCTGGCGGCTCGACGGAGCTACCCAGTTCGCGCGCCGGCGGGCCCGGCGCATCCTCCCGCCGTACTGGGCCGCCCTCGCCTTCAGCCTCGCTGTGGCTTGGCTGGTCGTCCCTCCGCCGGGGCAGGGGGTGCCGGGGGCGAAGTCGGTCGTCGTCAACGGCCTGCTGGTGCAGAACCTCGTCGGCGCGCCAAGCCCGAACCGATCGTTCTGGTCGATGGCCGTTGAGGCTCAGCTGTACATCGTGTTCCCTCTGTTGCTGCTGATGGTGCGCCGGTGGGGCGCCATCGTCATGGTCGCCACCGTCACGCTCGTCGTGGCGACGGTGGGGATCCTGAGCCCGCACATCTCCCGGCTGCACGTCTTCGTCGTCCAGTCTCCGCCCGACCTGGCCGCGCTGTTCGCGGTCGGCATCCTGAGTGCCGGCATCGTGGGCGCGAGCAGGGCTCGCAGGTCGTGGCCGTGGGCTTGGCTCGCGCTCGCCGCCGCAGCGCCCGTGCTCGCGACGATCTGGTGGCAGGGTTCGGTGTGGACCCTCGACCACCTGTTCTGGGTCGACCTCGCGCTGGGCCCAGCCGTTGCGTGCCTCCTGGCCGGTCTGGCCACCGGCCATCCGGCCCCTCTCCTGCGCCTGCTCGACGCGCGGCCGATGCGCAACCTCGGCTCGTCTTCCTACAGCCTGTACCTGACGCACGGGCCGATTGTCGTCGTCGTCTACGACAAGGTCGTGGCCGGCCGGGTCCGCCAGGGTGTCCCGGCCTTCGTCGTCTCGCTCGCTCTGGTGCTGCCGCTGACGATCGTGTTCGCACGGGTCTTCGCGTCGGTTTTCGAGACCCCGTTCCGGCGGCGTCACAGCTGGTCCGGAGCTGCCCGACGGCAGCACCCTCGAGCCCAGCGAGCGCCCGGATGAGCCGGACCGTGTGGGCGTGGGGTCGCCTCGTGGGCTCCGCCGTGACGTTGATCGTCTTGGTCTGGCGGCTGGGCGCGAGCCCATTCATCGATGGCGTCCGCACGGTCGACGGCCAGGCGCTGGCGTCAGCGGCAGGCCTCGCGGTGCTGACCACGGTGTGCTGTGCCTGGCGGTGGAAGATCGTGGCCTGCGGGCTCGGCGTTGACCTGTCGCTGCCCGCTGCGGTCGCGGCGTACTACCGGTCGCTGTTTCTCAACGTCACCCTGCCCGGCGGGATCGTGGGCGACGTCCACCGCGGGGTCAGCCACGGTCGCGATGTGAGCGATGTCGGCCGCGGGTTGCGGGCCGTCGCCTGGGAGCGCTCCGCCGGGCAGGTCGTGCAGGTCCTCCTGACCGCGGTGGTTCTCCTCGCGCTGCCGTCGCCCGTGCACTCGTCCATGCCGCTAGTGGCGATGGCGGTCGTCGTGGCAGTGTCCGGCGTCGTGCTCGTGGCACGGGCGCGCCCCGGTGGCGGACGGTCTGCCTGGGCGCGGATCCGGGGCGCAGCGGCTCGCGACATCCGCGACGGGCTGCTCGCCCGGGGGGCGTGGCTGGGCATCGCGCTCGCATCTGCGCTGGTCGTCGTCGGCCACGCGGTCACCTTTCTGATCGCCGCGCGCACCGCTGGCACCACGGCGCCACCGTCCCAGATGCTGCCGATAGCGTTGCTCGTGATGCTGGCCATGGTGCTGCCCAGCGTCGGCGGTTGGGGTCCGCGTGAGGGCGTGACGGCATGGGTGTTCGGCGCGGCCGGGCTGGGTGCGCAACAAGGGGTAGCCACAGCCGTCGTCTACGGCATCATGGTGTTCGTCGCGAACCTGCCGGGTGCCGCAGTCCTGGTGGTGGCATGGTTCCGTCGTACCCGGCCTCCGCGGCGGACCGAGCCCCCGCTCCAGGAGAGAGCTGCACATGCCTGATCGCCCATACACCCTGTTGAGCTGCGGCATGTCGATCGACGGCTATCTCGGCAGCGCGACGCCGCGGCGCCTTGAGCTGTCCAACGACGCCGACTTCGACCGGGTCGACGCCGTGCGGGCCTCCTGCGACGCGATCCTGGTCGGCGCGGCTACCGTGCGGAACGACAACCCGCGGCTGCTGGTGCGCTCGCAGGCGCGCCGTGACGAGCGAACGGCTCGTGGGCTCGCGCCGTCTCCGATCAAGGTCACCGTGACCGAGCGGGTGGAGTTGGACGCGTGCGCCGACTTCTTCACCACCGGCGACGCCGAGAAGCTCGTCTACTGCGCGAGCCCGCGGGTGGTCGATGCCCGCTCGCGACTCGGATCGATCGCGTCCGTGATCGACGGTGGCCAGCCGGTGGAGATGCGCAGGGTCAGTGAGGACCTCGGCGCTCGCGGCGTGCAGCGGCTGATGGTCGAGGGCGGCGGCAAGGTGCACACCCAGTTCCTGACCGACAACCTCGTCGACGAGTTGCAGCTGGTCGTCGCTCCCTTCTTCGTCGGCGACTCCCGGGCCACACGGTTCGTGAGCGACGGCCGCGTCCCCTGGAACCCTGGCCGGCGGGCTACGCTCGCCGGGGTCCGCCAGATCGGCGACGTGGTGTTGCTGCGCTACGCGCTGTCGCCGCGGTTTCAGACCGACTGACCGGCCGCCGGCGCTCGCGACGGCAGTGCCAGCAGGTCCGCGTGGTCGACCGTGACCGCGAGCTCGCC
>JAWWOH010000111.1:0-144014 GCA_033851845.1 Actinomycetota bacterium
CGAAGTGGGCGGCCGGGACGTTCTCCAGCCCGTCGATGGTCAGGCCGTCGCCAGTGCACCGGTCCACCAGCGCCTGCAGCTCCTCGACCGTCCAGTGACCGGGCTCGCCGGGCAGCGCTGTCGGTGCATGCAGCTGCACACCGGTGAGGCCGAGCTGATGAGCGAACGCGGCCACGCTGTCGTCGTACTCGTCGATGTGCCCCAACGAGACCCGGATGGCCATGCGCGCACGTTATCTTTCGCGGCGGTGCCAGGGCAGCGTGTTCCCGACTGGTCCGGCGAGTGGATCTGCCGGCCGTTACCCACCGATGCGCACGATGCGCACCGGCCGGCCGCGCACCTGCGCACCGAGTTCGACGTCGACGGGGATGTGGTCGACGGGTGGGTGCACGCGACGGCGGGCGGGATCTACGAGCTCTGGCTGAACGGGCAGCGGATCGGAGACGAGCGGTTCGCGCCCGGGTGGACCGACTACCGGCACCGGGTGCGGGCGCAGACCCACGACGTCGCGGGGCTGCTGCGGCCCGGCGCCAACTGCATCGGTGCGATCGTCATGGACGGCTGGTACGCCGGCTACGTCGGCTGGGACCGGCTCCGCGAGCACTACGGCCGCACGCCGGTCGTCAAGGTCGAGCTCGTGGTGCAGCTCGCCGATGGCCGCGAGGTGCGCGTCGTGAGCGACACGTCCTGGCGCACCGCGGCCGGGCCGATCCGGGCCGGCGACCTGCTCGACGGTGAGCGGTACGACGCGCGCTACGAGCTGGGCGCGTGGAGCGAGCCTGGGTACGACGACAGCGGTTGGGACCTGGCCTGGCCCGACCCCGGGCCGAGCGGTGCGATCGTGCCGACGCCGTGCGAGCCGGTCCGCGTCGTCGGCGAAGTGCCGGCTGTGTCGGTCGTGCCTGGCCGGCCGGGTTCACGCATCGTCGACCTCGGTGAGGAGGTCGTCGGCTGGCCGCGGCTGACCGTCGACGCTCCCGCCGGGACCGTCGTACGGCTTCGTTGTGCCGAGGCGCTCGACGACGCGGGCGAGCTCTACACCGAGAACCTGCGCGCTGCTGCGTGCACCGACACCTTCATCAGTCGAGGAGTGCCCGCGGTGTGGGAGCCGCGCTCGACGTACCGCGGGTTTCGGTACGTCGAGATCACCGGCGCCCCGGACGCCACCGTCACCGGCGTCGTTGCGCACACCGATGCGCGACCGACCGGTGACTTCGCCTGCTCGTCGGCCGACCTGACTGAGCTGTGGGAGATGGTCCGGCGCACCGTGCGCGCCAACCTCGTCAGCATCCCGACCGACTGCCCGCAGCGCGATGAGCGGCTCGGCTGGATGGACGTCGAGGTGACGATGCGCACGACGTCGTACCTGTTCGATCTCGGCGACTTCTATGCCGCGTGGCTCGCCGATGTGCGGTCGGGGCAGTCGGCGCAGGGCGCCTTCGGTGACATTGCGCCGAGGCTGTCGCACACGTTGGACGCGGCGGCGGGGTGGGGCGACGCCGGCGTCGCGGTGCCGTGGGGCCTGTGGGAGTGGTACGGCGACCGGTCGGTCCTGGAGGACAACCTCGACGCCATGGCGCGCTGGCCGCAGTGGATCGCGTCGCAGAACCCGGATGGCGTCTGGCGCAACGGGCGCGGCAACGACTACGGCGACTGGCTCGCGGTGGTCGAGAGCGACAAACAGGTGTTCGCGACGGCGTGGTGGGCCCGGTCGTGCGACCTGGTGGCGCGCGCCGCGTCGGTGCTCGACCGACCTGACGTGGCGGAGCCCGCCGCGGCCCTCGGCAATCGGGTCCGGGCCGCGTTCGCCGTCGAGGCGGCGTCGGCCCCGCCGACGCAGACGCTGCTGCTGCTCGCGCGCGAGTTCGGACTGGCGCCGTGGGCCGATCGCGGTGACCTGCTCGTCGCCGACGTCGAGGCCAACGGCCTGACCGTGGGGTTCCAGGGCGTGCGGCACCTGCTGCCGGCACTCACGGCCCTCGGCCGGTCCGACCTGGCTTACGCGCTCGCGCTGCGCGAGGAGCAGCCAGGCTGGCTGGCGATGCAGCGGCTCGGCGCGACGACGATGTGGGAGCGCTGGGACTCGCGCACGCCCGACGGCGGCTTCGCGAACCCGTTCATGAACTCGCTGTGCCACGTCGCCCTCGGCACCGTCGCGTCGTGGCTATACGCGACGGTCGGCGGGCTCAGTCGTGATCCGGAGGCCGTCGGGTGGCGGCGGGCGCTCGTCGCGCCAGAGCCGGGCGGCGGCATCACCTGGGGGCGTACGTCGTACGACTCGCGGCTCGGCCGGTACGCCGTCGACTGGTCACTCGACGGCGACGTTCTCGAGGTGCGCGTCGAGGTGCCGACCGGAGGTGAGGCCTCGGTGCGGCTGCGCGGCGAGCCGGTCTCGCCGGTCGACGGCCTGCGCTGCACGGACGGGGTCACCGACGGGCTGCTGCCCCCCGGTGACCATCGCGTCGTCGTGCGTCAGGCGATGACCGTCGGCGGCGCAGCCTCGGGCCGCATGTAGAGCATCACCCCCGCGACGGCGACCCAAATCGGCGCGACGAAGAAGCCGACGAACCCGCCCGGGCCGAGCAGCGAGATGACTCCGACGACGAGGCTGATCCAGCCGAGCCAGCTCGGCAGGATGCCGCTGCGCAGCACCGACCAGCCGGCGCCGATCAGCAGGGCACCGGCACCGATCACGATCGGGATCCAGCCGGCGTTGTTCAAGTAGTTCATGGCCTGTGCGGCGCCGGCCTGCTTGTCGTCGGCGGCGCTGACCTCGGCGAGGCTGACGACGGCGGTCATCAGCAGCGCAACACCGTAGACGACTGCGCCGTACTGCACGAGCTTGCGCGGCGCCCCGACCTCGCGGCTCAGCTGCAGCCGAAAAGCACTGACGAACAGCAGCAGTGCGACGACTGCCGGGCCGACGAGGAAAGCCGCTGCCAGGTTGACACCGACCTTGCCGTGGTAGTGGGTGATGATGCGCTGGCCGGACCAGTTCTCGCCGGGTGTGCTGCCGCTGAGCGCCATCACCACAACCATCAGGACAAGGAACAGGGGGCCGAGCAGGGCCAACCAGCGGTCGGATCGGGATGTGTCCATGACGAGGTTCTCCTGACGTCGCCGAGCGTGCGCGCCGCGCAGGCTACGCCCGACCGGCTCCGAAAGGGGGGACCTCTAGCCGCCCAGGTACGGACGGCCGATCGCGGCCGGTGCAGTGCTCTCGATCGGCGTACCGCTGCCGTCTCTCTTCCCGTACACCGTCGGCAGCTCCACCGGCTCGCCGCCTGCACCGGCAGCCCACGCCGGCGCACGGCCGGCCCAGCCGAGGACGAGGATCGCCTCGCCGGACAGCAGCCGCTGGCAGCGGACGCCACCGGTCGCGCGGCCCTTGCGCGGGTACTCCGACAGCGGCGTGACCTTCACCGTCGACACGAGACCCGAGCCCTTCGACCGACCCTCTGGAGGCAGGCCGCCGCCCGTGACGACGACCGGCTCCTCGAAGAGCGTGTCGCCGCCTTCGAGGGGCACGGCGGAGAAGCCGACGACGGTCGCGTCCTTGGCGAGCTTCACGCCGGCGATGCCCCCGCCGGCGCGGCCCTGCGGACGCACAGCCTCGGCCGGGAAGCGGAGCAGGTCGGCGCTGGAGGTGAAGAAGACGAGCTCCTCCTCGCCGTCCGTGAGCTCGACCGCGCCGACGACCTCGTCGTTGCCCTTCAGGCTGATGATCTCGAAGGCGTCTCCCTTGACCGGCCAGTCGGGCGTCACGCGCTTGACGATGCCGTCGCGGGTCGCAAGTGCGAGCCCAGAGCCGTCGGTGCGTAGCGACGTGAGGCCGAGGATGCGCTCGCCGCGGGACAGCTCGACGAACTCGCTGGCCGGTGCGCCGCCGCGCAGCGACAAGGCGCCGGTCGTGACGCCGGGGACCGCTGGCACATCGAGTACGCCGATGCGGATGAGCCGTCCCGCGCTGGTGAGCAGCCCGACCTGGCCACGCGCCGTCGTACGCGCCTTCGCCACGATGACGTCGTGACGCGAGCGGCCGGTCCGCGACGTGGCCCCTGCGTCTTCTACCGGGGTGCGGGCCAGCAGACCCGTCGATGACAGCAGCACATCGCACGGGTCATCGGCGACCTCCAGCGACGATGCCCGCTTGGTCACCAGTGCCTTGAGGTCACCGCCGACGAGGACGGTACGGCGGGGGCTGCCGTGCTCCGCGGCGATCTCCGCCAGCTCACTGCTGATGACGCGGCGGAGCTTCTTCGGATCAGCGAGGATCGCCTCGAGCTCCGCAATGCGAGCGCGCAGCTCGGCCAGCTCCTGCTCGAGCTTCGCGACCTCGAGGGCGACGAGGCGGCGCAGCTGCATGTCCAGGATGTACGTCGCCTGCACCTCGGAGAGCTCGAACCGGTCGATGAGGTTGGTGCGCGCTTCGGACACGTCCTGCGCGGCCCGGATGATGCGGACGACCTCGTCGATGTTGGCGAGAGCCAGCAGCAGGCCCTCAACCAGGTGCGCCCGCTCCTGCGCCTTGCGCAGCCGGAACCTCGTCCGCCGCGTCACGACGTCGACGCGGTGCGCGATGAAGACCTCGAGGAGCTCCTTCAGCCCGAGCGTGCGCGGCTGCCCGTCGACGAGCGCGACGTTGTTGATGCCGAAGCTCTCCTCGAGCGGCGTCAGTCGATACAGCTCCGCGAGCACGGCCTGCGGGTTGAAGCCGGCCTTGATCTCGAACACCAGCTGCGTGCCGCGCTCGCGGTCGGTGAGGTCCTTGACGTCGCTGATGCCCTGCAGCTTCTTGCCGCTGACGAGCTCCTTGACCTTCGCGATGACCCGCTCGGCGCCGACGCCGTACGGCAGCTCGGTGACGGTGATGTGCGACTTGCCGCGGTTCGCCGGCGCGACCTCGGCGGTGGCGCGCATGCGGACGACACCACGACCGGTCTCGTACGCCGCTCGCACCTCCTGCATGCCGAGCAGCTGCCCGCCGCCCGGCAGGTCGGGTCCGGGCACGAGCTCCATCAGGTCGTCGAGCGTCGCGCCGGGATGGTCGATGAGGTGCCGCGCCGCGTCGACGACCTCGACGAGGTTGTGCGGGATCATGTTCGTCGCCATGCCGACGGCGATGCCGGACGTGCCGTTGACGAGCAAGTTCGGGTACGCCGCTGGCAGCACGCTCGGCTGCCTCAGCGAGCCGTCGTAGTTGGGCTCGAGGTCGACCGTCTCCTCGTCGAGGTCGTCGGTCAGCAGCAGCGCGGCAGGCGCCAACCTCGCTTCCGTGTATCTCGCGGCAGCTGGAGAATCGTCAGGAGATCCAAAGTTTCCATGTCCGTCGATCAGCGGAACCCGCATGGAGAAGGGCTGCGCAAGCCGCACCATCGCGTCGTAGATAGCGGCGTCGCCGTGCGGGTGGTATTTGCCCATGACATCGCCGACGACGCGGGCGCTCTTCACGTACGGCCGGTCGGGACGCAGGCCCGAGTCGGCCATCGAGTACAGGATGCGCCGGTGCACCGGCTTGAGGCCGTCACGCGCATCGGGCAGTGCCCGGCTGTAGATGACGGAGTACGAGTACTCGAGGTACGACGACTCGATCTCCGCCACGACGTCCGTGTCGAGGATCGTCCCTTCGCCCTCGAACGGTGGGATCACCCCACTTCCGCCGCTGTTCCTCTTGCGTGCCACGCCCACTCACTCCCTTGCGTCCGACTCTCCGGCTGCCCCAGCGACCTCGGACTCGGACGCAAGGGCGGGGTCGGTCTAGGTGTCGAGCAGCTCTCGGTTGACTCTTGCGGCGCTGTCGATGATGAAGTCGCGGCGCGGCGCGACGTCGTTGCCCATGAGCAGCTCGAGCGCGCGTTCGGCTGCTTCTGTATCGCCCGGCCGGATCCGTCGCAGCGTCCGCGTGGCCGGGTGCATCGTCGTCTCCGCCAGCTGGTCGGGGTCCATCTCGCCGAGGCCCTTATAGCGCTGGATGCCGCCCTTCACGCGCTTCCCCGAGTTCTCCAGCTTCTTCAGGACCTGCGTCAGCTCCTTGTCGGAGTAGGTGTAGATCGGCTTGTCGGAGCCGACGACCTCGACGCGGTGCAGCGGCGGCACGGCGGTGTAGAGCCGACCCGACTCGATGACCGGCCGCATGTACCGCGCGAACAGTGTGATGAGCAGGCAGCGGATGTGGCTTCCATCAACGTCTGCATCGACCGTAATCACCACCTTGCCGTAGCGCATCTGGTCGAGATCGAACGTTCGACCGGTGCCCGCGCCGATGACCTGGATGATCGACGCGCACTCGGCGTTGGACAGCATCTCCGACGCCGACGCCTTCTGGACGTTGAGGATCTTCCCACGCAGGGGGAGCAGTGCTTGGTACTCACTGTTGCGCGCCAGCTTTCCGGTGCCGAGCGCCGAGTCTCCTTCGACCAGCCACAGCTCGGTGCGTGAGACGTCCGTCGACCGGCAGTCGGCGAGCTTGGCCGGCAGGTGCGACGTCTCCAGCGCGGTCTTGCGCCGCGCCGCGTCCTTGGACGCGCGCGCTGCCTGCCGCGTCTTCGCCGCTGCCGCGACCTTCTCCAGCACCTGCTTCGCCGCGGCCTTCGACTTGCGCTGCTCGAAGAACTTCGCCTTGAGCTGCTTGCTCACGACGTCGGCGACGACCTTGCTGACTCCCGGTGTGCCGAGCTCGTCCTTGGTCTGCCCGAGGTACTGCGGCTCCGGCACCTTCACCGTGACGACCGCGGTCAGCCCCTCGAGGACGTCGTCCTTGATCACAGCCTCGTCGCGAGCCTTGTGCACGCGGGTCGCGACGAGCGCCTCGTTGACCGACTTGAGCAGTGCGCGCTCGAAGCCGTTCTGGTGGGTGCCGCCGTGGCCGGTCGCGACCACGTTGCAGAACGCCTGGACGACCGTGTCGTAGCCCGTGCCCCAGCGCAGCGCGACGTCGACCTCGCAGTGCCGCTCGACGGTCTGCGTCGACATGTGGCCCATGTCGTCGAGGACCGGCACCGTCTCCTTGTAGTGCCCGTCACCGACGAGGTGGACCGGGTCACACACCGGCGCATCGGGAGCGAGATGCTCGACGAAGTCGACCGTGCCGCCGAGGTAGCAGAAGGTCTCCTCGACCGCTTCCGCGCCACGGCGGTCGTGCAGCGACAGCGTCAGGCCCTGCACGAGGAACGCCGTCTGCCGGAGCCGCGCGGTCAGCTTCTCGACGTCGACCGCGCTGCCCTTGCTGAAGAGGGCGGTGTCCGCCCACCAGCGGATCGTCGTACCCGTCTTCTTCGCCGGCGCCTTGCCCGCCACCGACAGCCCATCGCGCGGCGTGAACTTCGCATCGGGCGACGGCCCGCTCTTCGGATCGGCGAACAGACCGGGTACGCCGCGGGCGAACGACATCGTGTGGACGCGTCCACCCCGTCGTACGACGACGTCGAGCCGCGCCGACAGCGCGTTGACGACCGAGGCACCGACCCCGTGAAGACCGCCCGACGTCTTGTACGACCCGCCGCCGAACTTCCCGCCGGCGTGCAGCTTGGTCATCACCAGCTCGACACCGGTCAGCTTGCTCTTGGCCTCGACATCGACGGGGATGCCGCGTCCGTCGTCGGTGACCTCGAGCGAGCCGTCCGCGTGGAGCGTCACGTCGATGCGATTGCAGGCCCCCGCCAGCGCCTCGTCGACCGCGTTGTCGATGATCTCGAAGGCAAGCTGGGTCAGGCCCTTGCTGTCGGTCGAGCCGATGTACATGCCGGGCCGCTTGCGCACGGCCTCCAGGCCTTCGAGCACGGACAGGTGCCGAGCGGTGTAGCCGGACTCACGCGTCGGGGCCGACTTTCTGGCCGGGGCAGTCAAGGGTGTCCATCTCTGTCGTACGGGTGTCGGTCCATTCTGGACCGCCGGGGGTTCGGGCAGGCTTATCAACATGCGGGACCTGGAGTCGCTTCCGAAGGCGCACCTCCACCTGCACCTGACCGGCGGGATGCGGCCGGCCACCTTGATCGAACTGGCCGCCGAGCAGGGCCGGCGGCTGCCCGACGGCCTGCTGCGGCCGGGCGGGTTGGAGAGCGTCGCCCGCCGTGGCTGGATGCGGTTCCAGCGCTTGTACGACGTCGCGCGCGACATGCTGCGTGGCCCCGATGACGTACGGCGCGTCCTGCTGGAGATCGCGGAGGACAACCGGGGCGACGGGGGGCGCTGGGTCGAGGTGCAGGTCGATCCTTCGTCGTACGCGTCGAAGCTCGACGGGCTCAACGGGACGGTCGAGGTCGTGCTGGACGGGATGCGGGTGGCGTCGGAAGCGACCGGCGTCGGAATGGCGCTGGTCGTCGCCGCCAACCGGACCCGGCACCCCGCCGATGCGGAGACGCTCGCCCGGGTGGCCAGGCGGTACGCCGGCGCGGGGGTCGTCGGGTTCGGGCTCAGCAACGACGAGACGCGCGGCGACACGGCTGCCTTCGCCAAGGCCTTCCGGATCGCTCGCGACGCCGGGCTGATCGCGGTGCCGCACGCGGGGGAGATGCGCGGGCCGGGCAGTGTCCGGCTCGCGCTCGACCACCTCGGGCCGACCCGGCTCGGGCACGGTGTGCGCTCGGTCGAGGACCCGCGAGTGCTCGCCGAGCTGGCCCGGCGAGGCGTCGCCCTGGAGGTCTGCCCGGCCTCCAACGCCGCGCTCGGGGTGGTGCCGTCGGTCGAGGCGGTCCCGGTCCAGCGGCTCCGCGCGGCCGGGATCGAGGTCGCCCTGGGTGCCGACGACCCGCTGGTCTTCCGGTCCGGGCTGCTCGACCAGTACGCGTCGTACGAGAAGGAAGGTCCTGCCTTCCTCGCCGACCTGGCCGCCTCGTCGATCCGCGCCAGCTGCGCCCCACCCGAGCTCCAGCAGGAGCTCCTCGCCGGGGTCGACGCGTGGCTGCTGGGATCCATGTGACGGATGTGCTGGTCACGGAGCGTGCCCACGTGGCACGATGACGGTGAGCACACCAGGGCTCGAGGCCGTCGGGGAAGGCGCACCTCGACCTGGGAGGCCTCGTGACGTCTGGCGTGCTCTACGTGCACTCCTGCCCGCCCGCGCTGTGCCCCCATGTCGAATGGGCGGTGGCAGCCGAGCTCGGCGTACGCGTCCGCCTGGAGTGGACCGAGCAGCCCGCATCGCCCGGCACCTTGCGCACCGAAGCGGTCTGGCGCGGTCGCGCCGGCACCGCAGGGCGCCTCGCCGGAGCGCTGCGCGGCTGGAGCGTCCTGCGCTACGAGGTCACCGAGGAGCCGAGTGCCGGCTGTGACGGGGAGAGGTACGCCGTCACCCCGAACCTCGGCGTCTTCCGCGCGACCATCAGCGCCAACGGCGACCTGCTCGTCGGGGAAGACCGGCTGCGCAACCTGCTCGCCACCGCAACCGGCCCGCAGCTCGCCCTCGGCGTCGACAAGCTGCTCGGCAGCGACTGGGACGCCGAGCTTGAGCCCTACCGCGAGGCCGGCGAGGGCGCACCGGTCAGCTGGCTGCATCAGGTGGTGTAGGCCGCCACCCGGATAGGTAACAGTCTCTGCATGACCCGCCGCAGCCTCCTGACCCGGCTCGACAAGGCAGACCTCGCCCTCTATCGCAAGGCCGCGACCTCCCACACGCCCGTCCTCGACGCCGTGCTCCCCAAGCTGACGAGCTCGGCCAACCACGGGATCCTGTGGTTCGCCATCTCGGTGCTGCTCGCCGGTGGCAACCGGCGACGCGCGGCCGTGCGCGGACTCGCCTCGCTGGGTGTCGCCAGTGCGATGGCGAACCTCCCGTTGAAGTACGCCGCCCGCCGGTCGCGCCCCGAGCTGGTCCCGGTCCCGTTGCCTCGGCGGTTGCTCAACCAGCCGACCACCTCGTCGTTCCCGAGCGGCCACTCCGCGTCGGCAGGGGCCTTCGCGACCGGGGTCGCGCTGGAGGATCCCCTGATCGGCGTGCCCGTGGCCGTCCTGGCGGCCGGTGTCGCCTACGGGCGGGTGCACACCGGCGTGCACTACCCCGGCGACGTGGTGGCCGGACTCGCGCTGGGCATCGGCTCCGCCGTTCTCGTACGACGGGTGTGGCCGGTCAAGCCGGATCGACCGGCCTTCGCGCGACCGGCCCGCAAGCCGGCGCCGGCCCTGCCCGACGGCGACGGCCTCGTCGTCGTCATCAACGAGACGGCGGGGTCGGGCGAACGCGCGGACGACGTCGAGAAGGAGCTGCGCGCCGCGCTGTCCAAGGTCGAAGTCATCCGCTGCGCGGCAGGCGGCGACGTCGCCGACTGCCTCCGCGAGGCCGCGAAACACGCGAAGGTCCTCGGTGTCATGGGCGGTGACGGCACGGTCAACTGTGCCGCCGGCATCGCCCTCGATGCGAAGCTGCCGCTGGCGGTCGTCCCCGGCGGCACGCTCGACCACTTCGCCGGCGAGATCGGGATCGCCGAGCTCTCGGACGTCATCGAAGCCGTGCGCACCGGCTCGGCGGTCGAGATCTCCGTCGGCAGTGCCGACCCGGAGGGACGTGACCTGTACTTCCTCAACACCTTCGCGCTCGGCCTCTACCCCGAGCTGGTCAAGGAACGGGAGAAGCACGAGAAGCGGCTCGGCAAGTGGCCGGCGATGGCCCTCGCTCTCACGCGCGTGCTGCCCGGCGCGGACGCGGTGTTCGTCGAGGTCGACGGCCAACCGCGGCGGCTCTGGACCCTGTTCGGCGGCAACGGCCACTACCACCCCGCCGGCTTCGCGCCGAGCTGGCGCGAGCGGCTCGACGACGACTGCATCGACGTCCGGCTCATCGACGCCGACCACAAGCTCTCGCGACTGCGCCTCGTCACGGCCATCCTCAGTGGCCGCCTCGGCAAGAGCAGCGTCTACGAGCAGCGGCTGGTCGGCTCGCTGCCGATCCGGTCGCGGCAGGGCGGGCTGCGCCTCGCGCGCGACGGTGAGGTCACCGACGGGCCCGGCCACCTGACCCTGCGCGCCGCCGCCGACAAGCTGGTCGTGTACCTGCCATGACGTCGGAAGAGCGGCGCGGACTGCGGCCGGCGCTGCTTGCGGCCGGCCTGTTCGTCCTTGTCGTCTGCGTCGTGCCGATCGGCGCACTGGTGCGCAGCAACTGGGGCCCGCTCATCCGGCTCGACGACAGGGTCGAGCGGTCGGTGCACGAGGACGCCATCGAGCATGGCGCGATCCGCGCCGTGGCGAAGGTGCTGACCCAGCTCGGGGCACCGGTGCTGGTGCAGCTCGCGACCGCGCTGCTCGCCGGCTGGCTGCTGTGGCGCGTGCACCGGCGGCTGGCGCTCTACCTCGCGTCGTGCGTCGCCGGTGCCTATGCCCTGTCGACCACCGGCAAGCTGCTCGTCGACCGTGCCCGCCCGGTGTTCGACGACCCGATCGCGCACGCCCGCGGCGCGTCGTTCCCGTCCGGGCACGCGACCGGCTCCGCAGCGTTCTACCTCGCGCTCGCGGTCATCCTGCTGTCGCTGCTCAGCTGGCCGCGCCGCGGTTGGCTGTTGCTGATGGCGGTCGTGGTGCCGCTCGTCGTTGCCGCCACCCGCGTCGTCCTCGGCGTGCACTACGTCTCGGACGTCACGGCCGGCCTGCTGATCGGCTGGGGTTGGACCGCGGCATGCACCGCCTTGTTCACCGCGTGGCGGGCGCAGGAAGGCCGACCGGTCGAGCCGCTCGAGGAGGGCATCGAGCCCGAGGCCGCAACGACATGAGGGACCCCGCGGCCGACCTTCGCCGCATCGCGTTCTGCCTCGAGCGGGCGCTCGAGCCGTCGTACCGGGTCAAGGCCTTTCGTACGGCGGCGGCGACCGTCGACGGCATCGACCGCGACGAGCTCGAGCACCGGGCGGCGGCCGGCAACCTCGAGGAGCTCAAGGGCATCGGCAAGGTCACGGCCACCGTCATCACCGAGTCGCTAGCCGGGGAAGAGCCGGTCTACCTCCGGCGCGTGGAGTCGATGGGACTGTCGCCCGTCGCGCAGCAGGCCGACGACCTGCGGGAGCTGCTCAAGGGCGACTGCCACGTGCACAGCGACTGGTCCGACGGCGGCTCACCGATCGAGGAGATGGCGACGGCCGCGCGCGACCTCGGCCACGAGTACATGGTGCTCACGGACCACTCGCCCCGGCTCACCGTCGCCAACGGTCTCAGCCCCGAGCGACTGCGCCAGCAGCTCGACCTCGTCGACGAGATCAACGAGCGGCTGACTCCCTTCCGGATCCTCACCGGCATCGAGTGCGACATCAACCTCGACGGCTCGCTCGACCAGGAGCCCGAGCTGCTCGAGCGACTCGATGTCGTCGTGGCGAGCGTGCACAGCAAGCTGCGGATGCCGTCGGACGAGATGACACCGCGGATGGTCGCCGCGATCAGCAACCCCCACACCGACATCCTCGGGCACTGCACCGGCCGGCTCGTCACGGGGCGCGGGCGCCCCGAATCGGAGTTCGATGCCGAGGTGGTCTTCGCCGCGTGCGCGCAGTTTGACGTCGCGGTCGAGATCAACAGCCGTCCGGAGCGCAAGGACCCGCCGAAGCGACTGCTGCGCCTTGCCGTCGAGGCGGGCTGCAAGGTGTCGATCGACACCGACGCGCATGCCCCGGGTCAGCTGTCCTGGCAGCCGATCGGCTGCGAGCGCGCGGTGCTGTGCGGGGTTCAGCCCGAGAGCATCGTCAACGCGTGGAGCGCGGACGACCTGCTCAGCTGGACCGGCCGCGCTGCTGCGGGATGAGCGCGGTGACCGACTCGGTCAGCAGGCGGGTGGTCTCGTCGGGGAGCGTGTCGGCGACCAGCAGGGCGCAGGCCGCGTCGAGGCACAGCGTCATCACCCGCTCGTTCTCACGCTCGTCGACGTCGGCATCGCGGCACGCACGGCATGAGCGGAGCAGTCCCTCGGTGCCGCTGCGCCGTACCAACGCCCACACACGTCGGCGACTGGTCAGCACGGCGGCCTGGAACGCCTCCGCGCGCGCATCGGCGCGCTCGCTCTCGCCGGCGTAGGAGCGGTCCACCAAGGCGTCGTAGATCCGCCGCCCCTCGATGTCGTGGCAACGGGCCGACAGCGTCGGCATCATCGCCAGCAGCGCCTTGACCTGATCCGCGTTGGGTCCGAGGTCGGGCTCGTCCACGGTGTGCTCGGGGTAGACGACGCGCCACGCGCGCATGAGCGCGGCGTACTCCGCCCGGGACAGGATCGGCTTCGCGTATGACGCGGCGATCGCGTCGCGGACGGCCTTCAGCGCCGTGGTCGTGACGTCGCTGGCGACGGTGACGTAGGCGGCTTCGCCACGGATGTCGTCGTCGAAGAGCGCGCCCACGGCCTCGAACGCGGACAGCGCCTCGAGCACCAGCGGGCTGTCGGGGGACAGGGCCCGGTCACGGGCCTCGGCGACGGCGACGGTGTTGTTCCAGGCGTCCGCCAGGCGCGGCAGGTCGGCGTCGCGGATGTGCGCGAGCTGGGCGAGCACGCCGAGGATCTCGGTGAGGTTCGGATGCTCCTCGAGCATCGAGATGGTGCTTGCCCGTCGGCTCATCGCGCGCCTCTTCCGCCAGTTCCCCTTTGGATACTGCGGCACCGCGGGGCGGTTTCTGGAGCGACTCGCCAGAGATGGTTCGCACGGGTGGGTCCGGGATGGCCCGGTTGCGCGGCTTTGCCCCGTTCTCATGACACGTCGAGGTAACCCGGCGGCTCTAGCCTCGACCGGTGAGGTTCCTGTTCCACCCGCCCGCCGAGAGCGCTGCCGAGCTGCTCACCCTCCCGTGGCACCTGCCCCTGGAGGACTGGCTGGACCCGCGGCTGGTGGAGGTCCCCACCGGCGGGCTGCACCGGCATGTCGTGCGGTTCGTCGAGGTGGCCGGCGACGTCTACGCCCTCAAGGAGCTCTCCGAGCGGCTGGCTCGCCGCGAGTACGACATCCTCGGCTTCCTCGCCTCTCTGCAGCTGCCCGCGGTGCGGGCGCTCGGGGTGGCCGTGGACCGGCCCGAGCTCGACGCGATTCTGGTCACGGAGTTCCTGCCGTTCTCCACGACGTACAGATCGCTGTTCGCAACGCCGCGCGGCGGCTATCCCACCGAGCGGCTGCTGGACGCGCTCGTGCAGCTGCTGGCCCGGCTGCACCTCGCCGGCGTCTTCTGGGGGGACTGCTCGCTGTCCAACACGCTGTTCCGGCTCGATGCCGGCGCGCTGGCGGCGTACCTCGTCGATGCCGAGACCAGCGAGCGGCAGCCGACTCTCACTGATGGCCTGCGCCGCCACGACATCGCGTTGGCGCACGACCTCGTCGCGGGCGAGCTGATGGACCTGGAAGCGGCCGAGCTGCTACCCGCTGGCGTCGATCCCGTCGCGTTCGCAGACGAGCTGGTACGCCGGTACGACGCGCTCTGGCAGGAGCTCACCGCCGAGGAGATCGTGCCTGCGCAGGAGCAGCGGTATCGCATCACGCAGCGCGTGCGGCGGCTAAACGAGCTCGGCTTCGATGTGGACGAGCTCGAGCTCGTCGAGACTCCGGGCGGCAACGTCCTGAAGGTGCGGACCCGGGTCGCCGAACCCGGTCACGCGCGCCGCGAGCTGCAGTCACTCACCGGCCTGGCGGTCGAGGAGAACCAGGCGCGACGACTGCTCGGCGACATCGCCGGCTATCGCGCGCACCTCGAGCGCAAGACCGGCGAGCCCGTCACGAGAGCGCTGGCAGCTTCGCGATGGCTGACCGACGTCTACGCGAAGGTCGTCGGTGCGGTGCCGCCGGCACTGCGCGATCGGCTGTCGCCGGCGGAGCTGTTCCACGAGGTGCTGGAGCACCGCTGGTACCGGTCCGAAGCGGAAGGGCGTGACGTCGGAACGACCGAGGCCGCTCAGTCCTACTTCAGCAAGGTGCTGCCCGATGTGCCGGTCGAGTTCACCGCGACGCCGCCGCTGCGGTCGCCGGACTAGAAGCGCTGCGCCTCGACGCCGCCGTTGAGGGCGGACCAGGCGTCCTGCATGTTCTCGAACGGGCGTCCCGCGGGCAGGTCACGAAGCCGGTTGAGGACGCGCTCGGGGGCGTTCAGCTCGGCCGCCTTGAACAGCAGCTGCTCGGCGTCGCACGGCCAGCACTCCTTGCCGAGGTACGACGCGATCTCGGAGCGCAGCTCGACGTCTGCCTCGGTCATCCCCTCCGGGATGCCGCCGGCGAGGGTGCCGTCTGGGACCAGGTCGACGTCGGGCTGGTCCTCCCCGGAGGGCTCCGCGGAGTTCCAGTCCTCGCCTCGGGTCTCCCGGCCGGCCGTCATCATGCCGCGCACCTCCGCCTCGAGGGCGTCGTCCATGCGGGCGCTGTGCTTGTCGCTGCCTCGTTCCATGCAGCCCGTCTACCCACGTCCGGGGCTGCTGACACGGCATACCGATCTGCCCCTGGGGACAGGTAAAGACCTGGCGAACCGGGCATAGGTACGACGTGGACGACAACCGGAGACGGCCCTCTTCCTGGCCCGCGTCGCTGCTGCCGAGCATGGCGCTGGTCGCCCTGCTGGCCGGTGGCGCGGCTGCGGCGACCAACTCCAGCGACGAGGCACCCGTCCTCGACATGACCGTCACCACCACCAAGTAGCCGCCCCTCCCGCCAGGTCCGCGGGCTCCACGCCGCCGGCGGCCTGTGCGCTGGGTTCGCTGCCGCGGAAGCGATCACTTTCGCTTCCCTGCTGAGATCGGAGCTCTGACCGCCGAAAAGCTCCGATCTCAGCAGGGAAGCGCTACCCCCCCCCGCCAGGGAGTCGCACCTGCCACCAACCCGCTCCGGCGTACCAGAAGTGGGGGTTACGGATGAGATCGGAGCCACGAGGGCGTTCGGGCTCGGATCTGAGCCGGGAAGAGCCCGCGGTCCGGGCGGCCGGCGTACGGGAAGTGGGTTTCGCGAGAGCCCTGGCGCCACCGGCGTCCATCGTCGATCAGGTTGGAGAAGCCAGCTGCGCCCGAATCGGCCCCGGACTCTCCAACCTGATCGCCGCAAGGCGCCGGACGCGGTGTGCCGCTGCGCTGCCCGCCGTCGTACGGGAGGTGGGGTTCGCGCTTACTCGGCGGCGCCTTCGGTCGTGTCCTTCTCCGGCGGCAGCAGCTCGTCGCGCAGCCGGTACTTCTCGACCGCCTGAGCCGGTACGCCGGCGTCGACCTCCCCGCGGTGCACCAGCTCGATGAGCGCGGCGACGGCGATCGACTCCGGGTCGATGTGGAAGTGCCGCCGCAGCGACGCGCGCGTGTCGGAGCGGCCGAACCCGTCGGTGCCCAGTGAGGTCCAGTCGCCCGGCACCCATCGGCTGATCGCGTCGGGCACGGCGCGCATCCAGTCGCTCACCGCGACGATCGGCCCGACCGTCGACATCAGTGCCTGGGTGATGTACGGCGTACGCCGCTCGTCGCCCGGGTGCAGCAGGTTGTGCTGCTCGCACTCGATGGCCTCGCGGCGCAGCTCGTTCCAGCTCGTGACGCTCCAGACATCGGCTGCGATGCCCCAGTCGAGGTGAAGCAGTCGCTGCGCGTCCATCGCCAGCCGCACGGTGATGCCACTCGCCAGGATCTGCGCGCGCGGCCCTTCCACCTTCGACTCGCTGTAGCGGTAGAGCCCGCGCAGCACGCCCTCGCGCAGCCGCGGGATGTCCGGCATCGCCGGCTGCGGGTACGGCTCGTTGTAGACGGACAGGTAGTAGAAGACGTCCTCGCTGTCCGGCCCGTACATCCGGTGCAGCCCGTCCTCGACGATGAACGCGACCTCGTACCCGAACGCCGGGTCATAGGCGACCACCGCCGGGTTGGTCGACGCGAGCAGCATCGAGTGCCCGTCCTGGTGCTGCAGCCCCTCGCCGTTCAACGTCGTACGGCCCGCCGTCGCGCCGAGCAGGAAGCCGCGGCCGAGCTGGTCGGCGAACGCCCACATCTGGTCGCCGGTGCGCTGGAAGCCGAACATCGAGTAGAAGACGTAGACCGGGATCATCGGCTCGGCATGCGTCGCGTACGACGTACCGGCAGCGATGACCGACGCCATCGACCCGGCCTCGGTGATGCCCTCGTGCAGGATCTGGCCGATCGTCGACTCCTTGTAGGACAGCAGCAGCTCGCGGTCGACGGCCTCGTAGCGCTGACCGAACGGCGAGTAGATCTTCGCTGTCGGGAACATCGCGTCCATGCCGAAGGTGCGCGCCTCGTCAGGGATCACCGGCACGAACCGCGCGCCGATGCCCTTGTCCTTCATCAGGTCCTTGAGCAGCCGGACGAACGCCATCGTCGTCGCGACGGCCTGCTTGCCGGAGCCCGCCTTCAGCTCGTCGTACACCTCGGGCTTGGGCAGGTCGAGCGGCTTCGCACGTACGTCGCGCTTCGGCAGCGACCCGCCGAGCTGCGCGCGGCGCTCCTTCATTTACGCGATCTCGTCGCTGACCGCACCCGGGTGGTAGTACGTCGGCAGCGGCGCCTCGAGAGCGCTGTCGGGGATCTCGAGGTAGAGCCGGTCGCGCAGCTCCTTGAGCTCGGCCTTGGTCAGCTTCTTCATCTGGTGCGTCGCGTTGCGGCCCTCGAAGTCCTTGCCGAGGGTCCAGCCCTTGATGGTGTGGGCGAGGATCACCGTCGGCTGGCCGACGTGCTTGGTCGCCGAGTCGAAGGCGGCGTACACCTTGCGGTAGTCGTGACCGCCGCGCGGCAGCTGCCGGATCTGGTCATCGGTCAGGTGCTCGACCATCTTGCGCAACCGCGGGTCCGTGCCGAAGAACTTCTCGCGCGTATAGGAGCCGCCCTCGACGGAGTAGGTCTGGAACTGCCCGTCCGGGGTCGTGTTCATCGCGTTGACGAGTACGCCGTCGACGTCACGGGCGAGCAGGTCGTCCCACTGCCGGCCCCACACGACCTTGATGACGTTCCAGCCGGCGCCGCGGAAGTACGACTCCAGCTCCTGGATGATCTTTCCGTTGCCGCGCACGGGTCCGTCGAGCCGCTGCAGGTTGCAGTTCACGACGAAGGTGAGGTTGTCGAGCTCCTCGCGCGCAGCGACGCCGATCGCACCCAGCGACTCGGGCTCGTCCATCTCGCCGTCGCCGAGGAAGCACCACACCCGGCTGTCGCTGGTGTCCTTGATGCCTCGGCTGGTCAGGTAGCGGTTGAAGCGGGCCTGGTAGATCGCGTCGATCGGGCCGAGCCCCATCGACACCGTCGGGAACTCCCAGAAGTCCGGCATCAACCGCGGGTGGGGGTACGACGGGAGCTTGCTCGGTCGCGACTCCTGGCGGAAACCGTCGAGGTCGTCCTCCTGCAGCCGGCCCTCGAGGAAGGCGCGGGCGTAGATGCCGGGAGAGGCGTGCCCCTGGAAGAACACCTGATCACCGGACGCGTCGCCGTCCTTGCCGCGGAAGAAGTGGTTGAACCCCACCTCGTAGAGGCTGGCCGCGCTGGCGTAGGTCGCGATGTGCCCACCGACGCCGACCTCGGGCCGGTTCGCGCGGCTGACCATGATCGCCGCGTTCCAGCGCACGTAGGCGCGGATCCGCCGCTCGACGTGCTCGTCTCCGGGGAACCACGGCTCTCGCTCGGGCGGGATGGTGTTGATGTAGTCGGTGCTGCGCAGGGCCGGCACGCCGACGGCTTTCTCGCGCGCCCGCTCGAGCATCTTGAGCATGAGGAAGCGGGCCCGGCCGCGCCCCGAGCTGTCGATGACCGCGTCGAGGCTCTGCAGCCACTCGCTGGTCTCGTCGGGATCGACGTCGGGCAGCTGGCTGGGCAGCCCGTCGCTGATGACGCTGAACCGTTCCTCGTTGCTCGTGGTCACCCCTGCATCCTTACCCCTACTCCGGCGTAACCCCCAGTCTCGGGCAGGATCGCCGCATGGAGACCACTGTCCTCTCGGTCGAGACGGGCAGCCGGGAGGTCGTTCTGGACCTGACGCGCGACTGCGAGGGGTTCGTCCGCGGCAGAGGCGACGGCCTGCTCCACGTGTTCGTCCCGCACGCGACGGCCGGCGTCGCGATCCTCGAGCTCGGCTCCGGCAGCGATGCCGACCTGCTCACTGCGCTCGGGGACCTGCTGCCGGCTGATCACCGGTGGCGACACCGGCACGGCTCGTCCGGTCACGGGCGCTCGCACGTCATGCCGGCGCTCGTCCCGCCGTACGCGACCGTCCCGGTCATCGACGGCCAACTCGCGCTCGGGACCTGGCAGCGCATCGCTCTCGTCGACCTCAACGTCGACAACCCGTCCCGTTCGGTGCGCCTGTCCTTCCTGGCCGGCTGATGCTCGAGGCGGCGTTCTGGGGGCTGGTCGGCGGTATCGCGCTCGTTGTCGGTGCGGTGCTGGGCATCTTCCTCTCAGCCAGTGGCCGTCTGATCGCGCTGATCATGGGCTTCGGTGCCGGCGTGCTCATCAGCGCGCTGGCCTTCGAGCTGGCAGCGGAGTCGTTCCGGGCGGGCGGCACGGACGCGACTGTCATCGGTCTCGCCGCCGGCGCGCTCACCTTCTTCGTCGGTGACCTCATCCTCGACAGGAGAGGGGCAGAGCACCGCAAGCGCTCCGGCGGTCAGCAGTCCGACGGCAATGCCAGCGCGATCGTTCTCGGCTCGCTCCTCGACGGCATCCCGGAGTCGATCGCGATCGGTGTCAGCCTGCTCGGCGGTGGGGGCGTCGGGGTTGCCGTCGTCGCTGCGGTGTTCCTGTCCAACGTTCCCGAGTCGTTGTCTGCGGCGACCGGCTTGCAGAGGGCCGGTCACTCCACCAAGTGGATCCTCGGGTTGTGGACCGCGGTCGCGGTCGTGTCGGCGCTCGCAGCTGCCTTCGGGTACGCCGTACTCGGTGACGCGTCGCCCAACACGATCGGTCTCATTCAGGCGTTCGCCGCGGGCGCGATCCTCACGATGCTCGCCGACACCATGCTGCCGGAGGCGGTCGAGGGTGGCGGCTCGACCGTCGGACTGGCAACGGTGCTCGGCTTCGCGCTCGCCTTCCTGCTCAGCCAGTCGTCAGGGGGATGACGAGGGCGTTCGGGGGAAGGGGCATGCTGAGCGACCGCATCCCGACAGAAGGAGACGTCCGTGCCCGGCGAGATCTTCAAGCGTGCTGATGGAAAGTTCGGCTTCCGCGTGACGGCGTCCAACGGACAGGTGGTCGCGACCGACGGTGGCCAGGGCTACTCCGGCAAGGGCGACGCCAAGTCAACGCTCGAGAAGCTGCTGGCCGGCGGCTACGGCGGCGACATCAAGGACGCCGATTAGCGCTTGCGGCGGTCGCGTCGCGCTGTCTTCGCGATGCGGCGGTCGGCGAACAGCACTGAGATGACCAGCGCGAAGGCGCCGCCCGCCGCGAGCGCGAAGCAGACCATGGCGATGCTCGGATAGCCCAGGATCCGCGACTTCGTCGGGATCTGCATCATCAGCGCCGCACCGACGACGAGCGATGCCAGCACGATGCCGGTCGCGAGCCGGTTGGCGAGCCGTTGCATGACGGCGAGCAGCTGCGGCTCATCGATCGCGTCGATCTTCAGCTCGAACTTGCCGTCGGCCACGGCGTCCATCACCTTGTTGACTCGGCCGGGCAGCTGCATGGTGAAGTCGCGGGCTTCCATGGCGGCGCCGAGCAGGCCGCCCGTCGAGGTGGTCATCCGGGACTGCAGGATCGAGGCGGTGTGCCGTCGGATCGCGTCCGCCGGCGCGAATGTCGGGTCGAGGCTCTGCGCAACCTGGTCCAGGTTGAGCAGAGCCTTGCCGACCAGCGCGAGCTCCGGTGCAGGTCGCAGTCCGGTCTGCCCCGCGATCCGGGTCAGCTCCAGCACGACAGCGCCCGCCTGCAGCCGGCTGCCGAGCTCGACGCTGCGCTGGACGAGATCGGCGACCGCGATCCGGAACGCATCGCGGTCGAAGTCCTCACGCTGCCGGCCGAGGTTAGCCAGCGCGTCGGCCGCGCCGTCACCGTTTCCGTCACTCACGGCGAGCAGCAGCTTCACGATGCAGTCGCGCAGGCTCGGCGAGAGCCGCGCGACCATGCCCAGATCGATGAGCGCCAGCCGGTCGTCGGCGGTGAGCAGGACGTTGCCTGGATGCGGATCCGCGTGGAAGAAGCCCTCGGCGAGCATCTGCTGGAGGTAGGCCCGGAACAAGTCGTCCACCAGCGGACCGCCCTCGAGGTCGGTGCGCGCCAGTGGCCCGAGCTCGGTGACCTTGCGACCGGGCAGGTAGTCCATGGTGAGGACCCGGCCGGTGCTGTAGTCGGGAACCGGGCGCGGCACGACCAGCCGCGGCCAGGGCTCGATGATCCGCGCCAGGGTCGTCAGGTTGGTCGCCTCGCGGGTGTAGTCCAGCTCGGCCACCAACGCCTTGCGGAACTGCTCGAGCAGCTCGCTGAACCCGAACCGCCGACCGAGGTCGGTGTGCGCGTCGGCGAACTCCGCGAGCTCACCGAGCGCCGCCATGTCGTCCGCGATCTGCTTGCGGATGCCTGGCCGCTGGACCTTGACGACGACCTCGCGACCGCTCGGCAGCGTGGCCCGATGCACCTGCGCCAGCGACGCGGCGGCGAGCGGCTTCGGGTCGAAGAAGGCGAACACGTGGGACAGGTCGACGCCGAGCTCATCGACCACGATCTGCTCGACCTCGTCGTACGAGAAGGGCTCGACGTCATCCTGCAGGCGGGACAAGGCATCGGTGTATGGCGTGGGCAGCAGGTCGACCCGCGTCGACATGAGCTGGCCGAGCTTGATGAAGGTCGGGCCCAGCTTCTCGAGGTCGTGTGCGAGTTGCGTCGCGTCCTCGCACAGCGGCTCGGCGGAGTCCGACTCCGGCAGTCCGTCGATGTCGAGGTCGCGGACCAGGTCGGATCGGCCGTAGCGGATGAGAAGCCGCGCGATGTCGCGGTAGCGCGCCAGGTGCTTCGGCTGCAGTGAGAGGCCCATGATCGGTGCCTCTACCCCGATCATGACCGGACGAAGATCACTCCGGCGCGGCCGCTCGGATCGGGATCCGCTCCGGCCCCGGCACCGGGGCCGAGCCGAGCTCGGCGAGCATGCGCTCGGTGACAGCCGCGATATCGGCGATGGCCTGGTCGAAGACCGCGCGATTGGCCTGTGACGGGGTGCGGTAGCCGGACAGCTTGCGCACGTACTGGCGGGCCGCCGCGGCCACGTCGCCGGTGGTCGGCTCGGCGGCGCGAAGAGTCCGAATGCTGCGACACATGGTCTGGCTCCGAGGGGTGAAGGGGGCGGCCAGGGGAAAGTCTGCACCGACCGGGTGCGTCGCACCGGTGCCTGGGCACTTGCGCCGAAGGGTCCGGTCCGGTGGACTACCGGCATCCGCCCCTCCGGGGCGGCGGAGGAAGGGGCCTTTCGTGAGCACGTCCGCGGACCACGCGGGACAGCGTGGCCTGGCCGAACGGCTCGGTATCGAGCCCGGCATGGTCGTGCAGGTCGTCGGCGCCGACAACGACGTCGACACCGACTTGATGGCTGATGTCACGGCGCGCACCGGCACCGAGCTCATCACGACGGACGACTCGGACGAGGTGGTCGACGTCGTCCTCATCTGGTGGCGCGAAGGTGACGGCGACCTCGTCGACGCGCTGGTCGACGCCCTCACCAACCTCGGTGACAGCGGCGTCGTCTGGTTGCTCACCCCGAAGGCCGGCCGCGACGGGCACGTCGAGCCGAGCGACATCGACGAGGCCGCACCTACCGCCGGTCTGTCCAGCACGCGCAGCACGAGCGCCGCGCCGGAGTGGTCGGGCACCAGGCTGGTCTCGCCGAAGGCGAGCCGGGCCAAGCAGCGGCGCTGACTCCCGAGCAGGCCCGTCGCCTGCTCTCACCCGCCGGTCGCGACGCGGTCGCGCGGGCTGCCTCGCTGGATCTGTCGACGGCAGGACGTTTGCGCGCTGCCGAGGCGATGCGCGCCGCAGTCGGTCCGGATCTCGGCCCGCTAGCCCTGGAGCAGGCGGTGCTCAAGGAGCGAGCGCGCGCGAAGCACCCGGACGGCGACCGCATGTGGTGGACGGCGGAGGCACTCGAGCAGGCGTCGTCGTATGACGTCGCGAGCCATCGGGCGCATCGGTTCGCCGGCGCGGCTCGGGTCCTGGACCTCGGCTGCTCCGTCGGCGGCGACCTGCTCCGGCTCGCGGCGGTCGCGCCCGCTGTCGGTGTCGACATCGACGAGACCCGGCTGCTGCTTGCCCAGGCCAATGGGCGCGAGCTCGACGTCGACGTCGGTCTGGTCCGGGCCGACGTCACGCAGCTGGAACCGACCGGCGCCGTCTTCGCCGACCCGGCGCGTCGCGCGGGCGGGCGTCGGGTGTTCGACCCGCGCGCCTACACGCCGAGTCTTGACCGCGTGCTCGGCTGGGTTTCACGTCTCGACGCACTCGGAGTCAAGGTCGCTCCGGGCATCGACTACGACCGGTTGCCGGACAACGTTGAGGTCGAGATCGTGTCGCTCCGCGGCGACGTGAAGGAGGCGGTGATCTGGGCGGGTGAGGCACGCCGCGGATTCCGTCGTACGGCGACGCTGCTGCCGGCGGTGCACGTCCTCACCGATGAGCCGGTCGACGCACCTGCGGTCGGGCCGCCCGCCGCATTCCTGCTCGAGCCCGACGGGGCCGTCGTGCGCGCGCACCTGGTCGCACAGCTCGCCGCGCAGGTCGGCGGGTGGCTCGTCGACCAGACGATCGCCTACATCACTGCGGACGCCGTCGTACCTACTCCGTTCGGTCGTTGGTTTGCCGTGCGCGAGGTGATGCCGTTCGGGCTGAAGTCCATGCGCGCACGACTTCGCGAGTACGACGCGGGCCCGCTCGTCGTGAAGAAGCGGGGTACGGCGGTCGAGCCCGAGCAGCTGCGCAAGCAGCTCAGGCTGACCGGATCCCGGGAGGTGACGGTCGTGCTGACACGAGCGGCCGGCCGGCAGATCGCGATGATCGTCGAGCCGGTCGCCGATAGCCTGTGAGCACGGTCCTATAGCTCAGTTGGTAGAGCGCCGCCCTTACAAGGCGGATGTCGCAGGTTCGAGTCCTGCTGGGACCACCCGGCGAGTAGCCTTGAGCGCGTGAGCTGGTCCCCCGGGGCCAGCGAGCGTCCGTTCAGGAAACCGCGGGCGTGGCAGGGGCAACAGATCCCTCCTCATGCGACCTCGGTCCACGTCGTCGCAGCCGTTGTTCGTCGTCGGGACTCCCTCCCTTCGGTGCGCATCCAGCGCAAGGGACGGCATGGGCATCGACGCGGCGGATGGGTCGACGCCCGACCTCGTCCCGCTGGCCCGGGCCCTGGACCTTCGCAACAACACGGTGGAGTCGGTGCTGCTCGCGGTCGCGGAGCTCGCGGTGGAGCGGACCGGCGGTGATTGCGCCTCGGTGACACTCGTGACCGGGAAGGCGCCCACGACGTTCGTTGCCACCGATGACGTCGCGATGAGACTGGACGAGACGCAGTACGGGCAAGGCTACGGACCTTGTCTCGACGCAGTTCTCGCCAGTGAGCCGATGCTCATCCGCGATGCTCGGACCGAGGACCGGTGGCCGCGGTTCACCCCGGTTGCCATTGAGGCGGGCGTCCTCAGCTCGCTCTCGATGCCGATCCCCGTGCTCGAATCCGTGGCCGCGAGCGTCAACGTGTACGCCACGCAGGCGGATGCCCTCGGCGACGCCGACCGGACCATCCTCGACGACGTCATCGGGCATGCTTCCGCTGCGATCGCCAACATCCACGTGTACGCCGCGAGTCGCATCCTGGTCGAGCAGATGCACACCGCCGCGCTGTCCCGCGCCGTCATCGATCAGGCCCGCGGCATCCTTATGCAGATGCATCGCTGCACAGCGGAGGAGGCATTCGACCTCCTGCGGCGGACGTCTCAGCGCACCAACCGGAAGATGCGCGACGTCGCCCAGGAGCTCGTCGATCAGGTCAGCAGCGGCCAGCAGTCCTAGACGTCAGGTCAGCCGGGTGCTCTCGACGAGTGCTTGCGCGACCTCGCGCAACTTCCGGTTCGACTGCTGCGACAGCTTCACCAGGATGTCGAACGCCTCCTCGGCGGTGCACCGGCGCTGACCCATCAGCACGCCCTTGGCCTGCTCGATCACCGCCCGCGACTCCATTGCGGTCTGCAGCTGCTCGGCGAGTGTGCGGGTGCTCTCGTAGAGGTGCATGTTGGCAAGCGCGACGCCGGCATAGCTGGCGAAGGACCGTGCGAGGGCTTGAGCCTCGTCGTCGAAGGCGCCGGGCTCGCTGCCGTACATGTTCAGTGCCGCGGTGGCGTACTGCTGCAGCGGGATCGGCGTGGACAGCGAGCTGAGTGCCCCCGCCTCCACTGCAGCCTTCGCGAACTTCGGCCAGCGCGTCTCGGTGCTCATGTCCGGGATGGACGAGGTAGTGCCGGCCTGGGCGGAGTGCAGGCACGGACCGGAGTCGTCTTCGTACTGGCGCTCGTCGAGGGCGACCGCAAGCGGTCCGGTGGAGACGACGGTCGTCGCCTGGTCCTTGGAGATCAGGCTCACCGAGACCTCGGCGGCGCCGGTCACAACGCCCTTTGCGAGCTCGGCGATGCGTTGCAGCAGACCGTCCATCGACTGCTCGTTCAGCACCAGCCGGGCGAGCTCGTCGAAGGCCGCCTGCGCGTCGACCGGATGCTCCTGCGCCATGACGTCCCTCGACTCGGCGTTGCCGAGCAAGGGCGGCAACGCGGCGGACCCCCCGCGGCCGCGGGGAGCCTGAGGGGGCCCGATGACCCCGCCGCGCGCGCCGCTTCCTGACGCACGTACCGCCGATGGGCGGCTCAGGGCACCGACACTAGTCGCCCGTATGTGGTGGCGAGTACTGATCGCGCAACCGGCGTCCCCGGCGTACCGTCTGGAGCTCAGGCCTCCGGACCACCGGGCCGCGGTTCACCTCGTCAGGAAACTGCGCGGTGCTGTCCGAAGGTTCGCTATGGAACAGAGCCCGCCGATGCCTCCGGCCGACGTCGTCGCGGTCCTCGACGCCGTTTCGCAGGCAGCCTTGCAGGGACTTGCGTCGGCAGTTGCGGTGTCGGTGACGCTGGTGAACGACTACGGCGCCAGGACAGCCGCCGCCTCGAGCCGCTGGCCAGACGCGGTCGACGAGGCGCAGTACATCGCCGACTCGGGACCGTGCCTCGACGCGGCTGTCACGGGCGAGACCTTCTGGATGACGGACGTCGACATCGAGACTCGCTGGCCCGCGTACGTCGAGGCGGCAGCAGCGCGCGGCGCGCGCAGCTCGCTGTCCGTGCCGATTCCCGTCGACGACGGCGGGGTCGTTGGCTCGCTCAACGCGTTCTCGCTGATGCCCGACGCGTTCTCCGAGGTCGACGAGAACGCGCTCACCCGCCTCGCGGGTACGGCGGCCGCGGCCCTGATGACCGCTGACATCGGGAGCTTCCTCCACCGCTCGCGCGCGGTCGTCGACCAGGCCAGGGGCATCGTCATGTTCGCCGAGGGCTGCACGTCGGACCAGGCCCTGCAATCGCTTCGGCACACGGCGCACGAATCCGGGCGGTCTCTTCGTCAGGTCTGCGGAGATCTGATCCGCGAGACGACCGCCCCGTGACATGACGCGGCCCCGACGCTGATCAGAGTCGCCGGGGCCGCGTGTTCGTGTTCGCTTCCGGTGTCGACACGTCTGCCGGGGTGCTTGAGGGTCAGCCGAGGCGCGCGGCGCGCAGGGCCGACGCCAGCCTGCCGCCCATGACGCCGTAGCCGTACGTGCTCGGGTGCAGCCCGTCCGGGCAGAGGAACCGCCGACCCTGCCCCTTGGTCCACTGTCCCGAGATCGGGCTGAAGTAGGGCAATGACTGCTCGACCGCGACAGTCCGCATCACCGCGTCGATGGTGACGCGGCGCGCGTCGTACCGACTTCCCGGCGGGTTGTAGGGACCCATCAGAACGATCTTCGCCGTGGGCAGTCTCGACCGCACGTATCGCACCGTCTCGGTGGCTCGCTCGCGCACTGTCGCGGGGTCGGCGGCCTTGTCGTTGGTCCCGCCCTCGAGCAAGACGATGTCGTACGCCGGGGACAGCACTCCCGGCCGGGAGAGTCGCTCGAGGTACGGCTTGCCACGCGATCCGCCGGTGGTGTAGCCCGTGCCGCCGAAGGCGTCGACCGTGACGTCCCAGCCCAGGCGGCGGGCCGCGATGCGGGCCATCACCGGGCGGGTCGGGCGCGAGCCCGTGCCGTTCATCAGGCTGTCGCCGAAGAACAGGGCCCGCACGCTGCCGCCGGCCGGCGCGTTCGCGCTGGACGTCGCTGCCGGCAGGGCGAAAGCACTGATGACCAGGGCGACCGCAGCCAGCAGCCGGGTCGGCTGGCGTCGCGCCTGCACCGGCTGATCCCCCCTCACGGCTCGAACGTTAGGAACGCATCGGCCGGCCCGTGGGGGAATGGAGCATCTCGTCGGTGACATCCGCGTTCCGTGCCGGGGCAATTGCGGATGAGTCGGACACGGCCGGGTTTCTTGCCCTGGCTAGCCTGCCGATGTGACTCGGTTGGGTGATGTCGTCGCAGCTCTCGACGACCTGTATCCGGCCGCCTGGGCCGAGCCCTGGGACGCGGTCGGGTTGGTCGTCGGTGACCCGGATGCTCCGGTCCGCCGGGTGCTGTTCGCGATCGACCCGGTGGCCGCCGTCGTGGCCGAAGCCGCGCAACGCGGTGCGGATCTGCTCGTCACCCATCACCCGCTCTACCTACGAGGTACGACGACCGTCTCGGCGACCGACCCGAAAGGCCGCGTCGTCCATCGGCTGATCGCCGGCGGTTGCGGGCTGTTCGTCGCGCACACCAACGCAGATGTCGCGGCGCCCGGAGTCTCGGACGCACTCGCGGAGACGGTTGGTCTCGTCGACACCCGACCACTGGCGGCGCACCCTGCCGATCCGCTGGACAAGCTCGTGGTGTTCGTGCCCGTCGACGACGCGGACCGGGTCCTCGACGCGGTCGCCGCCGAGGGAGCCGGTGCGATCGGCGACTACGACCGCTGCGCCTGGCGAACGACGGGGGAGGGGACGTTCCGGCCGTTGCCGGGTGCCGCGCCGACGGTCGGCGCGGTCGGCGAGGTCGCCTCGGTGCGCGAGACGCGGCTGGAGGTCGTGCTGCCCCGCGGTCGGCGGGCCGCCGTCGTACGCGCCCTTCTCGCGGCGCACCCCTACGAAGAGCCGGCGTACGACGTCCTCGAGCTGGCGACGGTGCTCGGCCCGCGCGGGCTGGGTCGGGTCGGCCGGCTGTCCGAGCCGGTGCCGCTCGGCGAGCTGGTCAGGAACGTTGCCAGCGCGCTGCCGGCGACCGCTGCGGGAGTGCGGGCGGCGGGTGACCCGAACCAGGTCATCGAGACGCTGGCCGTGTGCGGCGGGGCCGGCGACGACCTGTTGCGCGAGGCCGCGGCCGCGGCCGACGCCTACCTGACCGCGGACCTGCGCCACCACCCGGCGTCGGAGGCTCCGCAGGGGCTGGCGCTGCTCGACGCCGCCCACTGGGCGACCGAGTGGCCGTGGCTCGCACGGGTGGCCCGGCAGCTCTCCGACGCGCTCGACGTGGACACCGCGGTCTCCGAGATCGTGACCGATCCCTGGACGGCACACGAGCACTGAGGCATCACCACTACGGTGGGACGCGTGAAGGCTGACCCGTTCGTCCAGCTGCGGCTGCTGGAGCTGCAGGCGCTCGACGGCGCGCTGGACCGGCTCGCGCACCGGCGGCGCACCCTGCCCGAGCTCGCGGAGATCGAGCGACTCGAGGGACAGGTCGAGGCGCTGCGCGACGACACCGTGCGGGCGGAGACCGAGGTGTCCGACCTGGCTCGCGAGCAGAAGAAGTTCGAGGACGAGATCGAGCAGGTGCGGGCCAGGCGCACGCGCGACGAGTCGCACCTGAACTCCGGCGCCGTCACCAACGCCAAGCAGCTCGAGGAGCTGCAACACGAGGTCGCGACGCTCAACCGACGGCAGTCCGACCTCGAGGACGCCGAGCTCGAGGTGATGGAGCGGGCAGAGAGCGCCCAGGCGGTTCTCGACCGGCTGGTCGGTGAGCGCGAGGCGCTGCTGGGCAAGCGCGACGACGCCGGCATCGCGCGGGACAAGGCGTTCGCGGAGATCGACGACGAGATCACGCGCACGTCAGCGGAGCGCGCCGAGCTGGCGCCGACCTTCCCGGCGGACCTGCTGGCCCTCTACGAACGACTGCGCGCAGAGCACGGCGGCGTCGGGGCCGGGGCGATCGAACGAGGTCGGTGTGGCGGCTGCCGGCTCGACCTGATGCAGAACGAGAAGGCCGACGTCCGCGCTGCGGCTGTCGACGACGTGCTCCGGCACGAGGAGTGCGGCCGGATCATGGTCCGGACGGCGGAGTCAGGCATCTGAGCACCGGGCGGCGGCTGATCATCGAGGCCGACGGTGGGTCGCGGGGCAACCCGGGTCCGGCGGGGTACGGCGCCGTGGTGCGTGACGCTGTCACCGGCGAGGTCCTGGCCGAACGCGCCGCCGGCATCGGGATCGCTTCGAACAACGTCGCGGAGTACGGCGGCCTGATCGCTGGGCTGACAGCGGCCCTCGACCTCGACCCGGCCGAGGTCGAGGTGCGGATGGACAGCAAGCTCGTCGTCGAGCAGATGAGCGGTCGCTGGCAGGTCAAGCACCCGTCCATGAAGCCGCTCGCGCGCGAAGCAGCCGCGCTCATCTCGCGGCTGCCACAGGTGCACTTCTCCTGGATCCCGCGGGAGAAGAACAAGCACGCGGACCGGCTCGCGAACGAGGCGATGGACGCTGCGGCAGCCGGTTCGGTGTGGAAGCAGGACGCCGCCGCGACCTTCCTCGAGAAGGCGGCTTCGGCACCGAACCGCCTGTCGGGTTGGCAGGAGCCGCCGTCCGCGCCGACGACCACGTTGCTGCTGCGGCACGGGCAGACAGCGCTGTCGATCGAGAAGCGCTTCTCCGGCAGCGGGGACCAGCCGTTGACCGAGGTCGGCCGTGCGCAGGCAGCGGCTGCGGCGGTCCGGCTCGCGTCCTCAGGCTCGGTCGCGGTCCTGTCCTCGCCGCTGCGCCGGGCCCGTGAGACCGCGGTGCTCGTCGCCGAGGCGCTGAGCCTGGAGGTCGCCTTCGACGACGACCTGCGGGAGACCGACTTCGGAGACTGGGAGGGGTTCACGTTCCGCGAGGTGCGCGACAAGTGGCCGCGCGAGCTCGACGAGTGGCTCGGTTCCACGTCGGTCGCGCCGCCGTTCGGCGAGTCCTTCGACTCCACCGCAACGCGGGTGCGAGCGGCCCGCGACCGAGTGCTTTCGTCGTACGGCGGGAAGACGGTCGTCCTCGTCTCGCACGTGACGCCGATCAAGACGTTGCTGCGGATGGCACTCGACGCGCCGCCGTCGGCGCTCTACCGGATGCATCTCGACCTGGCCTGCATCAACGAGGTGCAGTGGCACGCAGACGGTGCCGCCGTCGTCCGGTCCATGAACGACGTCGGGCACCTCTCGGGGTAGCTACGGCAGCAGCACCGTCCGCCGGTGGGCCCTGCCGGGTTTCGCCTTCGGTGTCCGGTTACTCGTCGTATTGGTGGGGTCCGTACCCCCTCGTTCAGGACCGCGGGAGAACTGCACGATGGCCGCACTTCACCGCGAACCGGGACGTCGCAGACACGACAGGGCTTCTGTCGTACAGGCGACGGACGCGGCGAGCGGACCGGGGGAGTTTTCGGTCAGCCGACCATCGCGGCCGGCCCGCATACGCAGGGGGACCCAGTCATGAGCCAGACGAACGAGGAGCTTCTCTCCGAGATCCCGACCCAGGAGGTCGGTTCGGACGACGTTGAGGCGCACGGCATGCGAGAGATCGCAGCCGGCGTCGGCGTGGCAGCCATCGTGCTCGGCGGCGGCGCGACGCTCGCGGAGGCCGCCAGCTCGGCGCCCAGCGCGGGTGGGGCGGCCACCACAGTGACGCAGGCAGCCGGCGGTGCGCTGGCCGGCAGCGGCACGGAGACCGGCAAGGTGCTCGCGAAGGACATCCAGCCCGCCTCGTCGACGCTGGTGGCGACGGGCAACTCGGTCGACGGCCAGCTCGGCTCGACGACCCAAACGGCCTTTGACACCGCCGCGGGTGCGCAGCAGACCGCCTCCGCCGCGGTCGGGTCCGTGTCGAGCACCGCTGCCGGCGCGGTCAGCCAGGCGCAGAGCCTGGCCGACGCCGTAAGGACCGACGCGCTGAGCAAGGCGGGTGACCTCGGGTCGATGGCCGGCGAGATCGCCGGTGCGGCCGCCTCGGACGCAACCGCCGTTGCCAACGCCGCACTGGCCGACGCGACGGCACTCGCCGACAAGGCGACGGAGGCCGTCAAGAGCATCTTCGGCTGGCTGCACACCGAGGTCCAGAACACGGTCGACCTCGCCACCGGCAAGGTCAACGAGACGAAGGACCTCGCGCAGCAGAAGGTCGCCGAGACAGAATTGACCGCGACCGAAACCGTCAACGCAACGAAGGACTTCGCCGACCACAAGGTCGCCGACACGCTGGACACCGCGACGACGACGGTCGACAACACGAAGACGACGGCGACGGAGCTGGCGAACAGGGCGATCGACCACGTCAACAGCAAGGTCGACGACACCGAGACGCTCGCCGGGCAGAAGGTCCAGTTCGCGAAGGACACCGCCAACAGCACGCTCTCGCAGGCGCAGCAGGTCGCCCTGCAGGCCATCGGGACGCTGAACGACACGAAGACGCTCGCGACGGACACCGCCGCGGCTGCCGCCCGCGGTGCCGGCTCCACAGTGCAGTCGACCGAGACCACCGCGAAGGACACGCTGGCCAATGGTCCGGCCGGCGTGATCGACCAGGCGGTCACCATCGTCGAGCAGACGAAGGACACCTGGCAGGACACGGTGAACAACGCGCCGCTGCCGGACGCTGCCGGCACGGTCGACTCGGCCGCCGACACGGTGCAGGGCGCAGCCGACAGCCTGTCGGTCAACATCCCGACAACCACGCCGCGTCTGTAGCGTCGCCTCGCGTGCGAAACGGAGCCGGTCGCCTCGGGCGACCGGCTCCGCCGCGTCGTAGGGCGTAGCCTTGGGGTCGGGACGAGTCGGCCGGACGGTCGCGGCGGCAACCAGCCGTCGAGGAAAGTCCGGGCTCCACAGGGCAGGGTGATCGGTAACACCGACCCGGGGTGACCCGCGGGAAAGTGCCACAGAGAACAGACCGCCGGTGCTTGCACCGGTAAGGGTGAAACGGTGGTGTAAGAGACCACCAGCGCCCGGGGTGACCCGGGCGGCTCGGCAAACCCCACCCGGAGCAAGGTCGAAAGGGCCCGGCCGCGAGGCCGCGCCTGCCCGAGCGCTCGAGGGCTGCCCGCCCGAGCTCGGGGGTGGACCGCACGAGGTCGTCGGCAACGGCGATCCCAGATGGATGACCGTCGGCTGACCTTCGGGTCGGCGCACAGAACCCGGCTTACAGGCCGGCTCGTCCCACCGCATCGTCTGAGATGCATATGTGCAGGTCAGGGCCTTGCAGCTCTTCGGGCCGTGTCGGCCTGACATCCCGAATCATGCCTGATTTCGGCGAGGCGTGTGACATCCGAGTGACATCGGAGTGATGCTGGATGCGGTCTTCGCCCACGCTCACTGTGAGCGTGTGACCGGCGCCCCTGGCGAACCGGTCGCCAAAATGTCACGTGACATTTTCGGCCTCTGAACCGGACATTCGGCGCGATCAGACCCCCGCGTGGGGTCCCCCCGGTCCGCGGGGGTCGGCGTGGGAGTCGGCCGGAGGGATGCCTCCGCTGCGCCCCCGCGGTGACCTGCGGCTTTGCGTGGCTGGGGCGGTCGTGGGATCAGGTCGGGGGCCAAACCCGGGCCCCCGACCTGATCCCACTCCCTCGTCAGGATCAAGAAAGAGGGAGTGGGGCGGGGGCGCAGCGGAGGCAGGTCTGGGGTAATCGCAAGAAGGTCTTTGGATCTGATGGGACAAGGGCGAGAGACAGGAACAACATTCAGGTCAGGGTCACCAGGGGGACAGGGATGTGGCCTGGTCTTGAACGGCGGCAGTAGCGCGTCGTCGGGCTCGTTGGTAGAGCACGATCGCCACGGCGATAGGTGCGCCGAACAGCAAGAGGGCCACGGGAATGCCGAGCCATGGGGTGACGGTGAAGCCCTCGCACATCTTGACCGCGCCGTGCACACGACCGTCGCTGCTGGTCAGCTCTTGCGTGCCAGTACAGGAGGCCGAAGGAAGCGTGAAGGCCAGCAACAGCGCGAACGACCCGCCGGGCCAGACCAAGGTGCCGAGCCACTTTTCCGACGTCCTCCACCACCGTGAGGTCCAGAGCAGGACGACGCCGACCAGCCATCCGAGCAGCGGCACCACGACGCTCCCGGCTGTGAGCAGCAGCACTGCGGCGAGCTCCCGACCGGTGCCAGGAACGGCGGCCACGATCATCGGCAGCCGGTGAGCGCCGATTTCCTCCAGCTCGGCATTCACAAGTTCTGTAGGCGACCCCAGTCGGGACAAGGCGTCCCGGACGGCGGCGGCGTCGTCGTCGGCGGCGGCGGCGCGCGCCTCGGCGAGATGCTCGCTGATTCCGGACACAAGATCGCCGCGGCGGTCGGCCGGCAAGGCGGCCGCCTCGCGCTCGAGCCGCGCCATGTACTGGCGGACCAGTTCGTCGCCGGACTCAACAACCATCAAGACCCCTCACCGAGCAGTTGGTCGACGCCGCGGCGGAACTGCCGCCACTCGCGCGAGAAAGCACCAAGGGCCTCGCGGCCGGCGTCCGTGAGGACGTAGTAGCGCCGAGGTGGGCCGTTCGTGGACTCCACCCAGTCGGTGTCGACCCAGCCCACCCGCCGAAGCCGGGACAGCAGGGGATAGACGGTGCCCTCACTGGTCACCATCCCCTCCACCTCGCTGAGCCTGCGCACCAAGTCGAATGCGTACAAACGCTCCCGTGCCAGCAGCGACAACACGCAGTACTCGAGGACGCCCCGCCGCAGCTGGGACACGGCCCGATGAGGACCGCGCGGTTCCATGCGGCGCAAGGTAGCAGGTTCAACAAGCGACCACCAGGGCCGGACCTATCCGGCGGGCGACCGGGCTCGGGCCGCGCTTACGGTCCGCCCCCTCCGCCGTCAACACCGCTTCGCGCCGCTGACGCGGCCGGCCTTCGGCCGTGTGTTGACCGCGGAGCCTCTGGCGGACCTGACGCGCAGCAACACGGGCAGGCAAGCCTGCCCGCCGCTAACGCGGCCCGAGCCAAGCACGCGGAGCGAGCGACCGGGCCGCCCGGCGTTCCGGCACGGACGTGTCCGAAATCCGAATGAACCCAATGTGCCCCGGTTCCGTCTTCACTCCGTGGTCCGGCGAGGGAGAGTGAAGCGTTGACGGTGGGGGTGATCGGCGTCGAGCTGCGTGCAAGCGAAACCGCGTCCAGGCGCGCGGGCTTCGAGCAGTTGTACGCCGAGCAGTATCCGCGGCTGGCGGGCTACTGCTACGGCATCGTCGGTGACAGCGCGGCTGCTGCTGACATCGCGCAGGAGACCTTCACGCGCCTGTTCGCGCGGCTGACGGCCGTCCGCGAGCCCAAGGCCTGGGTGTACCTCGTCGCGACAAGGCTGTGCCATGACCGCTGGCGCGGTCAGGAGCGTGACCGGCTGCTGGACGGGCGCATCCAAGAGTCGTCACGCCACTCCGCGCCGGCGCATGACCCGTGGGTGCGCGATCTCGTTGACCGGCTCCCGGAACGGCTGCGTGTCGTCGTCCTCCTCCACTACTACGCCGACCTGCCTGTTGCTGATGTCGCCCACGTGTTGCACCGGCCGGTCGGCACCGTCAAGCGGCGCTTGTCCGAAGCTCGAGCCATGCTCGCCACCTCTGTCGGGAGCGACCAGTGACTGACCAGATTCCTGCCCCACCCGAGCCGCCCCGGCTGCCGCCGCCACCCGGCGCGTTTGAGCGCGCCTGGGCCGCTGGCACCTTGGCTCGTCGGCGGCGGATTGCCGTGACCGGCGGCGTCGCCGCAGCCGTTCTCGGAATTTCCACGTTCGCCTACACGAGCGGCTTCACCTCGGCGTCCGAAACGCTCCAGCCAGCTCGCGACAACCTGCAGCGCTCACCCTTGCCGAACCCGTTCCCTTCTGCCCTCCCACGCGTCTCGCCTTCGCCGGCACCGGGGCTGCCCGGCCACATCGGTCCGAAGCTGCCGGGGTCGCTACCGGTGTTCCCGCGCACGGCAGCGCCCTCACCGGGAGCCACGTCGGGCACGCAGGGTTCGGGCTCACAGGGACATGGAACTTCTCGCCCGCCAAGCCGGCCGATGACGCGGAATCAATCGTCGGGCCCGTATGCCGACTCCCAGGGCGCCGGCGGTGGTGCGTACTCGGTTTGCAACGCGACCGCCATCAGGAACGGCGAGCCGTGGTGTGGAGGTGTGCGCGAGGCTGACGGACCACATGGTGACCTCACGCTCGGCATGGACCAGTGCCGCAACGAGACCGGCAGTCAGGACTCGCTGAACTTCGCCACCAGCCAGGAGGTCGACATCGAGATCCTGACCACGTCCGGCAAGCGAATTTGGCGCTGGTCAGATGGCGTCAGGTTCACGAAGCAGCCGCACTCGCTGGCTGTGCAACCGGGCGGCTGTTACACCTGGACCACGACGTGGACGCCACGACTGCCGTCGGGTGACCCGTTGCCGCACGGGGACTACACGATTCGCACCCACGTCACAGCAACCGACGCGGCGGCGAGTGAGCCGTACACGGGCAGATTCAGCTACTAGCGCCGGGGGGCGCGGGCTATTCGCGAGGAGACGGCGACCACGTACCCTCGTGCCTGCAAATCCGCTTTTCCACTGGCGTGGACCCGCCATAGCTTTGCGGCATGACGCCTCGACCGCTCATGACTCTGTGCGCGGTGACCCTCGACTGCGCTGACGCCCTGGCGCTAGCAGCCTTCTACGAACAGGCGACGGGACTGGACCGCGCTGCATTTTCCAGCGAGACGTTCGCGGGTCTGCGCGGGCTGGATGGCTTCTTCCTGGGCTTCCAGCCCGTGGCGAACTACCAACCCCCGAAGTGGCCCGGACAAGAGCAGCCGCAGCAATTTCACCTCGACTTTGAAGTCGATGACCTCGACGCCGCCGAGAGCGAATTGCTTCGTCTCGGAGCAGGCAAACCAGAGGATCAGCCGAACAGCGAGCGGTGGAGGGTGCTGACAGACCCTGCTGGTCATCCGTTCTGCCTCACAACGAGCAAAACCATGAGGGATTGAAACGAGGCGGAGATCGCCGGCCCGCGGCTCCGCCAATCGCCGCGCTGGGAACGGCACCTACTTGCGGTTCCGCTGCCGACTACGCAGCCACAGCCCGAGCGCTGAAACGGGGACGATGATCAGCAATGACCAGAGTGGCAGCTGGTCACCACCGCCTCCCGCGACCGCAGCAAGCACCATGTGCTGTGTGCTTCCCACCATCCCTTCTGCACATGCGCGGCGCTGGCCGCACTGTGGAACGGCGCTTACCCCTCGTAGGTTGTGAAGAGTTCCCGCACGCCGGGTGGCGGTGCCAGGCCGTCGAACAACGGGGGCGAGTCGTAATCGCCGTCGTCCTCGCGCCCATTCGCGCTTCCGCCTACCACCCACCCGCGCACGGAGCCTGTCGAGACCATGAACAGGTTGTTGTAGTCGTGCAGGTGCACGCCATGGTGTTGCGCATGCCAGTCCGCTACCTCTGCGGAGTCGGCCTCACAGAGCGTGATGCCGTCCAACCAGGATGGAAGACATGCCGCGTAGGCAGGCTTGAACAACACCTCGACTCGCCGCGCGTACTCGGGGGTGGGGTTGCTCCGGAGCAGCAGTCCGCCGTGGCCAACACGCCATCCCCAGACCTCGAAGCGCCGCGAACTCTCATAGAGCATGACCGGAGGCTACGGGCGGTGACCGTCGAGAACGGCACATAGCCGCAGCGAGCTCAGGCCGTACCTCCGTAGCGAGCGATGCGGCCGAACGTCGATGATGTGCGCGTGCGAGTGCCGACCGTGGCCACTGGACTCGCGGCAGTGCTGACTCTTGCCGGGTGTACGCATAACAAGCCGGCGACGGCAGGCGTCGCCCAGCCAACAGCGACAGTTCCCGCGTCGGCCGTCGCTCCATGCCCAGGCCCGCAGATCACTGCCCGCTCGAGTGAGAGTGAAGGGCTCATGGCCGGACGCTCAATCCTGCGCATCTCACTCACCAACACAGGCTCGGGTCCATGCAGACTGGACGAAGCTCCGGTCGTCGTTCCCCTAGGTGCGAACGGCAGCGTCCTTCCGCACACATTCGACTCGGAGTTGGACGGCGACTTCGGTGAGCCGGTAGGAGCCACGCTGGCTCCGGCCGCCTCTGACGCGGCCTACATCCCCATCACAATCACAGGTCGGGAAGCCGACCTGAATCCATGCACCGGGCAGGTCGTACGCATATTCGGTTGGCGCGTCAGTTTCTCGTCTTGGTCGCACTCCATCGATGTCCGCGCTGTGGGCGAGATCGGCTCCTGTCGGGGCCGCTATCGAAGTGGTGGCGTAACGGCAAGTAGCCCGGTCCGCGGTCGGCTGACAGACCCCGCACTCCCGCCGTCGACTCCCTAGCCATTCTTCGGCTCAGGCCGGCTCTGAGCTAGCGGACTTACCTGTCCTCCGCCAGGACGTTGGCAACGTTGACGAAGTACAGGCGTTCCTCGTCTTCTTCATCAAGTCGGAAGCGGAACCAGCGTTCGTCTGTGAGCAACCGCTCGGCATCGGCCGCAGGTACCTCGACGTGTTCCGCTTCTCCGTTCCACACGCCACGCCAGAACCGGACGCACCCTTCGCGCCCTAGCGCGGTCAGTGCCTCGCGGACCTCCTGCGCGGGTTCGGATGAGCCGCAGCCCCGGATTGTCTGGACCGCCTCGGGCACCGGTATCCAGTCCTCCAGGCCCATCTCAAGCAGAGCCGTCCGCACCGCGTCGGTGTCACTCACGAACGGAGGGTAAGGCCGGGGGGTGGCCGGTCGGGAGCGGCACTTACTCGTGGCGGATTGCCTTCCCTTTTCCGAAGGTCAGCAGGCGGTATGGCAGCCGGTAGTAGCCGCGTTCGACTCCCGCCTTGCTGGTGACGAACGAAAGCGTGCCGAAGAACAGTGCCAGCGGGATTCCGACGGCTGCGGGTCCGACGTGGCCTCGTGCAAAGCCGACCAGCGCACAGGCGACTCCGGCTACGGCCATCAGGAGGTAGAGGATCGACAGCCGGCCAACCCGCCTCATAAGGCAGAAGGCTAAGGCCGGCGAGCGCTCGGGAGCGGCACTTACCCGTGCTTCCGTTGCTCCCAGTCGCGCCGGTAGTCGTCGAAGGACGCGGGCGCAGCCGTCCCAGGGTTGTCGTCGTTGCCGAACTCGAACTCACACACGGGGCAGACCTCGTAGGACGGCTTACCAAGCACGTCCTCGTATGGAGGTGCCGCGCCCTCCGGCAGCGACCCGGTGTAGTCCGCGTACGGCGGGACCGACAGGGACGCCTCGCCGCAGACGGGGCATAGAAGGCGCTCGTCCGTTGGCGGCAGGGCTTCCACACGCGAAGGGTAGGCCGCTGCCTGTCCGGGAGCGGCACCTACTCGTCGACCAGGCCCAGCGCCTCTCTCCGGTACGCCTCGTCCGGTGTAATCGCGCCAGTGCCCTTGTGAACCAACTTCGGCCAGTTCCCAGCCAGCGCCGTACCGGGCTCGCCCGTCTCTACGTGAGCACGGTTGTTGTAGAACACCCGCCACCACTCGCCTACGTCCTCGATCAGGGTGATGACCGGCTCATACAGATGCGCGACCCGTGGGCGGAGGTCCGCCAGCACAAGTTCGCCTGCCTCGTCGCCGGTCACGGGCAGAGGGTAAAGCCGGATAGCCGTCAGGTCTCGATGGCGCGGATGGCCGCAGCGACCTCCGAACAAGTCTCCCCGAGGTCCCTTCCGTCGGCGACGGCGCGGATCGTCATCACGGCCGCACGCGTTGCGTACGGCAAGACTGGAACCGACCCCCAGCCGTACGTGTCGTCCAGGATGCTCGGCCGGAGTCCCGTTCGGAGCGCAGCTCCCGTCTGCAGCGCGTACACCAGGCGCTCGACCTCGTTCGGCCGATTCCGGAAGACGACTTCTGGCAGATATCGCTCCCGCCAGTCGGCGGTCACCACCGGCTGCTCCCAGCTGACCTGACCCACATCGAGGGCAGCCACCACGAGCTCGAGCATGGCGACGTCAGGCATATAGACCCGTCGCACATGGCACTGACGCACGTCGTCCTCGATCTGACCGAGCGATCGTCCGGCCGACAGGCCGGTGAGCACCGCTGATTGCGCCTGCAAGCGGAGTTGTTTCGCGTCCACGGCTCGATGCTCTCGCATCCGACGCTCGCGGTTATCCGGCCTTATCCGCCTGCCGACTCCGCCTTCACCATCAGCTCGTCGAGAAGGATCACGAGGGCCTCGCGGTTCTTCGCCGCTTTCATCCAGGCGGGCAACTTCTCGATCATCGACATGCTGTCGATGCGGTCGCCGCCGGGGCACGCAGGTGTCGATCCGCGCTCCCGCTGCGTCGCCACAACAAACTCGCGCAACCGCGCACAGTGGCGAGCGTTGTATGCCCACAGACTGTGGCCGCGGAATGGGACCGAGAGCCACAGGTCGTAGCCAAACCAGGGGTCTACTGCTCGGCGCTCGTATTCGCGGCGCGCTGGCACGTCTCTTTGCTGAGTGCCGCATGCCAGACAGGACAGTCCTTTGACGGCCTGCTCGTTCAGCAGAATCGTCGCTCGCTTGCGGCAACGAGGGCAGTGGACAAGAACCTCCGGTTGGAGCCACATCCAGAGGTATGAGCCACCGTCGCGGAACCGGGTAGGCGTGGACACTCACTCATCATGGCGGCGCTGGTTCAGCGGCACCAGTGGGTAAGCGCCGTTTGCCGAGGCACAGCGGGACTTACCCTCGGCCGGTGGCACAGGTCTACTTCCGCCGCGGCCCTGACCGACGTAGTTGGCTCGGTCGAAGGATCGCGCGGTACGAGGTGTGGCAACAGGACCAGCCTCCTATCGAGATGACGCTTGCGGGGCTGGACCGGCGACTCGACGCGCGGCGATTTCCCGCAGACTTCTGGGCAGCCGTCCATGCCGCCGACGAGGCGCACGGCGAGGGCGACCGCTCCTGGCTTGACCGCACGGAAAGCCGCGTCTCACAGCCACCGGGGGCATGACGGCCAACGGCTATGTGCCGTTTAGCGACTGCCGTGTCGCCTCCCTGGTTGCTTGCTCTGGCTGAGTTTCCGAGTCGATTTAGGGTGAGCCGCTCGACGGGCAGCGCGAGCCTCCTTGTGAGCAGCCTGCTCCGCGAGCAACTCGGCTTCGCGCCTTCGCCGCCGACCTCGCGTGAGTACTCGGGCCACCCAAGCCACGAGGTCGTAGAGCATGGCGGGAAGCAGTCCGTACCCGTTGGCGTCGAAGGGCCGCTTCCCCGTGGCTAGTTCGCGGTAGCTCGGTCGACGCGGCACGACTCCATGCTTCCACTGAGGAGCGGCTAAGTGCCGCTTCCGAGCCTGGAAATCCAGCCTTACACGCGGTTGGTCGTCGCCATGCCGGTTGGCGGTGGGTACAGCACCTCCGGCATCGAGGCACCGTCGGCAGCCTCCACGACTAGCGCCTCCTGGCATGCATCGGCGGGCAGCCCAGCCGCGCGTAGCGCGGACAGCGTGACTTCTCCTGTCACTTGGGGCAGTGCGTCCAACACAGCGTCGGCGACGTTCGCAGCGGACCCGTCCTGTGGGCAGAGCGGCGAGGTCTCGACCGCGAAGTAGTGCCCATCCATGCGCCGGACGTAGACGACCCGCATGGCAGGAGCCTACGGAGGACGGCGAGTGAGTGCCGTTCCCGGAAACGCGCACCGCCCATAGCCTGTCGCTGCATGAGCGACTACAGCCCGTCGAGCGTTGACTTCGTGGCCGAGCGTTGCGAGACATGCGGCGAGGTGGCTCTGCGTAAGACGGCGCTCGGAGAACGGCCAATCGTGGACGTGCGGTGGCGAGCAACCAAGAGCGCGACGTGCGACCACATGGTTCTGGACTACCTCCGCGTCAGCGGCGGGTAAGTGCCGCTAGCCGCGCGAGAGTAGGTGGCAACGCCTGAGCGCGGCCCAGGGAGTACCCCGTGTTCGGGGCAAGCCCCGTGGTCGCGCCACGCACTTCAAAGTCGCTGCCAGATGCCGTCCGAGGCCATACCGTCTCTGCTCATGTCGGCCGTCGCTCTCGATCCCGTCATCGAGGCATGGCTTGGCGGGCTGCGACTCGCCGACAAGACGATCAGCACCTACCGGCAACACATCGGGGTTTTCCAGGAGTGGCTGAACTCCGTCGACATCCCGATCCACGAGGTCACCGAGGACGACCTCGCGCGGTACAGCGGGTGGCTCTACACCACCGGCGTCTCGGTAGCCACGATGACGTTGCGGTTCACCTCGGTGCGCGTCCTCTACGCGTGGCTCTACAAGACACGCCGGATCGACCGCGATCCGGCTGTCGACTTCTTTCCGCGCACGCGCCACAAGCACATCCGCAGGGACGTCCTCAGCTTGCGCGACCTGAGACGGCTTCTGTCGAAGGCAACCGACCCGACCTCACGGGCTGTGCTCCTGCTCATCATGGTCAACGCCCTAGGCCCCGACGAGATACTCACCATCAAGATCACCGACGTGACGACGACCGACGGGCTTCACACGCTACGGCTGCACGACGGACGACACGTTCCACTGCCGGACCTCGTGGCGGGCCCCGTGTTCGACGTGATCGGTGATCGGCAACGCGGGCAGCTGCTGCTCAACAAGTGGGGCAGTCCGATGACGGCTCCGAACATGCGTCTTCTACTCCGCAAGGCAGCGACAGAGGCCCGCCTCGGGGTGCCATTGAACTTCAAACTGTTGATCGCCTCGGTGAGGGTGATCGCCATGACGGAACAGGTCTCGACCGTCAGCCTGATGCAAGCCTTCGGCTTCGGCACCTACCGAAACTTGGTGGACGTCGCCCGTCACCTGCCCGAGGCGCCGCAGCATCTTGCCTACAGGCTCGCGACCCTTCTCCGACCCGATGCGGACTCGACGGCAGCACTTCTCGACCAGGCAGACGCACTGGCCGCCCACCACGGACTGCCGCAATCCGCTCGCGTGATGGTGGCGGGGGCCGCCTTCGAAAGGCACCTCCGGCTACTCGCCATTCGCGACAAGGCGCTCCCGCCAGACACGGAGCGCACGCAGATCGGCTCCCTCACCGGCATCCTCATCGGTGCAAAGGTCATCAAGAAGACCGACGAGAAGATCTGCGTGCACGTCGGGACGGTGCGGGACTGGGCCGCCCACGGGTGGTTCGAGAAGGTGACCGAGGACGTCGCCAACACTTTCATGGCCGACCTCCGACGGCTCGTCGCGGCCTACCCGCTCTAACCGCGCAGCGTCTTCCCGCGCCGGTTGTTGTGGGTCAGGCACAGAGCCTCGACGTGCTCCAACGTGGTCGCCGGCCATACGACGTGGTGGACCGTGAGCGGGTTCGCCCTCGTGATGGGCAGGTCGCACCCCGGCTCGCCGCAGAACGTCTGCGCCTCGCGCGCACGTAGGGACAACCGCTGCCAGTGGTGCCCCTAACCCCGCTCCGTCGCGGTGTTCCTTATCGCTGGCCGCGGCGACGCTCGCGTTTTCGCTGTACTCGGAGGGTGACCCGTTTTCAACTGGGCGCCCACGGCTACGTTTCTGGCACTGGCCGCCTGGTACGCAGTCACGCGGCAAACGGCTGGCCGTAGCCGACGCAAGTGGGTCGAGTCGCTACGCGAGTAAGTGCCGTTTCCGACGCTCACCGGCCTTACCCTCCCCGCATGGAGCGCGCGTCCTTCGACATGGTGTCGTACTTCGAAACGAGTCGCTCCCGGTGCTTCGTGTGCGCCTTCTTGGCGGGCGACCCCGACTACCCACACACCACGCTTTACGACGACGGCGAGTTCGTCGCGTTCCTCAACAGGTACCCCACGCTGCGCGGGCAGGCACTCGTCGTCCCGCGACGGCACGTCGAGCATGTGTTGACCGACCTGGATGAAGGCGAGTACGCCCGCTTCATGGCGGTAGTGCGCCGTGTCGGACTCGCGATGCAGAACGCGCTGCCAACCGAACGGCTGTACCTCCTTTCGCTCGGCAGCATGCAGGCAAACCGACACGTCCACTTCCACGTCGCCGCGCTACCGCCGGGAGTGCCGCTAGAGCAGCAGCAGTACTACGCGCTCGACATGTACAACGGCGTGTGCCAGTACGCCCCCGGCGAGGAGCAGGAGTTGGCACAGCGGATAGCCGCCGCCCTCGGGTAAGTGCCGCTCTTCAACTCCGAGCTCGATCACCCGCTTGCTGCTCCTCTGTGTGTCCGCGCCCCCGCGTTGCAACCCGGCAAAGCGGTCACGCGAGACTGCTACAGGTGACGCCCGTGCCCCTGAAGGTCTACTCGCCACTTCGAGTTGGGACGGACAGTCTGTCGGCGTCGACGCCACACGAGGACGAGGCTGTCGGGCGGTACCTGCTCGACTGTGTCGGGTGGGCAGCAGACACATTCGTCGGCCCGCAGCGCGGCCACCGGGCGGTGCATGAGCTGCGGCCGCACGACTACCCGATGACATCGCATCGCTCCGATGGGACCTGCGTCGTGTTCGTCCAGCGCGACTCTGACCGGTGGCAACTTCGGCACCAGTGCGGTCACGAGGCATTCCACGTGATCTGGGGGCGGAACGTGTACCACTGGCTGCACGAGGGACTTGCATGCGTTAGCTCTTTCCTGATGGACGAGCGGCACGATCCCGCGTATGCAGCTAGGACACGTGCCTCCGCCTCGGCCGCTGCCGTCGGCTTTTCGGTCCAGCAGGCGAAGGCTGTACGACTCGACGGGCCGGATCGTCTAACGGCTGAGTTCTACGGAAGGGTGGCCGCGGTCGCGAGCGCTCTGGTGGACGCATACGGCGTGGTTGCAGCCGGCGCGGCCGCCTCGGTCGTCGCCGACGCTGAGCCGGCCCGACGCGATGCGGCGCTGGAACGGTGGCTGATCGCGCAACCGAACCCGCGACCACTTCTAGAACTGTGTGGCATGACCCGCCACGAGGCTTGAGGCGCGGAAGGCAGGCAAAGTCCGTTAACCGAGTAGGACGGTTCCAGCGAGCAAGCCGTTGACCACTGCGATGGCAGCGAGGACCAGGGCGCGGTCACCGTGGCCAGTCACGGCGGAGAAGACGGCGTACAGACCGACGCCCACCGCCACCAGCGCGGCGGGCCAGCCCAAGACCGCCCGCGAGTACTGCTCCCCATTCACACACGGAGAGTAAGTGCCGTTACCTCAGAGCCAGAACCTCAATCCGGGAGTCGCGGCCCATCGCGGTCGGTTCCGTGGACACTCTGCTGCGCGGTCTCACTTGTCTAGCGAGCGAGAGCGCGGTGAGCGCCAGCGCGACGAGAGCACAACTTGTGAGGAAGCATGAGCAGGATCTTTCTAATGCTCTTTCTGTGGATGACCGGCATCGCAGGCTACGGATATTTCATGCGCTTCCTGCGGGACACCGGGCAGGGCAGTGCGGCGACGATGGGTGCGCCCTATGCGAAACGGGTCGCCCCGTACTGCCTAGCGGCCGCGGCGGTATTCGGAGCGGCGGCCTTGTTGGCCTTGCTCGTTTGACGCTCTCGCATGGGAAATCTGACGGTGGCGGCCCACCGGCAGATGCGGGCATCAGACACCGCATGCGAAGGCCAAGTGCCGCTACCTGCCAATCTGAACTGATGGACCAAAGACGCGATCAAGCGCATCTGTGGTCTCTTCGCGAGCGTCGGGGAACAGGTGTCCGTACGTGTCCATCGTCTCCACGATCGACTTGTGACCGAGACGGGCCTGGATGACACGTGGGTGCACGTTTTCGGCGATAAGGCCTGATGCGTAGGTGTGCCGCAGGGCATGGAACCCGAATCCGTCGTCGAGGCCGGCGCGCCGCAGCGTCGGCTTCCACACCGAGTCGTTGAAGCTGCCGCGCCGCCAGATCTGCCCGCGCCGGTTGGAGAACACGACACCGTCGACGCCGGGTCCGTAGATCTCGAGGTGCCGCGCGATCGCGTGGACGACGAACTCCGGCAGCGGCAGCACCCGCCGGCTCGCTGCGGTCTTGAGGTCGGTCGTGATGTAGGGCTGTCCGCCGGACGGGCTCATCGCCTGCTCCTCGACGGCGAGCTCGCGCCGCAACAGGTTCAGGTGCGCCAGCCGCAAGCCGAGCGTCTCGCCCTGCCGCATCCCGGTTCCGACAGCCGTGGCGATGACAGCGCGGTCCGCGTCGTACGCGGCCTCGAGCAGCAGCCGCACCTGCTCCGGCGTGAAGACCGGGAGCGTCCGACCGGTCGACTGCGGCAGCTTGATCTTGTAGCAGGGACTGACGTTGAGCACCCGGTCGTAGCAGGCTGAGCGCAGCACCATCGCGACGACGTTGTAGCAGTGCCGCACGGTGCTGGGCTTGAGGCCCTTCTCGACCAGGACGACGACGAACGCGGCGATGTCGCTGCGCCGCAGCGACGACAGCGGCCGGTGTCCCAGGGCCGGCACGACGTGGTTGCGCAGGTAGCTCGTGTAGTTCGCCCGGGTCGACGGGCGGACCTGCAGAGTCGAGAGCCACTGCTGGCTGTACTCGGACATGGTGATCTTCGCGTCGACCGGGAGCAGGCCCATCCCGCGGGCGATGTCGACGCGGATCTTCGCCAGGGCGTCGACGGCCTGCTGCTTGGTCGCGAAGCGACGCCGGGCCATCTGCCCGTTGACGCGGTAGGTGATCTCCCAGGACGTGCCGCGGCTGTGGTTGAGCCGTCGGGGGTTGGCCATCGATGCATCTCCAGGTGTGACATTCCTGTGATGCCGACTGTGACCCGAAGCTGTGCCACATGCTCTGACCTGCGGTTTTGCATCGCGTCAGATGCCGAGGGGGTCGCCCGGCTTACAGGCCGGCTCGTCCCACCCCGCGACGACGGCATCGTCGGGAATGCGGCAGCGTCCATGCGTTATCCGTACGGATCTACGGATAAGGTGGCGGGCATGGGTTTCCACACGATCGGCAGCAGCCTCGCCGAGGGCTGGTGGATGTTCTTCGACACCTTCTGGGCGCTCGTCCTGGGCTTCGGGTTGTCGGGCGCGGTCCAGGCGTTCGTCTCCAAGAGCGAGATGCAGCGCGTGCTCGGCGACCACCGGCCGGCGACGGTCGCGAGGTCGACCTTCTTCGGCATGGCCAGCTCGAGCTGCTCCTACGCCGCCAGTGCGCTCGCCAAGAGCCTGTTCTCGCGAGGCGCCGACTTCACCAGCTCCATGGTGTTCATGTTCGCCAGCACCAACCTCGTCATCGAGCTCGGGATCGTGCTGTGGCTGCTCGTCGGCTGGCAGTTCGCGGTCGCCGAGTTCATCGGCGGCGCGATCATGATCGCGGTCCTGGCCGTCGTACTCCCACGGGTTGTCGACGTCGCCGAGCTCGACGCGGCGCGCGCGCGGCTGCGGTCGGCCAAGAGCGCGACCGGGCACGAGGCGCATGCTGCGATGGCGGAGGACGAGCACATCACCGCACCCTGGCGGACTCGCATCCGGTCGAAGGCCGGCTGGGCGGACGCGTCCGGCTACACGATCAGTGACATCACGATGCTGCGCAAGGAGCTCGTCATCGGCTACGTCGTGGCCGGGTTCGCGGCGATGGCTGTCCCCGTCTCGTTGTGGCAGGCGCTGTTCGTCTCCGGCCACGGCTTCTGGTCCGTGCTCGAGAACGTCGTCGTGGGTCCTTTCCTCGCGTTCATCAGCTTCGTCTGCTCGGTCGGCAACGTGCCGCTCGCGGCGGCGCTCTGGAAGGGCGGCATCAGCTTCGGCGGTGTCATCGCCTTCGTGTTCGCCGATCTGCTCGCGCTGCCGCTGGTGCTGATCTACCGCAAGTTCTACGGGACACGGCTGGCAGTGAAGCTCAGTCTCGTGTTCTGGGCCGTGATGAGTCTCGCAGGGCTCGTCACCGAGGGCCTGTTCCAGCTGGCTGGCCTCATCCCGAGCGAGCTGCGCGGTGACATCGCCACGGTCCACTTCGGCTGGAACTACACGACCGTGCTGAACGCCGTCGCGCTGCTCGCCTTCGGCTACCTCTACTACCTCTACAAGAACAAGGATCGGTACGGCGGCGGTGCCGACTACGCCAAGGACCCGATCTGCGGGATGCAGGTCCGCAAGGCGGATGCACCCGCGAGCAGCACGTACGTCGGCACGACGTACTTCTTCTGCTGCGACGGCTGCATGGAGAAGTTCGAGCGGACGATGGAACCCGCATGACGGAGTCCCCGCACGCCCATCCGATCGACGGCGCGCGCGTTGCCCATGCCCGCGGCCGGCTGCCCAGCCTCGACGAGGCGACCCGTCTCACCGGGCTGCTGTCGCTGATCGCCGACCCGATCCGGCTGCGGGTCCTCTACGCGCTCGACGTCAGCGAGGAGCTCTGCGTCGGCGACCTCGCCCTCGCCCTGGGGGCGAACGAGGATCAGGTGACCTACGCGCTCCGGCTTCTCCGTACCGCGGGCCTTGTCATCGCCCGCAAGGAGGGTCGCGTCGTCTTCAACCGGCTGGCCCCGGACTTCCCGGCACCGCTGCGCGAGCACTGCCTGCACCAGCTCGTCGAAATCACCCGTCGTACGCCGGCGCCGTTGACCGACTGAGTCGGTCCGACAAGAGTGCGCCGGGTGGCCGCCGCGATCGAGCTCGAGGAGGTCGCGGTCCGGCGCGGTGACCGTGACGTCCTGCACGGTCTGACGGCGCATGTCCCGGCCGGTCAGGTCGTCGGCCTGCTCGGCCCCAGCGGATGCGGCAAGACCACGCTGATGCGGTGCATCGTCGGCGTACAGGCACATGTGCGCGGCCGGGTGACGGTGCTCGGCAGGTCCGCCGGCGCACCGGAGCTGCGCAGCGAGGTCGGCTACGTCACGCAGGCGCCGGCGGTGTACGGCGATCTCACCGTGCGGCAGAACCTGCAGTACTTCGCCCGGCTGCTGCGGGCCCCGGCCGCCGCCGTCGACGCGACCATCGACGCCGTCGGCCTCAGCAGCCACGCCGGTGCGACGGTGTCCCGACTGTCGGGCGGCCAGCGCGCTCGGGCGTCGCTGGCGACCGCGTTGCTCGGCCGGCCCAGGCTGCTCGTTCTCGACGAGCCGACGGTCGGGCTCGACCCCGTCCTGCGACAGGAGCTCTGGACGCTGTTCGGCAACCTCGCCGGCACCGGCGTGACGCTGCTCGTGTCCAGTCACGTCATGGACGAAGCCGGACGCTGCGACCGGCTGTTGCTCATGCGCGAGGGCGCCCTCATCGCGGACGAAGCCCCGGCGGCCCTCCTCGACCGGACCGGGACCACCGACCTGGAGCAGGCGTTCCTCCGGCTGGTCCAGTCGTGAACGCCCTCGCGACGGCGCGCCGGGTCCTGCTGCAGCTGCGCGCCGACCCGCGCACGATCGCGCTGCTGCTCGTCGTCCCGTGCGTCCTGATCAGCCTGCTCGCGTGGGTCTTCGACGGCAGCCCCGGCACGTTCGACCGCATCGGACCGGTGCTGCTGGCGGTGTTCCCGCTGGTGACGATGTTCGTCGTCACCAGCGTCACGACGTTGCGGGAGCGGACGACCGGCACGCTCGAACGGCTACTCACCCTGCCGATCCGCAAGCTCGACATCCTGCTGGGCTACGCCCTCGCCTTCGCGGTTGTCGCGCTGGCGCAGACGGCACTCGTCAGCACGCTCGCTCTCGGCATCCTCGACCTGCACGTGCAGGGCTCGCCCGCTCTGCTCGTGCTGGTAGCCCTGCTGTCAGCGTTGCTCGGCAACACGCTCGGTTTGCTCGGCTCGGCCTTCGCCGCGACGGAGTTCCAGGCGGTGCAGTTCCTGCCCGCGTTCGTGCTGCCGCAGCTGCTCGTGTGTGGCCTCTTCGTGCCAAGGCCCATGATGGCGCGGCCGCTGCAGCTGTTCAGCAACGCCTGCCCGCTGACCTACGTCGTCGACGCCATGCAGGGTGTCGTCGCCACGACGGAGGCGAGCGCCGTCACCGGTGACCTGCTCGTCATCGCGGCGTTCATCCTCGGCTCGGTCGCTCTCGGCGCGCTCACCCTGCGCCGACGTACTCCCTGAGGGCTCGAGCAGGGATTCCGGCCGGCGCAGCGAACAAGCCAGGGATGCGCCGATCGGCCGGCGCGCGCGCACCCGGGGGATCCACATGGCCTACGGCCGCTCTGCCAGCCTGCGTCCAGGACCGGTGCGGCTCGGCGCCGCACTGGTGACAGTGACCGGGTTGGTGCTGCTGGGCACCGGATCCGGCACCGCGGCCGCTGCCACCGCCCCGCCGCCACAGACCGTGCCCGCCGCGGGCAGCGCGACGACGGTCACCTGGTCGGGCAGCATTCCGGGCGGCTCCAGCGCGTCCGGCTCCTGCCCGGCCAACGCCCTCTCGGACTCGACGAACGTGACGATCAACGTCCCGGCCGGTCTCTATGACGCGACGAAGACGCGGGCCGACTTCTCGATCAGCTGGTCGGACCCGCTCGGCGTCAACGACGAGATCCTCACGGTGGTCCCGCCGGCGGGTGGCGGGGCGACCAAGAGCGCCGATGAGGTCAACGACACGAGCAACCAGCACGAGAACGTCTCCTACGACAACCCGGCGGCCGGCGTCTGGACCGTGCGCGCGTGCCCGTTCTCGTCGGCGCCGACCTCCTACACCGGCAAGCTCGTCCTCACCTCGACCGCGATCGGCGGAGCCACCGGCTCGCCCTCGCCGTCGCCGTCGGCCAGCAGCACCCAAGGCGGTCCGGCCAGCAACCGCACCTTCGACGAGCCGGTCATCGTCGACAACGCCGACCTCAACGTCGCCGAGCCGAGCATCAAGGTCGCGGCCGATGGCGCGATCTACGTCACCGGACCGCAGGGCGCCGGTCCGCGCGTGCCTGCGGCCATCCCCGGCACCCAGGATGTTCCGGGTACCGGCGGCGACATCATCTGGCGGTCCGACGACGCCGGGAAGACGTTCCGCTACCTCGGTTCGTACGACGGTGCTCTCGGCGGCGGGGACGCCGATGTCGTAGCAGCCCCGAACGGCACGCTGTACGGATCGGGCCTCAACCTCGCCTGCATCGCGGTCGCGACCAGCGTCGACCGCGGCGAGTCGTGGGCCACCAACCCGGCGGCGTGCGAGGACGGCGCCGGCTATGACGACCGGCAGTGGAACGACGTCGACGGCAACGCCGCCCTCTACACCGGCTACGGCACGCTGACCCGCGGCCTTGTCATCCACAAGTCGCTCATCCAGGGGCCGGTGGTCGTCAACGGCCCGGCGACGGTCGTCAACAGCGGTGACTACCAGTGGCCCGGCGTCGTCGACGTCAACCCCACCAACGGCAACGCGGTCATGGCCTGGAACACGAGCAGCAACGACGTCATCCAGATCAACGGCGTCACGCGCGCGGGTGCGCTCATGTTCGCGACGCCGAAGACCGTAGCGACGGCCGGCGGCGACACGTTCGACTCGTTCGTGTCGATCGACCACGGCACGGACGGCGCCCTCTACGCCGTCTGGACCGAGCGTCGCGCCGCCCTGCGCGAGACGTGGACCATGCTTGCGGCGTCCCGCGACGGCGGCACGACGTGGACGCCTCCCGTCCAGGTAGACAGCACGCCGCGTACGACGGTGTTCCCGTGGGTCACCGCCGGTGATGCGGGTCGCGTCGCCGTCACCTACCTCGGCACAGACTCGACCGGCGTCTCACCCGAGACACTCGACGTGAAGGATGCCGGCTGGGAGGTCTGGTCGTCGTTCTCGGGCGACTACGGGCAGACCTTCGCCGAGCACCGCACGACGCCGGTGATCCACCAGGGCAGCGTCTGCACCAGTGGCACCGGTTGTGCGACCGGCACACGTGACCTCGCCGACTTCATCGAGACCGATCGCGACGCCAACGGCTGCCTGGTCACTGCCTACACGGACAACTCCCGCGACACGGTGCAGCCCGACGGCACGCGGACCGGGGATGAGGCGACCCGGGTGGCATTCGTCCGGCAGAGCGGTGGCGACGGGCTGCTTGCCGGCAAGCCGTGTGGTGCCGCGGTCGGCCCCATCGTTCCCGAGGCACCAGCGACCGTCCTGCTGCCGTTGCTGGCGGCGGGTCTCGTCGGAGCCGCAGTGCTACGCCGCCGTCGTACGGCCTGATCTCACTCCAGCCGGCCCTGCTCGCCCTCCTGGTTGAGGATCTCGGCGCGGACGCGCGCGTCCATCAGGGCCTGCGAGACCCGCACGTCCCACTCCGGATCCGTCGCGGCGATCTCCGCGACGACCATCCGGCCGAGGGACTCCTCACCGGAGCGGGTCGGGATCACCTTGGAGATGCTCACGATCGTGCGATCGCTGACGACCTCGCTGCCGGCCCGCCACCTTGCTCGTGCAATGGCCTCCCGTCGGCTGCGCCCGGTGAGCACGTTGCCAGCGCCGGGGCGCAGCACCAGCAGCACGACGGCGGCAGGTACGGCGAGGACGAGCAGGAGCACCGCCAGCTCCAGGAAGAAGCGCACGCGCGCTACTTCTGCGGCGGTGTGATCGAGAAGCCCGAGCCGGGCGCGAAGGTCGTGATGGTCGGCGGGATCGCCTTCAACGTGTCGATCTGGCCGCAGACCGGACAGGCGTTGTAACCGGCCTGCCGCTGCCGGTTGGCCTCTGCCTCGGCCTGCGCCTTCGCGACGGTCGCCTGCGCGCTCGAGATCGCGGCGAACGACGCCTGCGCGTCCTGCACCGCCTTCTCGAGCTCGGCCGGCAGCGTGAGGCGCACGAGGTTGACCCGGATGCCGGTGAGGAACGGCCCGCCGAGGGTGCTGTTCACGTCGTCCACGAGCGACTGGCTGACCGTCGTCTGCACCTTGGTCAGGTTCACGTTGTTCTTCGCACCGGCCAGGATCTGCTGCACGTTCTTCGCGTTGCCGGTGTTCTGCACGTACACACACGACGACAGCAGGTCGACGCAGCGGTACCCGCCCACGGTCTCGCGGAAGTTGTTCGAGATGACCGGCCGGACGATCTGGTCAAGGAAGCTGTTCCAGCCGTCCTCGCCGTCCCAGGCGTAGCGCAGCTCCCCGTCGGCGCCCCGGTACTGCCGGGTGCCGAACTTCTCGTCGAACCGCTTCAGCACCGAGGTGTCGAGGTTCAGCGTGAAGTAGATCGTGCCCTCGACGCCGACCTCGACGCCGTCGCTCGTCGGGTCGTGCTCGACGTCGACGCCGGCGCGGTCACCCCGTCCGCTGTCTGCCGTGATCGTGTAGAAGCGCTGCTGGCTGGGGTACTTGTGCACGTGGGAGCGGAAGCCGATCCAGTGCAGCCCACTGCCGGGTTCGAGGACGCCGCGGATCCGGTTGTTGTCCAGTGGTCCGCCGTTGCGCACGACGCCGACCTGACCGGCGGCCGTTTTCGCGAACGACGTGTGGATGCTGCCCAGCACGAACAGCAGCACGATGAGGCTCATCACGCCGGCGAACCCGGCGCGCACGGCGTATCGCGAGGGCATGTCGAGGCTGGCATCGCGCGGCACGGCAGCAATGTATTGGCCGCACCGCCTCGCCGTGGCAAAACCGCCACATGCCGTGCGGGTTCGTCGCGTCGCCTCAGGACAGCGCGCGGCTCCGGCCCCGGAACTCGGCGACGACCGTATCGCCGGCGCGCACCGTGACGTCGTACAACCCGCTACGACCGCGCACGACGCGCTCGACCCCCTCGGCGACGAGCACATCGCCGACGCGGACCGGCGCGAGGAAGCTGACGTCTGCGCCGGCGGCCACGACGGCCGGACCGCGGGTGTTGCAGGCGAACGCGAAGGCGGTGTCTGCGAGCAGGAAGACGAAACCGCCGTGGCAGATGCCGTGGCCGTTGACCATCGTCTCGGTCACGACCATCGTGGCGGTCGCCCGTCCCGGCGCGACGTCGCGCACCTCGATCCCGAGCGAGCGGCTGGCGACGTCGGCGGCGTACATCTCCGCGGCCTGCCGCTCTGCGAGGTCCTGGGCGGCGGGGTCGGTCACCGGCCCATCCTGTCGGACTCAGACGACCAGGGCCCACCCGCGGTGGCGCACCGTGCGGAACAGCTCACGGCCGGCACCGGACCGCAGCCGCGAGAGCTGCACGTCGATCCGGCGTCCTGGGCCGCTGTGCCCCCAGCAGGCCCAGTGCAGCTCGTCCCGCGACCAGACCCGGCCCGGCCGGCCCACGAACAGGGCGAGGATCTCGACCTGCCGAGGCGGCAGAACGACCGCGGCGCCGTCGATCTGCACGGTGTAGCTCGACAGGTCGACCGAGATGCCGGCGGCGCTGACCGGCTCGGCCAACTCGACATGCAGCGCCGCCGCCCGCTCCAGGAAGTCGCTGCCCGACCGGGCCGGCAGCCCGTTGGCCCGGACATCGACTGACATGCCGCCACGGTGCCGCGGGAGTGTTGCGGCGGCGTGACGCAGCCGTCAACAGCGCGTTCCAGCGGCCCCCCACCCGGCCGGCCGAACCCGGCATCTTGGTAACGTTCCGGCAACACCCAGCCGCCCCTCCAGAACCCGGTGCTGTGCCTAACCACGCCGTACGCCGACGCCCCGCCGCGCCCGCGCTGCTCCTGACGATCGCCGCTGCAGCTCTCGGCGCCCTGGCGCTCCTGCCTGCGCGCACCGTCCCCCCACGGGCCGTCCTGGCCGCAAGCCCCGTCGGCTCACTGCCGGACGAGGGGGAGCGGGCGGCAGTCCTCGGCCGGCCACCCGTGCGTCGGACGACCGTGATCAAGCCGGTCAAGCCCGCGGCACCTCGAAAGGTCGCCCCGCGCGCCTCCCGCAAGCGGGTCGAGCTGCCGCTGGTCGACGGATACGTCTGCCCGGTTCGCGGCCCGCACCACTTCTCCGACGACTGGGGCGACGCGCGGGTGGGGCACCGGCATCAGGGCAACGACATCCTCGCTCCGTACGGCGCGCCGGTGGTCGCGGTCATCTCGGGCGTCATCAAGACCAACTACAGCCGCAACGGCGGGATCTCGCTGTACCTCGAGGGCAGCGACGGCAACGAGTACTTCTACGCGCACAACTCGCGCAACGTCGCGGTGACCGGGCAGCACGTCTCGACCGGCGAGGTCATCGGCTACGTCGGCAACACCGGTGACGCCCGCGGCGGTCCGTCGCACGTGCACTTCGAGCGACACCCGGGCGGGGGACCCGCGGTCGACCCGTACCCGTTCCTGACGCGCATCTGCTGATAGCACCCACGAGCTACGCCGTACGGCGGCCAACCACCCGAAATGACCTGTCGCGGGCCGCGATGGTGCTTCACTGTACGAATCGGACCTGTCCGTGCCCTCGTGCGACGCGGTCCGACGCGGCGATCGAGGAGACGACGTGAGCAGTGCAGCCGGTCACGAAGCCGATTCCACCCTCCGGGTCGTCCCGGACCTGACCGTGCACAGCGGCGCACCGCATCGCGTGATCACGCTGCCGGTCTCCCCGGAGGAGGACGCCCTGCTGCGTCGGCTGGCGCAGTTCGAGCGCCTCGGTGCGACGCTGGCCCCGACCATGGCACTGCTCAAGAACGAGATTCGCGCGCGCGACCGGCGCGAGACGATCCGGGAGCCCGGCGAGAAGTGGGTCAGCGCCTAGCTGCGCGGCCGATGGGCGACAGCTCTCACGGGTCTAGTGGGCCGTCCCACGGTCGGGGCGGCTCGCCCGCGACCTGACGTCGGAACTCGTCGAGGTACCACCCCGCGAACCGCACCATCACGTCGCTCCGCGCGAGGGTGAGCAGCTGCTCGCTCCGACAGAACTCGTCGGCCTCGCGCATCAGCGCGTCGAGGTTGTCGGCTGCTTCGACGACGTGTCCGGGCACCGTGTAGGACAGGTTGATCGTGGCCTCGCCGCGCGCCACCGCGGCATCGACGAGCTCGTCGGGCCGGGCGGCGGCATGTCCGTAGCGCACCCCGAGGATCGTGATCAGCTCGAGGAGCCGGTCCGGGATATCCGGCCGTCCCGACGGACCGCCCAGGGCCAGCAGGGCGAACTCGCGCATCAGCTCGTCGTGCCGCTCGCGGGACGCGATGAGCACCCGCACCGGCATGTTCAGCAGGTGGACGTCATGCAGGTCCTCGCGTGTTGCGTCGTCGTCGTACCTCCCCAGTGGCGAGATCGTGCTCACGGCGACGCGTCCAGCCAGCTCGATGCATCGAACGCTCCCCACGGGTCGACGTCTGCCGTGATGGTGAAGGTGAGGGTCTTGCCGCCTTCCACCGGCTCCACATGCCAGGAGTGCGACAGTCGGTCGAGCAGCTCCAGACCGCGTCCAGTGGTCGCGTCCTGCGCGTGCCGCCGTCTGCGCGGGATGAGCGGCGACCCGTCGCGCACCGAGATGGTCACCGCTCGCGTGCCGGCGCGCTCGACGGTGAGGACGATCTGCGTACGGGCGTGCAGCAGGCTGTTGGTGAGCACCTCGCTGGTCAGGAGCATCGCGGTGTGCGTGATGTCGTCCAGGCCCCACTCGGACAACGCTTCAGCGACCAGCCGTCGACCGACCCCCACGGATTCGACGGTTGGGGCGAGCGTGAGCTCGTACGTCATTCGCTCGACCGCACGTTCGGCACGATGACATCCGCAACAGCGCGAATCAAGGAGGTGACTCTCCGTGCAGTCCTTTATCTGCAGTGGTTTCCAGACATGTCCGGCGTGCACTGCGGAATTCGCGTAGTCAGTGCGGGCCAACGGCCGTGACCCGGATGGCAGCCTCACCGCGGTCATCCGATGCCGCCAGGTCCACGACCGCCGCGATGCCCCAGTCGTGGTCGCCATCGGGATCGTCGAACACCTGCCGCACCAGCCACCGGTCCGGCCCTTCCTCGACGATGAGCAGGTGCGGGCCGCGGGCAGCCGGACCGGTGGCGAGCTCGGCGTACTCACTGAAGTACGCCGTCATCGCCGCCGCCCAGTCGACGTCGGGATCGAGCTCCGCGAGCAGGTCGTAGCGGTGGATCGCTGCCAGCTCGACGCGACGGAACATCGCGTTGCGGACCAGCACGCGGAACGCCCGGCGGTTGGCCGTGACTGGCGGGGGAGTCGTGTCCACCGGCTCGACCGGGGTCACCTCGCCCGGGCTGCGCAGCTGCTCCCACTCGTCGAGCAGGCTCGAGTCGACCTGGCGGACGAGCTCGCCGAGCCACTCCGTCAGGTCGATGAGGTCGTCGTTGCGCAGCGCATCGGGGACCGTCCGGTCCAGCGCCTTGTAGGCGTCGGCGAGGTAGCGCAGCACCAGGCCCTCGGATCTGGCCAGGCCGTAGAACCCGACGTACTCGACGAAGGTCATCGCCCGCTCGTACATGTCGCGCGCCACCGACTTGGGTCGAAGCTCGTAGTCGGCGACCCAGGGCTGGGTCTTGCGGTAGGTCTCGAACGCGTGGCCGAGCAGGTCGGCCAGCGGCTTCGGGTGGTCGACGTCCTCGAGCAGCTCCATCCGCTCCTCGTACTCGATGCCGTCCGCCTTCATCTGCGCGACCGCCTCGCCCTTGGCCTTGCTTCGCTGCGCCGCGAGCACCTGGCGCGGGTCGTCGAGCGTCGCCTCCAGCACGGAGAGCACATCGAGCGGGTACGACGGGGCGTCACGGTCGAGCAGCTGCAGGGCCGCGACGGCGAAGGGTGACAGGGGCTGGTTGAGGGCGAAGTCCGGTTGCAGCTCGACCGTGAGGCGGAGCAGGCCGCTGTCGTTGCGCTCGACGACCTCGGCAGCCAGCAGTGCCTCGACGATCTCCCGCGACTGCTCGAGCATCCGCTCCTGCAAGTCGGGGGCGGCGTGCGTGCGACCGATCAGCGCGTGCAGCTCCTCCTCGCCGCCGCCGCGCTGCAGCACGTTGAGCACCATCGAGTGGCTCAGGACGAACGAGGATGCCAGCGTCTCCGGCTCACCGGCGACGAGCTTGTCGAACGTCGGCTGCCCCCATGACACGAAGCCCTCCGGCGGCGACTTGCGCACGATCTTGCGCCGCTTCTTGGGGTCGTCGCCCGCTTTCGTCAGCGCCTTCTCGTTCTCGACGACGTGCTCGGGAGCCTGTACGACGACGGTGCCGGCGGTGTCGAAGCCCGCACGCCCGGCCCGGCCGGCGATCTGGTGGAACTCGCGCACCTTCAGGTGCCGGGTCTTCTCGCCGTCGTACTTGCTCAACGCCGTGAACAGCACCGTGCGGATCGGCACGTTGATGCCGACGCCCAAGGTGTCGGTGCCGCAGATGACCTTCAGCAGCCCGGCCTGGGCGAGCAGCTCGACGAGCCGGCGGTACTTCGGCAGCATGCCCGCGTGGTGCACGCCGATGCCGTGCCGGACGAGGCGTGACAGCGTCGGCCCGAAGCCGGCGGTGAACCGGAAGCCGCCGATGAGGTCGGCGATCGCGTCCTTCTCCTCTCGGGTGCAGACGTTGATGCTCATCAGCGCCTGGGCGCGTTCGACGGCCGACGCCTGGGTGAAGTGGACGATGTAGATCGGTGCCTGCTTGGTTGCGAGCAGCTCCTCGATGGTCTCGTGCAGCGGTGTCATCGCGTAGGAGTAGAAGAGCGGCACCGGGCGATCGACGCCGGTGACGACGGCAGTCTCGCGGCCGGTGCGCTCCGTCAGCTCGGCCTCGAACCGGCGTACGTCTCCGAGCGTTGCGGACATCAGCAGGAACTGCGAGTGCGGCAGCTCGAGCAGCGGCACCTGCCAGGCCCAGCCGCGATCGGGCTCGGCGTAGAAGTGGAACTCGTCCATGACGACGAGGCCGGCGTCCGCGTCGCTGCCCTGCCGCAGCGCGAGATTGGCCAGGATCTCCGCGGTGCAGCAGATGATGGGTGCGCCTGCGTTGACGCTCGCGTCGCCGGTCATCATGCCGACGTTCGGTGCGCCGAACGTCTCGGCGAGGGCGAAGAACTTCTCGGAGACGAGCGCCTTGATCGGGGCGGTGTAGAACGTGCGGCGACGCGTTGCGAGGGCGGCGAAGTGGGCGCCGACCGCCACGAGGCTTTTTCCTGAGCCGGTCGGCGTTGACAGGATCACATTCGAGCCGGAGAACACCTCGATGAGCGCGTCCTGCTGCGCCGGGTAGAGCGACAGCCCCTGCGACTCGACCCAGCTGTTGAACGCGTCGTACAACGAGTCGGCGTCGTTGTCGGGCGGGATGAGGTCGGCAAGGGTCATGACTTGGACCATCGTGCCCGACGTGCGGCACAGTGAGCGGCATGGACGAGCGGCAGGTCGCGGTCGACCTCTTCAACGCGGTCTGGCGGCAGCTGGAGCGCACCGATCGGACCGCCGACGACGACGCCGCGATGGTGCACATGGCGCATGCCTCGGTGCACCACTGGGCGCAGGTCGGGACGGAGGTCAACCTGGCGCGCGGGGAGTGGCAGGTGTCGCGGGTCTACGCGGCGGTCGGCCGCGGGGAGCCGGCGCTCTGGCATGCGCAACGGTGCCTCGACCTCTGCGCGCGCAACGGCTTCGAGGACTGGGACCTCGCGTATGCGCACGAGGCGATGGCCAGGTCTTACGCCGTGCTGGGCGACGGCGCGGCCTGCGAACGGCACGTCGCCTCCGCGCGTGACATCGAGATCGCGGAGGAGGACGACCGCGAGCTGCTCGAGAAGGACCTCGCCACCATCCCTGTCCGCTAGCCCCCCTTCCCGCCAGGTCCGCGGGCTCCACGCCGCCGGCGGCCGGTGCGCTGGGTTCGCTGCCGCGGATGCGATCACTTTCGCTTCCCGGCTGAGATCGGAGCTCTGACCGCTGAAAAGCTCCGATCTGACGGGGGAAGCGCTACCCCCCAGCCAGGGAGTCGCACCTGCCACCAGCCCGCTCCGGCGTACGAGAGGTGGGCTTCGCGACAGCTCCGGTCGGCCCGAGGAGTTCAGAGACGATCAGGTTGGAGAAGGCTGCTGCCGCGAAAGAGGCCCCAAACTCTCCAACCTGATCGCCGCAAGGCGCCGGACACCGTGCGCCGCTGCGCCGCACGGGCTGGCCACCGGCGTACGAGAAGTGGGCTGAGCGGCTGCGGGTGGCGGGGCGGGTCAGGCGGCGGCGCTGGCTTCCTTCAGTGCCTTCGCCGCGGCCTCCTTGCTCACCCGCACGAGCGACGTCATCACCAGCGCCGCGACCGCGAGGAACACCGCGCCCACGATGAAGCCGAGGCTCCAGCCATCGACGAGAGCCTTCGTGGCTGCGTCCCGGCCGGCCCCGGCGCCGTTCTTCAGCAGGTGCGTCGTCCGCGTCGTACTGACTGCCGTGAGAATCGCCAGTCCCAGCGCACCACCGACCTGCTGGCCGGCGTTGAGCAGGGCCGACGCGATGCCGGCGTCCTCGTGCGGCACACCTGCGACGGCCGAGCTGGTCAGCGAGACGAACGCCGCGCCCATGCCCAAGGCGACGAGAGCGAGGGACGGGAACACGACACCGAGGTACGACGAGTCGGGCTCGAGCCGCAGGCCGAGCGTGAGCATGCCCAGGGCAGCGACCAGCGGACCGGCGGTCAGCAGCGGCCGTGGCCCGATCTTGCCGAGCAGGTGTGCGGACATGCCCGCGCTCATCCCGATGAGCACCGGCATCGGCAGGAACGCCAAGCCGGCCTTGACCGGACTCCAGCCGTTGACCCGCTGCATCCACAGGATCATGAAGAAGAACATCGCGAAGATGCCGGCGCCGACGAAGATCGCGCCGATGTCGGCCCCGGCCAGTGATCGGCTCTTGAAGAGCCGGAAGGGGACGAGCGGGTAGAGGGCGCGCTGCTGCACCGCGACGAACGCCGCGATCAGCACGCCCGCGAGGGCGAGGGTGCCGAGCGTCTTGCCGGAAGCCCAGCCGTACTCATTGCCCTTGACCAGTGCGAAGACGAGCGCCATCAGGCCGCCCGTCACGAGGACAGCGCCAGGCACGTCGAAGCCCTGCGCGCTCTCGTCCTTGCTCTCCGGCACGAACCGCTCGGCGCCCAGGAAGGCGAGCAGCGCGACCGGCACGTTGACGAAGAGGACCCAGCGCCAGCTGGCGTACTCGGTGAGCAGCCCGCCGAGGATCAGGCCGAGCGCCGCACCGCCGGCCGTGATCGTCGACCAGATGCCGAGTGCCTTGTTGCGCTCCTTGCCCTCCGCGAAGATGACGGTGAGCAGGGAGAGGGCTGCCGGCGACATGAGTGCGCCACCGATGCCCTGCAGTGCGCGCGCGGCGATGAGCAGGCCGAGGCCGCCGGCGATGCCGCCGAGGAAGGACGCGACCGCGAACAGGCCCGCGCCGGTCACGAAGACCCGGCGCCGGCCGATCCGGTCGGCCAGCTTGCCGCCGAGGAGCAGGAAGCCGCCGAAGGTCAGCGTGTAGGCGGTGACGACCCACTGCAGGTCGGCTTCGCTACTGACGTGCAGCGCCTTGCTGATGCTGGGGATCGCGACGTTCACGATGGTCGCGTCGAGGACCACCATGAGCTGGCTGATCGCGACGACCACCAGGGCGAGGTTCTTGTGGGTGACCCGGCCGTCGTCGTGGGTCAGGTGCGTGGGCGCGGCGTCGGCCGTGGACATGGGTCGGACTCCTCAATCGGGCGTTGCGACGACGTTAGTCCGTGGGTCGGACAGGATCCGTTATGCGCCGTTCGCGGAGAAGTGCATGTAGTCCTTGCTGCTGCTGGTCCAGATGCCGCCCCAGCCCCAGCCCTGCGAGGTGAAGGCGCGCACCGCTGCCCCGCCCGGCAGGAACATCCCGGCCCGGTGCCAGCTGCGGTTCTTGTACGCCGAGGCCAGCTCCGGCAGCACGAGGTCGCGCTTCACCTCGGGGTTGTCGAACGGGTTCACGTCGATCGCCTGGCCGTACGCGTGCTGCGAGAACCGGGTCTGCCCTCTGGCCGCGCGACAGACGTAGGCGGCCGTGTTGTTCCCGTCACCCGTCGGCTTGGCGAGGATGTCCTGCGTGGTCGGCAGGCGCATCTCCTCGATCGGGAAGCCGATCGCGAACAGCGCTCGAAACGCGCGGACCATCTTCGGCGCCGCGCTGGCTGCCACGACGAGCTCGCCGCGGTGCACCTTGCGGTCGAACCCCCGGAAGACGACGGTCACGTAGCGCAGGCCGCTCAACGGCACGGGGCAGGCCGAGGACCAGGTCTGGCCCATCCGGGTCCGGATCGCCGACGTGACCGCGCCGATCGTGTCGTGGAACTGCCCGTCGGCCGGGGGCCGCAGCAGGTCGACTGTCGGCAGCCGGCGATCGCGCAGGACCACAGGGGTCGGCAGCACCTGGCCGAACCCGTCCGGGCGCAGCGGCAGCGGGGATGCGCCGACCACCCAGACCGGAGCCAACGGGCTGGCCGAGACCGAGGCGGCCGCCCCGACCGACGAGCCGCCCGCCGGGGACGGGCCCGGCGCGAGTGCCGGAACGGGAGTCGAGCTCGGCAGGGCGCCGACCGGGCTCCCGTCGCCCGATCCGGCGCACGCCGTCAGCAGCACGGTTGCGGCCACCCCGGCGGTGAGCGCGATCTTCATCTCACCAGGCTCGCACGCGCAGGCAGGAGCTCGGCCCCGAACGTCGAAAGCAGGCGCATGCGCCTGAACAATCGCCCCGCCCTCGTCCTGATCGCCGCCGGCCTGGTCGCCGCCGGGGTCATGCCCGCCGCGTTCGCCTCGGGCAGTGCCAAGGCCGCCGCCCCGTCGTACAAGACACACAGCTTCGGCATGGACGGCGGCGAGCCGAGCATCGCCTTCGACAAGAGGTCGGGCCAGACGTTCTACGCGACCGGCGGGACGACGGTGCTCAAGTACCGGATCGACCTGCACGGCAAGATGAGCAAGGTCAGTACGTCGACACCGCCGTTCGCCCCGACGACGCTCGACACCATCATGGTCGAGGACCAGAACACCGGCCGGCTGTTCGTGTCCTACCTCGCGCTTGCCTGCTCGATCATGGCGACGACCGACGACGCCGGCGAGAGCTGGTCGCAGTCCGAGGGCTGTGGCCCCGGCTCGCTGCTCGACCACCAGTCCGTCGGTGCGGGTCCGCTGCACGCGCCGCTCGCCGGCAACAACCCGCTGTACGACGGCGCTGTCTACTACTGCGCACAGAACAGCTACAACGGCGCCTGCTCGGTCAGCCTCGACGGCGGCCGGACCTTCGGTCCCGGCGTACCCGTCGCGAACACGCCGGCCAACAACCCGGGCGACCCGTTCGGCGGCGCCTGCTCCGCGCTGCACGGCCACGTCCGCGTGGGGCCGGACGGCACGGCGTACCTGCCGTTGAAGGGCTGCGGCGGCGTACCCACCATCAACAACCTGACCAACTCCGAGTACTTCGGCGGCCGGCCTTCCCTCAGCGTCAGCGAGGACAACGGCGCGACCTGGCAGGTGCGCTTCGGCCCGAAGGGCTCCAACGACCCGGATGAGTCCGACCCGTCGGTCGCCGCCGGCCCGAAGGGCACGCTGTACTACGGCTGGGAGGACGGCACGCAGCCCAACGACTCCGCCGGCGGTACGACGACGAGCGCCCGCGTCGCGACGTCCAAGGACCACGGCAAGACATGGAGCAAGGTCACCGACCTGTCGACGCCGCTCGGCCTGCACAACGTGCAGTTCCCCGAGATGATCGTCGGCGACGACGACCGCGCGGCCTTCTCCTTCATCGCGACGCCGGGCATCGGCAACGACCAGGACGCGCCGTTCAGGGGTCCGTGGCACCTCTACATCTCCACGACGTACGACGCCGGCAAGACCTGGAAGACGGTCGACGTCACGCCGCACAAGCCGATCCACCGCGGCTGCGTGCACATGCTCGGTATCGCGCCGGGGTCGCAGCGCACCGACAGCTGCAGCTACCGCAACATGCTCGACTTCAACGACATCACGATCGACCAGTACGGCCGGGTCGAGGTCTCCTACACCGACGACTGCTTCGGGGACTGCGCCTCCGGTCAGAAGCAGACGCCGGAGAACACCAGCATCTCCAACGTGTCGGTGGCCTACCAGACCGGTGGCAAGCCCCTCTACGCGAAGTACGACAAGCTCTTCACCAAGCGCTAGCCGGGTCGAGCCGGCGGCCCGGACCGGTTGGAATACCTGATCCGGGGAATGTGGCCGGCTCGTGTCGTGACACGCTGGCGCGCCACGACCTGAAACGGCCACATTCCGGGGGGCCGCGCGACGGGCCCCGTCGACACCGGGCAGGGCGTAGGGTCGGGGCTGACCCGCGGGAGCCCACGCCAGGGCTGAGAGGGCGGCTGGATCGGCCGTCGACCGTTCGCACCTGATCCGGGTAACACCGGCGTAGGGAGGAGCCGTCGTGACGGCACTTGATGAGAGCACCACCGTGGGAACGGCGTTCCCCGGCAGCCGGAAGACCTACCTGCAGGGCAGCCGGCCCGACCTGCAGGTGCCGATGCGCGAGGTCGAGCTGACGACCGGCGACCGCGTCGTCCTCTACGACACCAGTGGCCCCTACACCGACCCGTCGCTGCGCACCGACGTCCGGCTCGGGTTGCCGACGCTGCGCCGTACCTGGATCGAGGAAAGAGCCGACACCGAGGAGTACGACGGCCGCCCGGTGCAGCCGATCGACAACGGCCTGAAGGCGCATGCTCTGCCAGCCTCAGATGGCCGCAACCTCGACAGCGTCTTCGCCGGCACCGGCAGGGCCCGCCGCGCCCTGCCCGGCCGCAACGTCTCCCAGCTGCACTACGCCCGCCAGGGCTGGATCACCCCCGAGATGGAGTTCGTCGCGCTGCGCGAGGGTGTGACGCCGGAGTACGTCCGTGACGAGGTCGCCCGCGGCCGCGCCGTGATCCCCGCCAACGTCAACCACCCGGAGTCCGAGCCGATGGCGATCGGCCGCGGCTTCCTGGTGAAGATCAACGCCAACATCGGCAACAGCGCCGTCGCCTCCTCCATCGAGGAGGAGGTCGAGAAGATGACCTGGGCGACGCGCTGGGGCGCCGACACCGTCATGGACCTGTCGACCGGCCGCAACATCCACACGACGCGCGAGTGGATCATCCGCAACAGCGCGGTCCCGATCGGCACGGTCCCCATCTACCAGGCGCTGGAGAAGGTCAACGGCAAGAGCGAGGACCTCAGCTGGGAGATCTACCGCGACACGTTGATCGAGCAGTTCGAGCAGGGCGTCGACTACATCACCGTGCACGCCGGCGTATTGCTGCGCTACGTGCCGATGGCCGCAACGCGCAAGACAGGGATCGTCAGCCGTGGCGGTTCGATCATGGCGGCGTGGTGCCTCGCGCACCACGAGGAGAACTTCCTCTACACGCACTTCCGCGAGATGTGCGAGCTGATGGCGTCGTACGACGTGTGCTTCTCGCTCGGCGACGGCCTCCGTCCGGGGTGCATCGCGGATGCCAACGACGAGGCGCAGTTCTCCGAGCTGCGCACTCTCGGCGAGCTGACGCAGATCGCGTGGGAGTACGACGTGCAGGTCATGGTCGAGGGCCCCGGCCACGTCCCCATGAACAAGATCAAGGAGAACATGGACCTGCAGCTCGAGGTCTGCAAAGAAGCGCCTTTCTACACGCTCGGGCCGCTGACGACCGACATCGCGCCGGGCTACGACCACATCACGAGTGCCATCGGCGCGGCGATGATCGGCTGGTACGGCACGGCGATGCTCTGCTACGTCACGCCGAAGGAGCACCTCGGGCTGCCGGACCGTGACGACGTCAAGGACGGCGTCATCACCTACAAGATCGCGGCCCACGCTGCCGATCTTGCGAAGGGCCACCCGGGCGCGCAGGCCTGGGATGACGCGCTCAGCGACGCGCGCTTCGAGTTCCGCTGGGAGGACCAGTTCAACCTCTCGCTCGACCCGACGACGGCGCGCGACTTCCACGACGAGACGCTGCCGGCCGGGGCGGCCAAGACGGCCCACTTCTGCTCGATGTGCGGACCACACTTCTGCTCGATGAAGATCAGCCAGGACGTGCGGAAGTACGCCGCCGACCACGGCGTGGACGAGCTGTCCGCGCTGGATCTCGGGATGAAGGAGAAGTCGGCGGAGTTCCTCGACGAAGGCGCCCGCGTCTATCTGCCTGTGGTTGAGCTGGAGCAGACAGTGACATCGACCGACCGCAACGAGGAGCTCCAGCGGGAGCCCGCCGTCGACTGAGCGGACGATTCCGGGACATCGCGCCCGAACGCCCGGCGTTACAGGCGGTTACCCACCTCTGGCCGTTTGCGCAACCCCCCGCAACGGGCAGTAGCACAGGGACAGCGACCGAGACCTGCAGCGCAGACGAGAGGTGCACCTCGTGCTCCTACGTCGTGAAGTGGCGCAGGGCGTCGAGATCCTCAGCGTCCGCGGACCCGTCAGCGCCGCTGATGCACCCGCGCTTCTGAACGCGATCGCCGACGCGGCCTCGCTCTCGCCGCGGGGTGTGCTGCTCGATCTGACGGGGGCGACCCGCATCGCCTCGGTCGCCGTCACCGCGCTCCGCGAGGCACGAGACCTGGCTCCCGGTTGGCCGCATCCGGCGTTTGTCGTGTGCTGCACCTCCACCGACGTCACAGGCGCCGTCGGTGGCTTGCTGCCGGTGTATCCGCGGCGGGAGGACGGACTCGCGCACGTCGACGACCGGCGGTCGGGTCATCGGCACCAGATCGACCTGGCCGACTCCGTCCGCTCACCTGCCCGTGCGCGTCAAGCGACCGCCGAGATGGTGCAGCAGCTGCACCTCGAGCCGATCGGGGACGAGCTCGCCCTGGTGGTCAGCGAGCTGGTGACCAACGCGGTCCGGCACGCCCAGCCGCCCGTCCGGTTGGAGATCCAGGCCGATGACGACCGGGTGACCGTCGCCGTGGCCGACGGCTCACCAGGCCGACCCGTGGCGAGGATGGCGTCCGAGGACGCGGAAGGTGGCCGCGGCCTGGCGATGATCGACCTGCTCGCGGCCGACACCGGCGTACGACCGAGTCCGCCAGGCAAGACGGTCTGGGCTGCGCTGTCTCGTCATTGACCGCCGTCTAGTGTCGGCGGGTGCCGCACCTACGCGTTCGTCTCCCGCAGTCCGTCTCCTGGGACGACCTGCGCGCCGAGCTGAAGGTGCCGGAGCAGTTCCCGCCCGAGGTGCTTGCCGAGGCCGAGCAGGCGGCGAAGGCGCCCCGACTCTCGAACCTCGACCTGACCCCTCTGCCCTTCCTGACCATCGACCCAGCCGGCAGCCTCGATCTCGACCAGGCGATGCACCTCGAACGCGCGGCTGACGGCTTCACGGTCCGCTACGCGATCGCCGACGTCGGCGCCTTCGTCACGCCCGGCACTGCACTGGATGCCGAGACGCACGCGCGGGGTGAGACGTCGTACTTCCCCGACGAACGCGTGCCGCTGCACCCGCCCGTTCTCGCCGAAGGTGCCGCCAGCCTGCTGCCGGACCAGGTGCGACCGGCCGTGGTCTGGACACTCGCCCTGGACAGCAGCGGCGAGCTGCGGTCGACGCAGGTGCAGCGCGCGCAGGTGCGGTCCGCTCGCAAGCTGGAGTACGGCGGGGTGCAGCGCGCCATCGACGACGGCTCTGCGGACGAGCAGCTGATGCTGCTGAAGCAGATCGGCATGCTGCGACAGTCGCTCGCACTGGCTCGTGGCGCAGTCGACCTGCCGACACCGGAGCAGGAGGTCACCGACGGCCCCGACGGCCATCCGTGCCTGCAGTACCGCGCACCGGTCCCGGCCGAGGGGTGGAACGCGCAGATCAGCCTGTTGACCGGGATCGCCGCCGCCGCGCTGATGATCGAGGGCAAGGTGGGACTGCTCCGGACCCTGCCGCCGCCGGACGAGCAGGCGGTGGCGTCGCTGCGGCGCAGCGCGCTCGCGCTCGGCATCGCCTGGCCGAAGGACGCTTCGTACGGCGAGGTCATCTCCGGGCTGGACCCAGCTGTGCCCGCGGCCGCGGCGCTGCTGACGCTGGCGACGCGACTGCTGCGCGATGCGGCGTACACCGCCTTCGACGGTGAGGTCCCGACGCAGCCGGTGCACAGCGCTGTCGCCGCGACGTACGCGCACTGCACCGCGCCGCTGCGCCGCCTCGCCGACCGCTACGTGAGCGAGGTCTGCCTGGCCCTGTGTGCCGGTACGCCGGTGCCCGACTGGGCCCGGTCCGCGCTGCCGGCGCTGCCCGACGAGATGGCGGCCGCCGATCGCCGTGCGCACGCGATAGACCGCGCGATCATCGATCTCACCGAAGCCGTGGTCCTCTCCCCGCGGGTCGGTGAGACCTTCGCCGCCGTCGTCGTCGAGACCGGACCCAAAGGCGGCGCGGTGCAGCTGCCCGACCCTGCGGTGCGGGCGCGCTGCGAGGGCGCAGACCTGCCGCTGGGCGAGACGATCCAGGTGCGGCTCGAGCAGGCCGACCCGGCGACGCGCACCGTCACGTTCCGCCGCGCCTGACCCCTACCCCTCCGTTGCGTCCGACTTGTTGGTCGCCCCGGCGACCACTGCCTCGGACGCAAGGCGGGGGTGGCGATCGTCGTACCGCCGGAACTCCGGGAGCGCCAGCGCGAGCAGCGCCGTGCCGGCGAGGCACAGGACGCCGCCGATGCCCACGGAGGTCCGCACGCTTGTGAGCGAGGCCACGGCACCCGCCTCGACGTTGCCGAGGGTCGGGCCGCTGGAGTAGCTGATCAGCTCGATGCCGGCGAGCCGGCCGCGCAGGTGATCCGGGATCGTCGTGTTCCAGATGGTCATCCGGAAGATGCCGCTGACCATGTCGGCGCCGCCGGCGAGGCCGAGCAGCAGCAGCGCCAGCCACAGCTCGTTGACCAGTCCGAAACCCAGGATCGCGATGCCCCAGCCGGCCGCCGCCCACAGCACGGCCAACCCGTGCCGATGCACGCGCCCGGCCCAGCCGCTGGTCAACGTGGCGAGGAACGCACCGACCGCCGGCGCCGCGTAGAGCAGGCCGAGGACGTCGGCGCCGCCGTACGTCACCGCGATGGCGGGGAACAGCGCGTTCGGCATCCCGAAGAACATGGCGTTGATGTCGACGAGGTAGGTGCCCATGAGCTCGGGTCGGCTGCGGGCGAAGCGCACGCCATCGACGACGCCGCGCAGACTCGGTCGCTCGGCGTCGGGTGGCGGTGGGACCGCCTTCATGCGCGCGAGTACGGCGAGCGAGAACGCGAAGGTCGCGATGTCGACGGCGTACGTCGAGGGCAGGCCGATCCCGGCGATCAACAGTCCCCCGACCGCGGGTCCGCCGATCATCCCCGCCGTACCGCGCATGGAGTTGAGCGCTCCGGCGGCGAGCAGGTCCTCCCGCGGCACGAGCCTGGGCAGCAGCGCGTCGAGACTGGGCCGCTGCAGCGAGTCGAAGAGCGTCGCCAGACCGGCAGCGACGAACAGCACGGCAACGGACGGGTGCGGCAGCAACGCGTTGGCCAGCAGCAGGGCCGACGTCAGCAGCAACGCGAGCTCGGTGAGCTGCACCATCCGCCGACGGTCAACAGCGTCCGCGAGCGCCCCGCCGACGAACGCCATCGAGAGCATGCAGACGAACTCGACGAGCCCCAGCATCCCGACGACGAAGGAGCTGCCGGTCAGCCGGTAGACCTGGTACGGGATGCCGACGTAGGTGATCATGCTGCCGAGGAAGGTCACGGCCTGGCCGGCGAACAGCAGCCGGAAGTCGTGGTGCCGCCGCAGCGGGCCGATGTCGATGGCCAGGCCGTGCAGGCCACCCCGGCTCGGTGGCTCGACGAGCGCGACCGGGTCGGCCCCGGCTCGTGGCTCGTCGACGTCGGTCACGACAGACGACGGTGGCACATCCGTCCACCGGATTCGCCGGTGCTAGTGCGGGACGGGTGCGCCCGGGAACGGTCCGGCCTGGGACGGGGATGCCGACGGGCTCGCGCCGCTCGGCTTCTGCGACGCGCTCGGCGACGGCTTGGGGCTCGGCTTCGGCGACGCGCTCGGGCTCGGCTTCGTCGCGCTGCTGCTCTTCGGTGCCGGGCTGGCCTTGGAGCTGCTGTTGCTCACCGGCGCGGCCGGCGCGACGACGCGGGCCGGATGCGGCAGCGTGGCGCGCAGCTTGCGCACCAGCAGGTCGGCCTGCGCCAGCACAGCACGCAGGGCGGGCGAGTCGCCCTCGCCGGCGATGACGGCCCGCTCGCTCTGCAGGAGCGCGATCGCCTTCTGCGCCGCCTCCGGGTTGGCGCCGGCAGCGGCGACGAGCGGCGCAAGGTCGGCGTGGAACTTCTGCGCCGCTGCACTGATGTCGCCGGCGGACGCCCCGTTGGCGGCCAGCTGGGTGAGCTGCGCGTAGGACTGCGCGGCGTTGGAGGTGCGGGGCGTGGTCAGGCCCGGTCCGCCCGTGCCCGGCAGGGCGCCGGTGAGGAACCCGACGAGAGCCGCCGCTGCCGCGATGAGCGGGGCGGCGGGAAGCATCCGGGCGGCGCGGCGCGGGGCCGGGACGAGCACGGGCACGGCCGGCTCGTCGGCGGCCTCGAGCGCGCCGACGTGCGCGAGGGCGCGCTGCTCGAACGCGCGGACTTCGCCGTCCTGGCTGAGCAGGAGCCAGCCGGCGAGGTCGTCGGCACCGGCTTCGACCGCCGTCGCAGCAAGCGTGAGGTCACGGCGCATGGTCGAGCGAAGGTTGTCGACCTCGCGAAGCAGCGCGTCGAGCTCGGCGATCCGCGGCTCGGGCAGGTCGTCGATGACCTCGAGCAGCGGTGGCGCGTCCTGGACAACCAGCTCGATGTCGGTGGGCGTCGGGAGCGGTCGCAGACCGGCACGGCGCGTCGGCCGCACCTGCCCTGCGTCCTGGTCCACCGTCGTCCCTCTCGTTGATCTTCGTACCGAGCAGTTCGCCGTTCCGAACGATTCTCCTGCTCGCCCGAGATGTCCATTTCCTGGCGCGTGTTCGAGGCTGGTTTCGCCGCCAGGGCCACCGACTCCTGCTGCCGCCGCCGACCGCTGCCAGACTCCGGGGATGACCGCCGCCGCCGGCCCCGCCCCCGACGTCTCGACGCTTGTCGTGGCGGTGCTCGGCGGTACGGGGGAGCAGGGCCGCGGGCTGGCCCGGCGGCTCGCACTTGCCGGCCACCAGGTGGTGCTGGGATCCCGCGACCCGACCCGGGCTGAGGCGGCCGCCGAGGGGCTGCCGGGAAGCGTTTCGGGGGCTGGCAACGCGTCCGCCGCGGCCGCGGGGGACGTGGTGATCGTCGCAGTCCCGTGGGAGGGCCATCGAGAGCTGCTGACGTCGCTGGCGACGCCGCTCACGGGCAAGGTCGTCGTCGACTGCGTCAACCCGCTCGGCTTCGACAAGGGCGGTGCCTACGCACTGCCGGTCGAGGAGGGCAGTGCCGCCGAGCAGGCGGCAGCGGTCCTGCCCGACAGCACCGTCGTGGCTGCCTTTCATCACGTCAGCGCAGTGCTGCTGCTGGACGAAGGGGTCGAGAGCGTCGACACCGATGTTCTGGTGCTCGGCGACGACCGGACGGCGACCGACCTGGTGCAGGCGCTCGTCGAGCGAATCCCGGGCATGCGTGGGATCTACGCCGGTCGGCTGCGCAACGCCCACCAGGTGGAAGCGCTGACGGCCAACCTCATCTCGATCAACCGCCGCTACAAGTCGCACGCGGGTCTGCGCGTCACCGACGTCTGAATGAGGGTCGTCTCGCTGGTTCCGTCGCTGACGGAGGCGATCGCCGTGAGTGCACCGGGGGTGCTCGTCGGAGCCACCGACTGGTGCACCCATCCGGCTGGGCTCGACGTCACCCGGGTCGGCGGGACGAAGAACCCAGCCGTCGAGCGAGTCATCGGGCTCCGGCCCGACCTGGTCGTCGCCAACGAGGAGGAGAACCGCGATGTCGACCTCGAAGAGCTTCGCGCGGCCGGCCTCGAGGTGGACGTCACCTTCGTCCGCACCGTCGACCAAGGACTGTCCGAGCTGCGGCGCATCCTCGCCCGCATGGGAGTCGCACCAGCCTGGCTGGACGAGGCGGAGCAGGTTTGGTCGGTGCCGTACGCCGGACCGCGGCGCACCGCCGTCGTACCGATCTGGCGACGGCCGTGGATGGCGGTCGGCTCAGACACGTTCGCCGGCGATCTGCTGGCCCGGCTCGGGGTCGACAACGTGCTCGCGTCCTCGCCCGAGCGGTACCCCCGGTTCGAGCCCGATGCCGTCGCGTGCGACATCGTCGTGCTCCCGGACGAGCCGTACTTCTTCTCCGCCGACGACGGCCCCGAGGCCTTCGACGTACCGACTGCGCTGGTGAGCGGCCGGCACCTCACCTGGTACGGACCGTCGCTGGTCGAGGCGCGGCACGTTCTCACGGAGCAGCTGGCCGATGGTCACTGCTGACGACGTACGCCGCATCGCGTCGGCGCTGCCACGGACCACCGAGCACCTCATCCACGACCGGGTGAAGTTCCGGATCGGGTCGCTCGTCTACGTGGCGCTGTCCCGGGACGAGGAGGTGATGGGCTTCGCGTTCCCCAAGGAGGAGCGGGACGCGCTCGTCGCGTCGGCCCCCGACCGCTTCTCGATGCCGGCGAAATCGGACCTGCGCTACAACTGGGTGCACGTCCGGCTTGCAACACTGTCACTGCATGAGCTCGAGGAGCTCGTCGTCGAAGCCTGGCGCATGTGCGTGCCCAAGAAGGTCGCCCGCGAGCACCTCGGTGCCTGACCTCGCCGATCGGGCGCACGCAGGGATGCGTCGCGCCGTGCAGAACTGTCCCGTCGTGCCTGTAGCCGTGCCGCCGCCCGGAACGCGTTTCTGGTTCTGGACGTTCGGACGGCGCGTCGAGCCCACCTACCGACCCTGGGTCGCCGAGCAGATCGCCGATCCGCGCTATTTCCGTCGTCGGCTAGGGCCGTCGATCGCGATGCAGGTCGTGCTGGTGGTGATCCCGCAGGCCTTGCTGGCGTGGGGCGAGCACAGCCGATGGCGCCTCATCCCCCCCGGAGGTCTGCTCCTGTTCTACGCCGGCTACGCCGCCACCGTCAGCGCTCGCCGCAAGCAGCTGTCCCCGGCCGGGCAGCGCCGCCTCCGGGCCTATCACGGCGTCACCGCCGACGGCCGGGTCGTCCCGACCATCTCCGCCTTCGACGTCAGTCCGCTCGGACGCGTCGGCTTCGTGCTGCTCTGCACGCAGCTGGTCGTCTTCGCGACGGGCGTCGTCATCGTGACCGACCACGTCGTCACGCAACGCTCCTGTCACGAGCTGACGGCAGGCGACGCGAGAGCCCTCCAGGCAGTCATCGGCGAGCCGGTGCCCGCGGCCGCGGCCGCGTTCGGCGCGCCGGCCCCGATCGTGGCCGCTGGCACGCCGCTCGTCGCTGCCCGAGAGGTGGTCGACGACGGCTTTCCTGGGATCCGGTTCGTGGCCGCCTATGTCCGTGACACGCGCGGACGGCTCATCGGTCCGGCCGTGTGGCGGATCATCGACCCGATGACCCAGCTCAACCCCTCCGGGTCGCTCGACGTCAGTGCGCAGGAATCCCGGGCGCGCGAGATCACCCCCTCCACGGGATACGGCTTCAGCAACCCCGAGAGCGCCGCGAGTCGCGCCGCCCGAGCGTGCGCCAAGTCGGCCCGCTGAGCCGCAGGTCAGCCCCAGCGCTGGGACTTGATCTTCCGACCGGCGGCACAGTCGGCGACCAGCTCGGCCATCCGTTTGACACGCGTCTCCGGCCGCTTCGCGCTCGTCACCCAGTGCATGACGACCTTGCGGTACGACGGCGCGGCCGCCGACCAGTACGCCCACGCGGCCGGATCCGCGCGCAGCTCCGCGTCATCGAACGCGATGTCACCCTGCTGCTCGTAGGAGTAGATGCTGGTGCGGTCTGCACGACGGTTCGCGAAGGCCGTGCGGCCGGCCCCCGTCATCCGCCCCTCGGCTTCGAGCGTGGCCATCTTCGCGACGTTGACCGCGCTCCAGGTGCTGGTCGGCTTGCGTCGGGTGAAGCGGATCGAGTAGCTCTCGTCGTCGATCCGACGGCGGATCGCGTCGATCCATCCGAAGCACAGGGCCTCATCGACCGACTCGGACCACGTCATCGACGGCTTACCGGTGCCCTTCTTCCAGAACCCGACCACGAGTTCGTCGGCCGTCGCATGGTTCTTCTCGAGCCAGGCCCGCCACTCGCGGGCGGAGCCGAAGAAGGTCGTCACTTCCGTACGGCGGCGTGCGCCTCGTCGAGCAGGTCGACGAGCACGTCGCGAGCGAGCGAGCGGTCGAGGCGCACGCCGAGCCAGCCACGATGACCGACGTACGGCGGCACGAAGAAGGTCTCGGGATCGCGCGTCACGAACGTCTGCTGAGCGCCGGCGGGCGCAGCGATCCAGAGGCCGAGGATGCCGTCGCCGTGATGGTCGTCCATGCACATGACGAAGCACGGACCGGAGCGCGACGGCGTACCGCGGGCGAAGAACGACGGCGAGCCGTGACTGAGCTTCTCGGTGACGCCGTCCGTCGCCAAGCAGTGCCGGCGTACCGGCGCGAACGGGTCAGCTGTAGCCATGCTCCGCCGCGGGGTAGCGGCCCTCGCGAACGTCCTCGGTGTACGCAGACACGGCGTCGCTCAGGACGGTCCGCAGGTCGGCGTACTTCTTCAAGAACTTCGGTCCGGGTCCCGGCGTGAGGCCGGCCATGTCGGTCCAGACGAGGACCTGCGCGTCGGTGGCCGGGCCGGCGCCGATGCCGACCGTGGGGATCGTCAGCTCCTGGGTGATGCGCTCGGCGAGCTCCGACGGAACGACCTCGAGCACCAGGGCGAACGCGCCGGCCCGCTCGAGAGCGAGCGCGTCCTTGAGCAGCTGGTCGCCAGCGTCGCCGCGCCCCTGCACCCGGTAGCCGCCGAGGGCGTTGACCGACTGCGGCGTCAGGCCGATGTGGCCCATGACCGGGATGCCGGACTCGACGAGCAGCTCGACCTGCGGGAGCACCCGGCGGCCCCCCTCGAGCTTGACCGCCTGCGCGCCCTCGCGCATGAAGCGCACCGCGTTGTCGAAGGCCTGCTGCGGCGAGGCCTGGTACGAGCCGAACGGAAGGTCGGCGATGACGAGCGCACGCGAGGTGGCGCGCGCGACCGCACGCACCATCGGGACCATGTCGTCGACGGTGACGGGGACGGTCGTGTCGTAGCCGAGGACGTTGTTGCCGGCCGAGTCCCCGATGAGCAGTGCCGTGATGCCGGCCTGCTCGAACAGGGCGGCGGTGAGCATGTCGTACGACGTGAGCATCGCCCACCGCTCGCCGCGGTCCTTCGCGGCCTGCAGGTCGCGGATGGTGATGCGGCGGTTGACGATCCCGCCGTACAGGCTGGCCTCGGTCATGGCTGGGCTCCCGACTCGGGTCACCGCACGGCGTACCCGGACGGGTCAATGGTGGCACGCGGCGGTGGTTCCGCCCAGGTGGTGCTCGTCACACCTCTCGCCAGCGCGAGCTGATCGGCAGCCGACGGTCCCGGCCGAAGTTCTTCGGTGAGATCTTCGGGCCCGGGGGGTACTGCCGCCGCTTCCACTCGGCGAGGTCCACCAGCCGGATCACCTTGTCCACGACGTCGGCTGCGTGCCCCGCCGCGAGCAGGTCGGCGCGCCCCATGTCCCGCTCGACGTAGTCGACGAGCACGGCGTCGAGCACGTCGTACGGCGGCAGCCGGTCCTGATCGACCTGTCCGGGCGCGAGCTCGGCCGACGGCGGCTTGTCGATGATCTGCTGCGGGATCGGCTCGCGCTCGCCGCGGTTCCTTGCCAGCGCGTTGCGCCACCGGGCGAGCTCCCAGACGAGCGTCTTCGGCACGTCCTTGATGGGCCCGAACCCGCCGGCCGTGTCGCCGTACAGAGTGGCGAATCCGGTCGCGAGCTCGCTCTTGTTGCCGCCGACGAGCATGAGGTGGCCGAGCTGGTTCGAGAGAGCCATCCAGGCGGTGCCGCGGATCCGGGACTGCAGGTTCTCCTCGGCAAGCCCGTGCAGACCGCCCATGTCGCTGAACGCCTTCTCGTAGGCCTCGACGACACCGCCGATCGGGAGCAGGGACCAGTGCAGGCCCTTTCGCGCCGCCAGCTCCTCGGCATCGGCGACCGAGCCTTCCGTGGAGTAGCGGCTCGGCATCCCGACGACGTGCACGTTGTCCGGACCGAGGGCGTCGGCGGCGATGGTCGCGACGACCGCGGAGTCGATGCCGCCGGAGAGGCCGATGAGCACGGTGCGGAAGCCGTTCTTGCGCGTGTAGTCGCGGGTACCGGTCACCAGCGCCTGCCAGACCTCGGCGCAGTCGTCGAGCCGCGCGCACTGCGGGGCGACAACGGCGTCGTACGCCGGCAGCGGCTCCTCGCTCACGGTGACACGGGTGAGGTGCATGCTCGTCCCGTCGACGGCGTCGATGCTGCCGACCAGGTCGCTCGTCGCGGTCGGCACGTCGAGGTCGACGACGAGCAGCTCCTCCTCGAACTGCGCTGCGCGCGCGAGAACGGTCGCATCCGGAGCGACCACGATGGAGTCGCCGTCGAAGACCAGCTCGTCCTGCCCGCCGACCATGTTCACGTAGGCGAGGACCGCGCCCGCCTCCGCGGAGCGGCGCCTGGTCAGCTCGGAGCGGATGTCGTCCTTGTTGCGCTCGTACGGCGACCCGTTGATGCAGATCACCAGGCCGGCCTCGGCTGCTCGCGCGACACCGATCGGGCCACCGTCCTGCCAGAGGTCCTCGCAGATCACGACAGCTACGTCGACTCCGTGAAGTCGGACGACCGACAGCCGGTCACCGCGCACGAAGTAGCGGAACTCGTCGAACACGCCGTAGTTGGGCAGGTGGTGTTTGGCGTAGCGGGCCACGACGCGACCGCCGTGGATGACCGCTGCTGCGTTCTGCGGTTCGCCGGCAGGCCGGCCGAGCGCGGGCGGCGTCACGCGCGGCTGCTCGGATCGGCCGCAGTAGCCGACGACGACGGCGATGTCGGCCGCTCCCTCGTCGGCCAGCCGAGCCGCCAGACCGTCCAGCGCGCGCAGGCTCGCCGCGACGAACGACGACCGCAGCACGAGGTCCTCGGGCGGGTAGCCGGTGAGCATCATCTCGGGGAACGCGACGAGGTGACAGCCCTGCGCCACCGCCTTCGCGGTCCACTGGCTGATGATGTCGGCGTTGCCGGTCAGGTCGCCGACGGTGGAGTCGACCTGCGCCAGACCGATCCGCAGCTGCGCCACGACCTCAGCCTATGAGGGCCCTTCTCCCCGCGCGAGCCGACGGCTTCGGTACATCTCACCGTCGGCGCGCGCGATCGCTTCGACCATGGACTCGTGCTGGCCGAGTGCGGCGAGGCCAAAGCTCACGGTCACGTCCGACATCGCGGCCATCAGCAGCTGCTGGACATGCCGGAAGCGACTCTCCGCTTCGCTGATGCCGGAGCCGGGTAGCGCGCAGACGAACTCGTCGCCGCCGTACCGAACGACGACGTCGTAGCTACGCAGCCCGACGCGCAACGCTGTGCCCACGGCGCGCAGCAGCGCATCTCCGGCGCCGTGGCCGTCTCGGTCGTTCAGCGTCTTGAGGTTGTCGACGTCGAGGAACGCCACGACGAGCCGCTCGCCGGTGCGGTGGGCCCGGTCGGCCGCCTGGGCCAGCTGCTCGGACCCGGCCGTTCGCAGCAGCGCGCCGGTGAGGTCGTCGCGGTAGGCCTGCTGCAGGTCGTCGGCGGCGCCGTGGCGATCGAGCGCTGCCTCCTGCCGGTCGTGAGCGGCGGCCGCCCGGTCTCCGGCGGCGCGCATGCGATCGCCCCCGGCCGTCTCGCCGGCGGCCGCGTCTGCCGATGCGGCGTCGCGTACGCCGGCGGCCTCGTGGCGCGCCAGTGCAGCGGCGCGCATCATGCTCGCCTCTTTCCGGTCGAGGCTCGCTGCGGCACGATCCGCTGCGGCGTGGAGCCGGTCCTCGGCGGCGCGTTCCTCTTCGCCAGCGATGGCGGCGGTCGCGAGGCGCACCTCGACCGCGATGTCGATCGCCGACGCTGTTGCTGCGCGCAGTGCGGCCGCGTGCCGGTCCAGCGCTGCAGCGACGCGGTCGCCGGCGACCTCCCGCGCGGCGCCGGACCATGCCGACGCGGTGTCCCGAGCCTGAGCTGCTTCGTCTCGAGCTGTGGCGGCTGCGCGCATCGAGGCGGCCCCGTCGAGGTCGATCACGGACGCGGCGCGGTCGGCCGCGGCCAGTCGCCGGTCGCCGGCAGCCAGCTGGGCGTCCTTGACGTCGGCAGAGGCTGCGTCCCGGGCATCGGCGGCGTCATCCCGCGCGGAGGCGGCCGCGTCGCGCTGCTGCGCCGCGTCGTCGACTGGCGGGGGGTCTGCGGAGGTGGCGGCTGCACGCAGGTTGTCGGTCACGGGACGGTGCCCTTCCCTCGACGCCCGCGTCCTGGGTCGACCGCACTCGGCAGACCGCAGAGAAGAGCGCTCACGCTGAGACTGACGGTACGCCTACGCAACGTCACCGCCTTGCGAGCAGCGGATTGTCAGGCCGCCCCTTTCCCGGGAACGGCCGCGCCGGCCTGCTGGGATACCGGAACGTGCACGGTGACCGCGGTTCCCTGGCCGGGGGACGCCGCCAGGTGCAACCCGCCGCCGTGGGAGGCGACCAGGCCCCTGAGCAGCTCGAGACCCACGCTGCCCCGCCGGCGGGGTGCCGGCGCGTCCGGGTCGAAGCCACGACCGTTGTCGCGGACCAGCAGCACCAGCGCGTCCGGGCGACCGCTCTGCTCCGACCGGTTGCGCTTGATGCTGATGCTCACGTCGGTCGCCTCGGCGTGCTTGACGATGTTCCGCACGGCCTCCTGCGCGGCGCGGAAGAGCAGCGTCTCCGTGGTCTCGTCGATCCCGTCGGCACCGTCGACGGCCACCGTCACGTCGATGCCCCGGCCCTCGAGAACGGAGGCGAGATCGGTCAGCGAGGCGGCCAGTCCCTGGGCGTGCAGCGCCGGCGGGGTGATGGTCACCACAAGGCTGCGCAGCTCGCGGACCCAGCGGCGGAGGTCGGCGGCCGCGACCCCGATCGCAGCGGCCGCGCCCGCGTCGCTGGACCGGAGCCGGTCTGCCGTCGCGCTGAGGCTGAACGACGCTCCGGCCAGACCCTGCACCACGCCGTCGTGCAGGTCCGCCGCGATCCGCGCGCGCTCCCGGTCCGATGCCGCCAGCGTCGCCAGCAGCAGCGCCTCGCGCTCGTCCTGGCTGCGCTTGAGCCGGTGCGCCATCCGATAGGCAAGCGGTGCCTGGAGGAGGTACAGCAGCAGCAGGCCGAGGACCAGGACGGGCATGGTGTTCAGCCACATGCGACGACTGGCGTCGCTGATGACGGTGTACGGCTGGTAGGTCTCGAACAGCAGCGCCCTGCCACCCGGCGTACGGATTCCTTGGTAGACCTGCAGCAGCTTCCCGAACTGCCTCTCCTCGCGGTTCTCCGGTTCGTCGAGGTCGCTGACCTCCGCGGCGGTGTGCCGCGACGTCAGTGCGGCGCGTTCGTCGGCTGCGAGATCGAATGTCGACCCGATGAGCGACGACCGGTCGGAGTAGACGATGCGTCCCGACGCGTCCCAGATCTTCACCCGGACGATGTGACTGCCCAGCACCCGGTGGCGCACGACGTCGTCGAGCGCGTCCCGTGCTGGGCCGGCTGACAGCGCCTCATCTGTGAGGACCGGCCCGATGACGTCGACAGCTTCGAGGTTCGTGAGCGTCCGTGCGTCGCGGATGGCCTCAGCCGTCGCGCTCCGGCGTTGCGAGACCGCGAGAAAGAGCCCGATGAGCAGTACGACGAGCAGGCCGGCGGCGAGGAACGCGGCGACGGCCTTCGGCACCGACATCGGGGCGATCAGCCGTCGCTGCCGTGCCCGCCGCCGTCGTCTGACCCGCCGTCGTCTGACCCACCGTCCCCGGACCCGCCGTCGTCTGACCCGCTGGAACCACTGCCACTGCCACTGCCACTGCCGCTGCCGCTGCCAGCGCCCGAGCCGCTGCCGGTGCTCTTGCCGGAAGTGTCGTCGCTGCCGCGATTGCTGCCGCTGCGGTCGTCGGCCGTCCTGGTCGGGGTGGGCGTCACGTCATCCGAGCCGCGGCGGGTGTCGCCGCCGTGGTCATCGCCGGGCTCGACTTCGCCGGCGCCGTGGTCGTCGCCGGACTCCACTTCACCCGCACCCTGGTCGTCGCCCGCCTCGGCGGTCGCGCGGACGCCGCGGTCGTCGCCCGGCTCGGCCGTGGCGTGGACGCCCCGGTTGGCACCGGCCTCGGGGCTGCGCGTGGTGGCGGGGCTGGCCCCGACCGATGGGTGGTTGTCGTCGATGGGCAGGGTGTTGCCCGCGTCGGTGCCGTTGTCGTCGGTCTGCGCCGCGACGAGCGCGAACGCCGCCGCGCCGCCGGCGGCCGTCATGATGACGGCTGCGCCGAGAACGGCGGGCAGCTTGTATCGGAGCTTGAGCTTCATGTGGTCTCTCTCCCGTCGGGCCGCCGAGGGGTTGCGGCCTCTGCTCAGAGAGTGAGCCGGTCCTGGGCTCGTTCGCTATAGGACGGCAGTCGTACGACCGAGACCGCCGCGATTAGGGTCGACGCTGGACCTTCGGCCAGGAAACTCCGCGGAAACAGTCGCGGGCGACACTGCCTCGGGGTCGACCTGAGAACTGTTGAGGCCACTGAGCTGGGAGAGCTGACCGTTTTGGACAAGCAGCAGGAGTTCGTGCTCCGGACTCTCGAGGAGCGCGACATCCGCTTCGTGCGGCTGTGGTTCACCGATGTCCTCGGCACCCTCAAGTCGGTCGCGATCGCCCCGGCCGAGCTCGAAGGTGCGTTCGCCGAAGGCATCGGGTTCGACGGCTCGGCGATCGAAGGCTTCGCGCGCGTTCACGAGTCAGACATGCTCGCGAAGCCGGACCCCGCGACCTTCCAGGTGCTGCCATGGCGGGGCGAGTCGCCCGGCACAGCCCGCATGTTCTGCGACATCACGATGCCGGACGGCACGCCCTCGTGGGCCGACCCGCGGCACGTCCTGCGCCGTGCCCTCGACAAGGCCGCGGCGGCCGGCTTCACCTTCTACACGCACCCGGAGATCGAGTTCTTCCTGCTCAAGGAGCTCCCGAAGAAGGGCGTCGCACCGGAGCCGGTTGATGCCGGCGGCTACTTCGACCTCACGCCGCACGACGTGAGCCACGACTTCCGGCGTACGACGATCACCATGCTTGAGCGACTCGGCATCTCGGTGGAGTTCAGCCATCACGAGGTCGCCCCCGGTCAGCAGGAGATCGATCTTCGGTACGCCGATGCCCTGACGACCGCGGACAACATCCTCACGACGCGGCACGTCATCAAGGAGGTCGCGCTGACGCAGGGTGTCTACGCGACGTTCATGCCGAAGCCGTTCGGCGACCAGCCGGGCAGCGGCATGCATACGCACCTGTCGCTGTTCGAGGGCGACCGCAACGCATTCCACGACCCGGCCGACCCGCTCTACCTGTCGAGCGTCGGCAAGCACTTCATCGCCGGCCTGCTGAAGCACGCCGCCGAGATCACCGCGGTCACGAACCAGTGGGTCAACTCCTACAAGCGCCTGGTCGCGGGTGGCGAGGCGCCGCCGTACGTCTGCTGGGGTTCCAACAACCGCAGCGCGCTGGTACGGGTGCCGATGTACAAGCCGACGAAGGGCAACAGCACGCGCGTCGAGGTCCGCAGCCCCGACAGCGCGACCAACCCGTATCTCTGCTTCGCCGTCCTGCTCGCTGCAGGCCTGAAGGGGATCGAGGAGAAGTACCCGCTGCCGCCCGGCGCGGAGGACGACGTCTGGCAGCTGTCGGACGGCGAGCGACGCGCGATGGGGATGACGCCGCTGCCGACCAGCCTGTCCGACGCGTGCCGCGTCATGGAGACCAGCGAGCTCGTCGCGGAGACGCTCGGCGAGCACGTCTTCGAGTTCTTCCTGCGCAACAAGCGGGCGGAGTGGCAGGCCTACCGGTCGGAGGTCACGCCGTTCGAGCTCGGCCGCTACCTGCCCGTCCTATGAGCCACACCGCTCTGGTCATCACGCACACGCCCGCGGAGTCGCCGGGCACCCTCTGCGAGTGGCTGCCGGCAGCGGGTGTCGATCTGCGCGTCCTCGAGCCGTGGAACGGCGATGCACTGCCTGACGAGGTCGACGCCGACGCGCTCGTGGTGATGGGCGGCCCGCAGCAGGCGTACGACGACGGCTCGGCACCGTGGCTGCGCCAGACCAAGCAGCTGATGCGGACCGCGACGCTGGCCGGTGTGCCGGTGCTGGGCATCTGCCTCGGCGGCCAGCTGCTCGCCGAGGCGTTGGGCGGTCGCGTCGCACCCGGCGCGGAGGGGCCGGAGCTGGGCGCCCGGCTGGTGTCCAAGCGCGACGCCGCCGTTGACGATGCGCTGTTCGCCGACATCCCGCTGTCACCGGTCGTCGTGCAGTGGCACTGGGACGCGATCGTCGAGCTGCCGGCGCAGGCGGTGCTCCTGGCCGCCAGCCCGCGCTACGCCAACCAGGCCTTCCGGGTCGGCGCGAAGGCGTACGGCCTGCAGTTCCACATCGAGACGCCTCCGGACATGGTGCGCAGCTGGTCGGACGCGGACGCGGACGGCGTGCGCGCTGCCGGCCTCGATCCGGATCAGGTCGCCGATCGCGCCGTCGAGGTGCTGCCGGAGATCGAGGAGGTCTGGCGGCCGTTCGTCGAGCGGTTCGCCGCGCTCGTACGCGGCGAGACACGGACGTATCTCCCCGTCGTCTGACTGCTTCTCAGCAGCATGTCCAACTGCCGCAAGAAGCTGCCGCGCGACAGAAAGTTGCGGCAGTTCGACATGGGGCTGCACAGGTACAGGACGATGGCGGCGTGACGGCGGACTGGTTCGACGAGCACCCGCGTGGGACGTCGGGTCGGACCCGGCTGATCCGGCTGGGCTTCACCGACCTCGAGGCCGCCGAGAGCTCGCTCAGCGAGCTAGGGCTCTGGACGGCAGGAGCTCCGGCCGACGAGGACGCCGCGGTCGTCGTCATGGCACTCGGTGAGACGGTGGAGCCCGATCTGGCCGTCGCCTCACTCGAACGACTCGCGGGGGCCCTGCCCGATGCAGACAAGCTGCTCCGCGCACTGCGCGAGTCGGACGGGCTTCGGCGGCGGTTGCTCGGCGTGCTCGGCGTCAGCATCGCACTCGGGGACCACCTCGCCGCGCACCCGCACGACTGGGTGGTCCTGCTCGACGACGACATCACGACCGTGCGGCCGAGCCGGCTCGGGCTGCAGTGGCAGCTGCTTGACGCGGTCGGCGCCGGCCACACGCCACCTACGGGCACCGTTGGGTCCGCCGCACGGGGCACCGGCCCGGAGGTGGTCGGCGCGCTGCGCGCGGCGTACCGGCGGTGCCTGCTCGCGCTGGCCGCGCGCGACCTTTCCGGCGAGGTCGCCGTCGAGGACGTCGCCGGGGAGCTCGCCGACCTCGCCGGGGCAGCGCTGACCGCAGGGCTGGCCGTTGCGCTGGCCGGCCTGCCTGCCGAGCCGCCGGGTTGCCGGCTCGCGGTCATCGGCATGGGGAAGACCGGCGGGCGCGAGCTCAACTACGTCAGCGACGTCGATGTCGTGTTCGTCGCGGAGCCGATCGAGGGCGGGTCCGACGATGACGCCTTGCGCACCGCGACGACGCTGGCCGCCTCGATGATGCGGGTGTGCGCCGACGTCGCATGGCCGGTGGACGCGGCACTGCGGCCGGAGGGCAAGGCCGGCCCCCTGGTGCGCACCCTCGCCAGCCACGAGGCCTACTACCGACGCTGGGCCGGCACGTGGGAGTTCCAGGCACTGCTCAAGGCGCGACCGATCGCGGGCGACCTCGAGCTGGGTGCTGCCTATGTCGACGCACTCGCGCCGCTGGTGTGGGCGGTGGGCGAGCGGCCCAACTTCGTCGAGGACGTGCAGTCGATGCGGCGACGCGTGGAGTCGACCCTGCGCGCAGACGTCGGCGATGCGGTCGCGAGCCGCGAGGTGAAGCTCGGGCCCGGGGGCTTGCGCGACGTGGAGTTCGCCGTGCAGCTGCTGCAGCTGGTGCACGGTCGGGCCGACGCGAGCGTGCGCAGCGGAACGACGCTCGTGGCCCTCGAGCAGCTCGCCGCCGGTGGGTACGTCGGCCGCGAGGACGCCCGGCACCTCGCCGAGGCCTACCGCTGGCTGCGGTCCGTCGAGCACCGGCTGCAGCTGCACCGGCTGCGCCGTACCCATCTGCTGCCGGCAGCGGGTGACGAACCCGGACTGCGCCGGGTGGCCAGGGCGATGGGTTACCGCGGCGACGCGGTTGCGCTGTTCTCGCGCGAGCGGGCCGGCTACACGCGCGAGGTACGCCGGCTGCACGAGAAGCTCTTCTACCGACCGCTTCTGTCCGCGGTCGCACGGCTCCCGGCTGCCGAAGCGCGGCTCACCCCCGAAGCCGCCGGCGCACGGCTGCAGGCACTCGGGTTCGCGCAGCCCGTCGTCGCGCTGCGGCACCTGGAGGCGCTCACCGAGGGCGTGTCGCGGCGGGCGTCGATCCAGCAGACGCTGCTGCCGGCGATGCTCGGCTGGTTCGCCGACGCGGCGGACCCGGATGCCGGGCTGCTGTCGTTCCGGCAGGTGTCGGACGCCCTCGGGTCGACCCCCTGGTACCTGCGGCTGCTCCGCGACGAAGGTACGGCGGCGGAGCGGCTGGCCCGGCTGCTCGCCTCTTCGCGTTACGTCGCCGACCTGCTCGGTCGCGCACCTGACGCCGTGCGGATGCTGGCCGACGACGAGGCCCTCGTGCCGCGGGACCGGGCCGCGCTGCACAGCGCCTTCACGTCCGTGGCCAGCCGGCGGGACGACTGGGAGGCGTCGGTCACGGCTGTTCGCGGGCTGCGTCGTCAGGAGCTGCTCCGCGTGGCGTGCGCCGACCTGCTCGGTCTGCTCGACGTCGGGGGGGTGGGACGGGCGCTCTCCGACGTCGCGGGCGCCACCGTCGCAGCGGCACTCGAGGTCGCCAGCCGCAAGGTCGAGGCCGAGCGTCGCGGTCCGCTGCCGATGCGCCTCGCGGTCGTCGCGATGGGCCGACTGGGCGGCGACGAGCAGGGCTACGGCTCCGACGCGGATGTGCTGTTCGTGCACGAGCCGATCGACGGCGCCGCGGACGCCGAGGCGGCCGCGGCCGCACACGACGTCGCCAACGAGCTGCGTCGCCTGCTCGCGCTGCCCGCACCGGACCCGCCGCTCGTCGTCGACGCAGATCTGCGGCCCGAGGGGCGGCAGGGACCACTCACGCGCAGCGCCGCGTCGTACGCCGCCTACTACCGCCGGTGGTCCGCGCTCTGGGAAGCGCAGGCACTTCTCCGCGCCGCCCACCTGGCGGGCGACAGCGACATCTCCGCGAGCTTCCTGGCTGACATCAACGAGGTCCGGTGGCCAACGGGGGGACTGACCGACGAACAGGTCATCGAGATCCGGCGGATCAAGGCGCGCGTCGAGAACGAGCGGATGCCCAAGAACGTCGACACCGGGCTGGCCCTGAAGATGGGCAAGGGCGGCATCGCCGACGTTGAGTGGACGGTCCAGCTGCTGCAGCTCCGGCATGCGCACGACGTCGAAGGTCTCCGTACGACGTCGACGCTGGCGGCGTTGACCGCAGCGGTCGACGCAGGTCTCGTCGACTCCGCGGACGGCGAGGTGCTGGCGACGGCATGGACCCTGGCCGTACGGGTCCGCAACGCGCTGATGCTGGTCCGCGGCCGCCCGGCTGCGGCGCTGCCGTCGAGCGGCCGAGAGCTCGCCGGCGTCGCTCGCGCGCTCGGATACCCTGCCGGGGCGTCGGGCACGTTCCTCGACGACTACCGGCGCGCGACGCGCAGATCCCGCGCCGTCGTGGAGAGGGTGTTCTATCAATGAGCGTGCGCACGGTGACCGTCGCCGACACGAGGTTCCTGCTTCGTGAGGACGGCAGCGGGCCCGGCACGCCCGTGCTGCTGCTGCATGGTGTGCCGGAGACCTCGTCGGTATGGCGTGACGTCGCCCCCGCGCTCGCCACCGGCCGCCGGGTCCTCGCGCCCGACCTGCCGGGACTCGGTGGTTCGTCGTACGCCGGTCCATTCGACGTGCCGTCGTTGGTCACCCAGCTCGCCGCTCTGATCGAGTCGGAGGCTGCCGGCGCCGTCGACGTCGTGGGACACGACTGGGGCGGCGTGCTCGCCCTCGCGCTCGCAGGTCAGCGACCTGAGCTCGTCCGCCGCCTCTGCGTCGCCAACGCGCCCTTCCGGCACCTGCCGCTGCACCGGATGCTGCACGTCCCGCTGTTCGCGCTGCCGGCAGTGCCGGAGCTGATCTTCCGGCTCGGTGGCCGACGCGTCGTCGACACGATGCTGGCGCTGGCGTGGAAGGCGGCCCGGCCGCTCGACGAGGAACGGCGGGCCGAGTACGAGGCGGCGTACACAGACCCGGAGAAGGTTGCCGCGATGCTCGGCTACTACCGGGGGGTGGCCCGCCCGCGGGTCAAGGCACTTCTGACGCGTACACCGCTCGACGGCTCACCGCGCGTGAAGGTCGAGAAGAGCCTCGTGCTGTGGGGTGCACTCGATCCGGTGCTTCCGATCGGCACCGGGGAAAGCGTCGTACGCGACCTCGGAGCCGACTGTGTCATGGTCACGGTTCCGGGGGCCGGCCACTTCGTGATCGAGGAGGCGACGGCCGTCGTGACCGACGTGCTGCTGGACTTCTTGCGCGACGACGGTGCAGCGACCGCGAAGAAGGCGACCGCGAAGAAGGCGACCGCGAAGAAGGCGCCGGTCAACAAGGCCACGAGTGCACCGGAGGACGCGTCGTCGCCCGGTTCTCGCTGAGTCGCCTCGAATGGCGGGCCGGCGCCATCGCCGCGGCCCTCGGCCTCCTTCACCTCCTCCTGCTGCCGCGCAGCGGCACCGACCTCGCGGCCCAGCAGGCCCGGGCGAGCTTCGCCCGCGCGCATCCGCTGACGCCCGTCGACCTGTCCTGGTACGCCGGCATGCACCCGTTCGGCTACAGCGTCATCTCGCCGTACGTCATGGCCGTCCTCGGCGTCGGCATCACCGGGCTGTTCGCCGCTGTGGCCGGCGCGGTCCTGCTGGCCCGCCTGCTTCGCCAGACGCCGCACCCGGCAGCCGGCGCCTACTCCGGTGCTGTGTTCTGCGTCGCCGACGTGGTCAGCGGCCGGACGACGTTCGCCCTCGGTGCGGTGTTCGCGCTGGCCTCGCTCATCGTCCTGCCGCGTCGGCTACCGGCCGCCGTGCTCGCGGTGCTGACGGCTCTGACGAGTCCGGTCGCCGCTGCCTTCGTCGGGCTGGCCGCCGCCGTGCTGGTCCTCCGGCGCAAGCCGGGGGGCTGGCCCATCGGCCTGGGCTCCTCGGTGCCGGTGGCGGCCCTCGGCTGGCTGTTCCCCTCCGGCGGCATCCAGCCCTACGAGTACGCATCTGCGCCGTACGCCGTCGTCGCCGGGCTGCTGCTCGCCCTGCTCACCCACTCGTGGTCCATCCGGGTCGGCGCCCTGATGTATGCCCTGGCGTCGTCGTTCCTGCTGCTGTCGCCGGATCCGTTCGGCAGCAACATCCTGCGCCTGGGTCTGCTGCTCGCGGCGCCGCTGGTGCTGGCGACCGCGACGGAGCACTGGCGCATCGTCGTGCCCATCGTGGTGCTGATGGCGTACTGGCAGCTGCAGCCGCCGTACGCCGACATCCGGGCCAGACCGGCGCCGTCGTTTGCGAGCGTCACCCGCGAGCTCGTCGCGCTCGACGCCAGGCGCACGGAGGTGGTGCCCTTGCGTGACCACGGGGAGGCGACCCACATCGCCCCCATCGTGCCGCTGGCCCGCGGCTGGTCGCGGCAGGTCGACACCGGCCGCAACCTGCTGTTCTACCGAGGCGCTCTCTCCGCCGACGAGTTCCGGCAGTGGCTCATCGACAATGCCGTCGACACCGTCGCGCTCGCGCCGGGCGCCAAGGCCGATCGGGCCGGCCGCGGGGAGCGGGCGCTGCTCCTCGTCGGCAGGGTGAAGGACCTCGAGCGCGTGTGGTCCGACGACCACTGGGTGGTCTGGCGGTTCACCGCGAAAGAGCGCAAGCGGATCGCGGCCAGCCCCGTCGAGGTCATCGACACCGACCGGACGACGATCTCCTTGACGTCACCGAAAGCGGCGTACGTCGACTTGGTGGTCCGGTGGTCGCGCTGGCTGTCGGTCGAGGGGCCGGCCTGTCTCGAGAAGCACGGGTCGTGGACCCGGATCCGGTTCTCCCGCGGCGGATCGGCCACGGTCAGCAGCAAGCTTGCTTTCCGCCCCCACGGGCACTGCTGAGCAGTCGTGGTTGCATAGCCGGACGAAGGTACGTAACCCAGACTGCAGAGGCGCCCCCATGCGCGTGCTCGTGTGTGACGACGACGTCGACGTCGGCGGTTTCCTGGTGACCCTGTTCGACCTCGAGGGGTGGACCTGCGAGCTCGTGACGTCGGGGGAGCAGTGCCTCGAGCACCTCCAGAAGGCCGACCGTCCGGACGTCCTCGTGCTCGACCAGGTGATGCCCGGGCTGACGGGCATCGCCGTCGCCGAACGGCTCCGCTCCGCCGACTTCGTGGAGCCGATCATCCTGTGCTCGGGGCACCTCGGCCCGGAGCTCAACGACGACGTCGAGCGCCTCGCCCTGGTTCCGGTCAACAAGATCGACCTGCAGGCGCTCGTGCGGATCATCCGCGCGGCGGTCGCCAATCCGCCGGTGGTGCAGGTGAACAAGAAGCCGGCGAAGCGGCCGGCGCGCAAGCCTTCGCCTCGGCAACCGAGCGCGCGTTAGGCCGAACGGCCCTGGCAAGTTGCTCCGGATGGCGGCTCCAGCCCGCACGTACTGACCGTCATCGTTGGGCACATGACCCCTATGACGATCGATCTCACGGATCAGCCCCGGCTGACGCCGTACGAGGACAGCCTGCTGCGCCGGCTGTACTTCTTCGAGACGTCTGGCGCGACCCTGGCGCCGCCACTGCGGGTGCTCAAGGCGGAGCTCCGGGCACGGGATCAGCGCAGCACCGTGCGCGACCCGCAGGCCGATCTGACCAGGGTCCCCATCTACGCGTGAGCGACCGGACCGCCGTGCGCGCGTCCTGACAAGTAACCAGCCCCGGTACTGCCCCTCGCAGTACCGGGGCTGTGTCCATGTCGGAGCACTCGGCAGGTAGCCCGCCCCGTCAGGGTTGCCGGCGCGGCAGCGGAACCGCGCGGAGGTCGCGAGCCGACTCGTCGTCGCGGCAGGCCGAAGGGTGGGTCCGGAGAAATCGGCGTACCTCGTCGTCGAACTCGGAGGGGTCGGAGCGCAGGACTTCCACCGTCTCGCACTCCAAGCAGGTCATCCCGATCACGCTCTGGTGGAAGTGCACACGTACGCGCTCGAGCAGGCTCTGCTGCGACGGCTCGGGCTTCACCCGTTCAGGGTCGCCCGGCGCGCCCTGCCCGGCTATAGCCCGAATGGCGCATCTGCGCAGGAGTGCCCAGACCGACCGGCGTCCTCAGCGGGTCGAGAAGCTCGTCATCCACGACGGCAGGTGCTCGGTGAAGAAGGTCGAGAGCCAGCTCATGTTGCTGGTGAGGACCAGGATGCCCATCGCGAGCAGGACGAGTGCGGACACGATGTCGATGGGACGGCGGTGCTTGTTGAGCGCGCGCACCAGCGGTCCGGCGTTGCCGATGCCCATGGCGAGCGCCATGAACGGGATGCCCAGACCGATGCAGTAGGCGGAGACCAGCAGCAGCCCCTTGGCCGACGTGCCGTCGTTGATGGCGGAGGACAGGACAGCACCCAGGGTGGCGCCGATGCAGGGCGTCCAGCCGGCGGAGAAGCTCAGCCCCAGCAGCAGGCCGCCGAGCGCACCGGACCTCCGCGGGGCGGTGTTGCTGACCTTGACCGTGCGCATCAGGAACGGGATGCGGATGATCCCGGCCGTTTGCGCAGCGAGGATGATGACGAGGATCCCGCTGATGATCGGGAGCCAGTGCGAGTTGCGCACCGGCGCCAGCGTGCCGCGCAGCGCGTAGAAGAACGTGATGAAGACGAACGAGATCCCGACGACGAACGCCGCGCCGCTCAGAGCGAGGTCGAACCGTCCTGGCTCAGCGGGAGCGGCCGGCGCGGGGGCGGGGGCCGTGAGCACGGCCACGCCGCCTCCCCCGCTTGCCTGTGAGGCAGTGGCGGCCGGCGCAGCCGCGGTGGCTGTGCCGGGTCGCGTCAGCTGGCCGCCGAGGTAGGCGAGGTAGGCCGGGACGAGCGGCAGGACGCACGGCGAGAGGAACGACGCGAAGCCGGCGACGAACGCGAGGTAGACGTTGACGTTCACAGTTTGTTGAACTCATCTTCCATCTGGGAGCGGGACATCTCGCCGATGACCGTCGAGGAGATGGTGCCGTCGGGGTGGATCCAGAACGAAGCGGGCAAGGTCGAGATGACGCCCGTCGAGTTCCAGGCCTTCTCGATCTTCTCGCCGTCGTCCCACACGGACGGGAACGTCCAGTGCGCGTTGTTGTAGAACCAGTTGGGGTTGCCGGACTCGTCCTGCGTGTCCACGCCGACGATCTGGAAGCCCTTGGACGAGTGGTGCTCCTCGTAGACCGCCTCGAGGTCCTTGGCCTCCTTGTGGCATGGCTCGCACCACGCGGCGAAGAAGGTCACGAGGGTGGGCTTGCCGTTCGTGTACGAGGCCGAGTCCAACGATCCGCAGTCCAGCGTCGTGCCCGTGAACGCCGGCGGCTTCTGGCCCTTCACGGCGACGCCACTTCCGACCGAGGACGCGGGCTTGCGGCACTTGGTGTTGACGACCATCGCCGTCGTCGCCTTCGAGGGTGCGGCTGTGGCGGCCGCCGTCGCTGCGCCATGGCCGGCGGAAGCGGGCTTCGCGGCGGCGGAGGGCTGCGCGGAAACTGCCGCTGAGGTCGGGGCCGCCGTACCGCCCTTGGCCTTCGGGGCGGAGCTGGCGCCCGCGGCTCCGGGGCTGGCGACCGCCGCCGGAGCTGCCTGCGTCGCGGCGGCGCTGGCCTCCGGACCACCCAGAGCGGTGCCGCGGCCCGCGCTGGAGCCCCCACAGCCGGCGACCAGCATGACCACCGCGGTGGCGCAGGCGGCGGTCAGGCCATGCGCGCGGGGGCGCACACCGCGGTGGCGCGCACGCAATGCGATCTCCTCGAGTAAAGGCGTCAGCCGGGCCGGGTCATCGTGGCTACCGGCACGACGTCGGTCAAGGGAGGTATCCGGCGCTACCGCCCCATTCTGGCCCGAAATCGGACACGAGGGGCAACCTCCGTTCCCTTCTCCACCCATATCGTGCCAAAGTATCCGCTACCCAGCCTCGAGAGCTGTCCCTGCGGACCGCCTCTCCTGGCGTCGTTCCAGAAGGGGAAGTCCGGATGCGGAACATCAACGTGCGCCTGGTCGGCGCCCTCACGACCTCGGTTGCCTGCCTCGCCCTGGCTCTTGCCGCACCACCGGCGCAGGCCAGGCCCAACAACAGCAGCACGCCGGGTCCGGTCAGCATGGCGTGCCGGCACGCCGCGTCTTCGGTCGACGCGCCGGCGCCGGTCGACTCCGTCATTCAGCAGGGAGCTCCGGCGCCGAACTTCTCGGCGACCCGTCTGGACTGCGGGCAGACCACGATGAAGCAGCTCGCCAACGGCAAGGTGACCTTCATCAACTTCTTCGCCTCGTGGTGCAAGTACTGCATCCTCGAGGCGAACGACCTCACGGCCTTCTACAACAAGTACCACTCGAAGGGTCTCAACGGCATCGGCGTCGACACCGCAGACGACCCGAAGGGCGACCCGAGCCTGTTCTACGCCAAGTACCACTTCCCGTTCGTGTCGGTCTGGGACGCTGCCAACGAGAGCGGCAACGACCCGATCTGGGAGGCCTACGCCACCCAGCCCGGCGTCGCCTGCATCCCGACCACGATCTGGCTGCACAAGGACGGCACGATCTCCTCGGCGTACGTCGGCCAGATGACGCCGGCCGTGATGCTGCAGAACTTCACGTGGGCGCAGAAGACGCAGGACGAGCTCAACAACGACACGGCCTACCTCGCCCAGCAGGCGCAGACCTCGAAGTGCGTACCGGTCTAGTCCGTCGGGTGCACCTCACCCGACTGCTCCTGGTCGGGGCGCTGGCTGCGACGACCGTCACCGCCGTGCCGGCGCTGGCGGCTCCGTCCAAGGCCGGCTGCACCGGCGCGCCCGATCGGGCCCTGAGCACCGCGAAGGTGCTTGGGCTCGACGGGAGCTACACGCTGCCGGCGAAGACGCCGACCGCGCTGGTGCTTTTCGCGCACGGGTACCGGTCGTGGTCGGGTGCATGGCAGAAGGCCATGGTCGAGGCGTCCGCGAAGCACAACGCCGTCGCGGTCGCCGTGGACTACCGCGGTCTGGCATCCGCGGACGAGTTCCACGGCGGCTGGCCGGTCAAGGCGGGATCTGAGGACCTGGCGCGTGCCGCGGCGACCTTCACCGCGATGTGCCCGAGCATCAAGACGACTGCGGTCTACAGCGCGGGTATGGGCGGCAACGCAGCCGGACTCGCCATCGCGCACCAGCCCTCGCGGTTCACGTACTGGGTCGACGTCCAAGGCGCGACGGACCTGTACGGCCTGTGGACCTCGCTCAGCGCCATCGGTGGCCCGTGCCTTCCCACCGGGCAGTGCCTGCCGGGACTGGACACCTACTACGCCACGACGCGTTCGGAGATCGAGACGGCTGCCGGTGGGGAGCCGTACGAGAACAAGGCCGGGTTCGACGCCCTCGACCCGACGACGCAGATGCGTGCGGCCGCGTCGCTCGGGCTGAAGGGTGCCGTTGTCGTGCACGCGGTGGCCGACAGCTCGGAGCTGTACACGTCGGGCGCGGTGATGGCCGCTCTGCTGCGCGCCAAGTCCGTTCCGACCGACACCTACACCGTCGGTAGCGGCAACAGCGGGCAGGACCGCACGCTGGCCGGTGAGGCCGGTGCCGGGCCCTCCGACCCGATGGCCGGTGCCGAGCCCGACGGTGAGAACGGCGCCATCGTCATCAAGACCGGCCTCACCGCGCTCTGGGGAATGGTCGACAAGGGCGGCGTCAAGCCTGCAGGCCAGCCTTACATCGTCAACGGCTGAGAGGCGAGCTCCGCGTCAGCCGCCGCCCTCGGCCAGCCGCTTCCAGTTGAGCAGCTGGCGTCGGGCCATCACCAGGTCGCCGGCGGACAGGAACGGGGCCAGCGGGCGCGGCACGCCGGATGCGAGCTTCATGAGCAACCGGGTGGTCGAGCTGTCGGTCGCGCGCAGCACGTACGAGATGACCGCGCCGGCGAGCCGCCCGGTCAGCTGATGCGGTGGGTCGACCGACAGGACGGTGCCCATCTGCTTGCCCCCCGCCCGGATGAAAGCGTCGCCGACGGCCGGTGGCGTCAGGTCGAGCAGGATCTGCGGTGAGCGGCGACCGAGGTTGTCGATCCAGTCGTAGGAGTACGGCGCCAGCCGGACCTGCAGCACCCAGGGCCACACCTCGGCGGCAGGGGCACGGACGGTGACTCCCCGCCACGCCACCAGGCTCGCGCGACCGATCCATTCGTCACACGGGAACGCAAGCGTGACCTCGTCCTCGCTGACGCCCCAGCGGTCCGCGATCACGCGGCCGCGATCAGATGTCGTAGTAGAGGGCGAACTCGTAGGGGTGCGGGCGCAGCCGCAACGCGTCGATCTCGGTCTCGCGCTTGTAGGCGATCCACGTCTCGATGAGGTCGGGCGTGAAGACGCCGCCCTCGAGGAGGTACTCGTGGTCGTTCTCGAGCGCGTCGAGCACCTCGGTCAGGGAACCGGGCACCTGCGCGACGTTGGCCAGCTCGTCCGGCGGCAGCTCGTAGAGGTCCTTGTCGACCGGCGTCGCCGGCTCGATCTTGTTGCGGATGCCGTCGAGGCCGGCCATCAGCATCGCGGAGAACGCGAGGTAGGGGTTGCCCGACGGGTCGGGGCAGCGGAACTCCAGCCGCTTCGCCTTGGGGTTGTTGCCCGTGATCGGGATGCGGATGCACGCCGAGCGGTTGCGCTGCGAGTAGACCAGGTTGACCGGCGCCTCGAAGCCCGGCACGAGCCGGTGGTAGCTGTTGACCGTCGGGTTGGTGAACGCCAGCAACGACGGCGCGTGGTGCAGCAGCCCGCCGATGTAGTAGCGCGCGGTGTCCGAGAGCCCGGCGTACCCGACTTCGTCGTAGAACAGCGGCGCGCCGTCCTTCCAGAGCGACTGGTGACAGTGCATGCCCGAGCCGTTGTCACCGGCGATCGGCTTCGGCATGAACGTCACTGTCTTGCCCGCGGCGTGCGCGGTGTTCTTGATGATGTACTTGAAGAGCATCAGGTTGTCGGCGCTCTCGAGCAGCTCGCCGAACTTGTAGTTGATCTCGGCCTGACCGGCAGAGCCGACCTCGTGGTGGCCGCGCTCGACGATCATCCCGGCGGCCTCGAGGTTGACGGCCATCTCGTCACGCAGGTCGGCGTAGTGGTCGGTCGGCGTGACTGGGAAGTAGCCGCCCTTATAGCGCGGCTTGTAGCCGAGGTTGCCGCCGACCTCTTCACGGCCGGTGTTCCACGCCGCCGACTTGGCATCGATGTAGTAGTACGACGACTCAGGGGTCGAGTCGTAGCGGATCGAGTCGAAGATGTAGAACTCCGCCTCGGCCCCGAAGAAAGCCGTGTCGGCGATGCCCGAGCCCTTGAGGTAGGCCTCTGCCTTCTTCGCGACATTGCGCGGGTCGCGGGAGTAGGCCTCGCCGGTCAGCGGGTCGTGGATGAAGAAGTTGAGGATCAGCGTCTTGCGGGTGCGGAACGGGTCGATCCGCGCGCTGGTCGGGTCGGGCAGCAGGAGCATGTCCGACTCGTGAATCTCCTGGAACCCGCGGATCGACGAGCCGTCGAAGCCCAGGCCGCTGTCGAAGACGTCCTGGGTGAACGACCCCACCGGGACGGTGAAGTGCTGCATCACACCGGGGAGGTCGCAGAACCGGACGTCGACCATCTCGACGTCCTCCTTCTCGATGTAGCTGAGGACCTCTTTGGCGTTCGAGAACACGGTGCGTCCCTCTTTCGTCGGGCAGGCGGTCGGTGCTGCCGCCACGCTAGTCAGGGGCTGTGACCCGGTGGTGTCCCGGGTGTTTCGCTGGGGTAACGCGGGGCCATCAGCGCGCCGACACTAGCCTCTCGGCCATGCCTCGGTGGACCGGAACCTGGCTCTCCGGGCCCGCGGCGGCCGGCGTCTCGCTCCGGGCCGAAGGGGAGTGGCGGGGGAGACGGCTGGGACTGCCGGCGGACGGCCCAGGAGCCGTTGCCACGTTCGGCCGCCGGCTGATCGCCTTCGTCGTCGACGCGGTGGTCTGCGCCCTGGTCGCCGGGCTCTGGACGGCGCCGGACGCTCCCGGTCCGTGGAGCTTCGTCCCGTTGGCGATCCTGTACGTCGGGGCGGTCCCGCTCGCCGGTCAGACCCTCGGGATGCGGCTGCTGGGCGTCCGGATGATCGCGCTCGGCGCCGCACGGGTCGACCCGGTACGGGCGGCGGTCCGGTTCGTCCTGCTCAGCCTGCTCATACCCGCGCTGATCAGCGACCGCGACGGCCGTGGCCTGCACGACAAGGCCGCCCGCACCGCCGTCGTACGCACCTAGCGAACGAGCACCTAGCGAACGAGCACCTAGCGCATCTTGCCGCGCGGCACCCGGGTGGGCATGGCGCCCTTCGGGATCGGTAGCGAGGTGGGCATCGCCTTGAACATCCGGTCCAGCTCGTTCACGCGGGCCGGCTTGACGTTCCGCGGCAGCTTCATCAGGTGGCGCTGTAGCGCCTTGAGGGCGATCTGGCCGTCGCCGTCGCCGATCATCACGTCGTAGACCGGGGTGTCGCCGAGGAAGCGGGCCAGCTTCTTCTTCTCGTTGCCGATCAGGCCGCGGGTGCGTCCGGGGTTGCCCTCGCCGACGAGGATCACGCCCGGCAGCCCGACGACCCGGTGCACGAGGTCCTGCTCGCGGGTGAACTGCACGGCCGGCGTGACGCGCCAGTTGCCGCGGATGGCCTGGAGGACGGCGGCGGCAGCGCCCGGCTGGCCCTCGACTTGGGAGTACTGCATCTTCTGCATCCGTCGGCCGAAGACGGCCACCAGCGCCAGGACGCCGGCGAGCAGGCCGAGGATCCCCAGGTAGATCGGGTGCCCGAGCAGCACGCCGAGGCCCAGGAAGACGACGAGCGGGACCAAGAACGCCGCAACGAGCACCAGCACGAGGCGGGGGTCGTTGTCGCGGGTGAGCTTGAACGCCATCTTGATCTGCTTGGCGCGCTCGCCGCGGCTCGGCTTCGTCACCGGCTTCGCCTTGCCCTTGACCGGCGGCTTGGCGGCGGGCTTCGTGGTACGGCGCAGCGAGGGCATGAGCAGCAAGGATAGGCGGGTCCTGGTGAGCTGGACCTATCCGCTCGTAGCGGCGCGCTTCGCGGCCTTGCGCTCCTTCTCGGTCCGGTCGCGCTCCGCCGCTGCCTCCAGCGTCGGCGCGGTCCCGCCCATCGAGGCAGGGATCCACCAGCTGTCGTCGCCGTCGTACTGACTTCCCTTGTACGTCGACCGCGCCTCGGCGAGCAGCGCGTTCATCCGCGTCTTGAGGTCAGCGGTGACCTCGACCGCGTTGCCGGCCGGGTCGGGGGTGAACGGCTCGCCGACCACGATGCGAACGTGCGCGCCGCGGCGCAGGTCCTTCTTGCGGTTCTTGGTGAAGATTCGCTGACTGCCCCAGATCACGACCGGAAGGATCGGTACGCCGGCCTCCATCGCCATCCGGGCCGCGCCGGTCTTGAACTCCTTGAGGTCGAACGACTGCGAGATCGTCGCCTCCGGGAAGACGCCGACGATCTCGCCCTCCGCGAGCGCCTTGACCGCGGCCTGGTACGACTCGGCGCCGGAGGCCCGGTCCACCGCGATGTGATGCATGCCCCGCATCAGCGGGCCGGAGACCTTGTGGTCGAAGACCTCCTTCTTCGCCATGAAGCGCACCAGGCGCTTGCGCGGAAGCACCGTCAGGCCGGCGAAGGTGAAGTCGAGGTAGCCGGTGTGGTTGATCGCCATGACGGCGCCACCGGTGTCGGGCACGTTGTCGGTGCCGGTGATGTCGAAGCGGATGCCGAGCGCCTTGAAGACGAGCTTCGCGGTGCGGATGACGGGCGGGTAGACGAGCTCGCGCTGGGTCATGCCCGCACGGTATATGCGGGTCAGGCAGAGGCGGCGTGCGAGGCGGCCGCGACGGTCAGCGCGGCGGCCGCCTCGCGCCGGGCGCGAGCCCGGGTGGCGTCGACGGACATCGACGCCCAGGCGTTGCGGCGGGCGAGGTTCTGGCCGCCGTGGGGGAGCATGAACAGCAGCGTGGACTGGCCGGTCGAGGCGGCGCGGTGGATGAGCCTGGGGACGGACATGAGGACCTCCGAGGGGGGTGTGGTCTCAGGTCCGAAGGCTGACGGGGCCGGGTTTCCAACGCGTGACGAGGCCGCAAACACCGCGGGACGTCTCTGTGTCAGCAGGTCCAGCCGGGCGCATGTCGAACTGCTGCAACATGTGGTCACGTTCGTGGGCGGGCGCGCTGGCGGTTGCTCTGGTCCTGGTGGGCGCGCCGCTGGCGACGGCGCGCGTGACGGCACCGTCGACCGACAAGACCGTCGCCGTGCAGCTGGTGCTGCCCTGGCGAGACCGGGCCGGCGCGCTTGCGCTGGTGCATGCCGTCTCCGATCCGGCCAGCCCGCACTACCGCGACTACATCTCGGCAGCCGCCTTCCGGGCCCGGTTCGCACCGACGGCAGCCGACGTCGCGGTCGTCTCGGACTGGGTGCGCAGCGTCGGGCTCGAGGTGGGCACGGTGCCGGCCAACCGGATGTACGTGCCGGCGCGCGGTCCGGCAGCACTCGTGACGGGGACGCTGGGCGGCCGGCTGCCGGCGAGCATCGCGCGCCGGGTCGTCGGCGTCGCCGGTCTGCACGACGTGCCGATCGCGGTGCCTGATCCGCTGCCGGTCGCGGTCCCTGAGGAGCCCGCGACGCCTGCCGACTCGGCGCCCCCGGCGGCGCTCGTCTACGCGAAGCCCTGCTCGGCCTACCACGGAGCGACGGTGCAGCGATCGCTGCCACCGGCTCTAGGCACGCATCAGCCGGCCGTGACCTGCGCGACGACGGTCGCGCAGCAGCGGGCGCGCTACGGCGCGAACCGGCCCGGCGTCGACGGACGCGGCCAGACCGTCGTCGTGGTGGGGTCGCACGCGATCCCGCGACTGACGAATGATGTCGTGGAGTGGTCGAAGCGCCGGGGCCTGCCGGCCTTGCGTGCTGGTCAGCTGCAGCAGATCTCCTACCCGTCGGCGTACCAGACCCCGGTGGCCGAGCCGGTGCTGCGCCCGGAGGTATGGGCCCTGCAGGCGCACATGCTCATCGAGAACCTGCATGCGATGGCGCCGGCTGCCGGCCTCGTCTACCTCGGTACGACGTCCAGCCTCGACCTGGCCAACGGCACCACGCTGGCGGTCGACGCGGGGCTCGGCGACATCGTGATGAACGGCTGGTACTCCGCCGGCGAGAACACCAACCAGGCCGAGATCGCGCAGATCAACCAGACCGCGATGCAGGCCGCTGCCACCGGCATCTCGCTGCTGTTCGCGTCGGGGTCGATCGGTGACAACAGCTCGCAGGGCTCGAAGCCGAGCCCTGAGTACCCCGCCAACGACCCGCTCGTGACCGCCGTCGGGGCCACGTCGCTCATCGTGGGTCGTGGCGGGGCGATGCGCGAGGCCGGCTGGGCGAAGACGTCGGCGACGCTCAAGGACGGGGAGTGGGACGACGACCCTCGCAACACGTTCCGCGGCAGCGGGGGCGGGACGAGTGCGGTGAACGATCAGCCCGACTACCAGAAGGGCGTCGTGCCGCCGCGGTTGTCGCGTCGTACCGATGGAACCTTCGGTCGCGCGGTGCCCGATGTCGCTGTCAACGGCGACGCGGAGACGGGTCTGGTCATCGGCCTCACGCAGCACTTCCCGGACGGCACCGATCGGTACGCCGAGCGCCGGCACGCCTCCGACGAGTCGGCGACGGCGGTGTTCGCCGCGCTGCTCGCACTGGCGAACCAAGCGGCCGGGACGAACCTCGGCTTCGTCAACCCGGCGATGTACAAGATCGCCGGCTCCGCGGCGTTCCACGACATCGTGCCGCTCGGCTCGCTCGGTGCGGGCATCCGTACCGAGTACGTCGACGGCGCAACGCCGGCCAAGGGCAAGAAGGCCGTGCTCAAGACCTTCGAGCAGTACGAGAACAACCTGCCGGCGCGCGGCTACGACACCTCGACCGGTCTCGGCTCACCGACCCCGCGCTGGCTGAGCCTCCTCACCGCCCACTAGCCGCCCTTCCCGACCGGTGGGGAGCCTTGCCGCGGCGATCGTTGATCACGGGGAGATGGGCGGTTTCGAGTGCGTCGAACCCGCGCCGAGCCCCGTGATCACCCGGCGTGGTGTCCTTCCGATCGCACGCCGCGCACGCTCGGGAGCGCTGCCGTAGGCGGACTTTCCGGACTGCGTGCGCGCGAGCGCACGCTCACCGCGATCGGATCAGGGCGTACGGGGTCCGGGAAGTGCGTGGGCACGACGGCGGCCGCTCTTGGTGGGAGCGGTTGCGACGACGGGGTTGCCACCCCGGTCACATTTCGCCGAGAAGTTGCGCGTGCTGGCAACCCGCTCCTTGAGAACAACGACTGGCAGCGGCGGTGCGGCAGGTCGGCCACGATCAGCCGGCGCCCGGCGTACGGGAGGTGGGTTTCGCGAGAGCCCTGGCGCCACCGGCGTCCATCGTCGATCAGGTTGGAGTAGCCAGCTGCGCCCCTATCGGCCCCGGACTCTCCAACCTGATCGCCGCAAGGCGCCGGACGCGGTGTGCCGCTGCGCTGCCCGCCGTCGTACGGGAGGTGGGGTTCGGGGCTAGTTGGCGAGGGAGGGGTGGTCGGCCGCGGGCGCGCCCTGGCCGGCGAGGGCGCGCTGCATCGCGAGCTCGGCCTCACGTCGGGACCTCGCCCAGGCCGCTTCGGCGGACATCGATGCCCACGCGTTGCGGCGAGCAGCGCGCTGACCGCCGTGGGGGAGCGCGAACAAGGTGAGCGACTGGACCGTGCGAGTCACGGGACGGACGGCGAGCATGCGGACCTCGAGGCGGACGGCGGGCAGGACCCCGACAACTTCGACGGCGGAATTATGGCGCCGCAGGCCCGAAAGGAGCAATACGCGCGAATCGGTCAGGCGGTGGCGGCGCGGCGGGCGATCGCCTGCTCGTCGCGCCGGAGGCGCGCCATGTCGTAGAGCCGGCCGGCCCGGTACGACGAGCGCACCAGCGGTCCGCTCATCACGCCGGCGAAGCCGATCTCCAGCGCTTCCTCCTGGAGCTCGACGAACTCCTCCGGCTTCACCCAGCGCTCGACCGGGTGGTGCCGCGGTGACGGCCGCAGGTACTGCGTGATCGTCACCAGCTCGCAGCCGGCGTCGTGCAGGTCCTGCAGCGCGGCGGAGACCTCGGCCCGCTCCTCGCCCATCCCGAGGATGAGGTTGGACTTCGTGACCAGCCCGACGTCGCGCGCCGAGCGGAGGACCGACAGCGAGCGCTCGTAGCGGAACCCCGGCCGGATCCGCCGGAAGATCCGCGGCACCGTCTCGATGTTGTGCGCGAGCACCTCGGGCGCGGAACCGAACACTTCCGCGAGCTGCGACGGCTCTGCGTCGAAGTCGGGGATGAGCAGCTCCACCCCGATGCCCGGCAGGGCGGCGTGGATCTGCCGCACCGTCTCGGCGTACAGCCATGCCCCGCCGTCGGGCAGGTCGTCGCGCGCGACACCGGTCACCGTGGCGTAGTGCAGTCCCATCGTCGCGACCGACTCGGCGACCCGACGCGGCTCGTCGACGTCGTACTCGGCGGGCTTGCCGGTGTCGATCTGGCAGAAGTCGCACCGCCGGGTGCACTGGTCACCGCCGATGAGGAACGTCGCCTCGCGGTCCTCCCAGCACTCGTAGATGTTGGGGCAGCCGGCCGCTTCGCAGACGGTGTGCAGGCCCTCGCGCTTCACCAGCGCCTTGAGCTCGGTGTACTCCGGCCCCATCAACGCGCGTGTCTTGATCCACGACGGCTTCTTCTCGATGGGCGTCTGCGCGTTGCGCACCTCGAGCCGGAGCATCTTGCGCCCGTCCGGCGTCACAGCGGTCACACCACAGGCTAACGCCGCGACGGCCCGATACCGTCCCGACATGGATGTGCGGATCTTCACCGAACCCCAGGAAGGCGCGACGTACGACGACCTGCTCGCCGTCGCCCGGCGTACCGAAGAGCTCGGCTTCGACGCCTTCTTCCGCTCCGACCACTACGTCGCCTTCTCCGGTGACGGTCAGCCCGGCCCGACCGACGCGTGGATCACGCTGGCCGGCCTTGCCCGGGAGACGAACCGGATCCGCCTCGGGACCCTGGTGACGCCTGTGACGTTCCGCCGCCCCGGCCCCCTCGCGATCTCCGTCGCGCAGGTCGACCAGATGTCGGGTGGCCGGGTCGAGCTCGGGCTCGGGACCGGCTGGTTCGACGGTGAGCACACGATGTACGGGATCCCGTTCCCGCCGATGAAGACGCGGTTCGAGCTGCTCGAGGAGCAGCTGCAGATTCTGCGCGGGTTGTGGTCAGCGGACGGCACGTTCTCGTACGACGGCACGCACTACGAGCTGAGCGACTCGCCCGCGCTGCCCAAGCCGGTGCAGCGGCCAGGGCCGCCGATCATCATCGGCGGCTACGGCGCGACGCGAACCCCTCGACTGGCCGCGACGTACGCCGACGAGTTCAACGTCCCGATGGGTCAGCTCGATGTCACGGCCCAGCAGTTTGACCGGGTGCGCGAGGCGAGCAAGGCGACCGGGCGCGACGTGCTCCTGTCCGCCGCCCAGACGATCTGCGTCGGGAAGGACGAAGCAGAGGTACGCCGGCGCGCGGACGCGATCGGGCAGGCACCCGAGCAGCTGCGCGCGACCGGCCTTGGCGGCACCCCGGCAGAGGTGGTCGACAAGATCGGTGCATTCGCCGCCGCCGGCGCCACGCGCATCTACCTGCAGACGCTCGACCTGTCCGACCTCGACCACCTCGACCTCATCGCCGCCGAGGTCGTCCCGCAGCTGTGAAGTGGCTGACCTGGCTCGCGGTGCTGCTCGTGGTCGGCTGTTCCGGCTCGTCGGCCTCGACCTCCGCCACTCCGCACGTGACGATCGACGTGCCCATCGATCCCGGCGACGTGGCGCAGCACGGTGAGGTGCGGGCCGGCCATCAGCTGTTCCGACCGCTCGCCGGTCGTTGCGGCATCGTCGGCGTCACCGGCAGCCACGCGGAGTTCGTGCCGAAGCGGCCGCTGTGCCACCTGCGGCTGCGGATCACCGCCGACGACGCGACGGCGCACGCGGTGACGCTCGCCGATCAGCAGCTCGTCCTGTCCGACGGCACGCGGGTGAGCCTCAGTCCGGATGCGATGCACGTCAAGCGGCAGCCGACGGAGGTGCTGCTCGGTGCGCGCAACGCTGCCGAGGTCGACCTGTGGTGGGAGCCGCCCGTCGGTGCGAAGGTGCGCGGCGTGCTGCTCGTGGGCGATCACGACGTCGAGGTGCAGGGAACGACCACGAACCCGGCCACGAACCGCAACGGTGTGGAGCTTCCGTTGCGCGGCTTCTAGCGGTTCATGAACGCGTCGATGGTGACGGCCAGCGCGCCGGCGACCCGCCAGTCGAGCGTGCCGTCCGCGATGGTGATGCGGTAGACATCGCGCAGCTTCATCTGCCGCTCGATGCTCATGGTCAGGCCGTCACTCGACGTGAAGTCGAAGTGGATCGGGAAGATCCACGGCCAGTCGGTCAGCACCTCGACGGCACGCCGCGCGAGCGCCTTGATGACCCCGCGCTCCTTGCCGATAAGCCGGCGGCCGCCGACGTCGACCGTGTACGTCGACTGCGTCAATGAGGACTTGAAGTTCTTCTGGATCGTCGCCAGGACGGATCCATCGGCAGCGGCGACGTCGTACGTGCCCGCGATCTCGAAGACGTTCCGCGCTGCGATCGTGAACACGACCTGCGTGCGGTCCGGTCCGGACCAGAAGGTCACCTTCTCCTTCAGCGAGAAGCGCTTCTGCTCGGCGTAACCGAGGACCTTTTCCGCGCCGGCTGTGTCGATCCCCACGAGGTCGTAGCGGTTCTGCACGACCGTGAACTTCTGGCGGAGCTCGAGCGCGTACGCCGGGGCAGGGACGGGAGACGTCATCGGCCGAGGCTAGCGGTGAACGGGGACCGTCGGCTCCGGCGTCGGCCGCGGTGCCGGTACGACGCCCGGCTCGACGATGACCGGGTCACCGGTCCGGACGCGGCCCGACGAGACGACGCGGGCGTAGATGCGACTCGCGCCCGGTCGCACCTCGTGCGCGATGCGTCGGAAGTCCCCGTCGCCGAACCAGTGCGCGTTCTTCTTGCAGGGAATCGCATATGGCGTCGTCTCGAGCAGCGCGCTGCCGACCTGCAGGTGCAGCCCGGGCCGCATCAGTCTCCAGTCGAGTCCGCGGACGGTGACGTTCTCCCCGGCCGAGCCGTAGCCGATGGGGTGCCCATCGGCCGCGAGTGCGTCGATGACATCGGCGGACCAGAGGCAGACGGCCTGCCACGGTCGGCCGTGGTGCCGGCGATTGGCCTGCCGGTCGCCGGCCAGCCCGCGCGCGGTGACGAGGGCTGCGGGGACGGGCAGCTTGGGCACCCCACCGGGCGACGTGCTGATCTGCTCGACCGTGCCCGCGCTCATCGGCGCCGGGTCCATGGCTTGCCGCACCCGGCCGGCCTCGCCGAGCAGTCGCCACGCCTCGTGCGCGATGTCGACGTCCGGTTCCGCGGCGCTGAGCTCGACGAGCCTCGACGCTGTGTCCGCGAGTGCCGCCACCACCTGGTCCGGCGCACCTTCGAGGAGCTGGCCGAACCACGGCCGGATCGCGTGCGCGAGGGTGCGCTGCAGATCGCTGCGCGACCATGCCGCGGCGTCGAAGCCGCACGCCGGACAGGACATGCCTTGACGCTAGGGCGCGAGCGCGACCGCCGCAGCCGAATATGAGAGCGCGGGCAAGGTGGTCTCCAGCAGCGGCAGCACCTCGGGAACGGTGACGTCGCGGCCGAGCTCTTTGGACAGCGAGGTCACGGTCGCGTCGCGGATGCCGCACGGCACGATCCGGTCGTACGCCGACAGGTCCGGGTCGCAGTTCAGCGCGAAGCCGTGCATGGTGACGCCGCGTGCGACCCGGATGCCGATGGCCGCGATCTTGCGCGCGCCGTCTACGGTCCACACGCCGCTGCGTCCCTCGACGCGGGCGGAGTCGAGCCCGAGGGTTGCGCAGACGTCGATGAGCAGCTGCTCGAGCCGGCGTACGTAGTCGACGACGTCGACGGGGTCGGCGAGCCGCAGGATCGGGTAGCCGGTGATCTGTCCCGGGCCGTGCCAGGTGATCTTGCCGCCGCGATCGACGTCGACGACCGGTGTGCCGTCGTGCGGCCGCTCCCAGGGCTCGGTGCGCTTGCCGGCCGTGTAGACGGGTTCGTGCTCGAGCAGCAGCGTGACGTCCTCGGCCCCCCCGACCACCTGCGCGTGCAAGGCCTGCTGGAGGCGCCACGCATCGGCGTACGGCACCTGCCCGAGCCGCTGGATCAGCACAACACAAGCGTACGGCGGGTCAGGGCGTCGTGGTCCACGCCTGACCGGCGAGCAGCGCGTGCCGCTCCTCGCACGCGTCAGCGCCGTTGTCGGTGAAGCTCAGGCTGCCTGCGGCCCGGGCGACCGTGTACGCACCGACCCCGCACTCGGCGTCGGTGAACAGCAAGCCGTCGGCGGTGACGACGTAGGTGCCCGCGAAGGTGTGCTGTGGCGAGACGATCTGGTAGCGACCGTCCGGCCCGAGCACCAGCCGCCAGCGCCCGTCGAGGTCGCCCTCGAGCTTCACCGTGCGTCCGTAGGTTCCGACCGCGAACGACGCGGGCGGGGGTGTGGCAACCAGCGCGGACGGCGAGGGCTCAGCCGCCGGGCTGGTGGACGTGGTCTGCTGATTCCCGGGTCCGCTGCTTCCGGAGCAGGCGGTCAGAGCGAGCAGGCCCGCCACGGTCGCCGTACGAACAGCGGTCATCACGCCTCGCCCGCTGGCAGCAGCCGCGCCTCGACGCGTGTCTCACCGTCGACGCCGACCCGCCAGGCGGACGCGCTCTCGCGATCCCGAACGGCTTCGTGCAGCTCGGTGCCCACGTAGTGCAGCCCCACGCCGTCGTCGGCGGCGTAGCCGGGCGGGAGCGTGCCTTCGGCAACGAGCCGCTGGTAGAGCGGCCGGCGGCGCTCTTCGGAGTCGTAGTGCGGGCAGTTCGAGCCCGGGATCAGGGCGAGGCCGTCGGACCACGGGCGCAGCTCCGGTCCGAACGAGTCCGTCGTACCGCCGGTGTGCCAGCACAGCGAGCCGGCGCTGACGCCGAACAGCACGACGCCCGCTTCCCATGCCTCCCGGAAGATCGCATCGAGCCCGTGCAGCCGCCAGAGCACCATCAGCCCGGCGACCGACCCGCCGCCCACGTAGATCGCGTCCTGGGCGAGCAGGTGCTTGCGCAGGTCGTCGACGTTGGGCATCGGCAGGACCGCGACGTGGCTGGCCTGCTCCGGCCGCTCGGACCACGCGGCGTACCAGTTCGCGATCCGGGCTGTGTCATCGCCGGTGGCGGTGAACAGCCCGCAGACCTTCGGTGCCGCCTTGCCCGTGAGGGACAGCGCGTGGTCCATGAGCGGTCCGGGCCGCCAGCCGTAGCGCTCTGTCGGCGAGAAGCCGCCGCCGCCGATCGCGAGGATGTTCACCCGCGCAGCGTAGGGCTGTGGATATCTCCCGACGTGGTGCTCGTCGCCTCGTTACGGTCGCCGACGTGACCGAGGTGTGGGCCCTTCCGGGGTACGACGTGCAGGCGCTGATCGGCTTCGGCGCGACCGGCGAGGTGTGGCGGGCGCGTGAGCTGTCCACCGGCGAGACGGTCGCCCTCAAGCGGCTGCGTCACGGTGCCGATCCCGTGGCGGTCGAGGCGCTGCGCCGGGAGGCGGCGGTGCTCCGCTCGCTCGACACGCCGTACGTCGTTCGCCTCCGCGCCGTGCTGGGTGAGGGCGCGGACGCCGTGCTGGTTCTCGACCACGCGGCCGGCGGGTCGCTCGCGGTGTTGCTGACCCGCCGCGGCAGCCTCGACCCGGCAGAGGTGGTGACCGTCGCGGCGCCCCTGGCCCAGGCGCTCGCGGCGGCCCACGCCTGCGGGCTGGTGCACGGCGACGTGACCCCCGCGAACATCCTGTTCACCGCCGACGGCATGCCCCTGCTCGCCGACCTCGGGCTGGCGCGCCTAGCCGTCTCCGGAGCGGATGTCCTGGCGGCGTACGTCGACCCGGCGGTGGCCTCTAGCGGCGAGCCCGACGAGGCCGCGGATGTGTGGGCGCTTGCGGCCGTCTGCCATCACATGCTCAGCGGTACGCCCCCGCACGACGGGGAGTCTGCCAGCACGCTCGACGCCGCCCGGGTCGGGACACGCGCCCCACTTGGCCTGCTCGCACCCGCTGCGCCGCGCGCGCTGGTCTCCGCGATCGAGCACGCGCTGCAGCCCGACACCACCCTGCGGCCCGACGCGGGGGCCTTCGCGTCGGCGCTTCGACGGTCGCACGCGGCTGCGCCGGTGCGGCTGGTTGACGCAGTGCCGGTAGCGGCGCCTGGGCCCGCGGTGCGGCCAGCGCCCGAGGTGCATCCGGTGGCACCGACCGGACCCGGCGTCGCCGGCCCCTCGCGCCGACGCTTGGCCCTGGCGGGTGCTGCCCTGCTCCTCGTTGTCGTCGCAGCGGTTGCCGGCTGGCTGTCCGGACGGTCCGGCCCGGTGCAGCTCACATCGGTCGAGGCGGCTACTCCGGCCCCGTCGCCGTCGGTCGCCGCCGGAAGTCAGAGCTGGTCGTCGGTGCTCGACTTACTCGACCGGGCGCGCGCGGACGCGTTCGCGGCCGGCGACCCAGCCCGGCTCGCCAACGTCTATGCGCCGGGGTCACCGTTGCTCAGCGCCGACCGGGCCGCCATGGCCCGGCTCGCTGCGGCCGGTCAGCGGGCGCGCGGCGTGCGGCACACCATCCGGTCACTTGCCGTGTCGGCCCACGACTCGCACGTGGCGGTCCTTCGGGTCGTCGACGAGCTGGCGGCGTACCAGGTCGTCGACGGTGCCGGCCGGGTCGTGTCTCGCGCCGCGCCACGCACCCAAGCTGCGTTCGCCGTACGCCTGGTGAGCACACCGGCCGGCTGGCGGCTGCAGTCGATCACGCCGGCGTAAGCATCGCGGCGAGCGCCGCATCGAGCTCGCTGTGCACGAAGGTGAAGCCGGTGCGGGCCAGGACGGCGGGTGCGAGGCGCTGTCCGATCAACACGCCCTCGGAAGCGAACGGGCCGAGCGCTGCCTTCAGCGCGAAGCCCGGCACCGGCACCGGGAACGTCGGACGGTGGACGGCGCGGTTGATCGCCCGCGTCAGCTCGGCGTTTGTCGCGGGGTTCGGTCCGACCAGGTTGACCGGGCCGGCGACAGCTGCGGTGAGCAGGTGGGTGATGGCGCGCACCTCGTCGGACAGGGTGATCCAGCTCATCCACTGCCGGCCGCTGCCGAGCGGGGCGCCGAGACCCAGCCTGGCGACCTGCACCTGCTTCCTGAGCCCGAGCGCGTCCTCGGCCAGCACGTAGCCGGTGCGCAGGTGCGACACCCGCGCAGTGCCCTCGGCGGGCTGTGTCGCGTCTTCCCACTCGCGGCAGACCTCTGCGAGGAAGCCCTCGCCGGTGGGCCCGGTCTCGTCGGTGAGGCGATCGCCGGTGTCGCCGTACCAGCCGACCGCGCTCGCGCTCAGTAGCACGGTGGGATGGCCGCTCGCGGCGATCGCCTCGGCGACGGCAGTGGTCCCGTCGACCCGGCTGCGCAGGATCTTGTCCTTGTACGACGGCGTCCAACGCTTGTCCGCGACGCCTGCACCGGCGAGATGCACGACTGCGTCGACGTCCTCGAGCAGCGCGGGATCGAGCCGCCGCGCGGAGGGGTCCCAGGTCCGTTCGTCACGGGCCTTCGCGGTACCGCGCACGAAGCGCACGACGTCGTGGCCCGTCTCGCGCAGGTGCGGCACGAGAGCCGACCCGATCAGCCCCGACGCACCCGTGACCGCAACCCTCATGGGTTCATGTTCGTCCGCGCGGCTCGCGCGGTTCATCCGGGGTCACGGTCTCCCTGCCGACATGGTCCTGGGGCTAGAGGCCGAGCTCGGCGGCGAAGTCGCCTTCCTCGAGGCGCTCCTTCACAGTGACCAGGAAGCGAGCGGCGTCGGCGCCGTCGACGATGCGGTGGTCGTAGGTCAGCGCGAGGTAGACCATCGACCGGATCGCGACGACCCCGCCCAGCTCAGGGTCCTCGACGACGACGGCGCGCTTCACGACGCTGCCGGTGCCGAGGATGCCGACCTGCGGCTGGTTGATGATCGGTGTGTCGAACAGCGCGCCGCGCGAGCCGGTGTTGGTCAGCGTGAACGTGCCACCGCCGAGCTCGTCCGGCGTCACCTTGTTCGTGCGGGTGCGCTCCGCCAGGTCGGCGATCTTGCGGGCCATGCCGGCGAGGTTGAGGTCGCCCGCGCCGTGGATGACCGGGACGAGGAGACCGCGCTCCGTGTCGACGGCGATACCCAGGTGCTCGCCGTCGTGGTAGGTGACCGTGCCGGCAGCCTGATCGATGCTCGAGTTCACGACCGGGTGTGCCTTCAGCGCCTCGACCGTCGCGAGCGCGAAGAACGGCAGGAACGACAGCTTCACGCCCTCCCGCGCCTCGAACGACAACTTTGCCTGCTGGCGCAGCTTCGCGATGCGGGTCACGTCGGCCTCGACCACCGTCGTCAGCTGGGCCGACGTCTGCAACGACTCCGTCATGCGCGACGCGATGACCTTGCGCAGCCGCGACAGCTCCTCGGTGCGGCCGCGGACCTGCGCCGGTACCTGAGCAGCGGGTGCCTGGGCAGCGGGTGCCTGGGCAGCGGGTGCCTGGGCGGCGGGTGCCTGGGCAGCGGGGGCGGGTGCGGTCGCCGCACCCGACTGCTGAGCGGCGTCCAGGACGTCCTGCTTACGGATCCGGCCGCCGACTCCCGTGCCCTGCAGCCGGGCGAGGTCGACGCCGTGCTCGGCGGCGAGCTTGCGGACCAAGGGTGTCACGTACGCGCCCTCGCCGCCGGAGCCGGCCACCGTCGCCGGCTGCGGCACCGGTTGGGGAGCCGGGGCAGCAGCCTGCGGCGGCGCATCGGCCGGCGCGGGCGGCTCGGCTGCCGGTTCGGCCCGCGATGCCGGTGCCGACTCAGCGGCCGGCTCGGGCTCAGCGGTCGGCTCGGGCTCAGCGGCCGGTTCGGGCTCAGCCGCCGGCGCGGACTCAGCGGCGGGCGCGCCTGCTGCCTCGCCACCACCCGCTCCGTCGTCGATCGTCGCGAGCTCGACACCGACCTCGACGGTCTCGTCCTCCTGCACCTTGATCGACGTCACGACGCCCGCGGCGGGGGAGGGGATCTCGGTGTCGACCTTGTCGGTGGAGACCTCGAGCAGAGGCTCGTCGGCCTCCACCCGCTCGCCCTCCTTCTTCAGCCAGCGGGTGACGGTGCCCTCGGTGACGCTCTCGCCGAGGCGCGGCATGGTGACGGAGACGGCCATGAGGTCGAAGTGCTCCTAGCTGGTGGCGGTGCCTACGAGTGGGAGTGCAAGGGCTTGCCGGCCAGGGCGAGATGCGCCTCGCCGACCGCCTCGGACATCGTCGGGTGCGGGTGGATCAGCTGGGCGACCTCGGCGGGCAAGGCCTCCCAGTTGGTGATGAGCTGCGCCTCTGCGATGAGCTCGCCGACCCGCTCGCCGACCATGTGCACGCCGAGCACGGGGCCGTCCTTGGCAGCGATCACCTTCACCGCTCCGGCCGTACCGAGGATGCGCGCCTTGCCGTTGCCGGCCAGGTCGTACGTCGCCTCCACCACGTCGTAGCCGCGCTCCTTGGCCATCTTCGACGTGATGCCGACCGACGCCACCTCGGGGTGCGAGTAGGTGACGCGGGGCACTCCGTCGTAGTCGACCGGCGTGACGGGCAGTCCGGCCAGCCGCTCGGCGACGAGGATCCCCTCGGCGAAGCCCACGTGCGCCAGTTGCAGCGTCGGGATCAGGTCGCCCACGGCGCTGATGGTCGGCACGTTGGTCTGGCAGTAGGCGTCGACCTTGACGAAGCCGCGCTCCATCTCGAGCCCGACCTGCTCGTAGCCCAGGTCCTTCGACACCGGTCCGCGCCCGATGGCGACGAGCAGCAGCTCAGCCTCGATGGTCTTGCCGCCCTCGAGGTGCACGCGTACGCCCGTGTCGGTGTGCTCGACCCGCTCGAAGCGAGCGTTGAGCTCCTGCTTGATCCCGCGCTTGCGGAACGCGCGCTCGAGCAGCTTCGAGGACGACTCCTCCTCGAGCGGCACCAGGTGCGGGAGTGCCTCGACGATCGTCACGTCGGAGCCGAACGACGACCAGACGGATGCGAACTCGCAGCCGATCGCGCCGGCCCCGAGGATGACGACCGAGCCCGGGATCGTGTCGAAGCCGAGCGCGTCGTCGCTCGTCACGACCCGCTCGTGGTCGAGCTCGAGGCCGGGGATGGAGCGGGGGACCGATCCGGTGGCGAGCAGCACGTGCTTGGCCTCGATCCGGCGGCCGTCCACCTCGACGGCGGTCGGTGAGACGAGCGTGCCGGTGCCCTGGACCGTCTCGATGTTGCGGCTCTTCACCAGCCCGGTCAGCCCCTTGTAGAGGCCCTCGACGACCTTGCCCTTGTAGGCGTTGACCGCAGCCATGTCCACCGACTCGAACGTCCCCTTGACGCCGAACTGCGCGGCTTCCTTGATCACGTCGACCGTCTCGGCCGAGTGCAGCAGGGCCTTGGTCGGGATGCAGCCGCGGTGCAGGCAGGTGCCGCCCACCTTGTCGCGCTCGATCATCACCACGGTCATGCCGAGCTCGGACGCGCGCAGCGCGGCGGCGTAGCCCCCGCTGCCGCCGCCGAGGACGACCAGGTCGACGGGGCCGCTGGCTGGCTGGGTCACTGCTGCTCCTCGCAGGTGGCGCGTCGCGCGCGTCGTACAAAGCGATGCTCGGGCATCCTTTCACCCAACGGGTACAGGTCGCGACCGCCCCTGCCGCATTCCCGCGGTGGGGTCGCCGGCCGGGGGAGAGGCCACCGTGGGGCTGCGAGACCGGCTGACACCGGGCAGGGGCCGGGACAAGCGGGGTACGCCGAGGCGGGCCCAGTCCGCCGACGTGCAGCATCTCGAGGAGTTCGCCCGCAGCCGCCGGGGCGTCGAGGGCTTCGTCGAGCCGGAGACCCTCAACACGGCGACGACGCTCGTGCTCGTCGCCGGTGACGGCGAGTGGACCCGCCGGCGGGTCGACTCCCCGAAGGCCGCCTTCACGCTCGGCCAGCGACTCGGCATCCCGGTGTACGACGTCGCGGCCACCGGCTACCCCGCTCGGATGCGCGAGTGGACGGCGAAGCGGCGCGAGCAGGGCAAGGGCAGCTCCACCCTGGACTGACAGCCCGCAACGCGACGAAGCCCGGCCGAGGGCCGGGCTTCGTCGTAGGCGGGTCTGTCGGCCTGGCGGGCGGATCAGCCCTTGCCGTGCTTGTGCGAGCCGGACGTGCCGTGCCGGCTGGCGTGGGTGGCCGCGGTTCCCGAGTCGCTGTCGTCGTCGCCGCTCGCGTCCCCGTCGGTCTCGTGCTCGTCGGCGTGGTCACCGGACTCGGTCGCCGTGGTCGTCGTCGGGGCGGCCGTGTCGTCGCCGCCCTTCGGGCAGCTGTGCGCCGCCTCGGAGACCGCCTTGCCGTGGTCGCGACCGACCTTGCTCTTGTCGTGTGCGACGGCCGAGACGCAGGCCCCGTGCGAGCCCTGCGTGCCCTTGGGGGTGCTGTCGGGCGCTTCGGAGGATGCGCTCGGGACAGGGATCGTCGCGGTGGAGGTGTCGCTCACCGTCGTCAACGGGGTGATCGTGACGGCGTCGGGCGAGGGCGACGTCGTCGCCGTGACGGCGGTGTCGCTCGAGCCGGCGCCGCTCGAGGTCGAGTCGGCGACCTGCTGGAAGGCGACGGCGGAGCCGCCGGCGACGAGGGCAGCGCCGGCAGCCGCCGCGAGGGCGAGTTTGGCGTTGGTCGTTGCGGCGGAGAGCAGCTTGTCGAGCATCGGATGAACCTCCAGGGCCGGGGTCGGTCACGGACTCCATCGGCATCTGGTCACTCTGTGTTACCGCTTTTGCCAGACCGTCATCCGTTCGGCCTACTGACGTCCGGGCGTAACGCGGGCAAACAGCCGCAATGTCACGCTCGGTAACGCTCATGGCTGGGTGCGCAGACATGACGAAGCCCGGCCCCGAGGAAGCGGGCCGGGCTCGGTCGGGCGTGCCAGGCCTAGGGGTGCGTGCTCGACTGGTTGTGGGTGCCGGAGTGGGTCGTGCCCTGGCTGCCGGCGTCGGCGGGGCGGCCGGGGGCGGTCGGCTTGTGCGCCTTGCCGGCCGCCTTCTTGTCCGCGGCGGCCTTGCGCGCCGCGGCGCTCTTCGCGTTGCCGGTGCCGGGGCAGCTCTTGGCTGCGGCGCTGACCAGTGCGCCGTGATCGCCGGGCTGCGCATCGGCTGACGGTGAGGCCGTTGCCACGGCCGACACGCACGCGCCGTGCACGCCCTGCGTGGCACCGCTGTCGCTGTCGGCAGCGTCGGCGTCCGGGGCCTCCGGCGCCTCCGTTGCCTCCGTTGCCTCGTCGCTGTCGCTCTTGGGCGTTGCGTGCTGGTTCGGGTGGTCGGCCGCGGCGGCCGGGGGCGTGTCGGAGGTCGATGCCACCTGGGTCACCGCGACTGCGCCGCCGCCCGCGACGAGCGCCGCGCCGATGGCGCCGGCGACCGCCAGCTTGGCGTTTGCGGCGACCGTGGTCAGGAGCTTGTCGAGCATGGCGTACCTCCGAAGGGGTCCTGTGTTGTCGACTACATCGGCACCGGTCCGGCCGCGTTACAGGTTTTTCCCGGTCGGGCTACTGCTGATCCTCCAGGAACTGGACAAAGGTGCGCACACCGGCGCCGGTCCCGCCGTGGGGCGTGTAGCCGTAGGCATCGGCCGAGTTGTACGCCGGACCGGCGACGTCGAGGTGCGCCCAGCGGACCCCCGCCGGCACGAACTCCTTCAGGAAGATCCCTGCCGTCAGCATCCCACCCTCGCGTGGCCCGGTGTTGACCAGATCCGCGATCTCCGAGTCGAGCCCCTTGCGCAGATCGGGGGGCAGGGGCATCGGCCACGAGGCCTCGCCGGCGCGGTCGGCCGCCTCCACAACCGCGCCGCGCAGCTGGTCGTCGTTGGACATCACACCGGTGGTGCGCGCACCCAGCGCGATCAGCTGCGCACCCGTGAGCGTCGCGATGTCGAGGATGACGTCGGGCTTGTCCTCGGCCGCGCGGGCGATCGCATCGGCGAGGATCAGCCGACCCTCGGCGTCGGTGTTGTTGACCTCCACCCGCAACCCGCTGCGCATCGACAGCACGTCGGAGGGCCGGATCGCTGCGCCGCTCGGCATGTTCTCGGCCATCGGCACCCAGGCCTCGACGTCGACCTTGAGCCCGAGCTCGGCGACGGCGCGCATGGTGGCGATGACGGCAGCGGCACCGCCCATGTCCATCTTCATCTCCTCCATGGCCGTCGCCGGCTTGAGCGACAGGCCCCCGGAGTCGAACGTGATGCCCTTCCCGACGAGGGCGACCTTCGTCTTCGCACCGCGGCCGCCCTTGTAGCTCAGGTGCACGAGCCGCGGTGGAGCGGCGGATCCCTGACCGACGCCGAGGATCCCGCCGTACCCGCCCTTGCGCAGCGCCTTCTCGTCGAGTACCTCGACGGACAGACCGGCCTTGCTCCCTTCCGTGCGCGCGATCTCCGCCAGCTCGGCGGGGTGCAGGTGTGAGGGCGGCGTGTTGACGAGGTCACGGGTCAGCATGACTGCCCGCGAGACGATGTCGGCGCGGCGAAGGGCGGCCTTCGTGGCCTTGTCCTTGGGGTCCGCGACCACGACGAGGACCGCCTCGACGGGCGGCTTGTGATCGCCGGCCGATGCCGAGCGGTACGAGGTGAAGGTGTAGCCGCCGAGCAAGGCGCCCTCGCCGATCGCCCGTACTGCGTCGGCGTCGCGCGCGGGGAGGGCGACTGCCACCTTGCGGGTGCCGGCGAGGGTGCGCACTGCCGCCCCTGCTGCGCGACGGAGCGCCTCGCCGTCGTACGCCGTCCCCTTCGCGGCCTCCTTGCCGAGCCCGACGACGGCGACCACGGCGGGTCCCTTCCCGCCGAGGTTCGCGACGAGGGTGACCTCCTCGGCCTTGCCCGTTGCGCCCAGGCCGGCCAGTGCAGCGACGAAGCCCTTGCCGAGTGCCTTGCCGATCTCGTCGGCCGGATGCACGAGGACGAGCCCCTTGGCTCCCTTGGCGACACCGACGACGAGAGCGTCGGCCTTGACGGAGGCGGCCGGGCCGCCGGCGAGGGAGAGAGAGGTCACGTCGAGCCACCCTACCCAGCGCGAGCGTCGGTTAGAGGCCGTACTCCTCGAGCAGCCGCAGCCACACCTCGGACACCGTCGGGAACGACGGCACCGCGTGCCACAGGCGGTCGAGCGTCATCTCACCAACCACGGCGATGGTCGCGGCATGCAGCAGGTCGGCGACCTCGGGCCCCACGAACGTGGCCCCGAGGATGACCCGCCTGACCTCGTCGATGACGAGCGCAGCTCGCCCCTTGTAGTCGTCGGCCTGCAGCGCGGCGCCTGAGACATGTCCGAGGTTGTAGGAGACGACGCGGACGTCGAACCCACGGGCGCGTGCCTCGGCCTCGGTCAGTCCCACCGAGCACGCCTGCGGGTCGGTGAACACGACCTGAGGTACGGCGGCGTGGTCCGACGTGGCGCGCAGGTGCTCATCCGGCTGACCTGCTGCGCGGGCGGCGATCACGTCGCCGCAGATGCGGCCCTGGTACTTGCCCATGTGCGTCAGCAGGGCCCGACCGTTGGCGTCGCCGGCGGCGTACAGCCAGTCCGTGCCCTCGACCTGCAGCGAGTCGTCGACGGCGAGGTAGCCACCCGCCTCGAGGCCCACGGTCTCCAGGCCGAGCTCGACCGTCGCCGGCCGGCGGCCCAGCGCGCAGAGCACCTCGTCCGCGACGATTGCGCTGCCGTCCGCCAGCGTGACGGTCACCTCGCCGCTGCGCCGGACCTCGACGACCTGCGCGCCGGTGCGCACGTCGACGCCGATAGCTCTCAGCCCTTCGGCGACGAGCTCGCCGGCCCATGGCTCCATCCGGCCGAGAAGTCCGGCGCCGCGCTCGAGCACGGCCACCTCTGCTGCTCCGAGGCCCTTCACGGCCTGCGCCATCTCGCAGGCGACCACGCCACCGCCGAGAATGACCAGCCGGCGCGGAACCGCATGCATGCTGGTCGCCTCGCGCGAGGTCCACGGCTGCGCCTCTCGGAGGCCCGGGATCGGTGGTACGGCCGCCGTGGTCCCGGTGGCGACGACAACGGCATGCGAGGCGGTCAGCCGGGTCGTCGTGCCGTCGTCCGCGGTGACCTCGACGGTCTTGTCGCCGGCCAGTCGGCCGTGTCCACGGATGGCTGCGATGCCGGTGTCGACGACCCACTTCTCCTGGCCGGCGTCGTCCCAGTCGCCGACGAACTCGTCCCGCCGCGCGAGGACCTTCTCGACGTCGAGGTCACCGACGGGCAGCCCGGGGATGCGCTGCGCAGCAGCGTGCAGCTCGACCGGTCGAAGCAGCGCCTTGCTCGGGATGCAGGCCCAGTACGAGCACTCGCCGCCGTACAGCTCCGCCTCCACCAGCGCCACCGTCAGGCCGCCGCGAACGGCGCGGGCGGCGACGTTCTCCCCGACCGGCCCGCCCCCGATGACGATGACGTCGAAACTGTCCATGGCGCCATCCAACGCCTGCACCGGCTACCCGTCGAGGCGGGCGAGCACGGCGTCGACGACCTCGTGGGGCTCAGCGTCCCCGGCGACCGTCATCGCGGGCTCGTCCGGGTTCAGCGGCTCGAGGGTGGCGAGCTGGGAGTCGAGCAGCGACGCCGGCATGTAGTGGCCGCGGCGCTGCTCGAGCCGCCGCCGGATCGTCTCCGCTGTCGCCGTGACGTGCACGAAGCGCACGGAGGGATGTCCGTCGGTCAAGACGTCCCGGTAGGCGCGCTTCAGGGCCGAGCAGGTGAGCACCGCGTTCTGGCCAGCCGCCTCCCGGCCGCCGATCCAGTCAGCCAGGGATGCCAGCCACGGCCACCGGTCCTGATCGGTCAGGGGGATGCCGTTGCGCATCTTGTCGACGTTCGCGGCCGGGTGGAAGTCGTCGCCCTCGGCGAACACCCAGCGGAGCCGCTGCGCGAGCCGGGTCGCGACCGTCGTCTTCCCGGAGCCGCTCACACCCATCACCACGAGCGTCGTCGTCACGCCTCCTAGGCTCCCTCACATGCCTGCCCTGCAGAAGAGCCCGCTCCACGACCGGCACGTCGCGCTCGGCGCGAAGATGGCCGACTTCGGCGGGTGGGAGATGCCGATCCAGTACGCCGGGGTACTGCAGGAGCACACCGCGGTCCGCGAGAGCGTCGGCGTCTTCGACGTCAGCCACCTCGGGAAAGGCGTCGTGCGCGGGCCGGGTGCGGTCGACTTCGTCAACGACCGACTGACCAACGACCTGCGCCGCATCGGGCCCGGGCAGGCGCAGTACACGCTGTGCTGCGACGACGCGAGCGGCGGTGTCGTCGACGACCTCATCCAGTACGTGCGCAGCGAGGACGAGGTCTTCCTGATCCCGAACGCGGCCAACTCCTCGCAGGTCGTGTCGCGGCTCGCGGCCGATGCTGAGTCCTTGGACGCCGGCATCTCGGTCGAGGACCTGCACACGACGCTCGCGGTGCTGGCGATCCAGGGACCGCAGTCGGGGAAGGTCGTCGAGCAGCTCGGGCTGCCGACGTCCCACGACTACATGAGCTTCACGAACGCGTCCTGGCAGGGCAAGCCTGTCGTCGTGTGTCGCACCGGCTACACCGGCGAGCTCGGGTTCGAGCTGCTGCCTCGTTGGGACGACGCGGGCGAGCTGTGGGATGCGGTTCTGGCGCTCGGCGTGACGCCCTGTGGCTTGGGTGCGCGCGACACGTTGCGCACCGAGATGGGCTACCCGCTGCATGGCCAGGACCTGTCCCTCGACATCACGCCGGTGCAGGCCCGCGCGGGGTGGGCGGTCGGCTGGAAGAAGGACCGGTTCTGGGGACGCGACGCACTGGTCGCCGAGAAGGAGGCCGGCCCCCGGCGACTGCTCTGGGGGCTGGAGGCACTCGACCGCGGCATCCCGCGCGCGCACATGGCGGTGCTGCGCGGCGACGCGAACGTCGGGGAGGTGACGAGCGGGACGTTCTCACCGACCCGCAAGGTCGGCATCGGGCTGGCGCTGCTCGACGCTGCTGTTGCCGAGGGCGACGAGCTCGTCGTCGACGTACGAGGCCGTACGACGCCGGTGCGCGTGATCAAACCGCCCTTCGTCCCCTCGCACGTCCGCTGACATGGGAATCCGACTCCAGCGTCACCATCAAGGCGACCGACCCGAGGGCGCTCGCGCAGTTCTGGTCGCAGGCGCTCGGCTGGCTCATCACCTACAGCGACGACGAGGAGATCGAGATCCAGGCGCCGCCGGGCAGCCAGGAGAGCGGGCTCGTGCCGGACCTGGTGATCCTGCGCGACGCAGACGGCAAGTCGGGCCTCAACCGGCTGCACATCGACCTGCGTCCCGAGGACCAGGACGAAGAGGTACGCCGGATCGAGGCGCTCGGCGCTCGGCGCGTCGACATCGGTCAGCCGTCGGATGCCACCTGGGTTGTGCTCGCCGACCCCGAGGGCAACGAGTTCTGCGTCCTGCGCGCCCTGCGCCCGGATGAGCTGAACGCCTAGAGGCACCCCGGACGCCCGACGGAAATGCACAATGCGACCGGGCCGGCGGGTGCCGAGGCGGGCCACCGTGCGCTGGCGCCACATCTTGTGCATTTCCGTCGTCACGATCAGGTTGGGGATCTGGTACGCCGGAAGAGCGTGCGAGAGAGTCTCCAAGCTGATCGACAAGCGGTCTGCGGGCTGTCACGCATGGGCCTAGCGCGCCGACTGACTGCTCACCTCGAGAGGACGACGACGGATGGCCTGGACCTGGCGCTACGAGTCACCCGACGGCAGCCCGACCGCTCCCGAGGGACTCGGGCCGCCGGAGGCGTTCCCCAGCCAGTCCGACGCGGAGAGCTTCATCGGCGAGAGCTGGCGCGAGCTGCTCGAGGCCGGTGTCGCCCAGGTCACCCTGTTCGAGGGCGACCGCAAGGTCTACGGCCCGATGTCCCTCGAGTCGGCCTGACGGCTGGGCTCAGGTCTGCGATGCGGCGAGGGCCTCGAAGTTCTCCCAGATCCCGGGCACGCCCATCTCCTCGCGCTGACCGAGTGCGATGGCGCGACACCGGTCCCAGGCGCCAGCGACCCACAGCCAGTCGAGGACCAGTCCGCGGTCGAGCAGCCCCTGCTTGACGAGGGTGCCGACCGTCTCGTTCCAAGCGAGCACATTGAGGATGGCCGTCCCGTCTGCGTCGCCATCGGGGTAGGCGGCCTGGAAGGCCTCGTACGACAGGCCTGCATTGCCCTGCTTGTGGTGCTTGTGGAGCAACGCCACACCGTGGTCGACGCGCATCGAGGTGCTCAGCTGCGCCAGCTGGATGATCAGCTGCGCGTCGGTCTGCGTGGCGGACGTGGTGACCGTAAGCTCCGGCGCCTGTGTCGGGATGGTCATGGTGCCTCCTGATATCCGCTGGGAGTTGGACGTTCCTCCCGTCGCGAACGTCGCACCATCACCCGTCAGTACTAGGGGCGCGCGGCGGGACTGACCGTGCGCGCGGGGTCGTCGATCACCACGCCGTCGAGGACCTCGTCGATCCTCTTCAGCAGGTCGGTGTCGAGCTTCTTGCCGGCTGCGGCCGCGTTGTCGCGCACCTGCTCCGGCCGGGTGGCCCCGACGATCGCCGACGACACGTTGGGGTTGTTGAGGACCCACGCTATGGCGAGCTGCGCCATGGTCAGCCCGGCCTCGTCGGCGAGCGGCTTGAGCTGCTGCACCTTCTCGAGCACGTTGTCGCGCAGGAAGCCCTGGATGAAGTTGGAGCCGGTCGGGTCGGTGGCGCGCGACCCCTCCGGCGGCGGCTGGCCCGGCAGGTACTTGCCCGTCAGCACGCCCTGCGCGATCGGGCTCCACACGATCTGGCCGATTCCCTGCTTCTCGCACAAGGGCACGACCTCGGCCTCGATGACGCGCCAGAGCATGGAGTACTGCGGCTGGCTCGAGACGATGCGGTCGAAGCCCATCTTGTCGGCGATGTCGAGCGCGTCGGAGATCTGCGATGCCGTCCACTCGGAGACGCCGATGTAGTTGATCTTGCCCGCGCGGACGAGGTCGTCGAAGGCTCGTAGCGTCTCCTCCAGCGGCGTCTCGACGTCGAAGCGGTGCGCCTGGTAGAGGTCAATGTGGTCGGTGTGCAGCCGCTTCAGCGACGCGTTGCAGGACTCGAGGATGTGCTTGCGTGACAGCCCGCGGTCGTTCTTGCCGGGACCCGTCGGCCAGTAGACCTTGGTGAACAGCTCGTACGACTCGCGGCGGACCCCCTTGAGCGCCTCACCAAGGACCGACTCGGCCTTCGTCTGGGCGTAGACGTCGGCCGTGTCGAACGTGGTGATCCCGACCTCGAGGGCCTCGCGCACGCAGGCGGTCGCCTGGTCGGCCTCGACCTGCGAGCCGTGCGTCAGCCAGTTGCCGTACGAGATCTCGCTGACGATGAGGCCGCTGCGGCCGAGGTGACGGAACTCCATGGGTGCAGGTCCTCAGTACGGGCGAGCGAGGCTCGCGAAGCGGGGCGACAGCTTGTCTGCTGCCGACTTCGGGAACGAGATGTAACTGGGATCGCCATCGCTGATGTAGCGCGTGGTCCCGATCCGGTTGAGCCAGTATGTCGCGCCGAAGTAGAGGCTCTTGTCGTGGCCTGACAGCAGTCGCGGGATCGCCAACGGCTTGAACTTCGCGGCGTACGGCGAAGGCGCTGGTCCCGCGCCGACGAGCATGACGGCCTTGAAGCTGTACGCCGTCGTACCGAACTTGCCCTTGGCCGCGAGCGCCTTGTTGACCGGGTGGATGCCGAGCGGCAGCGCCATCGTCGTGACGTCGATGCCTGGCACCGCCCGCTGGATCAGCGTGAGGTCCTTGGCGATCTCCGCCTGCACCTGGATGTCGTCGAGGTGCTTGAGGTTGGCGTGCGTGAGGGTGTGGTCGCCGATCTCCATGCCGAGGTCGTGCAGCTTCTTGAGGTAGTCGTCGTGGCCGGCGAACGGCTCCTCGTTGACGTAGAACGTCGCGACCGGGTGCTCCTCGCCGTTGGCCCTGCCGACGGCGAGCAGGATGCCCAGCGCCGACTTCGGGTCGACCGAGCCGTCCGGGAGCTCGCCGTACTGGCTCGTCGTTGCGTCGTCGAAGGTGATCACCATCGGGCTCTTGCCGGCGGGCAGATCCATCCGACCGGTGACGAAAGCGTCGGCCGTGACCGTCCGATAACCCTGGTGGTAGAGGCGCGTCAGCTCCGCCGTGAGCTGCGCGGGCGTCTGGTCGTAGACGCCCTTGGGCTGGGCGACGATCTGGTGGTACATGAGGACCGGCACGACCCCGAGCTCGTTGGCATGGACGGCGGCGGGGTCGACGGCGACCGTCGTCGGCGACGCGGCTGCGGTCGGCTGCGCGGAGGCGACCGGCCCGGCCGATGTCACGCCCCGCTGGCCACTGCTGCAGGCCGCGGCGCCGAGGGCGAGTCCGCACAAGCCGGCCGTGAGGGCCCTCGTGCACCGGTAACCTGCCCGCACCTTCACTCCTGTCTCGTGGCCCACACCGGCCACCGAGTCTCGCTCACCCCCCCGACCCGATCAGAGAGGCCCCCCAGCCCGTGCCCCGCCTGCGCCGCCCCGCCGTACTCCTTCCCCTCGCGGCCGCGGTGGTGGTTGCTGTGGCTGTGCCCACAGCCATCGCCAAGACCGGCGGAAGCCTCTCCGTGGCCGGGCTGCGCGACGGTGCGCTGCTGGGCGCCCATGCACTCGACGACGCGGTGTCGGTCACCCCGAAGGGCGTCGACGCGAAGTCGATCAAGGCGACCATCGACGGCAAGCCCGCGACGATGACCGGCGAGAAGGTCAGCCTCACGGGCCTGGCCGATGGCAAGCACACGCTGAAGGTCACGGCTCCGAGGTCCTTCCTCGGCTCGGCGACCGTCACCCGGCACTTCACCGTTGACGCGACTCCGCCGGCGCTCGAGGTGAAGGCACCCGAGAAGCCGGTGAAGATCAAGGACGAGGTCGATGTCACCGGCACGGTGGACAAGGGCGCGAAGGTCACGGCCGACCAAGGTGATCTGAAGACCACGGGTACGACGTTCACCATCCACTACAAGGTGCCGCCGGCCGGCGCGAAGGTCGTCGCGACCGACGCCGCGGGCAACACGACGGAGAAGCTCGTCACCGTGCCCACGGCGTACCCGTCGAACATCCGGGCCGTGCACGTGACAGGTGCGGCGTGGGCGTACAGCCCGCTGCGCAACCCGGTGCTCGCCCTGATCAAGGCGCACAAGATCAACGCCGTCGAGCTCGACATCAAGGACGAGGACGGGATCATCAACTACTCGTCCCAGATCCCGCTGGCCAAGGCGGCGAAGTCGACGTTCGCCTACTACGACCTGCCGAAGGTGACGGCGCTGCTGCACCGGCTCGGCGTACGGGTGATCGGTCGCGTCGTCGCGTTCAACGATCCCAAGCTCGCGGCGTACGCCGAGGCGCACCACAAGAACGCGTGGTTCATCCAGAACCCCAACGGCACGAAGTACCTCTACGGCTACAACAAGCACGGGTTCACCAACTTCGCCAATCCCGACGTCCGCAAGTACAACCAGGACATCGCCGTCGAGGCCATCAAGGGCGGCTTCGATGACGTCGTCTACGACTACATCCGCCGGCCCGACGGCAAGATCCAGGGGATGCGGTTCCCCGGCTTGAAGGGACTGCCCGAGGACTCCATCGTGTCGTTCCTCGCCGAGGCCCAGGCGAAGATCCGGCCGCTCGGCGGCTCGCTGGGTGCGGCCGCTTTCGCGCAGGCAGCGACCCGCTTCAAGTCCACCGCGCAGAACATCCCGAAGATGGCGAAGTACCTCGACGTCGTCATCCCGATGGACTACCCGTCGCACTGGAACCCCGGCGAGTACGGCGTACCGGACACGTACGTCGGCGCCTACGACATCGTCTACCGATCGCTCAAGGACTGGCGCAAGGACGTGAAGGGCACCAGCTGCGTCGTCGTGCCGTGGCTGCAGGACGAGAACTACAAGGGCCGCTACACCGCGGACAAGGTGCGCCAGCAGATCAAGGGCGCCCGCGACAACGGCATCCAGGGCTGGCTGATGTGGTCGGCCGTCGCCAAGTACACCGCCGCCGCCTACTCGCCGGACGCCAAGCCCGTCCTCTAGCCCCTCGCCCCGCCCCCGTTGCGTCAGAGCTCGTGAGCGTTGACCCTGCACCCGTCTTCTGACGCTCGCCTGGTCGACGCGGGCTACTGGTAGGTGACGAGCTCGGGGCGGGGGCGGAAGGCCATCGCCTCGTACGGCGTGAACATGTGGGTGTCCTCGTCGATGAAGAGCTTGAGCCCGTTGTGCAGCGGGCCGGTCTTGAGGCTCAGCGCGTCGTAGACCTCGTGCTTCACCCACTGCGTCCCGAAGCCGTCAAGGTGCACGACCATCGCCAAGCCTGGTCGAGGCACGACCTTCACGCGGTCCGGGATCATGTCGGTGCGGAACTGGTGCACCACGAACAGCTTCTCCGGCAAGCCGTGCGACACGGTCAGCTGGGCGAGGTACGACGACACGGCGTTGATCGATGCCGCATCGGTCGCGCCGATCTGCTTCAACGGCACCTGCGTCGGCGTGAGCTTCCACTCCGGATCCAGCGCGAGACCGACGTCGGGCTGCAGCAGGAACTTCTCGTAATGCCTGGCCTGGGTCAGGAAGTCGGCCCGGCCCGGCTGAAGGTCGAGAACGACGAGCGCCTTCATGCGCCGGGCCGCGGCGAGATAGCGCGCGACGTCGGCGTCGGAGAGGTATGCGCTGTAGGTGCCGTCGTCTCCCGGCTTGCGCTGCGCGACCGTCGCGATGAGCTCGAACGCCGGCAGCACCCGGCGGCCGGACGCCTTCGCGAACGGGGCGGCCGCCCGCACCAGTCGCGCGGCTGCGACGTCGGGACTGCCTTCGCCCAGTACGCCGAGCGCCGCCGTACCCGCAGTGCCGTAGTGGGCGACGACGAGGTACGTCGGGAAGATCCGCCTGCCGCCACGCGGCAGCTGGCGGAGCGGGATCGGCACTGCGGACGCCGTGAACGCGGGTTGCGCCGAGGTCGTCGCCGTGAGCAGCAGTCGCTCCAGACCGGACGCCGGGGCGGTCGCAGCTGCGTCGTCGATGGCGACGTCCGCATGCACCGTCGTGGTGCAGGCGGTCATGAGCAGGCCGACGGCCAGCAGGGCGAGGGACGTGCGCACGCTCAGACCTCAGCTCCGGGTCGCACCTGAGGCGGCGGCACCCGCAGCCGGCGGAACTGCGCCGTGCGGATGAGCCCGTAGACGACGTGGCCGCGCATCTTCGTCTCCGCCGGGAAGCCGCGGCGCAGCCGGCGGCGGATCAGGCTGCCGGTCACCACCATGTCGGCTACGGCGACGGCAACGCCGAGCAGCCAGACCGAGATCGCGGCCTGTCGCACCGCCTGGCTCGACGACAGGCCGGACAGCACGGGCACGAACGTCGCCGGCAGGAGCACGACGCCGAGGTGCCGGCGGGAGTCGACCAGGTCGCGGACCAGCCGCCGTACCGGCCCCCGGTCGCGCGCCATCATCGCCGTCTCGTCGCCGGCCTTCGTGCCCGCTCGGACCGCCTTGCGCTTCTCCGCCCCCTGCGCCCGGATCCGACGGGCCGCTTCCTTGCGGGTGGCGGGCGGCGGCGCAACCGGACCCCCGTGCCGCCGCTGGGCATCCCGGCGCTTCGGGGTGGGTCGCCCCTTCCCGGATCCGGGAGTCTCGGACATGGGTGGGAAGAGTACGGCGTAAGGGCCCGCTTCTTACGGCAGCGCGAGCATCTGGTCGAGCGCCTGCTTGGCGTAGCGGGCCGTCTCGGGCTCGACGGTGATGCGGTTGGGCATGTTCCCGGCGACCAGCTGCTCGAGGGCCCAGACCAGGTGCGGCAGATCGATGCGGTTCATGGTGGCGCAGAAGCAGACCGTCTTCTCGAGGAAGACGACGGTCTTGTCCGGGTGCTGCTTGGCGAGCCGCTTCACCAGGTTCAGCTCGGTGCCGATGGCCCACTTGCTGCCGGGGGGCGCCGCCTCGAGGGTGCGGATGATGAAGTCGGTGGAGCCGATGAGGTCGGCGGCCATCGCGACCTCGTACGTGCACTCGGGGTGGACGAGCACCTGGACGCCGGGGATGCGCTCGCGCACGTCGGCGACCGACTCCGCCGTGAACCGGCCGTGCACCGAGCAGTGGCCCTTCCACAGGATCACCGTCGCGGCCTGCAGCTGATCGGTGGTCAGCCCGCCGTTCGGCCGGTGCGGGTTGTAGACGACGCAATCGTCGAGGCTGAGTCCGAGCTCTCGTACGGCGGTGTTGCGACCGAGGTGCTGGTCCGGCAGGAACAGGATCTTTCGGGGTGACGGACCGCCCTTGCCGAGCGCCCACTCCATCGCCCGCCGGGCGTTGCTGCTGGTGCAGATCGTGCCGCCGTGCCGACCCGTGAAGCCCTTGATCGCCGCGGAGGAGTTCATGTAGCTCACCGGCACGGTCGCGTCGGCCACACCGGCGTCGGTGAGAACGGCCCAGCACTCCTCGACCTGGTCGAACGTCGCCATGTCAGCCATCGAGCAGCCCGCTGCGAGGTCGGGCAAGATCACGGCCTGCTCGGGGCCGGTCAGGATGTCGGCGGACTCGGCCATGAAGTGCACACCGCAGAAGACGATGAACTCAGCCTCCGGTCGGGCTGCGGCCTGCTGCGCCAGCTTGAAGGAGTCGCCGGTCACGTCGGCGAACTCGATGACCTCGTCGCGCTGGTAGTGGTGCCCGAGGACGAACAGGCGGTCGCCGAGAGCGGCCTTGGCCGCGCGGGCCCGGGCGACGAGTGTCGGGTCGGACGCGGGGGGCAGGTCCCCGGGGCAGTCGACACCGCGCTCGCTGTCGGGGTCGCGCTGTCGCCCGAGCAGGAGCAGGGCCAGCGGCGACGGCTCGACGCCGGCGGGCAGGTCGAGGTCGGCGGGGGTGGTCACGGGACTCCTCGGGGAGAGGTCGGCCTAGATAGCGTCTCACAGACGACAACCACCGACCGGCCTGCGTGCTTCCCTGTCCCCGTGCGGATCGTGGTGGCGCCCGACGAGTTCGGCGGCACCCTGTCCGCGGTCGAGGCCGCGAGCGCCGTCGCGGCCGGCTGGCGGGCCGCCGCGCCGAGCGATGCCCTCGACCTCGCGCCGATGTCGGACGGGGGACCGGGCTTCGTCGACGTGCTCGCAGCCGCGCTCCCGCGCGCCCGGCGGATGGTGGTCAGCGTTCAGGACCCGCTCGGCCGGCCGGTCGCGGCGTCGTACCTGATCGACGGCACGACCGCGTACGTCGAGTCGGCCCAGGCGTGCGGGCTGCACCTGCTCGGACCGGCTGAGCGGGACCCGACCCGGACCTCGTCGTACGGCGTCGGCGAGCTCGTCGCGGCGGCGGTCGACGCCGGTGCCAAGCGGGTCGTCATCGGGCTGGGCGGGTCCGGCACGAACGACGGCGGCGCCGGGATGATCAGCGCGCTCGGCGGGCTGTCCGCGTGGCCACTGTTCCCGGCCGTGGAGCTCGTCGCCGCCACGGACGTGGACGCGCCGCTGCTTGGCCTCTACGGCGCCTCGGCGGTCTTCGGGCCGCAGAAGGGTGCGACCCCCGAGCAGGTGCTGCTGCTGGACGCGCGCCTGCACTCCTGGGCCGACGAGCTGGAGGCAGCGGCGGGCGTCCGGGTGCGTGACCTTCCCGGGGCGGGCGCTGCTGGTGGCCTCGGCGCCGCGTTGTTCGCGCTCGGCGCTTTGCGCGAGCCGGGGATCGCCCTCGTCGCGCGCCTGGTGCGGCTGGCGCAGCGAGTGACCAAGGCGGACCTGGTGGTGACGGGAGAGGGCACGTTCGACTTCTCCTCCCTGCAGGGCAAGGTCGTGTCGGGAGTGGCCGCGGCCGCATCCGACGTGGGACTGCCGTGCCTGGTCATCGCGGGGCAGGTCACCGTGGGGCGGCGCGAGTGCGCGGCGGCCGGCATCGACGCCACGTACGCCGTAGCGGACGTCGTGGGGCTCGAGGCCGCGCTCGCCGCGCCGGGGGAGGAGCTTGCCGCACTGGCCGAACGCGTCGCTCGGGAGTGGTCCCGCGGCTGACCTTGCGGCAACCAGCCGATAACCGCCCTTCTGTTCCGGTCGGCTTCCCAGCTGGCGACCGTTGTCGACGGAAACCTGGGCCGGATCAGGCCCGTGGGGCCGGATCCGGCCCAGCTGGCCGCGGAAAGGTGTTGCGTCCCGGCCACTTCGGCGGAAGGGAGCGCTCCAGAACGCCCCTCGCCGCAGGTTGCCAGTCGTTGGCTCGCCTGACGATCAGGTTGGAGGAGCTTGACCCGCTCACAGGCGGCCGAAGACTCTCCAACCTGATCGTGAGAAGGCGCGGAGGCACTCCAGAGGTGGCCCCAGCGGGAGGGACAAGCCACGGCCGGCCGGCCGGTCGGAGTGGAGGGCTGGAGAGCGGGTGCGCGGCTAGGATGGGAAGGGCCCGGGACGACCCCGCGTTGTGCAGGTAGACCCCGAGACCTCTGGAGACACCCCGATGACCGCCGAGACGTCCGACGCCACTGCTGCTGCCAGCACCGCCACCGGCGTTGTGCTGACGGACACCGCAGCCGACAAGGTGAAGGCCCTGCTGGCTCAGGAAGGACGCGACGACCTCGCGCTGCGGGTTGCTGTCCAGCCTGGCGGCTGCTCCGGCCTTCGCTACCAGCTGTTCTTCGACGAGCGCTCGCTGGACGGCGACTCCGTGCAGGAGTACGCCGACGGCGCCGTCAAGGTCGTCGTCGACCGGATGAGCGTTCCCTACCTCGCCGGCGCCAGCATCGACTTTGTGGACACGATCGAGAAGCAGGGCTTCACGATCGACAACCCCAACGCCGGCGGCTCATGCGCCTGCGGGGACTCCTTCCACTAGTCCGTACGACGGCGGATCGCCACGACGGTCCCGAGCACCAGCAGCGCCGCGATCGGCAGCAGCGCGCTGACCGGCACCTCCGGGGTTTCCACGGGTGGCGGTGTGACGTCCACGCGGTGGGCGTTCGGTGTCAGCCCGACGGCGTAGAAGCCGAGGTTGCCGTCGGAGTACCAGATCTGCCTGTCGTTCCCCGGCGCGAAGGCAGGGGCGGCCATGGCCCATGCGCCCTGGTGCTCAGGGTTGGTCGCGTCCTTGGCGATGTGCCCGTTGAAGTAGGCGATCTCCTGGGGCGCATGCGGGTCGGTGATGTCGAAGACGCGCAGCCCCGACACGATGAACGAGCAGGCAACGATCGTCGGGTCGGTCCGGGTCGGGATCCTGCAGTAGTGGGCCTCGTAGCCCTGGAACTGCACGCCGGCTCCGGGGTCGCTCTTCTGGGCGCCCGCCTGGTCGGCGGCCTGGTTCACCTGCAACCGCATGTTGGAGATGACCTTGGGCTGCTTGTCGCCACCGGCCGGGTAGACGACAGGGGCTCCGGGCGCATCCATGTCGATGATGCGGGCTGCGCCGACGTTGGAGCCGCTGCCGTACTCGTCGACCTCCATGACGTAAGGGTGGCCGTTCTGCGTGAACGGCTCGGCGTACTGCGGGGTGCCGACGTTCGGCCACGTCGTCTGGCTCACGACGGGCACCGTCGGGTTGGTGGTGCGGTTCTGGATCTGGGTGACGTCCAGGATCGTGAGCAGCCCCGGGCCGGTGCCCTTCTGCGTCATGTAGAGGCGATTGCCGTCCTCGCTGACGCTCATGCCGTGGGGCTGGTAGTCCTTGCTGACCCAGAGCAGCGAGGGGATCATCGGGTTCGTGAGGTCGACCGCGGCGAGCGTGTGGCCGTACAGCGAGCCGACGTAGTAGGTGTTGCCGTCAGGGGAGAAGCCGCTCTCGTGACCGAGAACGCCGAGCGGGGTGCTCGACATCAGCACGGGAGCCCGGCAGTCCTGGCTGACGTCGTACACGTCAACGACGCCGGGCTGGAACGTCGGGTAGCTCATCGCCGCGGCGAGCAGCCCCCGCTTCTTGTTCAGCCGCAGCGTCTCGTGCGGCGACTGCATGGCCGGCGTACGCAGCGTCCCCACATGCTGCGGATGAGCGGGATCCGACATGTCCATGACGTAGGTACCGGTCCCCTCGACCGGGTCGTAGAAGCCGCTGCTCGGGAACAGCAGCGTCGTGTCGTAGAAGCCGCACACGTTTCCGGCCTTGTCGACGTAGCTCTCGACCCGGAAGCCACCGGTCTTCCCGAAGTGACTCACCTCTGTGCTGTTGCAGTGGTAGCCCTGCGCGGCGCGCCCGCTGTCCACCTCTGCGGTCGGCACCCGACCCTGGGTCGACTCGGTGAGCGAGCCCGATTCGCAGGGCACCTGGGGCGTGGGGCCGTAGGCGTCGCCGGCGGCCTGTGCCGGACCCACGAGCACCAGCATGGCCAGGGAGCTCAAAGCGCCCAGCGCGAGCCAGCGGCGGTTACGCATGGTTCCTCCGTCGTCGTACGGCGACGGCGGTCGCCAGCATGAGTGCGCCCACCAGGGGGAGCAGGGCGGTGGCCGGAACCTCGGGGACGTCCGGTGCCGCTTGCGCGCCGGCCCGGAAGTTGAAGGTGCGGGTGCCCTCGATCTGCAGCGGCACCTCGTCGGCGAAGTCCAGTGCGTTGTCCTGCGGCTTCGCGTACGACACGGGCGAGACCGTCGCGAACCCCATCACCTCTTCGAACAGGGCGCTGGGGGCGGGGTTGCCGATGTCGGCCAGCGGGACCGTGATGGTGTACGTCGTCTTGCCGCCCGCTGTGCTGATGCCGCCTGTCTCGAGCGTCGCGTCGGGCTGAGGCGGCATGTTGTAGACGAGGTAGTTGGGCTTGCAGCCCGAGACCGAGCAGAGGTCGACGCTCTTTGTCTTCCCGGCCCAGTAGACGGCGGCCGGGGCGGCCGGCGCGGCGCTCATCTCGACCCCTGCGTGGTACAGCGTGTTGCCCAGCTGCCAGCGGACGACGAGCTCGGCGAACGGCACGCCGCCGGCGGCCGCGGCATCGGCCAGCAACCCGCTCGCTGTCGTCGCGGTGATGACGAGGTTGCCGCCGGTCACGGTGAGCCGCAGGTCCTTGATGTCGGCAGCCGGCACGTTGCTGCCGCCGAGCGGCTTGAACAGCGCGTCGCCGGCGGGGTCGCTCGTGCCGTTGACCGCGTCGGTGGTCTCCATCGGGGCGAGCGGCTCGCCGGTCAGCGAGTTGAGGCCGGAGTTCTGCGTCACGACGGTGACCAGCGCGGCGCCCTGGTGGTCGGCGGCTGTGTCCTGAACGCCCTGCACCAAGCCGTTGGACGTGTCGTCGTACACGATCCTTGCTCTGCCGTCCGGACCGATCGTGACCTTGAAGAAGTCGGCCATGTTGCGGTTGCCCTGGCCGGTGATGCAGCCGGTGCCCTGCAGGCAGATGTCGTTGTAGTGGATCGGGTGCGGGCCGGCGATCACCTGATGGCTGACGGGGGTCGGGCTGTTCGCGTCCGTGACCTGGTTGAAGAAGAGGTTCCACGTCTGGTTCTTGCGGGCGCTGGGGCCAGAGGTGCCGAGCTGGGCCATGGTCTGGTCGGTGCCGTACCAGGCCACGTCGAGGATGCCGGGCCCGCCGGCCTTCGCCCACGGGAAGACGTCGACGTTGGCCGGGGGACTGCTGATCTGCACCGGCGCGGACCAGTGGTTCCACGCGTTGTCGTCGCCCGGGGGCGACCACGTGTAGAAGGCCTGGTACTGACCGGGAGCGCTGTCGCGGATGTAGACCATGTAGAGGTTGCGGGCGCTGTCCTGGGTCAGGATCGGGAACAGCGTCCCGCGCACCGTCCCGGCCGGCATCTCGACGAAGCGGAACACGAGGTCGCCGGTCGGGGTCGGAACGCCGACTGCGAGGCGGGTGTGTCCACTGCCGGAGACCGGCACGAGGAAGTCGCCGGTGTGCTGGTCGACCACCGGGTAGGCGCTGAGGCTGCCTGGCGCCGATCCGGCCAGGTGGGAGAAGTCCAGCCCGTCCGTGCTCGACGCGACTTTGTGGCTGCCGCCGTTCCACGACATGTACACCAGCGGCTTCGTGCCGGTGTAGGCCGACACGGTCTGGTCGCTCGGCGCCGGGTCGAACACGCCCATCCACTGCCGGTCGTCGGTCGCTGCTTCGCTCGGGCATGCGTGTGGGTTGGCCGTCGGCGTCGTGGCACCGTCGTCCGGGGTGGTGACGCTGGCGAAGCACGCCAGGGCGGCGAGGTCGGTGAAGTACGCCTTGCCGGCCCGGTCGAAGACGATCTCCGTGTCCCCACCGCCGGGCGCGATCGCGCTCTTGGTCGGCACGCCGGCCGTGGGGTACTCGTTCGACGGCACGTTGGCCAGCACGCGGTACGAGTCACCGTTGTCGACCGAGACGTTCCAGATCGAGCGCTGGGTGCCGGTGCCCTGCGGACCAGAGGCGTGGATCGCCCCGGTCCTCGGGTTGACCGCGATGTCGGGCTCGCCGTAGACGTGGATCGGGTCGACGACCCTCGGTACGCCGAAGCTCGGCGTGGTCGGGTCGCCCGCGACGCTCGTCCGCCCGGCCGAAGCAGGCGGTGAGAGCACCGCCAGAGTGAGAAGGGCGAGGGCCACGGCGGTGGGCAGGGCGCGGCGGGTACGGCGAGCAGGGCGAAGCGACACTGGGGGGTCTCCGGGATTGCCGGGGCTGGGAGGCGGCTCGCGGAAGGTAGTCGGGAGTGGCCCGATCGCGCGCCCCAGGTTGGGCCGATTGACGGCATTTGGGTCGGCGCAGTTCCGGACATATGGGATGGGTGGGCGGAATGCCCCGACCTGCGGTGGCTCGCGGTGGTTGCTCCGGCGACTTCTGGCTGGCGGCAGGAGCCGGCGCCGGCGCGTCGAAACCCTCCTCTGACGCCCGCCCAGCGCCCTTTGGAGAGCCCCCTTGACCTCGCTCAGCCTCCCCAGCGTGCCGCGCTGGTCGCTGCCGCCGGGGGTCCAGGTCTGGGCCGCCCGCAACAGCTTCGGGCTCCGGCTGGCGGCCTGCCTGATCGCCATCGCCGGCGCCTACCACTACTCGCTGATGACGCTGGTCCGGGCCCTCGGGCTCGAGACGCCGCTGGCCTACCTCGGACTCGTGCCGATCATGGCCCTGGGTCTGGCGCTGCTGCGGGCCCGGCCCGCGGCCGACGAGCCGACCATTCACGACCGCCAGGTCGACATCATCGTCGCGATCCCGTTGCTGGCGGCGGCAGTGCTGATCGTCACTGCACTGCCGGCGCGGCTCTCCAGCCTGTTCTGGGTCTGGCGGGTCGACCTGCTGAGCATGCCGTTCTTCGTGGCCGCGGTGGTGACTCTCGTCTTCGGCGTACGTGCCCTCTGGCGCCTGCGCGTTGCCATCGGCTTCCTGCTGCTGGCCTGGCCGCTGCCGTACACCGCCTTCCTGAGCCGGTGGCTGGACGGCTTCACGGGGCTGACGATCCAGGCGCTCACCGACTCGCTCAAGCACTGGCATGTGGCGACGCCCGCCAGCGGCTCGGACGGATCACTGTTCTCGGTGGTGCATGCGGGCAAGCCGTTCGTGCTCTCCGTCGCGTCCTCGTGCTCGGGCGTCAACGGCGTCGTCGGCTTCCTGCTCGTCGGCGTGGCCTTCACGTCGCTCGTCCGCGGCCGGCGTTCGCTCAAGCTGCTGTGGCTCGCTTCGGGGATCACCCTCATCTGGGCGCTCAACGTCCTGCGCCTGCTGCTGATCTTCTGGGCCGGTTCCCGGTACGGCGAGCACGTCGCCATCGACGGTCTGCACCCGGTCATCGGGCTCGTGCTGTTCTGTGCGGGCATCGCCGTGATGGCGCTGACGATGCCGTGGTTCCGGCTGTCGGTCCCCCCGGCCGCGCCCCGTCGTCCCGCGTCAGAGCGGGTGACCGAGGTTGCGCAGCAGCCCTACCACCGGGTCGCGGTGCCGCGGGCGAAGGGCGCCGTTATCCTGCTGCTGTCGACCGCGCTGTTCATGGGCGTCGCCAACGCCGGTATGAAGCAGTACCAGCTCGTCGCCGGCGACCTCGGTGCAGCGCGCCTGCTGAGCTTCACGACGTCGCCCGCCGTCGTACCCGGCTATGCCGCTGCCAACGTCGCGACGTACCCGTGGTCGAAGCGCTTCTTCGGCTCCGACTCGACCTGGTACCGCTACTCGTACTACTCGACGAGCGGCCAGACCAGCTCTTCGATCACGGCCGACGTCGTGAGCACGACCGCCCTCGGCCGGTTCAGCGACTACGGCATCGAGGCCTGCTACAAGTTCCACGGCTACTCGGTGTCCGGCGAGCGCAGCTTCGACCTCGGCGGTGGCGTCACCGGCAACGTGCTGACCTACGACAACCCCAAGCAGCACATGCAGTGGAACGTCGTCTACTGGATCTGGCCGGTGAAGAGCGACAAGGGCAACCGCTTCGAGCGGGTCGTGCTTCTCATGCCCGGCAAGGCGAGTGTCGCGACGCTGGCCGGTGGTCCGCAGCCGCGCACCGATCCGGTGCGCAGTCTCGGGCTCCGCACCTACAACGCGGCCTCGGGTCGCGATACGAGCGAAGCTGGGCTCGGGCGCAACAAGCAGTTCCTGGTCGAGTTCGCGCGAACGCTGGTGCGGACCCGCCCCGGAGCCACGACGCCAGCCCACCCGAAGGACTGAGGCCGCGTGCCCGGGACATGGGTGCGGAGCACGGCGAGCAGGACCTACGCGCGACTTCTCGAACGCGCGCTGGAACCGCGGCCGGAGCGCCGTACGAGCCGGACCGCGCGCGTCGTCGCGGTCGACGAGGCGACGTCACGCGCCTTCCTGCGCCGGAGCATCGACGGCCTGTACGACGCGGCCCCGGACCTCTCGTGCAAGGAGACGACGACGCCTGGGCAACGACGCCTCGGCCTCGGTCTCGGCACCACCCTGGTGATGCTGCTGATCCTCGAGACGCGGATCACCCTGATGGCGATCGTCGCGGTGCTGACCTACCTCTACGCGATCGTCGTGATCTACCGCGTACGGCTGTTCCGCCGTTCGATGCTGAGCAACAGCCTGCTCGACATCTCCGACGAGGAGGCCCTCGCGCTCGAGGACCTGCCGATCATCACGGTGCTGATCCCGGCGTACAAGGAACCCGAGGTCATCGCGCGGCTGATGCTCGACATCGGCGCGCTCGACTACCCGACCTCGCGGCTGGACGTGAAGCTGCTGATCGAGCAGGACGACGCGGAGACGCTGGCGGCCATCCACGCGGCGCGCCCGCCGCGGCACTTCAGCGTCGTGCTGATCCCGGATGGCGGGCCGCGCACCAAGCCGAAGGCGCTGAACTACGGGCTGTGCCTGGCGGCGGGTGAGTTGGTCGCCGTGTACGACGCCGAGGACCGGCCCGAGCCGCTGCAGCTCCGCCGGGCCGTAGCCGCGTTCCGTCGGTCGACGCCCGATGTCGTCTGCCTGCAGGGGCGGCTGGCCTACTACAACAGCGGCCACAACCTGATCACGAAGTGGTTCGAGGCGGAGTACCTCGCGTGGTTCCGCTTCTTCCTTCCGGGGCTTGCGGAACGCCACGTGCCGGTGCCGCTCGGCGGAACGTCGAACGTCATGCGCCGCAAGGAGCTGCAGGAGGTGGGCGGCTGGGACCCGTACAACGTCACCGAGGATGCAGACCTCGGCATCCGCTTCCACCGGGCGGGCTACCGCACCGGTGTGCTTGCGTCCACGACGTTGGAGGAAGCCAACAGCGACTTCGTCAACTGGGCCAAGCAGCGCTCGCGGTGGCAGAAGGGCTACCTGCAGACCTGGCTTGTGCACATGCGCGATCCGCGTCGGCTCTGGCGCGAGCTCGGGCCGAGCGGTTTCTTCAACTTCAACTTCTTCGTCGGCGGCACGCCGTTGCTTGCGCTGATGAACCCTGTCTTCTGGGCCCTGACGATCCTGTGGTTCGTCACCGAGTCGTCGCTGATCGGCAACCTGTTCCCACCGCTGATCTACTTCCCGGCGCTGGCCTGCTGGGTCATCGGCAACGCAGTCGTCGTCTACCTCGGGGTCGTCAGCGTCGAGCTCGACGGGCAGCCGGAGCTCGCCGTCGCCGCGCTGCTGGCACCGCTGTACTGGGTGATGATGTCCGTGGCGGCGTACAAGGCGGCCTGGCAGCTGGTGCGCAACCCGTCGCTGTGGGAGAAGACCGCGCACGGCCTCACCGCCAACCCTGCGGCGGCGGCGCCTGTCCAGCGGATGGCGAGCTGAGATGAGCGTCGACACGCGGCCGCTCGCGGTCCTCCCGCAACCCGACGCACGGCGGCGCTTCGTGCGCGCAGGCGACCACCGTCAGCTGCTGGAGGCAGCACTGCGCAGCTCGCGCGGTGTCCTGCGGTGGGGCCGGGGCGCCGCCACCTCCGGTGCCCGAAACTTCGCACGAGGCATCGGCCGTCGACGCGTGGGGCTCAGCATCTTCCTGCCCGCCTTCGTGGCCTACGTGACGATCGGCGCCCTGCTGTCCTTCCGCTACCACAGCTTCGCGGGGGACGCGCAGTCGCGGTTGGCCAACGCGTTCTACGTGCTCTACAGCCGTGACCCGCATCTCGCCGCGATCGGGTTCGTCTGGAACCCGCTCCCGTCGATCAGCGTGATGCCACTGCTGCCGCTCAAGGCGATCTTCCCAGGGCTGGTGACCTACGCCTTCGGCAGCAACGTCATGTCCTCGGTGTTCATGGCCGGCTCTGTCGTCCTGGTGCACTCGTTCCTGCGCGATCTCCGCGTGCGCGTCGGAGCCCGGGTCGCGATCACGACGCTGTTCGCCCTGCAGCCGATGATCATCCTGTACGGCGCCAACGGGATGAGCGAGGCCATCTTCCTGTTCTTCCTCCTGCTCACGACGCGCCGGCTCGCGTCCTGGATCGACGCACGACGTACGTGGGACCTGGTGCTTGGGGGAGTCGCCCTCGCGTTCGCCTACCTGGCCCGCGTCGAGGCCGTCGTCCCGGCCATGTTGGCTTTCAGCGTCGTCGCTGCGGTCACCGGGCTGAGCACCGCCGGGGCGTGGCGCGAGCGGGCCCGGGTCGCTGCCTTGAACGGCTTCCTCTTCGCGGCGCCGGCAGCGTTCGCCTTCGTGATCTGGGCGACCATCAGCTGGATCATCGTCGGCCACCCCTTGGAGCAGTTCTCCTCGCAGTACGGCAACGCGTCGCAGCTGCAGGCGGAAGGCGAGCGGTTCGTCACGAACCGGGGTGGCATCGGGTCGCTGCGGTTCATCACGCTGCAGCTGAGCGCCCTGGCGGCGACGCTGCCGATCGCCTTTGCGGCTGCGGCGTGGGTTTCGGTGCGGCGGCGGGACCTGCGCTGGCTCGCGCCGGCGTCCGTGTTCGGAGGCGTCGTCCTCTTCACCGTCGTGACGTTCCTGCGTGGACAGACCGCAGGCCACCTGCGCTACTGCATCGCGGTCATCCCGCTCTGGGTTCTTCTGCTGGGCTGCGGGTTGGCCCGCCCCGCCGGCCACATGGGCGGCCGGCGGTGGCTTCGCTCCCTCGCCGCGATCTGCTTCGCCGTCGTCGTTGCCGCAGTCCCCATCGGGACGTCTGCGCTCGCCATGAGCGACAAGCGCGTGGGGCCGGAGGAGCACTCCCACCTCGGCTACATCCTCAAGCCGGGGTCAGCGGGTTACGAGCTCCGCTTCGCGCACGACTCTGCACAGGGCATCGCGAGCTACCTCGACGGGATCCGGCTGCCCCGCGGTGCTGTGCTCATGGACAACTTCACCCCGTGTACGCCGCTGGTGGTGCTGGGGTCACGGCACCCGAAGCAGTTCGTCATCACCAACGACCGGGACTTTCAACGGGTGCTCGCCGACCCCATCGCCTTCCACGCGAAGTACGTCCTCGTGCCGCCGCGGGGAGGTCTGGGTGACCTCAACGAGATCAACCGGCAGTACCCCACCATGTACGAGTCCGGTGCAGGCATCGCCAAGCTCGCGCATGAGTTCAGTGGCAAGGGCTGCCCGGCGTTCCGGCTCTACCAGCTGAGCGGGTCGACCGGCCGCGGGGGATAGCCGGCTACAGCGGCGCGCGGCGCAGCACGGTCATCGTCGGGTCGGACGGCCCGATGTCGTGCCCGCAGCCGGCCGGCACGACCTGGTCGTAGAACCAGGGGAGGAAGCCGCGCGCGCCCGCTGCGACCTGCATGGTGAGCTTGTGGTTCAGCAGCGCGGCACGCTGTGCGGGCGAGACGCAGCCCGCGGCGCCGTTCGGTGACGACAGGATGCCGACCTCTTCGGTGAAGAGCGGCTTGTTGAGGGACTTCGCCTGGCTGATGCGAAGGGCCATCCCGTTCCACTGGTCACCCGGGACCCCAGCGGTGTCCGCGCCGTAGTCGTGGACGGTGGCGACATCGACGTACGGCGACGCGTGGATCTTCACGTAGTCGGCTCCCTGCGCACCGCACTGACCGCTGCCGATCACTCCTGAGGCGATCAGGTGCCGTGGGTCGATCCTCTTGATCTGACCGCCGACGGCATCGAAGAACGAGCGCAGCGCTGTGACCGCGCCGACCGGGCAGGACTGGTGTCCGTAGCAGGCACCGCCGCGGAAGCCCGGACTGCAGGTCGTCGCCTCCGGCTCGTTGACCGGCTCCCACATGCCGAGTGCGGAGGAGGACTTGTAGCGGTTGACCACGGCGGTGACCCACGCGGCGTACGACACGACGTTGAGCCCGCGGCCGTCGTCGTTGAAGCGCTGCTTGTAGCCGCCGCCGTACCACGCCTTGTCCTTCCAGTGCCCGTCGTCACAGCCACCGCCCTGGTTGCCGAGCACGGCGATCAGGCGCTGTCCGTGCCGCTCCGCTGCACGGAACACCCGGTCCAAGCCGGTGTAGTCGATGCGGTGGGTGATGCGGTTGGACCCGAGGCCCTGGAAGGCCCAGAAGCGAACGACCGAGTCGGCGCGCAGCGACCCGAAGAACGCGTCGAGCTGCGCCGTCGACAGCTGCTGGCCACAGCCGGCGTTGACAGCCCAGTACGTGCCCAGTTGGTACGCGTTGGCGCCCGTGAACCGGTAGGCGTGTCCATGCAGCATCAGCGTCGTGCCCTGGCGCGAGATGACGTTGGGGTCGACGCTTGCGGCCGCCACGCCGCCACCGGCGCCGACCAGCGAGGCGAGCAGCGCCGCGACGAGTGCCACCCGCACGCGGCGGCTCACGGGGACAGGCACGCTAGGCCTTTCGACACAATTGCCTCAGAAGTGAACACGGGAGAGGGCTCGAAGGTAGAACGATCGGGGCGGCTCGCGTGCGGACCCCGCCGGAACTGGTCACGATGAGTCAGTCGGGCGCCACCCGTCGGTGCTGGTGCAGCGCCCGGAAGTCGTTCAAGACCCGCCCGAACTCACCTGCCGACAGGCGCGATCCAGGCACGTCCCGCCATACCTCGAGAGGCTCCTCCCGCACCGATGCGGGAGTCGTCGTCACGTCCCGGAGCCGCAGCAGCAGCTCCACGTCGAACAGCCAGCGCGTGACGAACGGTGTGGCCAGCGCGAGCCGCAGCCGGTCGTCGACCCGGAAGAGCTTCGTGCCGCACTGGGTGTCGTAGATCTGCAGGGCGTACGCGAGCGAGAGGTAGGTCGCCACGGCCCGGCCGAGCACGTGCCGGATCGGGCGCCGGACCACGGTCCGCCCCGACAGGAGGACCCGTGAGCCGATCACGACATCGGGGGCACCCGGGCGCCTGATCGCGTCGGCCAGTCGCAGCACCTCGGCGGAGGGCGTCGCGAAGTCGGCGTCGACGAAGCCAACGACCTCCGGATCGCCGGTGAGGGCAGCCAGCAGGCCCCGCCGTACGGCTTCGGCCTTGCCTGCGTTGTCGGCCAGGTGCACGACCTGCACCGCGGGCAGCTCCATCTCGAGCTGGCGGAGCAGCCGGAGGGTCTGGTCCGTCGAGCCGTCGTCGACGAGCACGATGCCCACGTCAGGCCGAGCCGTGAGCGCGCTGAGCTCCTCACGTTGGAGCCGGTCAGCCTCGTTGAAGCACGGCACGACGAGCGTCACTGCCCGCCCGGAGGCCGTCCCTGAACCGGGCGAACCGGACATCCACCGCCTCCTCGTTGGACGGCGTCACAGTGACGCGGCCGTAAGTGTGCCCTCGCACCCAACAGGTTCGCGGCGTCCGACGGCGAAGAAGACGGGGAATCCCGACCCAGGAGCCCCCCATGCGTCGCGTCGCGACTTCTTCGCTGCTCGCTGCCCTGACGCTGACTCTTGCCGCCACGCCGGCGTCGGCCGGTCCGCGCTCGGGGCTGCCGGCACCGCTGCCCACGACCTCCCCCGCGCCGACGTCGACGTCGACGTCATCGCCGCTCGCCGCGGGACCGCAGACCGTCTGCAGTGGCAACCACTGCGGTGGCTACTTCCAGACCAGCGCGGCAACCGGGCAGAGCACGTTGCTCGCTTGGCAGATCTACACGCCCGACCCGGCGAAGTTCGGTCCGGGGCCGTACCCCGCGGTGCTCGACTACTCCGGCTACGAGCCCGCAACGACGTTCTTCGACGGCATCAAGGACACCTTCCTCAACCAGGGGTACGCCGTCGCCGGCGTGAACGTCCGCGGCACGGGCTGCTCCGGTGGGAAGTTCGACTACTTCGAGCCGGTCGAGTGGCAGGACGGCTACGACGCGATCGAGTTCCTCGCCACCGGGAAGAAGCAAAACGGCATCGACCCGCTGACCAACGGCGACATCGCCATGGTCGGCAAGTCCTACCCGGGCATCACGCCGGTGTTCGTCGCGCCGACGCGACCACCGCACCTGCGGGCGATTGTCCCGGGAGCCTTTTTCTCCGACTCATACCGCGACGTCGGCTACCCCGGTGGCATCCAGAACGTGGTCTTCGTGGCGGGCTGGGGCCTCGCGTCGCAGCCGGCCAACACCGCCGAACAGGTCTTCGGCGGGCTGCAAGGGCTCGACCAGAACTGCATTGCGGCACAGAGCGAGCATGGCCAGAACCCGCCGTACAACCCGTTCATCACGATGAACGAGCACCCCTTCGACGACCCCGACACCTATCACGCCCGCGGCCCGTACCTGCTCGCGAAGAATGTGACCGTGCCGGTGCTGGCACAGCTCGCGTGGCAGGACGAGGAGCTCGCCGCCCGGGCGATCGACTACGTCGACCGGCTGCCGGCAACGACCCCGTGGCGCGCGGTGCTGATGAACGGATCGCACGGCGCCTACTACGGGCCGACGTCGAAGAGCGAGATCTTCCGCTTCCTCTCCTACTACGTGAAGAAGAAGGCCCCGGCGGGCGACACGTGCACCGGCACCTACGACCAGGCGCTGGCCTGCTACCAGGCCGAGCCGCGCGTCGCCGTCCTGAACGACGTCGACGAGGACCGGCAGGACGCGCAGGGCAAGACGGAGACGATGCTCCAGCGGTTCCCGACCTGGCCGGTCGTCACCGGTGAGGGCGAGAAATGGTACCTGCACAGCGGCGGGCAGCTCACGAAGACGCCGCCGGGTGCTGCGGAGCCGGCGACGTCGTACACCTACCTGCCCGGCGTCGGCACCAACTCCTACGGCACCAAGAAGGAGTTCCAGAGCCGCATCCCCGGCGACGACGTCGACTTCTGGCAGGAGCGCCCGCCGGCCGGCACGGTGGCCAGCTTCACGACGCCGACCTTCACGCAGGATGCGCTCTACACAGGCAACGGCAGCGTCGACCTCACCCTGTCGTCCAGCGCGCCGGACACCGACCTCGAGGTCATGCTGACCGAGCTCCGGCCGGACGGGCACGGCGGCTGGCTCGAGGAGTACGTCCAGAAGGGCTGGCTGCGCGCGTCGCATCGCAAGCTCGACCTCGCGCAGTCGACGCCGCTGCGTCCGTACCAGACCCACCAGGTCGGTGACGTCGCGCCGCTCGTCCCGGGACAGCCGACGGCGATGCGCGTCGAGATGTTCCCGTTCTCGCAGGTGGTGCGGGCCGGCCGACGACTGCGCCTGACGGTCGAGGCGCCGAGCTTGAAGCCGGAGCTGTGGGGGTTCAACGCGCTGCCGGGCCCGGCGCAGAACACCATCTACACCCAGCTCAACAACGTCTCGTCGGTCTCGCTGCCGCTGGTGCCGATTCCGGGCGGCACGACGTTCCCCGCCGAGCGTGACTGCCTGGACCGCGGCGATGCGACGAGCGGGTTCGAGCGGCCGATCACCAACCAGCCGTGCCGCGCCGACGCATCGGTCGAGCCTGGTCCGGTCGTCCCCGAGGTCCCGTACGCCGCCCTGCTTCCGCTCGCCGCGCTGCTCATCGGCGGCACTGCTCTCTACCGCCGCCGTCGCCAGGAGCGCACCTCATGAGATCCCCCCGCCTGCTCGCCGCCCTCGCGCTCGTCGCCTCGACGGCACTGAGCACAGCAGCGCCGCTGGCGCACGCCGACGCGGTCCCCGCACCGGGTGACGACCGCGTTGGAGCGAACGCGCCGTACACCTACACGACGCGCAACCTCCGGATCCCGGTCAGCGACCCGGACATGTTCGGTAACCCGGTGACGCTCGACGCGCGCGTGCTCGTCCCGAACGGCACCGGTCCGTTCGCGGGCTTGCTCATCAACCACGGTTACCTCGGCGACAAGGGCGGCGACAGCGACACGGCGGAGCGGGCCGCCCGGCTCGGCTACATCGTGCTGCGCTACACCAGTCGCGGCTTCGGTGCCGCGACGCAGCCCGACCCGACGAAGGGCCAGATCCCGTCGCCGGCCCCGGTCACGGGTGACGGGCAGGGCACCTTGGGCCAGGTCGATCTCGTCGGTGGTCCCGAGACCCACGACATGGTGCAGGCCGTCGCGTGGCTGAACAACCCGAACAACGTGCCGATCTGGGTCGACCACATCGGTCACTACGGCGGCTCGTACGGCGGGGCGCACGACTACGCGCTCGCGCAGCAGGACCTGCCGGCGGTGAAGGCGCTGGTGCCTGCCGCGACGTGGACCGACCTGTACGACGGGCTCGCGCCGAACGGCGTCCTGAAGGCGGCGTACATGTCCGGCTTCTACGCGGCGGGTCGCGAGCGCTTCGACGGCTACAACAACTACGACCCTGAGATCGACGCCGGCTACGCGAAGATGCTGACCAGCACCGATCTCGACGGTCTGCACGCGATGCTCAAGGACCACTCGATCAGCGGGAAGTGGAACAAGGTCCACACGCCGATCTTCCTGGTGCAGGGCCTCAACGACGGGCTGTTCGACGGCAACGAGGCGATCCAGAGCTACATCGAGCTGAAGAAGAACCTCGACCGAGCCGGCAACCCGCTGCCGGTCCATCTTTACCTCGGCGGGATCGGACATCCGCCGGCGCGCTCGGGTGGCGGGTACGAGATCGAGCACGTCTACACCGAGGTCCTCGCCTTCTTCGACCACTACGTCCGCGAGATCGACAACGGCATCGAGAAGGCGCCGCCGATCGAGTTCGCGACGACGCAGTACTTCGACAACCCCGATTTCGCCGTTGGTGAGGCGGGCATCACGGCGCGCGCCCGCGCGGCGGATGTCGCACCGGTCGGCGACAAGCTGCCGTTCGGCACGTCGACCACGCTGCAGCTCTGCGGCAGCACCACGCCCGGCGTCGGCACTCTGCAAGCCGCTGCGTGCCCCGCTGCGCCGCCGGCGCTGCTCGCCGCCGGCACCGGTGGCGACCCGACCTCCGAGCCGGTCGTCGGACACCCGGACATCGCGAAGTACTTCCAGCAGTACTTCGGCCGACCGTTCCCCGACACGTCCACGCCCGTCGACGTCGTCCGGTTCGACGGGCCCGCGCTCTCCGCGGCGACGACGTACGCCGGCATCCCCACCCTGAAGCTCTCCGTCGTCAGCGACCCGCCGACGACCGGGCTCGGTGGGCCGACTCCGCCGGTCGCCGCCTTCCAGATCGACCCGAAGGTGTACGACGTCGCGCCCGACGGCACGGCGAAGCTGATCACCCGCGGCGCGTACGCCGAGCAGCCCGGTGGCGGCGCCCCCGGCGTACACACCTCGACCTTCGACGCGTTCGCGATGGCCTGGACGTTCCCGGCCGGCCACCACCTGCGGCTGTCGCTGTCCTCGGCGGACGTCCCCTACCTGCGACCGAACGCGGCGGCCTTCCAGGTCGCGGTGCTGCCCGGATCCGTCGTCGAGATGCCGGGAGCAGAGGACGCGACCCTCACGCCGTTCGGTGTCACGCCGCCGCCGGCCACCGGCGTACCGGAAGTGCCGTACGCAGCGCTGCTGCCGATCGCCGGCCTCGCCGTTGCGGGTGCGGTCGTGGCGCGCCGGCGGCGGCGCGCCGGCTGATCCCCGCGGGGTGCTAGAGCGGCGTGTCGTGCAGTCGGCTCAGCAGCGGGTCGCCTGGCGCGAAGTCGTGCCGGCAACCGCTCGCCATCGACGTCGCGTAGAACCACGGGAGGAAGCCGCGACCGCCGGCTGACAGCTGGCCGTCGAGCTTGTTGCCCAGCAGCCGTGCTCGCTCCGGCACGGCCACGCAGCCGGCGTCGCCGTTGTTGCTCGCCAGGACGCCGACCTCCTCGGTGAACAGCGGTTTGTTCACGGCGCGGGTCTGCTGGACCCGAACAGCGAAGCCGTTCCAGGAGTCACCAGGAACCGCGACCGTGTCCTGCCCGTAGTCGTGATAGGTCCCGGTGTCGATGCCGGGCGACGCGTGCACGTCCTGGTACTCGCCGCCACGGGTGCCGCACTGTCCCGTGCCGATCACGCCGGATGCCACGAGGTGGTTCTTGTCGAGCCGCTTGATCTGCCCGCCGACCTTGTCGAAGAAGCCGCGCAGCGTCGCTGCCGCGCCGGCCGGACAGACCTGGTGGCCGTAGCAGGCGGTCCCGGTGTAGCCGGCGGGGCAGTCCGCGGTCTCCGGCTCGTTGACCGGCTCCCACATGCCGAGGGCCGGCGAGCCCTTATAGCGCTGCACGACGTTGCTGACCCAGGTGGAGTACGGGACGACGTTGAGGCCACGACCGTCGTCGTTGAACGCGCTGTCGTAGCTCCCGGCGTACCAGGCGTTGTCCTTCCAGTGGCCGTCGTCGCAGGTGCCGTCCTGGCTGCCGAGCACCGGAATCAGCCGCTGCCCGTGTCGCTCAGCAGCGGCGAACACGCGGTCGATGCCCGTGTAGTCGATCGCGTGCGCCGACCGGTTGACGCCGAGGGCCTGGAAGGCCCAGAACCGCACGAGGGAGTCGGGGCGCAGGCCGCCGAAGAAGCTGTCGAGCTCAGCGTCGCTCAGCTGCCCGCCGCAGCCGGCGTTCACGCTCCAGTAGGTCGCCAGCTCGTAGGCGTTCACGCCGGTGAACCGGTACGCCTTGCCGTGCAGCATGAAGGACGTGCCGGATCGGCTGATCGTGTCGGCCGGGCGCGCGGAGGCCGGCGCGGCGTTCACAACGCCCCCCGCCCCGAGCAGCAGGACCAGGAGCCCGGGGAGCAGAAGTCGGCGGCCGCGCATGGCGGCTCACTACCCCGATGGGACGCCCGTTATCGCCCGTAGTCTCGCCGTCGGCCAGTTCGGGTCAGGCGGTGTGGCGCCGGCGGGACACCGCGAAGCCGGCCACGGCGAGCGCCGCCAGGGGCAGCAGCACGGCGTACGGCACCTCGGGTACGTCGGGGCTGGGGCCGGTCGGGTTGCTGGCCACCGGGTCGATGCGGCAGGGCTCCCGGATCAGCGAGTTGCAGGCAGCCGCCGGGTGGAGGGCACTGTCATTCGGTACGACGGGGAGCACCAGCCTCGACGGGTGGTCCGCGTCGTGGATCACCGTGTTGACCGCGTTACCCGGGAAGTCGGCGAACGCCCACAGCTCCGGCAGCTCGGTCGGCGCCTCGACCCACGCGCGGATCCGAGATCCCTTGTGGAGCACGGCGCCGAACGGGAAGACCTCGACCCGCGCCTGCACCGGTGTGCCCGGCGTCAGCATCGCGACGTCGCTCTGCTGATGCGTCTGGTACGGCCGCAGCTCGGTCGACCGGGCCGGGTCGAGCTTGCGCTGCGAGACCTTGAGCCAGCCCTTCTGCAGGTACATCTCCTGACCGTCGGCCCGGACCTCGGTCAATGTCACCTGCAGGTCGGTGTCCGGCGCAGTGGAGGACAGCCAGACGTCCATCGAGGCCGGACCGAGCAGCGTCATGTCGTTGGCCAGCGGGGCCGTCGTCCAGTGCAGGGCGGTGCCCTCGGGCGGCGCCTGGTCCCAGAGGTACTTGTTCGGCGGGCCGGAGACACCGCCGTACGCCGGGTTGCCGATGCCCTGCGAGCCGACACCGGGCGAGTAGGCGTACTGCTCGGATGCCTCGCCGGGAGCAGCCGCCGTTCGCGACATGGACCCGTCGGCGTGCAGGTTCAACCCGAGCGGCGACAGCAGCCCGGCCGTCCGGCGCTGCGCCTCCGACCAGTGGTCCAGCCC
>JAWWOH010000018.1:0-21664 GCA_033851845.1 Actinomycetota bacterium
GACACCGCCCGAGAGCGCTACCAGTACGGCGACCTCTGGGCCCGCCTCGACGACCCCACCGCCTGGGAGACCTACCCGGTCGACGAGCGGTAGGCGATCGCTACCGCCACAGAAGGCTGAGCAGCAAGGGCAGCACCATCTTCAGCACCGCCGCCCACCACGGCACCCGATGCGAGAAGTGCACTAGTCAATCCGTATCCCGATTCGGCCAACGGACCACCGCGAATTCCCCCTGTCCGGCCATATCCCGCAGAACGGGTGCGAGCCACGCTCGACCCAGGGCTGTCCGCCTCCGAGAGCGAGGATTCGTGCCACGCAAGACGCGCAGCGTGCTCGTTGTCGACGACAGCGAGCTGGCGCGCACGCTCGTGGTCCACATGCTCCGCCGCGACCCGAAGTTCCGGGTGCGCGCGACCGCGCACGACGGCCTCCAAGCGATCAACCTCGCCGACGAGGAGTGCCCCGATCTCATCGTCCTCGACCAGGACATGCCGGGCCCGAAGGGACTCGAGGTCATCCCGCGGCTGCGCAAGCTCTGCCCCGACGCGCGCATCGTGCTCTGGGCCACCGACGCGTCGCTCGAGCCGCTCGTCGCCGCCGTCGGGGGCGACGGGTTCGTCAGCAAGACCGAGCCGGTCGAGCGCCTGATGGACTGGCTGCACGCAGCCTGATGCAGCCGTCATGACCGCGCTGAGCATCCGGCTGTCCCAAGACGTCACGACGGTGACATGCGACCGGTGCGGTCAGTGCGAGTCTCATCCGACGAACGATCGCACCGTGCTGGTCATCGCGGTACGCGCCTTCGCCCGTTCGCATGGCCGGTGCGAGGCGCCTCAGGGGCGGACGAACGCCTTGATGGTGGCGCAGCGAGCGCCCTCGGACGGGCCCGACGGCCGGATCGAGTAGCGACCGACTCCCGCCGGCACGATGAACGTCTCGGCGTAGTGCACGACGAACGGCTCGAAGTCCCCCTCGACGGTCACCTCCTCACCTTCGACGAGGTTCAGCACGTTGACGCTGCCGTGCGTCTCGTGCGCCACGGCATCGGTGAACCAGTGCCGGTGCGTGTCGATCGGCTCGGCCTCGTGCAGGCCAGTGCGCTCGCAAACCCAGCCCGGTCCGGAGTCGACCGGCGTCACGGCGTTGACGAGATGGTCCTCGACGTACGTCGTCGTGCGGTCCCAGCGGATCGACCGGCGACCACGGTCGATGTTGATCGGCCGCGGCCGGCCGTCCAGGCCGAGCCGGTCCCAGTCCCACAGCTTGAAGGTGAAGATGAACGGCGTCGCGCTGATCTCCAGCACCATCGAGTCCGCACCCGAGCAGTGCACGGTGCCGGCGGGGATCAGGAAGTGGTCGTGCTTTCGGGCCGGGAAGACGTTGACGTGCCGCTCGGCCGGGAACGACCCGCCGCCCTCCTGGGCGGCTCGCAGGTCGGCAAGCATCTGCTCCGGGTCGACGTCGGTCCGCAGCCCGAGGTAGACGCAAGCATCCGGCGCCGCGTCCAGCAGGTAGTACGACTCGTCCTGCGTGTAGCCCCAGCCGAACTCGTCGCGGATGTGCTCGGTCAGCGGGTGCACCTGCAGCGACAGGTTGCCGCCGCCCATCGTGTCCAGGAAGTCGAAGCGGATGGGGAACTCGTCACCGAACCGCGCGCGCACCCGCTCCCCCAGCAGCTCGCGCGCTCTATAAAACACGACGTCGAGCGCCGGCAGCTCGATGCTGTGGTCCCCGAAGCCGAGCTGGACGGAGTTCTCCTCCGGCACGCAGTCGAAGCACCAGCCGTAGTTGTCCTGCGACGGCGGCAGGTCGCAGACGTCCTGCATCCAGGTGCCGCCCCACGGCGCGGGGTCGAAGAACGGAACCACCCGGAACGGACGGCGTACGACGGCGTCCAGCCCCGCGCGCACCGCTCCACCCGCCACCAGCTTGGGCACGTCCGACGTCGTGTCGAGGAAGGCGTCGACCCGGCCGAGCAGCGACGCCTTCAGCCGGTCCGCGACACGCCAGTCGAGGAAGAACCCGCGCTTGTAGAGCAGCGACGCCCGTTGGCCGGCGTTGTCGGCCCCCAGGTTGCCGATCTCGCCGCGCCGCTGTCGCTGCTGGATCTCCCACCGCGGCAGGTCGGCGTACACAAGCGTGTCGTACGACGCGACGAGCGACGCGCCCGTGCCGACGACGGCAACCGATCCGACCGCACGGGCCACGTGCTCCCGCAGCTCGGCCAGCAGCGCCGGCGCGAAGAAGTCCGTCACCGTCCGCGTCGTCAGCCGGCCGAACACCGGATCGTCGGTCAGCTCCGGACCGAACATGGCCTCGATCTCGGCCGGCGGCCGGTACGCCGAGGCGACGTCGAGAACGACGTCGACCGCGAGCAGCGGCAGCACGTCGTCGACCCGCACGCCGGGGTAGCACTCAACCGCGACGACGCGACCGCCCAGACCCGCCAGGCCGGCGCGACACGCAACCGCACCGACGGCGATCTGGTCGCTGCCGCCGACCTGAACGACCGGGCTCTTGTCGTAGGTCGAGCGACGAACCGCCGTCGTCACGTCCGCTCGCGGGCGCCGCTGCGATCGACGTCCCACGTTCGGCCCTGGACGGTGAGTCCCACCAGTCGCGCGTCCGGGTCGAGCCCCTCGAGCTGCGGCGTCGCCGTGACCGCGCCGTCGAGCCCGAACCGCACGCCGAACACCGACATGACGATGAGATCCACCCACGACCCGTTCGCCGAGCAGGTCCAGTCGTTGATCCAGGGCTGCTCCGACGGCGCCTTGCGGGCGCCGCCGCCCTCCTGCGAGACGACGCCGTCGGCGAAGTGCGACTGCCCGAACGGTCCCTGGTTGGCGCTTCGAGCCAGCCCGTGGATCCAGGACGACGCGAGGTCCGGTCGTCCGAAGCGGTAGAGCGCCGCCGCGGCAGTGGGCGGCCACGCCGGGTAGGCGCCGGTCCACTGATGATCCGGCCGCACGCTGTACGACGCATCGGTGTCGCGGTCGGACAGTGCCCGCATCCAGGTCGGCGTCTGCAGCTCACGGACGAAGAAGTCGACCATCTCCGCCCGCTGCTGCTCGGTGAGGTCGTCGGCGATCGTGGCGGCGACCGTCGCGAAGTCGTAGCAGTGCCGGACCGGGACCAGGCTGCCGTCGCGCTGTCGCGCGTACCAGTGGCCCTGGCCTTCGGCGTACAGCTGCTTGATGTCCTCGGACAGGATGCGCGCCTCTTCCTCGTACCAGAGCGGGGCCAGCTCGTCGCCGAGGAAGCGGGCGACCTCGGCCGCCTTGCGCAGCATCCAGACGTTGGCCGCGTTGAGGCTGGCCACCTCGTTGACGTAGGTGCTGACGCACTCGAGCAGGTTGCCGACGCCGCCGTAGTTGGCCAGGCCGCTCTCGCTGCGGAACCGCCGCCAGCTGCACGCGAACCGGTCGAGGTGGCCGACCACCGACATCGGCGCACCACCCGGGCCGGGCAGCTCGCGACAGAGCCACCCGATGTCGCCCGTCGCCCGTAGGTAGGCATCGAGAGTGCTGCACATCGCGTAGTCGTTGACGGCGTACCACATCCCGACCGGCTCACCGGTCAGCCACTCGGTGCCCATGTGCGTGTGCACGTCGGTCGAGATCCAGTGCTCGAGGTAGCGGCGCATCACGTCGGGGTCGAGCAACGAGTGGACCAGCGCCGACAGGCTGTAGTCCCACAAGAAGGTCAGCGACTGCCAGTACCGCGGCATCAACGTGTCGTAGCTGCGACCCAGCACCGAATGCGGGTTGTCGCGCTTGAAGTAGACGACTCCGATGACGCCCATCAGCCAGACGCGACGCAGGTCGGGGTCCGAGGTCTCGAGCAGCGGCAGGTGACCGGAGTAGCGGTCGTTGCCCGGTGTGAACACCGCCGCCAGCTCGGCGTTCCATTCGTCGCGGGTCCGCTCGATCTCGGTATGCGCGGCTGCGGCGAGGTCGTCATAGGTGGCCAGCGCTGACGCGGCTTCGCTGTCGATCGTCAGGACCAGCGACCCCTGCCACGACCCCCCGGCAGCAATCACGGGCGACCAGCGAAGCCCGTGCGCGTCGTGGTGATCGGCGCGTGGCACGCCGCCCTGGACGAGCGCGGCGGTGCTACGCCGTGCCGTCCAGACCAGCGCACCCCGCCGGTGGTCGATCTCGAGGTCGTTGTCATCCTCGCCGGGTGGCGACGGCTCGCTCCATCGCGCGAGCTGGCGCGTCACCCCAGAACGCAGCGCGAGCCGGATCGGCACCGTGCGCGACTGGGCCGACGTGTTCGTGACGACCAGCCGGACGAGCACCGCCATCCTCCCGAACGGCACGACCGTCGTCGTGCGGACGTGCAGGTCCTCCCACACCGCCTCGCGGACGATGCAGTCCGGACGCCACGTCGTCGTCACGGGCACGCCGAGCGCGGTGAAAAGCCGATCGTCCAGGAACAGGTTGCCCGTCACCGCCTCGCCCATCGCGTACGGCGGGAAGCTGATGCTCCTCAGGGCGACCGGGTCGAGGTCAGACTGAGCGCAGCCGAGGAAGTTGGTGAGGCCCGGCGGGTTCCAGAGGTCCCCGAAGCGGTGCACGAGCGCGTCGCTGGTGAAGTCCTCGACGGTCGGCATGGTCGCCGCGACCGGCCGATGGGCGATGACGGTCACGCCGTCCCTCCGGGACTGATGGACAGCTGGAAGCTGGCCCGGTCGGCGCGGTACCACCCGGTGAACGCCTCGAAGGGCTGACCGGTCTGGTCGACGTTGACCGACCGCAACCGCAGCAGCGGCGACCCGGCCCGCACACCCAGCAGGCGCGCCGTCCGTCGTTCCGCAGCGACCGCTTCCACCAGCCGGTGGCCGCCGCTCGGGATCACGTCGTACAGCTCGCGCAGGTGCCCGTACAGGCTGACGGTGGTGAGGTCCTCGTCGAGGATCGTCTTGAACCGCGGGCTCGGCAGCAGCGTCTCGACAAGCAGGATGGCCTCGCCGTCCGCCGACCGCAGCCGCTCTATCCGGATGAGGTCGCTGCCGGTCGGCACGTCGAGCAGTGCCGCGTAGTCGGGTGGCGCCACCACGGTGCTCATGTCGAGCACCTCGGTGGCCACCGACCGGCCCTGCTCGCGCATCTCCTCGAAGAAGCCGCGGATCTCCTGCACGACGAATCCGGCGCGTGGCGCGCGGACGAACGAACCGCGGCCCTTCTCCTTGTGCACCAGGCCCTCCGCGGCGAGCTCGGCGAGCGCCTGGCGGACGGCCGTGCGGGACAACCCGAACATCGCGCACAGGTCGGCCTCGGACGGGAGCGCATAGCCGGGTGCCCAGTCGCCGTCGCTGATGGCCGTGCGCAGAATCGCCGCGAGCTGCGCGTAGTAGGGCAGCGGCGAGCCCTTGCGTATCGTTCCTCGCGGGCCGGGCACACCTGCCATCCTGTAATGACAGCACAACAGGTCACCGACGTCGAGGAGGCGAGCCGTGCCGAACGTGGATCAGCTCGTGCACGACCTCGGCGCGGCCAGCCTGGCCGAGCTGCGTGCCGGGCTCGAGGCCCTCGCTGAGCAGGTGTCCCATCGCACGCCGGTCTACGACGTGCGCTCCTCCGAGCTGGCGCTCGACGGCCGCAGCATTCCGATCCGGACCTACCGACCGGCGCCCGGGGACCTGCCGGTCCTGATGTGGTTCCACGGCGGCGGCTACGTCTCCGGCAGCCTCGAGGCAATCGACCCCACCTGCCGCGAGCTCGCTGTCCGGGCCCGGGTGCAGGTCGTCTCCGTCGGCTACCGGCTCGCCCCGGAACACCGCTTCCCGGCCGGCCTCGACGACTGCCTGGAAGCGGCCCGGCTGTTGCGCCCGGTGGCTGTCGGCGGCGACAGCGCCGGCGGCGGCATCGCGGCGGTCGTCGCGCAACGCCACTCCGGCCTGCGGGCTCAGCTGCTGCTGTGCCCATGGCTCGACGGCACGCTGAGCCTCCCCTCCGTCGCCGCGAACAGCACACCGGACGGCCTCAACGAGCCGGCATTGCGGGCCTTCATGCAGCTGTACGCCGACGACCCGACCGAGCCCGGCGTCTCCCCGCTCCGCGCCGACGACGTGAGCAACGCGGCGCCCGCAATCATCGTCACCGCGGGCCTGGACCCGCTCCGAGACGACGGCGAGACGTACGCCGAAAAGCTGCGCGCGGCCCGCGTCCAGGTCCACTCCCGACGCTGGGACGACGAGATCCACGGCTTCCCCGGCATGACCGCGACGACGCCGGTCGCCGCCGAGTCGCTGCAATGGGTCGCCGACCGGCTGCGCGAGCTGCTCTGACAGGCTGGCCCCTATGGGAGATCTCGACGGCAGGGTCGCGCTCGTCACCGGCGCCTCGTCCGGCATCGGCGCCGCCACCGCAGTCGCGCTGGCCGCCGCAGGGGCATCGGTCGCGATCGGCGCCCGGCGCACGGACCGGCTGGCGCAGCTGAAGCAGCAGCTCGGCGAGCGAGCCGTGAGCCTCGAGCTCGACGTGACCGACGAGACCGCCTGCCGCTCAGCGGTCGCGCGCACCCAGGACGAGCTCGGCGGCCTGGACATCCTGGTCAACAACGCCGGCGTGATGCTCCTCGGACCGATCGTCGGGGCAGACACCGAGGACTGGCGGCGGATGCTCCACACGAACGTCCTCGGCTTGATGTACATGACTCACGCCGCCCTGCCACACATGCTCGAGAAGGGCGCCGGAGACATCGTCAACGTCTCCTCCGTCGCCGGCCGCATCGCCCGGCTCGGTTCGGGCGGTTACAACGCGAGCAAGTGGGGCGTCAACGCGTTCTCCGAGTCCCTGCGGCAGGAGGTCACGACGCGCGGCGTACGCATCTCGCTGGTCGAGCCAGGGGCCGTCGAGACCGAGCTGACCGACCACATCACGCACGACTCGACCCGCGAGCTGGTCAAGAGCACGATCGCGAAGTCGACACCCATGCAGCCCGAGGACATCGCCCGCGCAATCGTCTACATCGTCAGTCAGCCGCCGTACGTCGCCGTGAACGAGATGCTCATCCGCCCGACGGATCAGGAGCGCTGACCAGCTCATATGGCGTCACCGGATCGCTGATGCCGCGCAGCTCCTGTGGTTCGCGCTCGATCGCCCGGTGCTGACTGAGATCGAGCAACGGCGCCACCGCGGCCGAGGCGAGGACCTCACCCGGCGCCGCGATCGCGACCAGCCGGGCGGCGAGGTTGACCGGCGGGCCGAAGTAGTCGCCGTCCTGCGCCAGCATGTCGCCGTACGCGATGCCGGCGCGCACCTTGAGACCAGCTGCCTCCGCCTCGGGGTGCGACACCAGGGAGCACGCGATGGCCGCCAAGGTCGGCACCGTCGGCGCGATGAACATCACCGCGTCGCCGAGGAACTTCACCACCCGCCCGCTGAGGTCCTGGACAGTATCGGTCGCCTTCGCCTCGAACTCGCTCAACATCATCGCCAGCTCGCGCATCGGCTTCACCTGCGACATCTCGGTGAAGCCGGACAGGTCGGCGAAGCCGACACCGCACCGCACTGTGTCCTGTGTCGGCGCGACCTGCTCGAAGTGCCGGCGAGCGGCCTCGAGGTGATGCCGGTGAACGACGTCCAGAACGTTGCCGATCGCAGGGACCAACGAACTGGCCTCGGCGTAGGCCCGCGCTGTCAGCGCCTCGCTGCCTGACAGGCCCCGGTCCATCGGGTTGTCGGGGGTGCCCCGCATCACGCTCGAGGTCGCCTCGGCAAGTCGAGCCGCACCGGATCCCAGGACCCGGGCGAGTGCCGTCGCAGCCTCTGGACCCACCAGGTCGCGGACGAGCAGCCAGGTGCGCAGCGCGTCGAGGTCCTGCTCACCGAGCACGGGCTCGACGGGCGCCGGCAACCCGAACGACCGCCAGGCCCTCGACACGGTGGCGGCGTCGACGCCGAGCTTCGCGGCGGCGGTCTCGCTGTCGTAGCGGGGGCGGGAGGGGCGGAAGATGCGGTCCCCGGCGAGTCCGAACAGACGGTCGCGGGCCTCCGCGTCAACCATCTCCTCGAGGTCGCAGCCCTGCTCCTCGAGGTACTGCAGGAGCGCCAGGCGGTCGGCCGCATTGGGCGCAGCCGGGTCGTAGAGCCCTGCCCGCTCCCACTCCGTGGTGTCCACCGTCATCTCTGCAACCGCGCGGCCTTCACCGCGATGTGCAGCGCCAGCCGTCCGTTGGCGCTCATCAGGCGCGCTCCGAACAGCCGCCGTACGTTCTGCATCCGGTAGTTGACCGACTGGCGATGCAGGTGCAGCGCGTCGGCGACGGCGGTGACGCTGCTGCCCGAGTCGAGATAGGCCTCGAGCGTCTCCAGGACCGCCGCCCGACGGTTCGGCGTCAGGTGCGCGACCGGTTCGAGCACGAGCTCTGCGAGCTCCTCCGCTGTCACCGCGCCGAGCAGGAAGCGGTCGAACCACGCGTCGTCGAAGCGCACCACATCGACGCCCTTGCGCCGAGCCAGGTCGAGCGCCTCGAGCGCCTCCTCGTGGCTCTCCCGCAGACCGCGCGCGTCGGTGTGCGTGCCACCGACGCCGCAGACGATGCCCGGTCCGAGCTCGGGCCACTCCCCTGCCGTCGGCCCCTGCTGGACGGCGACGACCAACCGGTCGGAGCTCTTGGTCATCAGCACGACGGCACCGAACAGCTCCCGCTGCAGGCGCGCGGTCAGCGCTCTCGGCAGCTGCCGACCGGTCGGCGCAGACATCACCGTGACCTGCCACGCCGCCTCGAGGTCGACATCGACGGCGCGCGCCACCCGCCGCGCCTCGCCGAGCCGAGCCGGCGAGGCCAGCACACAGGCGAGCAGGTCGTCGCCGCCCTCGCCCTCGTGGCCGCGACGGGAGGCGAGGTAGCCGTCGGTAAGGGCGGCCGACAGGTCGTTGAAGAACCGGTGGGCGGCGACCTCGAGCTCCGGCCGGTCTGCTCCGGCCAGGTCGCTCGGCGCGCCGTCGAGGACCTCCTTCAGCAGCATCTGCTCGAGGTGGCGGTGCAGCGCCATCGCGTCCTCGAGGCTGATGTCGACGTCGGCGAACAGGTCCCCGACCAGTTGCGCCATCTGCAGCGGACCGATTGTCTCGCCCCGCAGGCTGGCGACGAACAGGTCGTACCCGCGAACGGTGACGTCCGTCAGCAGTGCCGCGCTCTCCGGCCGGAGGCGGCCGCCCGCGAGCACGCCGACCTCGTCGACGACGCGGGCGGCGAGCCGCGCCCCCCAGTCGTCGGTCACCGCACGTGTGGGCACGAAGTCCAGCCTCGCCAGGCGGGGTCCCGAGGGACCTGTCGGACAGATCCGAGTCAGTCCACCACAGCGAGGCTGCCGCGCATACCGGGATGCAGGCTGCAGTAGAACGTGTACGTCTTGCCGGCGACGGTGTTCTTCAACCCCTGCAGCTCCGCCGACTCACCCAGTCCGAGCAGCGGGGCCATGAAGACCGGGCACCGGCCCTTGGCATAGCGCTTGCACCAGGGGTCCTTGCCCTTGCTGGCGACGCCGTCCGTCCGCACGTCCTGCACGACGTCGTGCCGTACGACGTCGAGGTTGGTGTAGATGACCCGGCCCGACGCCTTCGAGAACACCATCGCCGGTGTCAGGTAGCCGGAGAACTGCGCCTGGGGTCCCGCGACGATGTGCGGCACGAGCTGGTCCTCGGGCCCGGGTACGCCGTTCGGCGTCGGCACGGGCACCGTGCCACCGCTCGCGAGGGGGCGCAGCGCCACGACCTGACCGTCGGGCAGACCGGTCATCCCGACGGCGGCGTAGATCGTGCCGCGCGCGATGCTCACCCCGCCCCAGGACGCCGTGGGTGCCATCGGACCGCCGATGTTGAGCGAGCGGTGCAGCAGGCCGACGCCGGTCGCCGCGTCGTAGGCGTTCAGGAAGCCTCGCAGGTCGACCGTGTAGACGATGCCGTTGGCCGTCGACACGGGGTTGCCCCAGTGCGCGCCGTCACCCACCGGAGCGAACCACTTGTTGCCACCGGTCGCCTGATCCAGCGACCACAGGTAGCCGCCCACCGTGATCGGCCCGAACACCTGACCGTTCGCGACCGAGGTGGAGCCGACGATCCCGCCGACGGCGGACGGCGGGCCGACGATCTGGGTCCAGACCGGCTTCATCGTCTTCGCGTCCACGACGTGATAGACGCCGGACTTCTGCCCCTCACCGACGACCTTGCGGCCGCCGGGCAGCGTGAACAGGTTGGGTGACGCGCCGAAGTCCATGTCGAGGTCGCCGCACTGGCCGATGCCCTGCGGATACCACGGCGCGGGGTTGCCCGGGATGTCGTAGCAGGGCAGCTGAGAGTACTGGGGCACGTACTCGTCGATCGTTCCCTTGTACGACCCGATGATCTGACCGAAGCGCGCACTGTCGCGGTCGACGTCGAACTTCAGGATCGCATCGGAGTTCTTGTGCTCGGCCTGCGGCCGGAACGGGTTGCCGGCGCCGGCGTACACGATCTTTGTCGCGGGATCGACTGCTGGCGTCGACCAGATGGCCGCGCCGGCGAAGTCGTTCTTCGGCTTGGCCGACGGCGCCTGGATCGTCCACGTCTTGCGCAGCAGCAGGCCCGGACGCTTCGTGGAGCGCGGGCTGGTGCCTGTCTCGACGAAGTTCAGGCTGCCCTGGAAGGCGTAGCGGTCGGACTCGTCACCGAGCTCCGCCGAACCGCCGGACACGCCCTCCATCAGCACGCCGTCGAAGACCACCGGGCTGGCATAGACGTCCGAGCCCGCCTGGTGGTCGAGCGTCGTGCGCCAGAGCACCTTCCCGGTCGGCTCGTCGAGTGCCGCGACGTACGGCGTACCGACCCGCGACACCGCGACGTAGGCCTGCCCGTCCTGCACGGTGACGGACGACGTGATGCCGCCCTCGTCACTGACGTGCGTCGCCCACACCTTCGCCCCGGTGTCGGCGTTGGCCGCGAACACCCAGCCGTCGTTCGAGGCGATGAACATGCAGCCGTCGGCGATGGTCGGCGTGCCGGTGAAGTCGCCAGAACCGCCGGCCGACGACGCCGAGAACGACCAGGCCGGCGACAGCAGCGCAGCCTCCACCGGACCGATCGTCTTCTCGTCGGGCTGCGTCCGGGTGTTGGACAGGTCATGCCCGTACGACGGCCAGTCTCCGCCGGCGTGCTTCACCGGGGCACACTTGGCACCGCCCGCCGCGTGCGACGGAAGCGCGAGCAGCGGGAGCAGCAGCGCCGCCCCCGCCAGCGCCTTCGTCGCCTTGCTCAACCCGACACCGTCACCGACGTGAAGTTGATCGTGCCGCCGTCCACGTGCGGGCACGCGGTCGCGACCTCCAGGCCGAAGATGACCTGCAGCGGCCCGCGCACCGTGCTGTCCCAGCGGACCGGGACGACGACGTTGCCGCTGCCGGTCAGGCCGGCCGGCTTCGTCAGGCCGATCCATCGTCCGGTCGCGTCGCGCACCCCGACCGAGACGTGGACGTATGGGTCGACCAGTGTCATGTCGTAGCCGGCGGTCACCTTGTGCACCGGCCCGGTGAGCTTGTGCACGACCTTGAGCGTCGCGTAGTGACCCGCGCCGGGGCAGTTGATGACGCCCACCATGGGATAGGCCCGGAAGACCGTCACCCGCCCCTGCGGGTCGGCCGAGGCGTAGCCGTCGGAGTCGCCGCCGGACGGGCCGACGGCGTACGGCGCCGTGTAGGTCTTCGCCGGCGCGGCCGTCGACGGCCCCTGGACCGCGAGCAACCCGAAAACCACCAGCCCGCTGACGAGGAGGCATCTCATCAAGGCCCCCACGGCGCGTTGGGCCACGTCAGCGCCATCGTCTCGCGGGCGTTGCGTGGGCCGAGGATGCGGTTCGACGCCACCGGTGAGATCTCGCGCTCGCTTCCCGAACGGAGCACGATGGACTCCTTCAGCTTCTCCACGTCGTCGCACTTGATCTTCAGCCGCGACGCGTCGGGGTCGACCTTGTACGGCACCGCGGCGTTGCGACCGAAGATGCCGTTGCGGATGGTGCGCTCCGGGTGCGACTTGCCATCGGTCGGCCAGTCGGCGACGTGCTCGTGCTTCGACGTGTAGTTGTGCGCGTCGAGCGCGTTGATGCGCGGGTCGAACCGGTCCCCGTCGAGGCCGTACGGCAGGTTGTACATCTCCCGCGCCTTGGCGCTCATCTTGAACCCGCGCAGCGCGGTGATGACGGCCTGCGGGGAGCCGAACCACAGGCTGTCGGTGCCCCAGACGACGCGCTGCGGACCGACATGCACGATGAGCTTGCCGAGCAGGTGCGCGAGCTCGTCCGGCGAGCTCATGACCGAGCGCATGGTCGCGCCGATCTCGGCGTAAACGTTCGGGACGTTGCCGTGCGCCAGGCCGCGCTCGACGAAGCGGCTCGCGTCCCAGCCCTGCTCGCGCAGCGTCTTGATGAGCGAGTTGACCCCGCGGTCGGACGAGTTGACCTTGTCATCGCCCGGGTACGCCGTCTGCGTCTCGTTGTCGAAGCCCGAGTGGTAGACGATGAAGTTGATGTCGGGGTTCTGCCGCGCAGCCGGCCCGACGTCGCGCGGCGAGGCCGTCCGCTGGTCGAACGCCGGCAGGGCGAAGCCCTTGTGGCAGGCGACGACGTTCGGCCCGCCCTTGGTCTTGACCAGGTGGCGCACCTGGTTGAGGAACGCCATCCCGATCTCGTCGTCGAGGAACCAGCCGCTCGAGTTGGGGATGTCGCCCCACGGCGTGTAGACCTTCCAGCCGCGCAGCCGGCTGCCGAGTGACACGACGTTGTGCTCCATCAGGTCGAACTCGTCCTGTTGAAACAGCGGCGTCACCCCCGGGGTGCTGCCGCCACCGGAGCCGCGGTTCGGCATGACGAACGCATGCATGACCGCCCGCTGCGACTTCGCCAGCTTGTTGACGGTGTCGACGGTCGTGGCCGCCTCGATGATGGGCAGCGGCTGCTGGTCCGGCGACGACGGGACGGCCGACAGCACCGTCATGTTCGTCGACGAGTCGAGGTACAGCTCCTTCATGTAGTGGAACCGCGACAGGTTCTGGATCGGGTCGATCTCGCCGCCTCGGCCGAACCCGTGCGGCTTGCCGTCCTTGTACGTGCCCGGGAAGCCGCCGAGCGGACCCGACTGCTCCCACAGCGCCATGAACACGACGTGGAAGCCCGGGTTGTTGACGCGCCACATGCCCTCGGCGTCGATGTGGTGCGACTGCACGTCGAAGATGAACTCTCCGGGCAGGTTGGCCAGTTGCGCGCCGGGCCACTCCAGCTGGCAGGCACCGGTGCCGGGCGGGTTCGCGGCGGCGTACGACCCCCACTCCCCTGGCATGACCTGCGAGATCGCCCACAACCCGAGGCTGTACGCCGCGGCGCTTCGCACGAACGAGCGACGGGTGAGGCCCATCTTGCGGCGCAGGTCTTCCGCCGCCTCGTTCTGCATCTGCATGATGCGGAGCTGCTCCACCGTGACCGGCGGCGGGATGAACTCGCCGTTCGACGCAGGGAGAACGTCGACGGGCATGGTCTCCGAGAGGGTGCTGTCCTCGTCCGGAGTGTTGGCGATCACTTCCTACTTCACCACCTTGAAGGCTCCGCGCATGCTCGGGTGAATCCGGCACCAGAAGGCGAAGGTGCCGGTCTGCTTCGGCGTGAAGGTCCAGTACGCCGCGTCCTGTAGCCACTTCTCGTCGTACGGGTCGTTGCCGCCGATCTGCTGCTTCGCCGGCTCGAACGGCAGGCCCCAGCCGATCTCGCCGGAGTCGAAGTCCATCGGGTCACCGAACCGGCCGGACCCGCCGTTGGCCGTCGGGTAGTCGACGCCCGTCGCCCCGGTGCACGGCAGTGCGCACCGGGTGAAGGTGTGCCAGATGCGCGCGGCGGCGTCTTCGTTCCAGAAGCGGACCGGCTGCCCCTCCTTCAGCAGCGGGATGCCCGTCTGCCCGATGACACCAAGGTCCGCCTCGCCGTACGTGAAGCCGGCGGAGTGGATGTCGGTGACGACCTGGCCGTCCTTGTTGGGCAGGGCCGGGCAGCCACCCGGCGGGCAGCCACCGGTGTGGCTGCTCTCCGCGACCATGGTGTGCGTGACCATCCCGCGCAGGCACAGCCGCTTGGCCGGACCGACGAGGTTCGGCGTGCAGCGGTCCGGGTTGAAGGGGCTGCCGTTGAGCCACGCACCCTGGGGCGTCGGCGCACCGACGGGGACGCCGCGGTCGAGGGTGACGTTCTTGTCGAAGACATCGACCCCGGCCGGCTTGATCTTGTCAACCGGCGCGACGTACGCGACGACGATGCCCATGCCCTCGTACCAGGACGCGTCCTGCGAGTCGTAGAGCGCGTTGATGCGCAGCTTGTCGCCGGGCTTGATCTTCACCTTCCACCCGAGCGGCGCGCCGGTGATCGTCATGGACAGGTTCCACGAGTCCGGTGGGGCGCCGATCTGGCCGGGATGCTTGGTGTCCCAGTACAGGGCGTCCGAGATGAAGATGGTCTTCTCCGCCTTGCCGCGGACCAGACTCACCTCATCGCGGATGCCGCCGGGGTGGATGTGCCCACCGAGCCCGATGAGGGTGCCGGCGAGGTCGGCCGGAACGGTCCAGTCCGAGCCGGCGATCTTGATGGGCTTGCCCTGCTGCGGCGTCGCGTTGCCGTAGGTGTCGAAGGTCGAGCAGTTCTCCTTCGGCCATGCACAGACGCGGTGCTTCGTCTCGGGGTCGACGTGGCCGGCGCCCCGCTGCACGTTGAACACGGGGTTCGACGAGGTGCTCGGTGCGCCGGGCGCGATGGCCTTCTTCTGCACGTCCAGCCAGATGGGCTTGACGGGCGTGAGACCGAGCTTGTCGCCGTCGGCCTTCGCGATGAAGTCGATGTCGTAGGTGATCCAGACCGTCTCGGTCTGCGTCGTCGCGTTGTGCACCATGTACAGCAGGCCCCAGCTGTCGGTGGCCTTGACCTCCATGCCGTAGCCCTGCGGCAGGTCGGAGATGGTCTTCTCCTCGCCGGCGGCGAAGAACGGTCCGTCGCCGTACGAGTTGCCGAGGTTCAGCCACGTCGCGTGGTGCAGGTGCAGGACGTCGGTCTGCGTCTTCTTGCCGTCCTGCGCGCGCAACAGGTCGGGCTTGAAGCGGACGAGGTAGCCGTCGTACGCCGGCTTCTCGATCGTGACCGGCTGGATCATCGCCTCGTTCTGGCCGGGCTTCACGTGGATCGGCCCGAACGTGTACTGGATCCGCTTGCAGGCCTCGCCGTAGCGGACCCGACTGCCGTAGATCGCCTTCTCCTGCGGCGTCTCGGCGATGCACTTGTCGCCCGGCACCTGCTGGATGAAGCCGGGCTGCGGGTGGGGTGGGTCGGCGATGGACGAGCCGGCCAGGGGCGCGACGAGCACGGCCGCCGCGACGGCGAAGACGCCGTACGCGACACGCTTGTTGAGCTGCACGGGCTGGCTCCTCGGGGGGTGAGGGGGCTTCAGACGTGCTGGGTGTCCCCGAGGCTAGATGTCACGAACCGGATGTTTCTCCACAGTTCGGACAGGAATTCACCGTTGGTTTCTCATACAGGTTGTCTGAAGAACTAGCACCCGTGTACGGCGAGTGCGCTGCCCGTGCGGCCCTTGCGGACCTGCACCTGGGCCGGGATGCGCTGCCGCAGCTCGGCAACGTGGCTCACCAGGCCGACGAGCCGGCCGCCCTCGCGCAGGCCGTCGAGCACGTCCATCACCTCGTCGAGCGTCTCCTCGTCGAGGGTGCCGAAGCCCTCGTCGACGAACAGCGCCTCGATCCGCGACCCGCCTGCCTCCGCGGTCACGACGTCGGTCAGTCCGAGCGCCAGCGCGAGGCTGGCGAGGAACGTCTCGCCACCGGACAGCGTGCTGGTCTCCCGGTCCTGGCCGGTCCAGCTGTCGCGGGCCAGCAGCCCGAGCCCCGACCGGGCGCCGCCGCGGGCCGTCCCGTCGCTGTGGACCAGGCTGTAGCGGCCCTGCGTCATCCGGAGCAGCCGCTCGCTCGCCGCCGCGGCGACCTCCTCGAGTCGCGCCGCCAGCACAAAGGAAGACAGCGTCATGCGCAGCACGTTGGCGCCGCCGCCGCTGCACAAGTCGGCGAGCGAGCGCACCCGACGTGCCGCCTCGAGGACGGGTGCAAGGCCGGCGAGCTGCGAGGCGAGCGCGGGCACGAGGACTCCGAGCGACTGCGCCCGGGCCTGTGCGGTCGCGCACCGCGCGGTTGCCTCCTCGAGTGCGGCGTCGGCAGTCGCCAGCGCTTCGGTCGTACCGCTTACATCTGCAGCAGGCTCGAGCGGCACGTCCAGTCGCGGGTCCTGCAGCGCTGCCCCGGTGGCTGCACGCTCGTCGTCGTAGGTCCGCAGCGCCTGCTCGGTCTGCTCTCGCCAATCAGCGGGCCGCACGGCGGCGCGGGCGGCGATCACGTCGTCGAAGCCGCACCGGACGGCTGCCTGTGCCGCCGCGGTCTGCGCTGCTTCGTGCTCGCGTTCGGCGCGGACCAGCTCGGCCTCGGCGGCGACGACGCTCTCGGCCGCCTCGACGACAGCCGAGGCGGCGGCGATGGCGGTGTCGAGGTCGTCGGCACCACCGAGCTCGTGCGCCAACCGCGCCCGCCCGGCGGTGGCCCGCGCCTCGGCCTCGGCGGCGCGTCGGTCGGCCTCGACCGCAGAGACCTCCAGGGCCGATCGCTGCTGCTCGAGCGTCGACTGCTCGGTGTCGAGAGCGTCGACTGCAGCGGCGCGGGCGTCGACGTCCGCAGCGAGCGGCTCGAGAGCCGCGAGGTCTGCGGACACGGCCGAGAGCTCGGCCGCGATCGTGCCGGCGGTCTGCGCCTCCAGCCGGGACAGCAGCGCGTCGCGCTCGGCGTCCACAGCGGCCAGTCGCTGACCGAGCTGCTCGACCTCGCGCTGCGCCTCCTCCGACGCCGCGCGGGCGGTGTCCTCGTCGTCACGGGTGACGCGCTCGCCCCGCACCTCGCTGGGGTCCGGGTGGAACAGCGAGCCGCACACCGGGCACGGATCGCCGTCGACGAGCATCGACGCCAGCTCGAACTGGATGGCCTCGAGCCGCGCCTCCCGGACGTCGGCCGCCTTGTCCCGCAGTGACACGGCTTTCTCGCGGGCCAGCAGGATCTCGTCGTGCAGCTCATCAGCCGCTGCCGTCAGGATCGCGAGCCGGGCGGCCTCGGCCGATGCGGCGACGAGCGCGTCCCGGCGCGCCATCACGACGGGCAACCGGACCAGCGCAGCGCGGGATTGCTCCAGCGCTGCAGCGAGCGCCGCCCGCAGTGCCGGCAGCTCGGCGACCCGCGACGTCACCTGCTCGATCGTCGTCCGGGCCTGGTCACCGTCGCGGTGCGCGACGACGGCGGCCTGCTCGTCGCGCGCAACGCCGGCAGCGAGCTCACGCAGTGCCTCGAGGGCACCGACCCGTTCGCGTCCGGTGACCGCGGCACGCTGCAGCAAGGCAACGTCGAGCTCGTCGTCGAGCTGGACCGCAGCCAGCAACCCGCGGCACGCGGCCCTGCGCGCGGTCGCAGCAGCGACCTCGCGGGTCCGCCCATCGACCTGCGCGAGCAGCCCGGCGGCCTCAACCGCCCTGGCGGCATCGTGGGCCTCGGCGCGCAGCAGCGCGATCTCGTCGGCCCGGGCCACCAGCAGGTCCTGCGTCGCGAGCAGCTCGCGCCGTTGCTGCTGCGCGGCGGCAAGCCGAGCCGCCGCCTCGGCCTGCGCTCGCGCCCGATCCCGCGTGCACATCACGGCGGCGAGCGATGCCTCTGCATCCGCGCACGCCTGCGCGGCCTGCGTCGCGAGCTCCTCCGCCCAGGTCGCGGACGGCTCGTCCGGCTCCGACGCACCGGCGGCAAGCGCGACCCGGGCGGTCGCGAGCGCCACCTCGTTGCGGGCCGCCTCGACGGCGCGCGAGGTCGAGATGCGACGGCCGACGAGCCACTCCTCGGCAGAGCGGTAGAGCCCGGTGCCGAACAGCCTCTCGAGCAGCTGCGCACGGGTCACCGAGTCGGCCCGCAGGAACTTCGCGAACTCGCCCTGCGGCAGCAGCACGACCTGGAAGAACTGCTCCGCCGACATCCCCACCAGGTCGGCGATCTCGTCGCCGGCTTCGCGGAATGCGGTCGAGACGGTCGTCCACTGACCCGCGACCTGCTCCTCGAGCAGCACCTTCGCCTTCTGCGTCGTCGTACCCGTGCCGCTCTTCTTCGGGCGGTCGTACTCCGGCGAGCGGGTGATGCGCATCCGCCGGCCACCGAGGGTCGCCTCGAGCTGCACCTCCGTGTGCGCGTCGGGCGTCGCGTAGTCGGACCGCAGCCGCTTCGCATCGTTGCGCACACCGGGGACGCGGCCGTAGAGCGCGAACCCCATGGCGTCGAGCAGCGTCGTCTTGCCGGCGCCCGTGTCGCCGTGCAGCAGGAACAGACCGCTCCCGCTCAACGCGTCGAGGTCGACCTCGACGGTGTCGGCGAAGGGGCCGAACGCCGCCAGCCGCAACCGGTGCGGACGCATCAGCGGGTCACGAGTCGCTCGGCCTCGAGTGCCTGCGCGAGCAGCGCGGTCTCGTCGGCATCGAGCGCCGACCCGCGGACATGCTCGGCGAACGCGGCACCGATCTCGAGCGGCGTGCGACCGGCCACCCGCGCGGTGTAGGTGCGGTCGTCGACGGCGACACCCGCAGGCTCGTGCCGCAGGACGAGCACGTGCGGGAACCGCCTCGACAGCCGCGCCATCGCGTCGTCCGGACGCGCCGCATCGGTCAGGGTCACCTGCAGCCAGTCGCGGACCCTCTCGTCGTACGCCGGCGACGTGAGCAGCTCCGACAGCGAGCCCCGCAGGGTCGACAGCCGGCGCGGCACGGGAGCCGGGACGTGCTCGACAACGCCCAGCCCGCTCGCGGACAGCTCGACCAGCCAGGAGCCCTTCGTGTGTCCGGCCTCGGAGAAGGAGTAGGCCAGCGGGGATCCGCTGTAGCGCAACCCGTCGCCCAGGGTCTGCGGCCCGTGCAGGTGACCGAGCGCGGAGTAGGTGAAGCCGTCGAACAGGGACATGGGTACGCAGGCAACCCCGCCGACCGCGACGTCGCGCTCGCTGTCGCTTGCGGTTGCCGATCCGACCCAGGCATGGGCGAGTACGACGGACCGCACGCCGCCGCGGGCGCCGAGGTCGGCCCGCACGGCGGACAGCGCGGCACCGAGGACCGCGCTGTGGCCGCGGCCGGTCTCCGGCGGCAGCTCGGCGCGCACCGCCTCCGGCTCGAGGTAGGGGATGCCATAGACGGCGACCGGCCCGGCCGGGTCCTCGATCACGACCGGAACCGCGCTGTCGGCGACCCGGGTCCGCAGATGCACGCCCGCGGCGTCGACCAGCCGGCTGCCGAAGCCGAGCCGGCGCGCCGAGTCGTGGTTGCCGCTGATCAGGACGACGCGGGCACCCGCCTCGCGCAGCCGCACCAGCGCCGACTCGCAGAGCTCGACGGCATCGAGCGAGGGCACGGCTCGGTCGTAGACGTCGCCCGCCACCAGCACGGCGTCGACCGCCTCGGCCCGCACGGTCGCCACCAGCCCGTCGAGGAACGCCGCCTGCGCATCGCGCAAATCGGCGCGGTGCAGCGACCGGCCGAGATGCCAGTCGGAGGTGTGCAGCAGGCGCATGGCCCGACGGTAGGTCGGGGGTCGGACAGAATCCCGCACCGACGCGCGGCTACGGTAGGCACATGGAGCGAGCCCGGAGCGACGTACCCCTCTACCTCGGCGCCCTCGCCGCCATCGCGATCGCGGCCGGCATCGTCTACGCGGTCGTCGACGCGTCCACCGTCGAGGCCACCTTCGACAGCAACAGCCCGAACGCCACGACCGGCGGTCCGCCGGCGTCGTTCGAGCAGCCGTAGGCAGGACTCCCCCGACCGACGGCGAACCACGAGGCATGACCCGACGCCTCGCCCTGCTCATCTCGACGCTCGCCGTCGCCGGCCTGGCCGCGGCGCCGGCGCACGCCTCCGGTGCGGTCAAGGGCAGCTATGACGTGACCCTGACCCCCGACCCGTCGCTCGAGGCGAGCAGCGCGTGCGAGGCGACCCTGCCGTCGGCTGTCGACAACCACCCCTTCACGGTGCCGGGCGCAGGCACCCTCACCGTCGTCCTCGACTCACCCGACCCGACGGGCACCGGAAGCACCGACTGGGACCTCGAGCTGCTCGATGCCGACGGCAGCGTGAACTCCGGGTCCGAGGGCGGGACCAGCCACGAAGAGGCGGCGGCGAAGTACAAGAAGGGGCAGCACATGACCATCCAGGTCTGCAACCTGGCCGGCGGCCCCAACGGCACGGTCAGCTACACCTTCACGCCCAAGAAGTAGCCCGGCCCGCTACCTCCCTCGCACGAGAGCGACTTTTCTGCGAACCTTTTGCGGTGATCTGCGCTCTGCAGGTCATGTCGACGGCGGTCGGGCTGGGGGTGGCGGTGGGCGCGCAGTGGCGTGACCTGCAGCCCAGCGTGGCCGCGACCGCACCCGTACCCTCACCCGCACTTCCGGCGCTGCCAGGCGTCTCGGCGGCCGTCGCCCAGGACTTCGCGGCGCTCTACACCGCCGAGTTCGGCCGGCTCGCCGGCTACCTGACCGCACTGACTGGTGACGTCGACGTGGCCAGGGAGGCGGCGCAGGAGGCGTTCACCCGGTTGTTCGCCCGCTGGCGCAGCGTGCGTGAGCCACGCGCCTTCGCGTACGTCGTCGGCACCAACCTGTGCCGGCACCACTGGAAGCAGAGCACTCGCGAGCGCGCCGCCGTCGAGACCCTCGGTGCCGCGCTTCCGGCCGGTCGGCCGGCACACGATCCCTGGTTGCAGGACCTGGTTCAGCGCCTCCCGCTGCGTTTGCGTGAGGTCGTCCTGCTGCATTACTACGCCGACCTGCCGATCAGCTCGGTCGCCGCGGCGATCCACCGTCCGGTCGGCACCGTGAAGCGCCGGTTGCACGAGGCCCGCGCGGCCCTCGCCGCAGCCGTCTCCGAAAGCGAAGAGGGGGTGCCAGCATGACCTTCCCCGCAGCGAGATTCACCGCCGTCGCTCCCCCGCCCGATGGGCTGGCGCTCGCCTTCTCGTCCGCGCGGCGTCGGCGCAACAGCAAGGCGGCGGTGTCCGCGTTCGGTGGCGCCGTCGCCATCGCATCCGTGCTGTCCTTCCTCGCTCCGCCCGGTCAGAACCTGGTGCAGGAGCCGGCCCAGCCGGCGCACGGCGGCCTGCTTCCCGGACTGCCCGACGCCCCTCGGCACAGCGGGCCGGCTCCGCAGGTGGGCCAGGCGACTGAGCCGCTCGTCGCGCCGGCGGCGGTGGCCGCTGCGACGACCACGCAGCCGATCTCCGTCGTACGCCGCGCAGCAGCGCGGCCGACGACCGCCGTACCGCCCGGCCCATGTCAGCGCAAGCGCACCCTCGCGTGCATCGCCGTCGGCCCGCCGACACCGGGCGGGCCGAGGATGCAGGCGGTGCTCTGTCCGTCGTCCGCGTCGGTCACGGTCGAGTACGACGCACCGCAGGTCGGTCCGACCCGGATCTCGGTCTCTCGAACGGTGGCGGTCGGCAGCTGCTCCGGCTGACTCGCTGGGCTCAGCGCCGCAGGTCGAGCTGCGTCACCGGGAGTGCTGCCGCATCGCGACGCGCCTTGTCC
>JAWWOH010000075.1:0-2585 GCA_033851845.1 Actinomycetota bacterium
GACCTGGCCGGAGCCAGGTCGATCAAGAAGGCAATGCCGGAGGCCATGACCGTGTTTCTGGCACCGCCTAGCTGGGCCGATTTGCAGGCCAGGCTTGTCGGCCGCGGCACCGAAACGCCGGAGGCCATGGCGCGCCGCCTGGAGACCGCCCGGGTGGAATTGGAGGCCCAAGCCGACTTCGACCAGGTCGTGGTCAACAGTCAATTGGAGTCTGCGTGCGCTGAATTGGTATCCTTGCTGGTGGGAAACGCGCCTGGCTCGGCATGAGCCGACTCACCAGCTGCGATGAAGAATCAGGGTTTCTAGTTATTTCAACCGCTCTACGCGCCAGGAGAAAGTCTTAAGTGAGTATTCCGCAGTCTGACACGTCGCTGGCCGCCGTCGATCAATTCGATCCTTCGGCAGGCGGGCCGCGCACGTACGACACCCCGCTGGGCATCACCAACCCGCCCATCGACGAGTTGCTCGACCGTGTCTCGAGCAAGTACGCACTGGTCATCTATGCGGCCAAACGAGCTCGGCAAATCAACGATTACTACAACCAGCTCGGCGAGGGCATCCTCGAGTACGTCGGCCCGCTGGTCGAGCCAGGGCTGCAGGAAAAGCCGCTCTCGATCGCGATGCGTGAGATTCACGCCGACCTGCTCGAACACACCGAGGGCGAGTAACAGGACGGAGCCGGGCGGCTGTGATCGTCATGGAGAGCCTCTTCAACGAAGAAGGGCCGGCGTAGGTGGATCGCAAGCGGATCGTCGTCGGCGTCTCCGGGGGTATCGCCGCGTACAAGGCATGCACCGTCGTCCGGCAGCTCGCCGAGGCGGGCCATGACGTCCGCGTCATCCCCACCGAATCCGCATTGCGCTTTGTCGGGGCCGCCACCTTCGAGGCGCTCTCCGGGCAGCCGGTGCACACCGGCGTCTTCTCCGACGTCCCCGAGGTGCCGCACGTCCGGCTCGGCCAGCACGCCGACCTGGTCGTGGTGGCACCGGCCACCGCTGACCTGTTGGCCCGCGCGGTACACGGCCGCGCCGACGATCTGCTGACCGCCACGCTGCTCACCGCGCGATGTCCGGTGCTGTTCGCGCCGGCGATGCACACCGAGATGTGGTTACACCCGGCCACCGTCGACAATGTGGCCACATTGCGGCGCCGGGGCGCTGTCGTGCTGGAACCCGCGTTCGGACGGCTCACCGGCGCGGACAGCGGCAAAGGCAGGCTGCCCGAGGCCGAAGAGATCACCACCCTTGCCCACCTGCTGCTGGAGCGCTCCGACGCGCTGCCCTACGACCTGGCCGGCCGCAAGGTGCTGGTGACCGCGGGTGGTACCCGCGAGCCGATCGATCCGGTTCGCTTCATCGGCAACCGCAGCTCGGGCAAACAGGGCTTCGCGATGGCGCGTGTCGCCGCGCAACGCGGTGCCGACGTCACCCTGATCGCAGGTAACACGGCAGGTCTGACCGACCCTGCGAGCGTGGACGTCGTGCACATCGGTTCGGCCGACCAGTTGCAGGACGCGGTGTCGAAGCACGCACCCGACGCGCACGTCCTGGTGATGGCTGCCGCAGTCGCCGACTTCCGCCCAACCCAGGTCGCGACCACCAAGATCAAGAAGTCTCACGAGCCGGGGGCCGCGGCCGCACCCACTATCGCGTTGACGCGTACCGACGACGTGCTGGCGGGAGCCGTCCGGGCGCGTGCGCACGGCCAGCTGCCCAACATGCGGGCCATCGTCGGATTCGCAGCGGAGACGGGTGACGCCAACGGTGACGTGCTGTTTCACGCACGGGCGAAACTGCAGCGCAAGGGATGTGACCTGTTGGTCGTCAACGCTGTTGGCGATGGCAGGGCGTTCGAGGTGGACAACAACGACGGCTGGCTGCTGGCGTCGGACGGCACGGAGTCGGCGCTGCAGCACGGCTCCAAGACGCTGATGGCCAGTCGTATCGTGGACGCGATCGTGACCCTTCTGCACGACCGCAGCGGGTAGCCCCGCACGGCGACCACGCTGCGCGGGAACCGCGCGTTGACGCGAACGGGATATTATTCGCTTAACTAAGTTTGTCAGCAGCGGAAGGACGGGACACCGTGAGCCAATCAGGTCGGCTGTTCACCAGCGAGTCGGTGACCGAAGGGCACCCCGACAAGATCTGCGACGCGATCAGCGACTCGGTGCTCGACGCGCTGCTCGCCCAGGACCGCGGGTCCAGGGTCGCCGTGGAGACGCTCGTCACCACCGGCCAGGTGCACGTCGCCGGTGAGGTCACCACGGCCGCCAACGTGGACATCCCGACGATCGTGCGCGAGCGGATCCTCGAGATCGGCTACGACTCGTCGGCCAAGGGCTTCGACGGCAACTCCTGCGGAGTCAACATCTCGATCGGCAAGCAGTCGCCCGACATCGCCATGGGCGTTGACACCGCCCACGAGCTACGGGTTGAGGGCGCCGGGGACCCGCTCGACAAGCAGGGCGCCGGCGATCAGGGGCTGATGTTCGGCTACGCGATCAGCGACACCCCGGAATTGATGCCGCTGCCGATCGCACTGGCCCACCGGCTCGCGCGGAAGCTGACCGAGGTCCGTAAGAA
>JAWWOH010000037.1:0-34379 GCA_033851845.1 Actinomycetota bacterium
ACTTCTGCATCATCGCCCACATCGACCATGGCAAGTCGACGCTGGCCGACCGGATGCTGCAGCTGACCGGTGTCGTCGACGCACGCCAGATGCGCGCGCAGTACCTCGACAAGATGGACATCGAGCGTGAGCGCGGCATCACCATCAAGGCGCAGAACGTGCGGCTGCCGTGGACCGCCGATGACGGTCGCGACTACGTGCTGCACATGATCGACACACCCGGGCACGTCGACTTCACCTATGAGGTCTCGCGATCGCTCGCGGCGTGCGAGGGGACGCTGCTGCTCGTCGATGCGGCGCAGGGGATCGAGGCCCAGACTCTCGCCAACCTCTACCTCGCGCTCGAGAACGACCTGCACATCATCCCGGTGCTCAACAAGATCGACCTGCCGGCGGCGCAGCCGGACAAGTACGCCGGCGAGATCGCGCACATCATCGGCTGCGAGCCCGAGGACGTGCTGCGCATCAGCGCGAAGACCGGCGAGGGCGTGGCCGACGTCCTGAACGCGATCGTCCATCAGGTCCCCGCGCCGACCGGCTCGGTCGACGACCCCGCCCGCGCCATGATCTTCGACTCGGTCTACGACTCCTATCGCGGCGTCATCACCTACGTGCGCGTCTTCGACGGCCAGCTGTCCACCAAGGATCGCGGCTTGATGATGTCGACGCAGAACCAGCACGAGATCCTCGAGGTCGGCGTCGTCAGCCCGGAGATGATGCCGACCGAGACGCTCTCCGCGGGTGAGGTCGGCTACGTCATCCCCGGTGTGAAGAACGTGCGGCAGGCCCGCGTCGGCGACACCCTCACTACCGTCCGCAACAGCGCGCGTGAGTCGCTGCACGGTTACCGCGACCCGAAGCCGATGGTGTTCTCCGGGCTCTATCCGCTCGACGGCAGCGAGTACCCCGCGCTGCGCGAGGCCCTCGACAAGCTGCGGCTCAACGACGCGGCGCTCGTCTACGAGCCGGAGACGTCCGCGGCTCTCGGCTTCGGGTTCCGCGTGGGCTTCCTCGGCCTGCTGCACCTCGAGATCGTCCGCGAGCGGCTGGAGCGCGAGCACGACCTCGCGCTCATCAGCACTGCCCCCAACGTCGTCTACAAGGTCGTCCTCGAGTCCGGTGAGGAGCTCGTCGTCACCAACCCGAGCGACTGGCCGAACACCGGCAAGATCGCCGAGGTCCGCGAGCCGGTCGCCAAGGCGATGGTGCTGCTGCCGAGCGAGTACGTCGGGACCGTGATGGAGCTCTGCCAGGCGCGCCGCGGGATCATGCAGGGTATGGACTACCTGTCCGAGGACCGGGTCGAGCTGCGCTACCTGCTGCCGATGGGCGAGATCATCTTCGACTTCTTCGACCAGCTGAAGTCGCGCACCAAGGGCTACGCCAGCCTCGACTACGACGTGACCGGCGAGCAGGTCGCCGACCTGGTGAAGGTCGACATCCTGCTGCAGGGCGAGCCGGTCGACGCCTTCAGCGCGATCGTGCACAAGGACAAGGCGTTCGCCTACGGCACCAACATGACGACGAAGCTCCGTGGGCTGATCCCGCGGCAGAACTTCGAGGTGCCCATCCAGGCCGCGATCGGTGCCCGCGACATCGCCCGCGAGAACATCCGCGCGATCCGCAAGGACGTGCTGGCCAAGTGCTACGGCGGTGACATCACCCGCAAGCGCAAGCTGCTCGAGAAGCAGAAGGAGGGCAAGAAGCGGATGAAGATGGTCGGCCGGGTCGAGGTGCCGCAGGAGGCTTTCATCGCCGCCCTCTCCACCGGCGAGGAGACGGCCAAGAAGTAGCGTGTCCGCCATGACGGACACCCCCGCGACCGAAGAGCCGCAGCCGGGCGACCTGGACCAGCTGCTCAGTGCGTCCATCGAGGCAGCCAGCTCGATGCTGTCGGTCGACGGCGAGTTCTATCCTTTCGCGGTCGCGCTGACCCATGGTGGCGAGCTCGTCTCGCCCGCGGTCGATCCCGGGACCGAGCAGCCCGATGCCGAGGACGTCGTCGACCTGCTCATCGAGGCGCTACGCGAGGGGCGCGGCAACATCCGCGCCGCCGCGCTGTGCAGCGATGTCACGCTGGCCTCCGACAAGGGCGACCAGGATGCGATCCGCATCGAGCTCGAGGCGCCCGAGCACCAGCCGGTGACCATCCTGGTTCCGTACGAGGACGGCCCCGTCCTCGGTGAGCCGTTCGGCGTCGACGCCGAGGCCAGGATCTTCACGTCCTGAAGTGGTAGGCAGAAGCGTGCCTGACCCCACGCCGTTCTCCGACCTGGACGCCTACATCGCCCTGCCGCGCGTCTCCGGTCTCGCCGTGAGCCCCGACGGCCGCCGCCTGGTCACGACGGTGGCGGCCCTCGACCCCGAAGGCGTGCGTTGGGCGACCTCGCTCTGGCAGGTCGACCCCACCGGTACGACGCCGGCGGCCCGGCTCACCCGCAGCCGCAAGGGCGAGACGACGCCCGAGTTCCTGCCCGACGGCTCGGTGCTGTTCACGTCGTCGCGGCCGGATCCCGATGGCAAGGGGGCGGACAAGGACGACGCCGCCGCGGCGCTATGGGTCCTCCCGGCCGGAGGTGGCGAGGCCCGGGTCGCGGCGACGCGGGCGGGCGGCATCAATCGCATCGTGGTGGCGCGCGACGCAGGCACGGTCGTCGTCTCCAGCCCGACGTTGCCTGGATCCGCCAACGGCGCCGAGGACGAGGAGCGCCGGAAGGCACGCAAGGACAAGAAGGTCAGCGCGATCCTGCACACCGGTTATCCGGTTCGTTACTGGGACCACGATCTCGGGCCGGACGAGCCGCGGTTGCTCACCGGCGTGGTCGAACCCGACGCGGGGCTCGACTGGACGGAGCTGACACCGGCCCCCGCCCGCGCCCTCGACCACGCCGACTACGACGTCTCCGCCGACGGCACGACCGTGGTCACGACGTGGCGGGTCCCGGAGGCGCACGGCGAGCACCGCGCGACGCTCGTCGTACTCCGGGACGGGGCAGTCACCGAGCTGCTCGGCGACCCGGAGCACGAGTACGACGCGCCGGTGATCTCGCCCGACGGCTCGCTCGTCGTGTGCACGCGGTCGAGTCGCAGCACCCCCGACGAGCCGGAGGACGCCCGCCTCGTCGTCGTGCCTCTTGACGGCTCCGACGAGCCGCGGGACGCCGCACCGGGCTGGGACCGCTGGGCCCTCGAACGACGGTGGACCCCCGACGGATCGGCGCTCATCGTCACCGCCGACGACCAGGGCCGCTGCCCGGTCTTCCGCATCGAGATCGCGACGGGTGACGTCAGGCGGCTGACCGGCGACCACGGCGCCTACACCGACCTGCGCGTCAGCCCGGACGGCGCGTACGTCTACGCGCTCCGCTCAGCGATGGACGCCGCGCCCGCGCCGATCCGCCTCGATGCGTCCGGCCGGGATCAGCAGCCGGTGCTGCTGCCGGGACCGGTGGACGAGCTCGCCCTGCCGGGCACCCTGACCGAGGTCGAGACGAGCGCGGCGGACGGCACAGCTCTGCGCGGCTGGCTCGTGCTGCCCGAGGCCGACGAGCCCGCGCCGCTTCTGCTGTGGATCCACGGCGGTCCGCTCGGCTCGTGGAACTCGTGGTCGTGGCGTTGGAACCCTTGGCTGATGGTGGCGCAGGGGTACGCCGTGCTGCTCCCCGACCCCGCGCTGTCCACCGGGTACGGCCTCGACATGGCGCGGCGTGGCTGGGGGGCATGGGGGGCGGCGCCGTACGACGACTTGATGCGGATCACCGACGCGACGCTGGAACGCGACGACATCGATGCCACCAGGACCGCGGCGATGGGCGGGTCGTTCGGCGGCTACATGGCCAACTGGGTCGCCGGCCACACCGACCGCTTCCGGGCGATCGTCACGCACGCCAGCCTTTGGAACCTCGACCAGTTCGGGCCGACGACCGACGTGTCGTACTACTGGCGCCGCGAGATGACTCCGGCGATGGCGGCGGCAAACAGCCCGAGCGCGCACGTCGACGCGATCGTCACGCCGATGCTGGTCATCCACGGCGACAAGGACTACCGGGTGCCCATCGGCGAGGCGCTGCGGCTCTGGTGGGACCTCAACGCACGGGTGACGGATCCGGCGTCGTCACCGCATCGCTTCCTCTACTTCCCGGACGAGAACCACTGGATCCTCACGCCGCAGCACGCAGCGGTCTGGTACCGCGCGGTGCTGTCCTTCCTCGGCGTGCACGTACACGGACAGCCGGAGACGGTGGACGACCTGCTGCGTTAGATCAGGTCGCGCACGTGGCCCGTCTCGTTGAGGCTGACGATGCCGGTGCGGCCCGTTCGCGAGATGGCAATGCGTGAGATCGAGCAGTACGCCGGCGCGAACCAGATGGCGCGCTCCACGCCGAGCACGTGGCCGGCGTAGGCGTTGATGCTGCCGGAGTGGCTGACGAGCACGGCGCGACCGCCGGGGTGAAGCGCGGCGATCCGCTCGACGGCTTCGACGACGCGGGCCCGGAACTGGACCGGGTCGACGCCCGCCGTGTAGAGGTCACCCGCGACCAGGCGGTGCCAGCGCGGGTCACCGCTCGCGCGCAGCTCCTCGACCGGGACGTACGACGAATCGGCCGCGTCGAACTCCGCGATGCCCGGTTCGGGCACGGGCTGCAGACCCAGTCCGGCGGCCAGCGGCCCGGCGGTCTCGACCGCGCGGCGGGACGGCGAGGTGTAGAGCGCATCCACCTTGTCGTGCCGCAGCGCGTCCGCCACCCGGCCGGCTTGCTCGAGACCCAGCTCCGCCAGCCCGGGATCGGCCGGGCTGCCGTCAGGCGTCGCGTCGATGCGCACCGGCAGCGCGTGCCTGACCAGGACGATCTCCACGACGAGGCACGCTAGCCGAGCAGCGACACTGGACACATGGCCGGAGCACTCCCGCAGGGCGAGCCCGTCCCGACGTCGGGCGAGCTGCCCGCGGCAGCGCTCGCCGAGCTTGCAGACCGGCCGTTCGGTGTCTACGTGCACGTGCCGTTCTGCGCCAGCCGCTGCGGCTACTGCGACTTCAACACCTACACCGACCTCGGCGGACTGCAGTCGACGTTCGCGCAGACCGCGATTCGCGAGCTCCAGCTCGCGCGCAACGTGCTTGGCCAGGCGGCACCACGCGCCGAGACGGTGTTCGTCGGCGGAGGTACGCCGACGCTGCTTCCGCCGGACGACCTGGGAGCGATCGTGCAGGCGGTCGACGATGTCTTCGGGCTGGCACCCGGGGCCGAGGTGACGACCGAGGCGAATCCCGACTCGGTCGATGCCGGGTCGCTGCAACGGCTGCGTGAGGTCGGCTTCAACCGCGTCTCGTTCGGCATGCAGTCGTCGGTGCCGCACGTGCTCGCGGCGCTGGATCGGACTCACACGGCGGGGCGGCCGGAGCTGGCCGTGCGGGAAGCACGCGAGGCCGGCTTCGAGCAGATCTCGCTCGACCTCATCTACGGCACCCCGGGGGAGTCGGACGACGACTGGCGGACCAGTCTCGAGACCGCACTCGCTGCTGGGCCGACGCACGTGTCGGCGTACGCGCTCATCGTCGAACAGGGCACCCGACTCGGCCGGCAGGTCGCGCGGGGCGAGCTGCCCGGACCAGACGACGACGTGCTCGCCGACCGCTACCTGATCGCCAACGACTTCCTCAGCGATCTCGGCTGGTACGAGGTGAGCAACTGGGGCGACCCGTGCCGGCACAACGTCGGCTACTGGACGGGCGCGAACTGGTGGGGCATCGGACCGGGGGCGCACTCGCACGTCGGCGGTGTGCGCTGGTGGAACGTCAAGCACCCGGCGGCGTACGCCCGCAAGCTCGAGACGGGCACGTCACCGGGCGCCGGCCGCGAGGTGCTCTCGGCCGAGGACCGTCGGGTCGAACGGATCCTGCTGGAGCTTCGACTGCGCACCGGGCTGCCGCTGGCGTTGCTCACCGAGCGGGGCCGGCAGGGGGCGGCGCAGCACCGGGAGGCCGGGCTGCTGACCGTCGAGGACGACCGTGCCGTGCTGACGACCCGCGGCCGGCTGCTCGCCGATGCCGTCGTACGCGACCTGGTGGACCCGTGACTAACTGACGAAGCGGATCGACAGCGGGTATCGGTACGGCTCACGACGACCGGCAGCCAGCGCGGCGATGATCGCCAGCACGGCACCGCCGATGAAGACGATCGCCAGCAGGAAGATCCCGACCACCACGAAGACGAGCACGAACGAGACGATCGCCGCGATCATCAGTGTGATGTGGAAGTTGAGCGCTTCGGCGGCGTGGTGCCGAGTGAACGGCGACTCGTCCTTCTTGATGAGGTAGACGATCAGCGGCGCGATCAGGCCGAACGCGAAGAACGACAGATGCGACAGAACGGCCCAGGTCGTGTCTTCGGGCTGCGGCTGCCAGCCCCACTGCGGCGGCGGCTGGTTCCACCCTGGCGGCGGCGGGTTCCACGCTGGCGGCGTCGACATGCGTGCACGGTAGAGGAACCGAGCCGGCTGTGACGCAACCGACAGAAGCGTGCCGCGGGGAATCGGGAGCTCGCCCGGTAGGTTGATCACTGCAAGACCCCGCTCATCGAGCGGGTCCCACCTCCTGCGGACGAGCCGTCCGCACGGTCGCTGGTGTGTCGTGCTTCGTTCCCCGGTCGCAACTCGACCGGACCGGTCCGCGCCGCAGCTCACGCAATGCGGCCCCGGATCCACAGCAACGGAGCACCACCTCTCATGTCCACGTCTCCTCGGGCTGCCCAGCGCAGCCCTGGTCGTCGCAAGCCGTCCACGCAGTCGCGTCGGGCACCCCGTCCCGTGACGCCGCCGGCTCCGGTCAAGTCGGATCTCGAGATCGCCCTCGACGCTGCCGCCGAGGCCGCCGCCGCTGACCCGCAGCCCGACGCGACGTTCGCGTCCATCGGCCTGCCGCAGAAGCTCGTCACTGCGCTCGAGCGGCGCGGCATGCACGCGCCGTTCGCCATCCAGACCCGCGCCATCCCCGACGCACTTGCCGGCCGGGACGTCCTCGGCCGGGCGCAGACGGGCTCTGGCAAGACGCTGGCGTTCGGTCTCCCGCTGCTCGCCCGCCTCGCCGGTGCTCAGCGTCGCGGCGGCCGGCCCCGCGGACTCGTGCTGGTCCCGACCCGCGAGCTCGCGCAGCAGGTCCACGACGCACTCCAGCCGCTCGCGCAGGGGCTCGACGTCAAGCTGTGCGCCGTCTACGGCGGTGCCTCGATGGGCCGGCAGATCGACCAGCTCCGCCGCGCCGTCGACATCGTCGTCGCGACGCCGGGCCGGCTGCAGGACCTCATCGAGCAGGGCGAGTGCTCGCTCGCCGAGGTGCAGGTCGCGGTCCTCGACGAGGCCGACCACATGGCCGACCTGGGCTTCCTGCCGGTCGTCACGATGCTGCTCGGCATGACCCCGGCCGATGGTCAGCGGATGCTGTTCTCGGCAACTCTCGACCGCGGTGTCGACAAGGTGGTCCGGCAGTTCCTCTCCGACCCGGCGATGCACGCCGTGGCGTCGGACACCTCGCACGTCGAGCTGATGGACCACCGCGTCTTCGCGGTCTCGCACGACAGCAAGGTCGAGATCGCGGCGGAGATCGCGGCCCGGCCGGCTCGCACGCTCATCTTCGTACGCACCAAGCACGGCGCCGACCGGCTCGCGGTCCAGCTCCGCCGCACCGGCGTCGAGGCCGCGGCTATCCACGGCAATCTCACGCAGAACGCCCGCAAGAAGGCGCTCGACGGGTTCTCGCGCGGGTCGGCTCGCGTGCTGGTCGCCACAGACGTCGCGGCTCGCGGCATCCACGTCGATGACGTCGACCTGGTCATGCACTTCGACCCGCCGGCCGACCACAAGGACTACCTGCACCGATCGGGTCGCACAGCCCGCGCCGGCGCGAGCGGCACCGTCCTCTCGCTGCTCCTCTCCGACCAGGTGCGCGAGCACCAGCGGATGCGCGAGCGCGCGGGCATCGAGGCCAACGCCCAGACCGTGACGCCGGGACACCCCGCCGTACGAGAGATCGCCGAGTCTGGCGAGCGAATCGTCGTGCAGCCTGCACCGCAGTGGACTGCACCGACGAGCGGCAACCCCACGCGGCGGCCGTCAAGCGGCCGGTCCTACCGCCCAGCCTCATCCTCAGGTGGGTCCGGTGGTCGCGGCGGCGGTGCCCGTCCGGCGCGTCCCGCCGTGCAGGGCCGTACGTCGGCTCCACGCCGCGCCAGCTAGCCCGACCGGATCGCGCCGACCCGCACAGCGGGCCGGCGCGATCGTGGCGGTGGAGCTAGTGGATCGTGTAGCGCACGACGACCCGCCCGCTGCACAGCGGCCGGACGTTGATCGTGTCGTCCACGTCGCCCTTGCTGATCGTCCCGTCGGCCTCGAAGGTCGGCTCCTGGTCGCCGCCCGTGACCTTGTAGCCGTTGGCGACCATCGCCTGCTCGACGCTGTCACGAATGGAAACCAGGTCGTCCCGAGAGCCGGGCAGGCTCGCGAAGATGACGCTCGTCTTGCCCGTTGTCTGCACGTTGAGCAGCTTCTGCCCGCTCGGCAGCGTGAACCCGCTCGGGAGTGTCGGGCTGCCCTTGACAACGTCGAACGTGTCGCAGGACTTGTTGGCGTTCTTGATCTTGTCCTGCTGGTCGAAGTGCTCGAAGACGCGCCAGCCCACGAAGGCGACGAGAGCGAGTACGACGACGCCGACCAGCAGCTGGACCGGACGTTTCATGGGTTGCTCATAACAGATCAGGATTCCTCTCGATGGACCACACAGCAGGGCGTCAGGTGCCTGCGACCATCGGTGGTCCTCGAGCAAGCAGAGACAACCCGGAGAGGGACCCCACGCGTCGTGTCGTTGGCGTAAGGGGGGGCACCGGGGATGGGCGTGGCGCGACCACCTGCAGCGGTGCCGCCGTGACGAGAACCACCCAGGCGACGGTCAGCACCAGCAGCAAGACCATCGCGAGCCCGGCCTGGAGCAGCGCGCCGACGATCCCGTCCGGGTCGACGGGACCCAGCCCGCTGCTGATGCGGACCACGGCCTCCGCAGCGAAGAAGCTGAGGAGCTGCCCGGGCACGACGAGGCGCGCTGTCGCGCGGATGCTCCCGGTGCCTGTCCACCGGGCCGATGAGGCGGCCCCGAGGCACGCCGCTGCGACCAGGCACGTCAGCCAAGCCGCGCCCCCGGTGCGGACCTTGGCGGTTTCCGTGATGCCGGGCAGCAGAGCGCCGGCGTCGAGGAGGCGACCTGCCACGGCAGCCGCGAGCATGGCAAGCACCAGGTAGACGTTGGTGCGTCCCCCCGTCCGCATGGCCGGACCCTATGCCCCCTCGTAGCAGAGCCATGACCGTTTGGGAGGATCACCGGGACCCCACACAGTCAGCACCCGGAGGACTCCTCAGCATGGACATCGACTTCGACGGCCGCGTAGCGATCGTGACCGGTGCAGGCGGCGGACTGGGGCGCACGTACGCGCTCGACCTCGCCGCCCGCGGCGCGGCTGTCGTCGTCAACGACCTCGGCGGCAGCGTCGACGGCAAGGGCGGCGACGACAGCGCGGCGCAGAAGGTGGTTGATGAGATCACGGCCAAAGGCGGACAGGCCGTGCCCAGCTACGACTCGGTGTCCACGCCCGAGGGCGGTGAGGCGATCGTCAGGACCGCGGTCGACGCGTTCGGCAAGGTCGACGTCGTCGTCAACAACGCCGGCATCCTGCGCGACAAGAGCTTCACCAAGCTCGAGTGGCCCGACCTCGACGCCGTTCTCGACGTACACCTCAAGGGTGCGTTCTACGTCAGCCAGCCCGCGTTCAAGGTGATGAAAGAGAACAACTACGGGCGGCTCGTCTTCACGGCGTCGAACGCCACCTTCGGCAACTTCGGCCAGACCAACTACGCCGCCGCGAAGATGGGCCTGGTCGGGCTGTCCAACACCATCGCCGTCGAGGGTGCTCGCAACGGCATCCTGTCCAACGTCATCATGCCGGTGGCTCGCACCCGCATGACCGAGGAGCTGCTGGGCGACTTCGCCAAGAACCTCGACCCGGATCTCGTGACGCCGATGGTCGCCTACCTGTGCAGCGAGGCCTGCACGACGACGCACGGCGCCTACTCCGCGGCGGGCGGTCGCTACGCGCGGGTGTTCTGGGGTCTCGGTCAGGGCTGGTTCGCCGGCAAGGACGCGCAGCCGACGGCAGAGGATGTCGCCGCGCACTTCGACCAGATCGACGGCCAGGACGGCTACATCGTCCCGGGCTCGACGACCGACGAGATCATGGCGCTGGCCGGGCTCTTCCAGTAGCGGTCACTGCAACGTCTTGTTCAGGCGGTGGCCGTGCGCCGGCGTCGGACCCATGCGCTGCTCAGCACCAGAAGTGCTCCGAGCGCCGCCAGCTCGGTGCTTCCGCCGGTGCGTGGCAGCTGCTGCGGGGCCGGCTGAGCCGCGGGTGCCGGCCGGGCCGGGGCGGCGGGCGCCGCTCGCCGAGCCGCGGCCGCAGCGAGGGGCAGGGTCAGCACGTTCGGCGCCGCCGCGCTGTCGTTGACGGTGACGGGTCCCGCGATGCCCATGCCCTTGTACGTCGCGTCCGAGGCCGAGAGCACGAGCTGCACCTGGTGGCCCTTGTCGAAGCGGTGCACGATTCCAGGCAGGGTGATGTTCGTCGGCTTGGTGACGTCAGGGACGCGGACGGCGCCGACGAGGTTGCGGATCAGCACCCGCGTCCCGTCCGGAGCGACGTCGTACAACTTGGCGAACAGCAGCAGCTTGCCCAGCGGGCTGCCGTCCTGCGCAGCCGCGACCTGCGGGGCGTCGAAGCGGACCGTGAGCACGGGCACGCCGGCCACGTCGAGCGGGGCGGCAAGTGCGGCGCCGGTCCACGTCGCGAAGGTGCCCGGCACGTCGTAGATCGGAGGTGAGGTGACAGTGGCCACCTCACCGCTGTTGGTCGGCGCGGCCGCACCGTTCGACACGAAGGAGGCCGAGCCGGGTGTGACCTTCGAGCCGTCCGGGACCAGCGCGTTGCCGCCGCTGAGCAGCAGCCGCGTCGGCCGCCCTACCGGGTAGGTGTTGCTTGCGCCGTACGCCGCGGTCGCGGCGGCCAGCGCTGCCGCCGTGTTCTTCGGGTCGGCCGGCGCCTTGTATGCGTAGTCGCGGAAGTATCGGACGGCGGGGCCCAGGTCGGTCGGTGCGTCCTTGAGCCAGTGCGCCATCCAGTCGGTGTAGATGCGCCCCTGCACGGTGTCGGTCAGCTTGGCGGTGCCGGGCTCCAGGGTCCCCGTCGCGAGCTCACCCGGCACCGGGCTGCCCACCGTGTGTCCCCAGGACTGCCACAGCATCCGAACCGTGTTGCCCTGCGCCTTCAGGGTCGAGTAGGTGTCGATCGCCTCGTTCAGGTTGAACAGCGAGTCCTGCTGGCCCTGTGAGAAGAGCACCGGGATGCGGATCTTGCCGGCGTACGACGAGACGGACACCTGCTTGGCGTGCTCGATCGTGGCGGCGGAGGGATAGCCCAGGGTCGCCTCCTCGGCGACGGCCTGGCAGACCCAAGCGGGGTAGTCGCCGCAGACGTTCGGCGTACTGCCCTGGTAGAGGACGTTGCCGCCAGCACCGAGCCCGAAGAACAGCGCTTGCCAGACCTCCTTCCAGACACCCGGCGTGCTGCTCGAGACGTCGGTGCTGCTGGCGTGGCCGGCATTGTTCGGGGTCAGCGAGTAGCCCAAGTCGTTCCACGTGTACACCGGCACGAGGGCGTCCATCCGCGGATCCACGCCGGCGATCGCGAACTGGATCTGGCCGCCGTAGGAGCCGCCGATCATCGCCACCCGCGGGTCGTTGGGTCGGGCCGTCCCGTCATGCGCGACCTTGTCGAGCCGTACGAGGCCGGCGATGTCGAACGGCTTGCCGTCCGCGGTCTTGGCGATGCCCTTGGCGCCGCCCAGGAAGCTGACCAGCTGCGAGCCGGCCTTGCCGTCGTACGCCGGGTCGTCGACGTAGATGTTGCAGCTGCTGCCGCCGAACCCGAGTCCGGCGTAGGCAAGGGTGACGTAGCCCTGCTCGGCGAACCGGGCGCCGTACGAGCCGTCGCCGTTCGCACCGGTGTCGTCCTTGCCGCCGCCGAAGCCGTTCGTCGACAGCACGGCGCCTGGCGCGGGGCGAGCCGCGCTGACGCCGGCGGGCACGCGCAAGTCACCCAGGATCGTGCAGGTCACCGGATTGTCGGCCGGACCCGTCTGGACGGTGAAGGTGAGCGGCGTGGAGGTGAACGCCGGAGTGGCAGCGGTGGCAGGTGCCGTCACCATGGCGGCCCCGGCGAGCCCGATCGCACTCGCGGTGAGCAGCGTTACCGAGCGGGACACGCGCACGCGAGGCCTCCTGTAAAAGGGTGGTTTGCCCCACCCCTTCCCTGGTGGCGTGACCGTACACTTGGCACTCGGTTGCGACGAGTGCCAGGAGGTGCAGATCCCGTGCTGGACGACCGCAAGCTCGAGGTGCTGCGGGCGATCGTCGAGGACTTCGTCTCCACCAACGAGCCGGTCGGCTCCAAGAGCCTGGCGGAGCGCCATGCGCTGGGTGTGAGCCCGGCGACGGTCCGCAACGACATGGCGGCGCTCGAGGACGAGGGCTTCATCACCCACCCGCACACGAGTGCCGGCCGCATCCCGACCGACAAGGGCTACCGCTTGTTCGTCGACCGCCTCTCGAGCGTCAAGCCCCTCTCGCCGGCGGAACGACGCGCCATCGAGAGCTTCCTCACGGGTGCGGTCGACCTCGACGACGTCGTACGCCGGTCCGTGCGGTTGTTGGCGCAGCTCACCCGGCAGGTCGCGGTCGTCCAGTACCCGAGCCTGTCCCGCAGTGCCGTGCGGCACCTGGAGATCGTGCACCTTGCACCCAACCGCTTGCTGCTGGTCACCATCATGGACACCGGCCGGGTCGAGCAGCGGGTCCTCGAGCTGCCCGCAGTGCTGAGCGACGACGAGGTGGCGCAGCTGCGGCAGGCTTTCGGCGCCCGGCTGCACGGCGCGAAGCTCATCGACGTTCCTGCCGCACTGGCTGACCTCCCCGACGCCGCCCCGCCGGCGATCCGGCCCGTGCTGACCAGCGTCATGACGGTGGTGCTGGAGACGCTCGTCGACCAGCCGGAGGAGCGGGTCGCCATTGCGGGCACCGCCAACCTCACCCGCTCGGCGCTCGACTTCCCCAACACCTTGCGACCGGTGCTCGAGGCCTTGGAGGAGCAGGTCGTCCTGCTCAAGCTCATCGGCGAGGTCAACGACCCGACGACCGTGCACGTGAAGATCGGTGAGGAGAACAGTGTCGAGGGCCTGCGTTCCACGTCGGTCGTGACAGTCGGCTACGGGCCGGAGGCCGGGACCTACGGCGGCCTCGGTGTCGTCGGCCCGACGCGAATGGACTACGCGGCGTCCATCGGCTCGGTGCGCGCGGTCGCCCGGTACGTCGGCGAGCTGCTGGCCGGTGCCTGAGCGAATGACCGACTGATGCCGACCGACTACTACGGGCTGCTCGGAGTCGACCGCAACGCAGACGACGCCGCCATCAAGAAGGCCTACCGCAAGCTTGCCCGCGAGCTGCACCCCGACGTCAACCCCGACCCGGCAGCACAGGAGCGGTTCAAGCAGGTGACGGCGGCGTACGAGGTGCTGTCGGACCCGCAGAAGCGGCAGCTGGTCGACCTCGGTGGTGACCCGCTCGCGTCCGGCGCGGGCAGTGCGGGCAACCCGTTCGCGGCCGGCTTCGGCGGGCTCGGCGACGTCTTCGAGGCGTTCTTCGGAGGGGGGCAGAGCCGCGGACCGCGCAGTCGGGTCCGGCAAGGCGCCGATGCGCTGCTTCGGGTGGAGCTCGACCTCGCCGAGACAGCATTCGGTACGACGAAGGACCTCACCATCGAGACCGCGGTCGCATGCGGCACCTGCCACGGCGAGGGTGCGGCGGCCGGCACCCACCCGTCGGTCTGCGACAACTGTCGTGGCCGTGGCGAGGTGCAGTCGGTGCAGCGCTCGTTCCTCGGACAGGTGATGACGACACGCACCTGCGGTCGCTGCGGCGGCCTCGGCTCCGTGATCGAGCACCCTTGCCCGGAGTGCGCGGGCGACGGCCGCGTTCGCGCCCGCCGGACACTCGCCGTGAAGGTCCCTGCCGGTGTCGAGCACGGCATGCGCATCCGACTGTCCGGCGAGGGCGAGGTCGGTCCGGGGGGCGGTCCGGCCGGCGACCTCTACGTCGAGGTGTTCGAGAAGCCGCACCCCACCTTCACCCGCGACGGCGACGACCTGCACTGCACCTTGTCGCTGCCGATGACGGCTGCCGCTCTCGGCACCGTGCTCCAGCTGGACACGCTCGACGGCGAGGAGGAGCTCGACGTCGCGCCGGGCACGCAGCCCGATGCCGTGATCAGCCTGCGGGCCCGTGGGGTGCCGCACCTGCGCGGCACCGGGCGCGGCGACCTGCATGTCCACCTCGACGTACAGGTCCCCACGAAGCTCGATGCCCGCCAGGAGGAGCTGCTGCGCGAGCTCGCTGCGCTACGCGGCGAGGAGCGGGCCGGTTCGTCCGGGCGCGCCGCCGGTGGCCTGTTCGGGCGCAAGAGGAGATGACGGCACCGGTCTTCCTGATCGACGACGTGACGGCCGACCGCATCGTGCTCGTCGGGCCGGAGGGCCACCACGCTGCGCGGGTACGGCGACTGCGGGTGGGGGAGACGACCGACGTCGTCGACGGCCGCGGCACCCGCGCCAGGTGCACGGTTGCCGTGGTGGCACGCGACACGGTCGAGCTCGTGGTGGTCGGTCGCGAGCGCCAGCCGGTCCCGTCGCCGCGGCTGGTGCTCGTGCAGGCTTTGGCGAAGGGCGATCGCGGCGAGCTGGCCGTGGAGCTCGCGACCGAGGTCGGCGTCGACGAGATCGTGCCGTGGTCGGCTGCCCGCTCCATCGTGAAGTGGGACGGCGAGCGCGGCGCGAAGGCTCTGGCCCGCTGGCGGTCCACCGCGCGCGAGGCGACCAAGCAGTCGCGACGTTCCTGGCTGCCGGACGTCCGCGAGGTGCACACGACCGCGCAGATCGCGGATCGGGTCGCGTCGGCATCGGGCGCCTACGTCTTGCACGAGTCAGCCGAACTCTCGCTCGCCGCCGTCGACGTGCCGAGCGACGGCGACGTGCTGCTCGTCGTCGGACCCGAGGGTGGTCTGACCGACCAGGAGCTCGACGTGCTCACGAGGGCCGGCGGCCTTGCGGTGCGGCTCGGTCCGTCGGTTCTTCGTACGTCGACCGCGGGTGCCGCCGCGGTAGCCGTCGTCAGTGCCCTGACGTCTCGTTGGCGGTAGCCCGCCGGCGGCGAACGAGGTGGATGAGGACGATCGTGAGTACGACGACCGCTGTCAGGACCAGCGCTCCCCGACCCAGGTAGCGCTCGACCCGCTTGTAGGACTCGCCCGCGAGGTAGCCGGCGAGAACGAAGCCCACCGCCCAGATGCTGCCGCCGAGCGCGTTCCACAACGCGAACGTGCGATACGGCAGCCGCGCCATACCTGCAGCGGACGGAACCATCGCGCGCAGCAGTGCGGTGAACCGGCCGAAGAAGACGGCGGGTCCGCCCCGGCGGCGCAGGAAGGTTTCGCTCGCCTGCCATCGCTTGTCCCCGACGAGCTGGCCCAGGCGTGAGGACTGCAGGCCGGGTCCGAAGCGCCGCCCCACGGCGTACCCGACTGCGTCGCCGGCTATCGCACCGACGATCGCGAGCCCGGCGACGACGCCGACGCTGAGCCGCCCCTGGCTCGCGAGCACGCCACCGAGGACGAGTGCCGTCTCACCCGGGAAGACGAAACCGAGGAACACCGATGCCTCGAGGAACGGCAGACCGAAGACCGCGAGGTAGACGACCCACGTCGGCACGGACGTGAGGACGCCGTCGACGAAGCCGGCCACCGTCCGAGGCTAGGTCACCAGTCGGCCTGCTTCCATCGCAGCGCGTTGGGGGTATCGACGAGCGCGCCGTCGGTGAACCGGGGGATCCGGTAGCTGTCCAACGAGACCAGGACGAGACCGTCGTCGACCGAGGTGTGCAGGGGAGCGGACATGTCAGGAACATCTGCACTTGCAGACACGAGCGTGCCGATCGCGGTCCATCGGGTCAGCGTCCAGGAGGCACCGCAGAGACGCCAGGCGATGAGCTGGTCGCCGTCCCAGGCGGGGGCATGGAAGCTGCAGCCGTCGGCGCGAAGGAGGTGCCCTGCCGACACCGTCGTCGCTCCGGGCGGCACGATGAGTACGCCGTTCTCGGACCATACGACCGCGTACCCGTCATCGCGGACATCGAGGTCGCGAATCTGGACGTCGCTCGTCGCCGTCGTCGAGAACTTCGCGTCCGGCCCCCGCACGATCAGCGTGTTCCCGCTCCCCCCGCACGGTTGCTCCACCCAGCCCAGGCTGCGTCCCCCCTCGGACAGCGACGGCAGCTTGCGGCCGATGGGCTTGGCGTCGACGGTGACGCCGGCTGGGCCGTGGCTCAGGCCGACGCGGATGATCGAGCTCGTGCAGGCATCAGGCTGGATGCGCACCCACACGACGCCGTCGGACCCGCCGCGATCAGGGCTGGTGTCGACCACGCCGGCAGGTGGATATGACAGCTGGCGGAGCTGTTTTCCGGTGAGCGCGTCGACGGTGACGACGTGCTCCTGGTCGATCGCGACGAACACCGAGCCGGGGGCGGGGACATCCGGCGCGCTTGAGCCGGCCCGGCGTACCGCCGTGATCGTGACGGAATGCAGGTCGCCCTTGCCGTCGAACGTGTTGGCGACCAGCGCCGCGACGGACCAGTCGCTGCCGGTCCACGGGAGCGAGTGCGTCCACGGGATGTCCCGGCCGGCCATCGTGTGACCATCACCGAGCGCGCGGGTTGCGAGCAGCCGCACGTGCACGGAGGTGTCCGGGTCGGCGGCCGTCCCGGCGATGTTGATCGGTGATGACACCTCGTCGCCGTCGCGGGGCTGCGTCACGGACAGGCTCGGTGCGTCGGCGCCGACGACCGACCACGGGCCGTTCTGGTCACGACCCACCCGCACGAGTCGCACCCGCGCCACGGTTCGGCCGGCTGCGGAGACCGCGACGACGGCGGAGTCCTGGTCGTCGTCGGTGCGGGGCACCGCCCGGCCCGGCAGCTTCAGGTAGTCGGCGAGCAGGTGCTGCGCCACCTGCACGGGGTCGTCGGCCCAGCCTTGCGCGCCGGGGTGCCGCTCCCAGTCCGCAGCCTGTGCGTCGGTGCTGAACGGCCAGACGGGGATGCCGCTGGCGGAGGTCGTCACGCCGGTGGTCGACAGCGAGGGCGATGGCTTCGGCTCCTCGCACAGGCCACCGGTGCAGGTGGTCGGTACCGGGCTGGCTGGGTGGTGGCCGGGAACCTGCTTCAGCGAGTCCTTGTCGGTCAGCGAGACGGTGACGGCAGCGGCGCCGGCGATCGCGGCGACGCCGGCGATGGCGATGGCCGGGATCAGCTTCGACCGCAGCGAGCGCCGGTCAGACAGTCGCTGCTGGATGCGCTGCAGCCCGTCGCCCACCGGGACGACGTCGTCGGCCTCAGCCAGCAGGATCTGTCGGAGCCGATCCTCGGGGGTTGTCACGTGTCCTCCTCGAGCAGGTGCCGAAGCGCAGCCATGCCGCGCGACGTGTGGCTCTTCACGGCGCCGGCGCTGATGCCCATTGCGTGGGCGGTCTGGGCCTCCGAGAGGTCCGCGTAGTAGCGCAGCACGATCGCCTCGCGCTGCCGCCGCGGCAGCTCGCCGAGCGCATGGATGACCGCGCTGCGGTCGAGTGCGCTGATGGCACCGGCCTCGGCGCTGGCGGCATCCGGCATCGGTGCCGGTGCGTGCCGCTCGACGACCACCCGATGACGCAGCCGGGACCGGGACAGGTTGACCACGGACTGCCGCAGGTACGCCTCACCCTTGTCCAGATCGCGCAGGCCGCCCCAGCGACCGAGCACCGTCACGTAGGCGTCCTGCACGACCTCCTCGGCGCCGTCCCGGTCGCCGGTGAGGAACGCCGCCAGCCGGACCAGTCCTCGGTAGTGCGCGGCGTACAGGACGGTGAGGGAGTCGGCAGCCGGCATCAGAGTGCCCCCTCCCGCTGCTCGGACAGCCGTCTGCACGCTGGTACGACGCGCTGCCGCTGGGTTCGGTTTACACCGACAGAACGTTCCTCGCGGGGACGTTGTGCGGCCTAGAGTCGTCGGGTGCCCGACGTCCGCCTGCCGCTGCTGCTCGGCCTCGCCGCCGCAGCGCTGACGTCGACGACCCTGCTGGGCACCGCCGCAGCGGCACCGCCCTCACCGTCCCCCTCGCCCAAGGCCTCCCCGAGCAGCACCGCCCGGGCAGAGCCGTCCAGCTCTCCGAGCGGCGTCATCCCGCCGCTGCCTACCCCGAGCCGCTCCACTGCGCCGAGCCCCACACCGAGCCCGAAGCCGCCGCCCGCTCCGTCACCGAGCAGGTCCCGCCGACCGTCGCCTTCCGCCGTCGTGACCGTCATCCCGGCGCCGTCCGACTCACCCGCGCCGCTGTCCACCGCGTCGCCGTCGCCGATCGGAGTCCTCGAGCCGCCCAGCCCTGACGTCACCGCCACCCCGGTGACGCACGAGAGCACCAAGACGGCCGCCGCGACCTCGAGCACCAGCCGGACGACGAGGCTGATCGAGCTGCTGCTCGTGGCCGCCGTGCTGCTCGGCATCGGCGGCGGCTACGGCCTCTGGGTGACGAGCGACAAGCGATGAGCTGCCTGTTCTGCGGCATCGTCGCGGGTGAGATCCCTGCGACGGTCGTGTACGAGACGGAGCGGACACTCGCCTTCCGCGATCTCAATCCCGGCGCACCCATGCACGTGCTCGTCGTCCCGCGCGACCACCATGCCAACGCCGGCGAGCTCGCGGAGGCGGACCCGGCGTACGCGGGTGAGGTGCTGGCGGCAGCTGCGGCGGTTGCGCGCCAGGAGGGCCTGACCGGGGGCTACCGGCTGGTGGCGAACACCGGAGACGACGCCGGCCAGACCGTCGACCACCTGCACGTGCACGTGCTCGGTGGAAGGCGGATGGGCTGGCCGCCCGGCTAGCATTGGGAGGACATGCCAGCCAACGACAGGGTCTCGACGAAGCTCGTCGTCCCTGGTGCGCACTCGATGGTCAGCCTGCTGGGCAGCCGCGACGAGCTGCTGACCGTCATCGAGAAGGCAGTCGCGAGTGACGTGCACGTGCGTGGCAACGAGATCACGATCACCGGGGCACCTGCCGACAACGCCCTCGCGGTCCGGCTGTTCGAGGAGCTGATCTCCCTGCTGGAGCGTGGTCAGCAGCTGTCGGGCGACGCCGTCGAGCGGAGCCTGGCGATGCTGCAGACTGGCGGCGGCGACCGGCCGGCCGAGGTCCTGACCCTCAACATCCTGTCCAACCGCGGCCGCACGATCCGCCCCAAGACCGTCAACCAGAAGCGGTACGTCGAGGCGATCGACAAGCACACGATCGTGTTCGCCATCGGCCCGGCCGGCACCGGCAAGACCTATCTTGCGATTGCGAAAGCCGTCCAGGCGCTGCAGGCCAAGCAGGTCAACCGCATCATCCTGACCCGGCCGGCGGTCGAGGCGGGCGAGCGACTCGGCTTCCTGCCCGGCACGCTGTTCGAGAAGATCGACCCGTACCTGCGACCGCTGTACGACGCGCTGCACGACATGCTCGACCCCGAGACCATCCCGAAGCTGATGGCAGCCGGGACCATCGAGGTCGCGCCGCTGGCATACATGCGCGGAAGAACTCTGCAGGACGCCTTCATCATCCTGGACGAGGCGCAGAACACGTCGGCCGAGCAGATGAAGATGTTCCTCACCCGGCTCGGGTTCGGCTCGAAGATCGTGGTCACCGGTGACGTGACGCAGGTGGACCTGCCGTCGGGTACGACGAGTGGGCTGCGGATCGTGCGGGACATCCTCGACGACATCCAGGACATCCACTTCGCCAAGCTCGACTCGTCAGACGTCGTACGGCACAAGCTGGTCAGCCGCATCGTCGACGCCTACGCGCAGTACGACGACCAGCAGCAGATCACCCGCGGTCCGAAGCGCGGTTCGCGGTGACCGAGTGACGATCGACGTCTACAACGAATCGGGCTTCGCGGTCGAGGAGCGGTCGCTCGAACGCGTAGCCCGGCACGTGCTCGACCGGATGGGCGTCTCGCCGCTGGCCGAGCTCTCGGTGGTGCTGGTCGATGTCGAGCGGATGACCGACCTGCACGTGAAGTACATGCAGGAGCCGGGCCCGACCGACGTGCTTGCGTTCCCGATGGACGAGCTCGATCTGCGCGGCTCACGCGGCGTGCCGCACGGCTCGGGTCACGAGCACGACCACGGTGACCTGGACGAGCCGGCCCCGGCGATGCTCGGCGACGTCGTGCTGTGCCCGGAGGTGGCTGCGCGGCAGGCCGCGGAGGCCGGTCACAGCACTGAGGACGAGCTGCAGCTGCTGTGCACCCACGGCGTGCTCCACCTGCTGGGGTTCGATCACGGCGACGCCGAGGAGCACGCCGAGATGTTCGGCCTGCAAGGCGAGCTGCTGTCGACCTTCCATGACGGACAGCAGGAAGTGCGAGGCTCCTGACCGTGCTGCTCAACGCGGCCGGCCCGCTTGTCGTCGCCGCGCTGTTCGTCGTGCTCGCCGGGCTGCTCGCCTGCCTCGAGGTCGCGCTCTCGCGCGTCTCGCGGGTACGCGTCGAGGAGCTCGTGAAGGAGGAGCGCGCGGGTGCGCGGCGGCTGCAACAGGTCATGGCTGATCCACCCAGGTCGCTCAACCTGCTCCTGCTGCTGCGGATGATCTGCGAGCTGGCGGCAACCGGGATCGTCGTCGCCTACTGCCTCGACCGCGTCGACGGATCGCTGGCGGTCATCGTCGGCGTGGCGGTGATGACCGTCGTCGGCTACGTGTTCATCGGCGTCGCACCCCGAACGATAGGTCGGCAGCACGCCGACGGCGTCGCGCTGCGGGGAGCAGGCGTCGCGCGGGCGCTGACCCGCATCTTCGGGCCGCTTCCGACTCTGCTCATCCTGATCGGCAACGCGCTCACCCCGGGCAAGGGCTTCCAGCAGGGTCCCTTCGCGTCAGAGGCAGAGCTGCGCGACCTGGTCGAGATGGCGCAGGAGCGCGGCGTGGTCGAGCAGGCCGAGCGGGACATGATCAACTCGGTGTTCGAGCTCGGCGACACGATCGTTCGCGAGGTGATGGTCCCGCGCACCGACATCGTCACCATCGAGCGTGGCAAGACGGTCAAGCAGGCACTCAACCTGCTGCTGCGCAGCGGCTTCTCGCGGGTGCCGGTCGTCGGCGAGAACAACGACGACGTCTTGGGCGTCGTCTACCTCAAGGACCTGGTCCGCAAGGAGCGCTCCGAGGGCGGCGGCGCCGTCAAGGTCGAAGAGGTCATGCGCGACCCGGTGTTCGTCCCGGAGTCGAAGCCGGTCGACGAGCTGCTGCGCAACATGCAGGCCGAGCTCGGCCACATCGCGATCGTCGTCGACGAGTACGGCGGCACCGCGGGGCTGGTGACGATGGAGGACGTCCTCGAGGAGATCGTCGGCGAGATCACCGACGAGTACGACCGCGAGACGCCGCCCGTCGAGAAGGTCGACGAGGAGACGTGCCGGGTCACCGCCCGGCTGCCGGTGGAGGACCTCGAGGAGCTCTACGACGTCGAGATCCCGCACGAGGACGTCGAGACGGTGGGCGGCCTGCTCGCCATGGCGCTCGGTCGGGTGCCGATCCCCGGCGCAACGGCGAAGGTCAACGGCCTCACCCTGGTTGCGGAGAGCAGCAAGGGCCGCCGCAACCGGATCGGCACGGTGCTCGTCCGCCGTACGCCGAAACAGGATCACGACGATGACTGAGCTCGACCCGGAGGACCTCAAGCTGGTCACGCTCGCCCGTGGCGCGCAGCTGCGGGCCTATGCGCCGCACACTCAGCAGCCCGAAGGAGCCGCCGTACGCGACACCGACGGTCGCACCTACGCCGCCGGGACCGTCGAGAACGCCGACCCCGCCTTGACCACCAGCGCACTTCGCGGAGCGGTCGCCGCAGCAGCGTCCAGCGGCGCCCGTTCCTTCGAGGGGGCGGTCGTCATGGTGCGGGAGCCGCGGACCTTCGATGCGTCGTCCGTCATCCGGGTCCGAGAGCAGGATCTCGCGATCCTGCGTGAGTTCGGCACCGGCGTGGCGGTCATCGTCGTGGATCCCGCTGGGGTCGTGCACGAGGCGCGCACGACCTGAGCAGATGTCCTTCTGGTGCATCGAGAACTGCACACGTGATGTGAGCGCACCTGGTGTGAGCGCAGGGGTACCCGGACTGGCGCTCACCAGATGTGTGCAGTTCTCGATACGCCGCAGGAGGCACCCAGGCGGGTGTGGGCGACACTGGAGGCATGACCTTCCGCTCCGGCTTCGCCTGCTTCGTCGGGCGGCCGAACGCCGGGAAGTCGACCCTCACCAACGCCCTGATCGGCTCGAAGGTCGCGATCACCTCCAGCCGTCCGCAGACGACCCGGCACGCGATCCGCGGCATCGTGCACCGCGACGACGCGCAGCTCGTCCTCGTTGACACCCCTGGCCTGCACAAGCCGCGGACGCTGCTCGGCCAGCGACTCAACGACCTGGTCCGCGAGACCTATGCCAACGTCGACGTCGTCTGCTTCTGCGTCCCGGCGGACGAGAAGGTGGGGCCCGGTGATCGGTTCATCGCCGAGGAGCTCAAGGCGCTGAAGACCCCCGTCATCGCCGTCGTCACCAAGACCGACAAGGCAGACAAGCAGACGATCGGGGAGCAGCTGCTGGCTGTCAGCCGGCTGCACGACTGGGCCGAGGTGGTCCCCGTCAGTGCCGTCTCCGACTTCCAGGTCGGTCTGCTGTCCGACCTGCTCGCGCAGCGCCTGCCCGAGGGTCCCGCGCTGTACCCCGACGGCGAGCTGACCGACGAGCCCGAGCAGACCCTCGTCGCAGAGCTGATCCGGGAGGCGGCACTCGAGGGTGTGCGCGACGAGCTGCCGCACTCCATCGCCGTCACCATCGAGGAGATGAACCCGCGGACGGACCGACCCCCGGACCGGCCGCTGCTGGACATCTACGCGACCCTGCACGTCGAGCGGGACAGCCAGAAGGCGATCGTCCTTGGTTCGAAGGGCGCCCGCCTCAAGGGCGTGGGTACGACGGCGCGTCGGCAGATCGAGGTGCTGCTGGGTACGCCGGTCTACCTCGACCTGCACGTGGCCGTCGCCAAGGACTGGCAGCGCGACCCGAAGCAGCTGCGCAAGCTCGGGTTCTAGAGCTGTGGGTTCTGCCTGGCGACTGCTGCCGGCACCTGGCACATCCAGCCGAAGTCGCGGCTGGGCAGGTTGACCACCCGGCGGGCCGTCGGCAGCGGAGGTGCCGCGACCGCCTTGCCGTTCTTGCCGATCGACACCTTCAGGATGTCGACGCCCCGCTGGAAGTCCGCGACGAAGACGTAGCCGCCCGGTCGCCAGTACGCCGCCCAGGTGTCGGCGTCGTTCGGCCGGTAGTAGGCGACCTGTTTGATGTCGCGCGGGTTGCGGACGTCGAGGAAGCGGGTTCCCTGCGTGTAGAACGCGTTGGCCGTGATGCCGTCGCCGCGGTCGGTGAAGTAGTGCGCCGAGTCGCAGCCGGTCGAGCCGGACTGCTTCTCCGGCGTCCAGGTGTCGAGTTCCTTGAGCCGGAACTTGTGCGCCGGCGTGCTGCGGAACCCAGCCCCGCCGTAGGACCCGTCGAGGCTGTAGGTGACGAAGCGCCCGCTGGTGTTGCAGGTCGTGACGGTGATCTCCTCGGTGGCCAGCAGGATGCCCTTGTTCCACGCCGGGTGCAGCGAGTTGTGCATGACACCGTCGGCGGTCGCGAGCTGGCCGCGGTCGGTGCCGCCGCCGGCGTAAGGCACGGGGTCGCAGCCGGTCGCCTTCTGCATCTTCCCGGTCTGCGCGTTGCGGTGCGTCCCGTTGACCCAGTAGCCGCGGATCCCGCCACTGCCGGAGATCCAGGCGATGCCGTCCTTGTCGACCTGGACGTCGTGCGTGTAGTCAGTCTTGCCGTCGTTGCGGTGCTCGTCGATGGCATGCGGGCACTGCACCGGGTTGGCCGGGTCGCGCATGTCGAGCGCGAAGACGGGACGACCGCCCCAGTCAGCCGGCTGCGTCTTGCCGGTGGCCGGACCCGCGGTCCAGGTGTAGTTGCAGCCGTCGACGCAGCTCGTCGTGTGACCGCTCGCCAGCAACGAGACCGAGATCTGGTGCATCGCGGCCGGGATGCTGATGTCGATGACCTGCACCGCGCCGTACGGGAAGGCCGTCGTCGCCGGCGAGGTGAAGCCGCGCGGGTCGCGCGACAGGAACAGCAGCTTGCGCTTCTGGTCGATCTGGACGTCCTCGTTCTCCCAGATGTACATCGGCAGCGCGCCCGCGACCGTGGGCGCCGCCGGGTCGGACACGTCGTAGGCGTAGATGCCGGTGACCGTCGACGCGAACATCGTGTTGCCGAGGAAGTCGATGGAGATGGCCGACGCGAGCTCGGGGATGTTGGCGAGGAACTGCACGCCCGGGCTGATGGCGCCGGCGGGTGGCGCCGGCGGCGCGTGGCCCGTCGCGGCAGCGCCGGGCAGGACGGAGAGGGGCAGGACGACGGCACACGCGGCCGTCAGGAGGCGTCGCAGCACGCCGCATGCTTCGCCGTACGCCGTCCAGGTCCTGCTAGGTGGCCACGACAGGTACGACTAGGTGGCCAGGACGGGTACGCCGAGGTGCCAGCCCTGGCCGAGCTGCACTCCGATGTCCCGGAGGGTGTCGAGCTGCGCCTGGGTCTCGACGCCCTCGGCGAGAACGGTCGCCCCGACCTGCGCGGAGAAGGCGGTCACGGCCCGGACGAGGGCCTGCTGGCGGCGGTCGACGTCGACGTCGCGGGTCAGGCTGAGGTCGAGCTTGATCACGTCGGGCTGCAGCATCAGCACGTGCCGCAGGCTGGCAAAGCCCGCGCCGGTGTCGTCGACCGCGATCCGGGCCCCTGCTGCGCGGAGCCGCCCGAGCACGACCCGGGTGAGGGCGTAGTTCTCGACCGCCTCGTGCTCAGTGATCTCGACGACGACCCTGCTCAGGTCCGCGGCTTCCAGCAGCGCCAGCACGCCCGCGTCGGCGAGGGCGGCAGGCGAGATGTTGACCGCGAGGAAGTGGTCCGCCGGCAACGAGGGAAGCAGTGCGAGCGCACTGCCCAGGCACAGCCGCTCGAGCTCGTCGCCGTACCCGTACTTGCTCGCTGCCTTGAACCAGCGGTCCGTCGGCACCCGACCGCCGAACCGCGAGAGCGCCTCGCTGCCGACGACGGCTCCGGAGGGCAGCTCGATCACCGGCTGCAGCGCGACCCGGACCGCCGCAGCATCGAGGATCGTGCGCACCTCCGAGCGGCCCGGCAGGCCCTCGTCGTCCTCGGGCGTCACGGATCGACCCGGCAGCAACCGGGTGCCACGGCGCAGCGCCTTGACCTCGGCCTCGAGCTGTCGCCACCGCCGGCTCTGCCGTCCGTAGCCCATGCCGGTGCGCAACCCGATCGCCAGCGCCGGCACGGCAAGGGACAGGTCCTCACCGGCCATCGCCGCCCACCAGGCGTCGTCGCGCCTGGCCCTGGCGGCGGCGTGCAGCCCCGCGGCGATCGTCGCCAGCACCAGCCCGACGCCGACCCACCAGCGGTTGGTGACCGAGGTACGGACCCAGCCGGCAGCAGCGACCGCGCACAGGACCGCGATCACGGCCCAGGCGAGCCTCGTCCCGTCCCGCAGCTGCGCACCGTCCAGCAGGTCGGGCCGGAAAGACACGGCCGCTGCGGTGCCCCCGGCGACCGCGACCGCAGGGAGCAGGAGGAGCAGACTGCGATTGACCAGCCGAACCGTCAGCGCGCAGACCGGCACCGCGACCAGCATCAGCATCGCCAAGCACTCGTGCAGGTCGAGGTCGTTGTGCGCACCGGTGCGGGCCAGCGCGAGCAGGAAGGCCAGCCCGTATCCCCCGGCGACCCAGCGCAGCCAGCGGTCGCCGACGACCATGGTCTGCACGACCAGCGCGAAGCCCGCCACGACAGCAGCAGCGCCGGCCAGCGCACGGGACTGCGCGAGGAGCATGTCGGTGGTGCTCGCGCCGTCCCATATCGGGGCGATCGGTACGGCGACGGCGACGGCGACGGCGACCAGCAGCATGGTGAGCGCGACCCCGCCGACCCAGGTCTCGGGCGGCTGCGGAGGCAGCGCCCAGCCGGGGCGTCTCACCTTGCCTGTGGCCGCCACGCCCCCACCTTCTCGTCTGTCGCCGCACCAGGGAGCGTGCCACGCCGCGTCGGGCCGTTCTGGGCTTCTCGGACGACTACCGTGGATCCGTGATGCCCCGTCCGGTGTGCCCGCTGGAGCGCCGATGACGCTCTACCGCGACGAGGGGATCGTGCTGCGCACGCAGAAGCTCGGTGAGGCCGACCGCATCATCACGGTGCTGACCCGGCGCAACGGTCGGGTCCGTGCCGTCGCGAAGGGCGTGCGTCGTACCCGGTCGAAGTTCGGGGCGACCGTCGAGCCGTTCAGCCACGTCGACCTGCAGATCTACGTCGGTCGGTCGCTCGACATCGTCAACCAGGCGGAGAGCTTGATGTCGTACGGCGATGTGCTCAGCGGCGACTACCCCCGCTACACCGCCGGCACGGCAGTGCTCGAGACCGCCGAGCGGCTGACGGCCGAGGAGAAGGAGCCGGCGCTGCGGCTGTTCCTCCTCGTGGTCGGCGCCCTGCGTGCGCTGACCGAGGGCGAGAAGGACCCGTCGATGGTGCTGGACGCCTTCCTGCTGCGGGCGATGTCGGTGGCGGGCTACGCGCCGGCGCTGGACGAGTGCGCCGGATGCGGCGCGCCGGGTCCGCATCGGGCCTTCTCCGTCCCCGCCGGCGGGACGGTCTGCTCGACCTGCCGTCCGGCGGGCGCCGCCTCGCCGTCACCAGCCGCGTTGGCCCTGATGCGCGACCTGCTCACGGGGGAGTGGCCGGCCGCGAACGCGTCCGAGGACCGCACCCGTCGCGAGGCGAGCGGTCTGGTTGCGGCCCACCTGCAGTGGCACCTCGAGCGCGGCCTGCGGTCCCTGCCGCTCGTCGAGAGAGCATGAGGCCTACACCGGCCCGGGCTCCATCTCGGCATCCCTCCGGAGCGACGCCGCCGCAGCTCCCGGCCGACCTCGTGCCCAAGCACGTCGCGATCGTCATGGACGGCAACGGCCGCTGGGCGAAGGACCGTGGCCTGCCGCGCACCGCCGGGCACGAAGCGGGCGAGTCCTCGCTGTTCGACGTCGTCGAGGGCGCGATCGAGCTCGGCGTGAAGTGGGTGTCGGCGTACGCGTTCTCGACCGAGAACTGGAAGCGGTCGCCCGACGAGGTGCGCTTCCTGATGGGCTTCAACCGCGACGTCATCCGGCGACGGCGCGACGAGATGCACGAGCTCGGGGTGCGGGTGCGGTGGGCCGGCCGCCGGCCGAAGCTGTGGCGCTCGGTCATCACCGAGCTTGAGGCCGCCGAGGAGCTGACCCGGCGCAACACGGTGCTCACGCTCACGATGTGCGTCAACTACGGCGGCCGCGCCGAGATCGTCGACGCCGCCAGGGCGCTGGCGCAGGACGTCGCAGCCGGCCGGGTCGACGCGTCGAAGGTCGACGAGCGCACCCTCACCCGCTACCTGGACGAGCCGGACATGCCGGACGTCGACCTGTTCCTTCGTACGTCGGGTGAGCAGCGCACCAGTAACTTCCTGCTGTGGCAGTCGGCGTACGCCGAGATGGTGTTCCTGGACACCCTCTGGCCGGACGTCGACCGCCGCGACCTGTGGCGGGCCGTCGAGACCTACGCGGGCCGGGACCGTCGATACGGAGGTGCGAAGTGAGGCTCCATCACGTCAACGTCGTCGTCCCGCCTGGCCGGACGGACGCCGTGGTGCCGTTCTACGAGCTCCTGGGGCTGACTCGCGTCGAGAAGCCGACCGAGGGCGTCGCGCAGACCGGTGCGTGGTTCGACTTCCCCGGCGGTGGCACGCAGGTGCACGTGAGCGAGAAGCCTGGCGACCGGCACCCCGAGCAGCACTTCGCGATGACCGTCGACGACCTCGACGCCGTGGCCTGGCGGCTGACGGCAAAGGGGTATCCGTGGCAGCCGAAGGCGCGCATCGACGGAGCCCGGCGGGGGATGACCGCCGATCCGGAGGGCAACGCCGTCGAGCTGCTGGAGGCGATCGGTCCGTTCGCGTGATCGCGACCGTCAACCCGGCGACGGGGAAGACCCTCAAGACCTTTGACGCGCTCAGTGACGACGAGCTCCGCGAACGGATCGGACGCGCGGCGACAGCGTTCGCGTCGTACCGACTGACGTCCTTCGAGGAGCGGGCCGGCTGGATGAACGCGGCGGCGGACCTGCTCGACGCGGACGCCGACCAGCTCGCCCAGCTGATGACGACCGAGATGGGCAAGACGCTGAAGGCCGCGAAGGCCGAGGTGACCAAGTGCGCGGCCGGCTGTCGCTACTACGCCCGGCATGCCGCGGAGTTCCTTGCGGACCAGCCGGCCGACGCCACGGCGATCAAGGCTCAGGAGGCCTACGCGCGCTACCAGCCGCTGGGCCCGGTGCTCGCCGTCATGCCGTGGAACTTCCCGCTGTGGCAGGCGATGCGCTTCGCCGCGCCGGCGTTGATGGCTGGCAACGTCGGGTTGCTCAAGCACGCGTCGAATGTCCCGCAGACGGCGTTGTACATGGAGGAGCTGTTCCGCCGGGCCGGCTTCCCGGCCGACGTCTTCCAGACTCTGCTGATCGCGTCGGAGCAGGTCGAGCTGCTCCTGAGCGACGACCGTGTTGCGGCCGCGACGCTGACCGGCAGCACCCCCGCCGGCCGGTCGGTGGCATCGCTCGGCGGGCAGCACCTGAAGAAGACGGTGCTCGAGCTCGGCGGCAGCGACCCGTTCGTCGTGATGCCGTCAGCCGACCTGGCCACGTCGGCGGACATCGCGGTGACGAGCCGTACGCAGAACAACGGCCAGAGCTGCATCTCCGCCAAGCGCTTCCTGGTTCACGCCGACGTCGCGCACGAGTGGACCGAGCTCTTCGTCGAGCGGATGAAGGCGCTCGTCGTCGGCGACCCGATGGACGACGCCACGGACATCGGGCCGCTGGCGACCGAGAGCGGTCTTCGGGACCTCCAGGACCTCGTCGACGACGCGGTCGCAAAGGGCGCGACGTTGCTGTGCGGCGGCCAGGCGCCCAACCGCCCCGGCTGGTTCTACCCACCGACGGTGCTGACCGGCGTCGACGAGTCGATGGAGATCTGGACCGAGGAGGCGTTCGGGCCGGTCGCCGTCGTACGGACGTTCGCCGACATCGACGAGGCGCTCCGGTTGGCGAACGACTCGCAGTTCGGGCTGGGGTCGAACTTCTGGACCGAGGATCCGGACGAGCAGAACCGCTTCATCCGCGACGCCGAGGCAGGCATGGTGACCCTCAACGGGATGACGACGTCGTACCCCGAACTGCCCTTCGGGGGTGTGAAGAACAGCGGCTACGGCCGCGAGCTGTCCGCCCAGGGCATCCGGGAGTTCTGCAACGTCAAGGCGGTCTGGCGCGGCTAGCGACAGCTCCTGCACGTGCCGAAGACCTCGACGGTGTGGCTGACGTCGCGGAACCCGTGCTTCTTCGCCACCTGCTCGGCCCAGGTCTCCACCTCGGGGCCGGTCACTTCGACCGTCGTGCCGCAGATCCGGCAGACGAGGTGATGGTGATGGTCATCGGCAACGCAGCGCCGGTAGACCGCCTCACCGTCGCCGGTGCGCAGCACATCGACCTCGCCCGCGTCGGCGAGTGCCTGCAGATGGCGATAGACCGTCGTGAGCCCGACCGCCTCGCCGGCGTGCCGCATCGCGTCGTGCAGGGCCTGCGCGCTCTGGAAGCCCTCTGCCGACGCGAGGGCACGGGTCACTGCTGTCCGCTGCCGCGTCATCGCGCCGGCCGTAGCTGTGCGGCGAGGGCAGCGACGAGGAACGCACCGAGGGCGAGGACAACGATGCTCGCGCCGGGGGCGACGTCGGCGTAGAAGGCGAGGACCAGCCCACCGACACTCGCCGCGACACCGAGTCCGCAGGCGGCTATGCGCGTCGCCCGGAACGACGTTGTCAGCTGCTGCGCCGCCGCGACCGGCACCACCATCAGTGCGCTGACCAGGAGCAGGCCGACGACGCGCATGGCGACGCTGACCGTCACAGCAGCGGTGACGGCGACGAGGATGTTGAGGAAGCGCACCGGCAACCCCGACACCCGTGCGACCTCCTGGTCCGAGCAGACCGCGAACAGCTCCCGGCCGAAGACGACGGCGACACCGATGACCGTGATCGACAGACCGGCGATGACGACGAGGTCGATCGGCCGAACGCTCGACAGCGATCCGAACAGGTAGCTGACCAGCGTGGCGCTGGAGCCGTTCGGCGACAACCCGATGAGCAGCACGCCGCCGGCGATACCGCCGTAGAAGAGCAGGGCGAGGGCGACATCTCCCGTCGCACGACCACGTTCGCGGATGAGCTCGATCGTCACGGCGCCGAGGATGGAGACGACGATGGCGGTGAGGACCGGCGCCGTGCCCAGCAGGAACCCGAGTGCCACACCCGTGAGTGCGATGTGCCCGATGCCGTCGCCCATCAGCGCGAGCCGGCGCTGCACGAGGAACGTCCCGATTGCCGGGGCAGCAGCGCCGACGAGGACGGCCGCGATCAGGGCCCGCTGCATGAAGTCGTAGGCGAGGAAGCTCATCGCTCGAACGTCCCCGGCTCGAACAGGGACGGGCGCCCAGGCGGCGCCGGTTCGTGCGCGTGCGTGTGCACGTGTCCGGCGTGCGCGTGGTGACCCTCCGGCTCTGGCGGTGGCCCGTCCGACACGACCCGACCGCCGCCTATGACGATCGCCCTGCCGATGAGGGCGGCCAGCGGACCGAGCTCGTGCGCGACGAGCACGACGCTGCCGCCCTGCCTGGACAGATGTCCCAGCGCGCCGGCGAGAGTGTCCTGGCTGTCCGCGTCGACGCCCGCCGTGGGTTCGTCGAGGACGAGCACGTCGGGCTCACCGGCGAGGGCGCGGGCGATGAGAACCCGCTGCTGCTGGCCGCCGGACAGCGTCGCCACGGGGTCCTTCGCGCGATGCGGCAGGCCGACGTCCTCGAGGGCGTGGTCGATCGCAGCCTGGTCCGCCCGGCCCAGCCGGCGGAGTCGGCGGGCCCGCCCGACCCGGCCGGAGGCCACAACCTCTCGGACTGTCGCAGGCACCCCGCCGCCGACGGCGAGTCGCTGGGGGACGTAGCCCAGTCGCGGCCACTCGCGGAAGCGGGCGATCGGCGTACCGAAGATCTCGAGCGTGCCGGCTGTCAGCGGGACCAACCCGACGAGGGCGCGGACCAGCGTCGTCTTGCCCGAGCCATTGGCCCCGAGCACCGCGACGAACTCGCCTTCCTCGATCGTGACGCCGACCTCGTGCAGGATCTCGCGGCCACCGAGCGCCACGCAGCCACCTCGCAGGTCGAAGACACTCATGAACAGCCCAGCGCCTGGCGCAGCGCGGTCACGTTGCGCGCCATGACCGTGAAGTAGTCGTCGCCTGCTTTGGCGCCTTCGACCGGGTCGAGCACCGCTGTCTTCGCTCCGACTTCGGCGGCGACGGTCTGGGCGAGCTTTGGATCCACCAGCGACTCGAAGAAGATGGTGGTGACGTGGTTGCGTTTCGCGAAGGTCGCGACCGCGGCCAGCCGGCCGGGCGCCGGCTCCGTGTCCGGGGAGAGCCCGGCGATGCCGATCTGGTGCAGACCGTAGCGACGCGCCAGGTAGCCGAAGGCGGTGTGCGAGGTCACGATGTCGGTGCGGGTGCAGTGCGCCAGCCCCTGGCGGAGCGCGGTGTCGAGCTGCATGAGGCGAGCGTCAGTCGCGGCGGCGCGACGGCGATAGGCGTCGGCATGGCCGGTATCGCGGGTCGCGAGACGGTCGGCGATCGCATCGACGATGGCCTTCATCCGGAGTGGGTCGAGCCAGACGTGCGGGTCGGCTCCGGTGGAGGTCGCCTCTGTCAGACCGCTGTCCGGCGGCTGCACATCGACGAACGATGTGAGGTCGAGCAGCGAGCTCTTCGGCGCCTCGGCGGTCGCCTTGTCGACGGCGGCCTGGAACCCGCGCAGGTACACGACCATGCCGGCGTCCTGGAAGGAGCCGACCTGGCGGGGGGAGAGCTCGATGTCATGGGGCTCGGCACCGGACTTCACCAGGTCCTCGACCCTCGCGTCCGGACCCGCGACCTGCTGCGCAGCCCAGGCGAACGGATAGGCGGCCGCGAGCACGGTTGTCTGTCCACCCGAGGGGGTCCCGGACCCGCAGGCGGCCGTCAGGACAGCCGCGGCGAGCAGCGGAGCGACAAGTCGAGGCACCCCGGGATCGTCTAGGAAATGAAAACCATTGTCAAACTAGTCGACTGACGAGCGCAAAGACGATGAGCAGCAGCGTCGTGACCCGGACCAGCCGCGCCGGGGCGACGAGGGCCGGCCACGACAGGAACGTCAGCCAGCCGACGAACGCGGCGAGCACGGCCAGGCACACCACCCCGACCGGGACCGGCATGGCGAGCCCGCCGATCAGCAGCAGTACGGAGAGGAGCGGCACGACGGCCCTGTGCTGCTGCGTGAGCAGGACGAGGACGGGAGCACTGCGCTTCTCGACGGCGCGACGAACGGGCATGCCCATTAGCCTGGCATCCGTGCTGGTGGTGTCGCGGTTCGACGTCCCGGAGGACGAGGCCGACGCCTTCCTCGAGCAGGCCAGGACGGCGCTGGCGGCCTTCTCCGTCCGTACCGGCTACCTGCAAGGCCGCATCGGCCGAGCCGCCGACGATCCAGCGGTATGGGTGATGACGACCGAGTGGGTCGGTGTCGGCGCCTACCGGCGAAGCTTGTCGCCGTACGACGTGAAGGTCGCCCTTGCCCCGCTGCTCGTCTACAGCCGGGACGAGGTCAGCGCTTTCGAGCTCGTGGCTTCGGATCCGCCGTGATCGAGTCCGGGTACGGCGGCTGGCAGGTCCTGAGCGCCGCCGCGATGGCCTCGGTGTCCTGGTAGGTGACGCCGAGCAGCGAGATGTGCGACCAGCGCAGCACGCCGGCCGCGTCGATCACGAAGATCGACCGCTTCGTGTGACCGAGTGGGCCGGCGACGCCGTACAGCTTCTGCACGGCGCGATCGGTGTCAGCCAGCAACGGGAAGGTGAGCCCCCGCTTCGCCGCGAAGCGCTCGTGGCTGTCCACGTCCTGCGAGGAGATGCCCCAGACCTGCGCCTCGAGGCCGGTCAGCGTGCCGAGGTCGTCCTGGTAGGAGCACAGCTGACGGGTGCAGACCGGGGTGTTGTCACCCGGGTAGAAGGCGAGCACGACGGAGGAGCCGCGCGCCTCCGACAACGTTAAGGAGCGCCTCTGCGCGCCGGTGATGCCGGGCAGGGTGAAGTCGGGGGCGGGTTGGCCGAGGGCAGGGGTCATGAATCCATTGTCACTCACCCGATACCTTGGCGTTCATCATGAGCAAGCAAGCAGACCGCATGGACACGATCGTCAGCCTCGCCAAGCGGCGCGGTCTGGTCTTCCCGAGCAGCGAGATCTACGGCGGCCTGCGCGCGTCCTGGGACTACGGCCCGCTCGGCGTCGAGCTGAAGAACAACGTCAAGCGGCAGTGGTGGAAGTACATGGTGCAGGGCCGCGACGACGTCGTCGGCCTCGACTCGTGCGTCATCCTCGCTCGCGAGGTCTGGGAGACCAGCGGTCACGTCAACGCGTTCGTCGATCCGCTCGTCGAGTGCACCTCGTGCCACAAGAGGTACCGCGCCGACCACCTCGAGGAGGGTGCCGGCAAGGAGCTGAAGGACATCGCCTGCCCCAACTGCGGCAACCGCGGCACGTGGACCGAACCGAAGATGTTCAACGGCCTGCTCAAGACCCACCTCGGTCCGGTGGAGGACGAGAGCGGCCTGGCCTACCTGCGCCCGGAGACGGCGCAGGGCATCTTCATCAACTACCTCAACGTGCAGCAGGCCGCCCGCAAGAAGCCGCCGTTCGGCATCGGCCAGATCGGCAAGAGCTTCCGCAACGAGATCACGCCGGGCAACTTCATCTTCCGGACCCGCGAGTTCGAGCAGATGGAGATGGAGTTCTTCGTCAAGCCGGGGGAGGACGAGACCTGGCACCAGTACTGGATCGACGAGCGGATGCGCTGGTACGTCGACC
>JAWWOH010000021.1:0-56500 GCA_033851845.1 Actinomycetota bacterium
TGACCGCCCCCGCTGACCTCGCCCGCACCGTCGGCCGTCGCAAGGAGGCCGTCGTCCGCGTCCGCCTCGTGCCCGGCACGGGGCAGTACAAGCTGAACGGCCGCACCCTCGAGGACTACTTCCCGAACAAGGTGCACCAGCAGGCCATCAACGAGCCGTTCGTGCTGCTCGAGAAGTCCGACCAGTACGACGTCATCGCCCGCCTGCATGGCGGCGGCATCTCCGGGCAGGCGGGTGCGCTGCGCCTGGGCATCGCGCGCGCGCTGCAGGAGATCGAGATGGACGACCGCCCCGCGCTGAAGAAGGCCGGCTTCCTTACCCGCGACGCGCGGATCAAGGAGCGCAAGAAGTACGGGCTGAAGAAGGCCCGCAAGGCGCCGCAGTACTCCAAGCGCTAAGTCAGCTTCCCGCCGAGGCGGTCACCTGCTCAGGTGACCGCCTCGCGGCATGTTCAGGGGACGCCCGAGGAGGTGAAGGCATGGCACGGCTGTTCGGGACCGACGGGATCCGCGGTCTGGCCGGGGGCGACGTGCTGACCGCGGAGCTGGCCGAGCGGGTGGCGGCTGCGGCTGCGGCTGAGCTGATCTCCGATCACGGCAGCACGCCGGTGGTCGTCATCGGTCGCGACACGCGGCCGTCGGGTCCGATGCTGGAGGCCGCGTCGGTCGCCGGTTTCACGTCAGCGGGTTGCGACGTCGTGCGGCTCGGTGTCGTGCCCACGCCGGCAGTCGCCTTCCACGTGCAGCACGGTGCGGCGCTCGGTCTGATGATCAGCGCGTCGCACAACCCGGCTCCGGACAACGGGCTGAAGCTCTTCGCAGCCGGTGGCGCGAAGCTCACCGACGCGCAGGAGGACGCCATCGAGGCGCGCCTCGGCTCCGTTCCGCCGGTGGGGGCCCGCGGCACGGTGACGGACGCGTCGTCGACGGCGTACGCCGATCACCTCGTCGCGACCGTCGGGAGCCTTGCCGGTCTGCGCGTCGTGGTCGACGGCGCGCAGGGAGCCGCGTCGACGATCGCCCCCGACGTCTACCGGCGCGCCGGCGCGACGGTGACCGCCGTTCACTGCGACGCCGACGGCGCGCACATCAACGAACGCTGCGGCGCGACGCACCCGGAGTCGCTCGCAGCCGCTGTCGTCGAGCACGGCGCCGACGTCGGGATCGCGCATGACGGTGATGCCGACCGCTGCATCGTCGTGGACGCCACCGGCACGGTCCTCAACGGCGACCAGGTGCTCGGGTTGCTCGCCCTCGCCCGCCAGGACGCCGACCTTCCCGCCAGCGACGTCCTGGTCGCGACGGTGATGAGCAACCTCGGCCTCGTGCAGGCGATGAACGCCGCCGGGATCGACGTCGTGCAGACCGCAGTCGGCGACCGGTACGTGCTCGAGGCGTTGCTCGCCGGCGGTCACCGGCTCGGCGGTGAGCAGAGCGGTCACGTCGTGATGCTCGACCACGCCACGACCGGCGACGGGTTGCTGACCGCGCTGCAGGTGATGAGCCGGGTCGTCACGACCGGCCGGTCCGTGGCCGACCTTGCCGCTGCGGTGATCCTGCTGCCGCAGGTGCTCGTCAACGTCCGCGCCGCCCGGGAGCGCGCGCAGGCTGAGGACGTCCTGGCCGCCGTGGCTGCCGAGGAGGCCGCGCTGGCCGGGGCGGGGCGGGTGCTTCTCCGCCCGAGTGGCACCGAGCCACTGGTGCGGGTCATGGTCGAGGCACCGACCTACGAGGCGGCGGAACAGGTGGCCCGTCGGCTCGCGGACGTCGTCAGCCGCTAGGACATCGGCTCCAGCAGGAAGACCGGGATCTCGCGCTTGGTCTTCATCTGGTACTCCCGGTACGGCGGGAAGGCCGCGACCGCGCGCTTCCACCACTCCCGCTTCTCGTCCCCGGTGATCTGCCGGGCGACGTAGTCGCCCTTGTGCGGTCCGTCCTGGACCTCGACATGCGGGTCGGCCAGCAGGTTGAAGTACCAGCTCGGGTGCTCCGGAGCGCCTCCCTGCGACGCGACCGCGGCGTACACGCCGTCGTGCTCGACGCGCATCAGCGGTGTCTTGCGCAGCTTCCCGCTCTTCACGCCGCGGTTCGTGACGACGACCACCGGCATGCCGCGCAGCTCGGTGCCCTGCGTGCCGCCGGAGCTCTCGATCAGCTCCACCTGCTCGCGGACCCAGCCCCACGTGCTCGGCTCGTACTCACCTTCCAGTGGCATGGGGGTAGTACAGCACTGGCCATCGTGCAGGTGCTTCGGGGCGTAGCGTCGAACACTCAGTCGAAGGCGGTCTCCAGATTGCCGGTCGGAGGAGACCATGTCCCGTTCACGTCTGCTGCTCGTTGCTGGCGCCGTCGCGGCGCTGACCGTGCCGCTCGCGCTGGGCACGTCGTCGGCCGCCACCGCCGGATCGAGCTACGCCTACACCAGCTACCCCGTCGGGATCAGCGGCGGTGAGCCCGGAATCGGCTACGACCCGAAGGCCGACGCGGCCCTGTACACAGGTCCCAACGCCGAGACCAAGCGGCTGACCTGGAACGACAGCACGAAGCCGGCGTCGATGAAGGTCGTCGACGTCACGCCGTCGACGTCCCAGACATCGCTGGACCCGATCATGTACACCGACCAGAAGACGCACCGCACCTTCGTGTCGCACCTGGTCGGCGCCTGCAGCCTGATGTCCTTCTCCGACGACGCTGGCGCGACCTGGACCCCGTCTGAGGGCTGCGGGCCCGACGTACTGCTCGACCATCAGACCGTGGGCGGCGGCCCGTACCCGGAGGGGCGGCCGCCGACGGCCGGCCTCACCGGTTATCCCAACGCCGTCTACTACTGCGCGCAGAACGGCTACAGCGGCACGTGCGCGCGCAGCGACGACGGCGGGCAGACCTTCGGTCCGGGCACGCCGGCGTACAACACCCCGGCGAACGGCGCGCCCGACGGCGGGGCCTGCTCGGCGATCCACGGCCACCTTCGGGTCGCCCCGGACGGGACTGTCTACCTGCCCAACAAGGGCTGCGGCGGCGTGCCGACCCCGAACAACCTGACGAACTCCGAGTTCTTCGGCGGCGCGCCCGCCGTGTCCGTCAGCGAGGACGCGGGCGAGACCTGGACCGTGCGTCCCGTGCCCGGTGCGCACAACCAGGACGAGAGCGACCCGTCGGTGTCGTTCGACAAGGCCGGCACGGTCTTCTTCGGCTGGGAGGACGGCGTCAACCCCAGCGAGACCGTCTACGGCAAGACCAGCGCGGCCAAGATCGCGGTCAGCCGCGACCACGGCAAGACCTGGAGCAAGCCGTACGACGTGAGCAGCGCGCTGGGCCTGCACAACGTGCAGTTCCCTGAGGTCATCGCGGGTGATCCCGGTCGCGCGGCCTTCTCCTTCATCGGCACGCCGGGCATCGGGGACGATCAGCACGTCGGGTTCGTCGGCGAGTGGCACCTGTACGTGGCGACCACCCTCGACGGCGGCAAGAGCTGGACGACGACCGACGCGACGCCGGGCAACCCGGTCCAGCGCGGCTGCATCTCGCTGCAGGGGACGTCCAACAAGACGGTCCTCGACGCGGCGATCTGCGACCAGCGCAACTTGCTGGACTTCAACGACATCACGGTCGACAAGGCCGGCCGCGTCCTCATGTCGTACGCCGACGGTTGTGAGGATGCCTGCATCACGAACGTGAAGAGCGGCAGCAAGAGCGACAAGGACTTCGTGCTGCGTCAGTCTGGTGGCCCGCTGCTCTTCGCGAACAGCGCGCTGCCGACGACCCCGGTCGTGACCGGTGGCGGCAACCCGCCGACCGCATCCGGGCCCTCGTCCGGCAGCGGGTCGCCGACCACGCCGGCCGAGCACCTCGCGGCCACCGGACTCGGTGCGGGTGTGCCCGTGCTCGCTCTCCTGCTGCTCGGCGGCGCCTTCGTGCTGATGCGTCGGGGCCGCGGCGCCTGACGCCTTCTAGGGTCGGGCCATGCGCAACCTGCTCCGCGAGGAAGCCGAGGCGCGGGCCGCGCTGCTCGATGTCACGTCGTACGACATCGGCCTCGACCTCACGGCCGAGGCCGACTTCGGGTCCACGGTCGTGGTCCGGTTCGGCTGTCGTCGACCGGGTGCCTCGTCGTTCGTCGAGCTGGACGGCCGGCCGCTCCAGGTCACCCTCAACGGCCGTGACCTGGGTACGGCGATCGAGGGCAACCGGATCGCCCTGCCCGACCTCGCGGCCGACAACGAGCTGCGGGTCGTGGCCCGCTGTGACTGGAGCCGCACCGGCGAGGGTCTGCACCGGTTCACCGACCCGGCCGACGGCTTGGTCTACGTGTGGGCGCAGAGCTTCCTCGACGACGCGCAGCGCTCCTTCGCGTGCTTCGACCAACCGGACCTGAAGGCGACGTTCGACGTCGCAGTCGACGCGCCGCCGGACTGTGTCGTCATCGGCAACGAGCGGGGCACCCGCACCGGCGACAGGTGGACCTTCCGGCGTACTCAGCGCATGTCGCCGTACCTGTTCACCATCGCCGCCGGACCATGGCACGGCGAGCGGCGCATGCACGACGGTATCGAGCTCGGCGTCTGGTGCCGGCAGTCACTTGCTCCATACCTCGAGGCGGCGGAGCTGTTCGAGATCACCGGGCAGTGCTTCGACAGCCTGCACGAGACCTTCGGGATCCGCTATCCCTTCGGCGATACCTACGACCAGCTCTGGGTGCCGGAGTTCAACCACGGCGCGATGGAGAACGCCGGTGCGGTCACCTTCGCCGAGAACCTGCTGTTCCGGTCCCGAGTGACGCATGCCGAGCGACGCACGCGCGCGATGGTCATCGCCCATGAGATGTCGCACATGTGGTTCGGCAACCTCGTCACGATGCGGTGGTGGGACGACCTGTGGCTCAACGAGTCCTTCGCGGAGCTGATGGGCTTCCACACCGCTGAGGTCGCGACCCGCTTCGATGGCGGCTGGACGGCGTTCTGCACGGGCCGCAAGGCATGGGGGTACAGCGCCGACCAGCGCCCGACCACGCATCCGATCTCCGGTCCAGTGACCGACAACCGGACTGCACTGCTGAACTTCGATGGCATCAGCTATGCGAAGGGCGCGTCCGTGCTCCGCCAGCTGATGGTGCTCATCGGCGAGGAGACCTTCTTCGAAGGCGTCCGCCGCTACCTCGCCCGGCACGCGTTCGGCAACACGTCGCTGCGGGACTTCCTGGCCGCCATCGAGGACGCGAGCGGCCGTGACCTCACGACCTGGACGGAGTCGTGGCTGCGGACGCCCGGCGTCAGCACGCTGCGCGTCCAAGGTGAGGCCGTGCGGCAGGAGCCGCCGGATGAGTTCCCGGTGCATCGCGACCACCGCATCGGGATCGGTCGCTACGACCGGGCCGGAAGCCAGTTGGTACGACGCGATCTCCTGGACGTGGAGGTCTCCGGCGCGCTCACCCCGGTCCCCACCCTCGCTGACCCCGCTGACCTCGTGCTCCTCAACGACGGCGACTGGACGTTCGCGAAGGTCCGCCTCGACGAGCGGTCGCTGGACACTGTCGTCACGCAGCTGCGAGACGTCTCTGACCCGCTCGCCCGGGCCCTGTGCTGGGCGTCGCTGTGGGACGCCGCCCGCGACGCCGAGCTGCCGCCACGCGTCTTCGTCGACGCGGTGATCGCCGGGGCCGGCGTCGAGCGCGATCCGGCGGTCGTGGCAACGCTGCTGGGGCAGGCGCGGACCGCGGCGGCGCTGTGGGCAGCCGACGAGAAGCTGCTCGCCCGCCTCGCCGCGGCGGCATCGGCGCAGGGCGCGGTGACGCCACCAGGCAGCGACCTCCAGCTGTGCTGGGCGAAGGCCTGGATATCGGTCAGCCGCGAGCAGAACGCACTCTTCGGGCTGCTCGGCGAGGACGTGCCACCCGGGCTGCGCGTCGACACCGAGCTGCGCTGGCAGGTCCTTCGGCGGCTGGTCGTCCTCGGGGTCGCGGGCGAGGACGCGATCGCCGCCGAGCTCGACCGCGACCGCACCGCGGCCGGCGAGCGGCATGCCGACTGGGCCCGCGCGGCGCGGCCCGACGCCGAGGCGAAGGAGAGCGCCTGGACCAGGGCATCCCAGGACCTCTCGCTGTCCAACCACCAGACGGAGGCGCTGGCGGCGGGGTTCTGGCAGGTCGAGCAGGTGGAGCTGTGCCGCAGCTACGTCGACCGCTACTTCGACGAGATCCGGTCGGCATGGGAGTCGCGTACGCCGCAGGTCGCACAGGCGCTGGCCGGCGCCCTGTACCCGAGCGTCGTCGTCGAGCAGGACGTTCTCGACCGCACGGCGACCTTCCTCGAAGGTGACCTGCCGGCCGGGCTCCGCCGGATCGTGCTCGAGCAATCGGACGACCTGCATCGCGCTGTCGCGGCGCGCCGCCTCATCTGACGTGTGTCGCGCGCCGAGCATCCGGCGCATGCGCCACGCGAGCAGCTGAACCTCACTGCCGTTAGCCTGAGCGCATGTGCGGCATCGTGGGCTACGTCGGCGCCGGTGCGGGGATGGACGTGGTCCTGGAAGGGCTGCGGCGGCTGGAGTACCGCGGCTACGACAGCGCCGGTGTCGCCGTGCTCTCGCCCGACGGCGTGCTTCAGGTCGAGCGCCGAGCCGGCAAGCTCTCGAACCTCGAGAAGGTGCTCGGTGACAACCCGCTTCCCGGCACGCTGGCCATCGGACACACCCGCTGGGCGACGCATGGGCCGCCGACCGACCGCAACGCGCATCCGCACATCGACTGCACCGGAAAGGTCGCGGTCGTCCACAACGGGACGATCGAGAACTTCGAGGCCCTGGTCGCCGGCCTCGAGTCCCGCGGGCACGAGCGGCGCAGCGAGACCGACACCGAGGCCGTCGCCCATCTGATCGAGGAGCGGTACGACGGCGATCTCGCGGCGGCGGTCCGGTCCGTCTGCAAGGACCTCGAGGGCTCGTTCGTCCTCGTCGTCGCGCATGCCGACCGGCCGGATGTCGTCGTCGGCGCCCGCCGAAACCTGCCGCTCGTCATCGGGCTCGGCGAGGGAGAGAACTTCCTCGGCAGTGACGTCACCGCCTTCATCGGTCACACCCGGGAGGCGCGCATCGTCGACCAGGACCAGGTCGTGGAGCTGCGGCGCGAGGGCGTCACGGTCACGACACTCGACGGCGAGGTCGTCGAGGGGGAGTCGTTCCACGTCGACTGGGACACCGCCGCAGCCGAGAAGGGCGGCCACGAGTTCTTCATGCTCAAGGAGATCCAGGAGCAGCCGGCGGCCATCCGCGAGACGCTCGGTGGCCGCATGCAGGAGGACGGGCTGCTGCACCTCGACGAGCTCTCGATGAGCGACGAGGACATTCGGGGGATCGAGCAGGTCTTCATCGTCGCGTGCGGTTCGTCGTACCACTCGGGACTTGTCGGCAAGTACGCCATCGAGCGGTGGTGCCGGTTGCCCGTGCAGGTGGAGATGGCGAGCGAGTTCCGCTACCGCGACCCGGTTGTCGGTCGCAACACGCTGGTCATCGCCATCAGCCAGAGCGGCGAGACCGCGGACACCTTGGAGGCGCTTCGTCACGCGCGGTCGCAGAAGGCCTGGGTGCTGGCCGTGACCAACACCATCGGCTCCACGGTCAGCCGGGAGAGCGATGCCGCCTTCTACACGCGCGGTGGGCCGGAGGTGGCGGTCGCGTCCACGAAGGCGGTCATCACTCAGATCACCGCGATGTACCTCGTCGGGCTGTACCTCGCGCAGGTGCGCGGCACCCGCGATGCCGACGAGGTGCGTGCCCACCTGCACGACCTGCGACAGGTGCCGGACCTCGTCGCGGAGGTCCTCCGGCGGATGGGCCCCGTGCGCGACCTCGCCCGTGAGCTCGCCGATGCGCCGCGCGTGCTGTTCCTGGGCCGGCACGTCGGCTACCCCATGGCGTTGGAGGGCGCGCTGAAGCTCAAGGAGCTGGCCTACATCTCGGCGGAGGGCTTCCCCGCCGGCGAGATCAAGCACGGTCCGATCGCGCTGATCGAGCCCGGCACCCCGGTTGTCGTCATCGCGGCCCGACACGCGCTGTCGGCGAAGCTGGTCAACAACGTGCAGGAGGTGCGCGCCCGCGGCGCCCGGACGATCGTCATCGCGACCGACGGTGACGACACAGTGACGCCGTACGCCGACGACCTCATCCGCATCCCGGACACGAAGTCGTTGCTCGCGCCGCTGCTGACCATCGTCCCCATGCAGGTGCTGTCCGCTGAGGTCGCGATGGCGAAGGGGCTCGACGTCGACCAGCCGCGCAACCTGGCGAAGAGCGTGACCGTCGAATGAGCGGCGCACGTCCGGTGAAGCTGGACAGCCGGCTCGGTCGCGTGGTCCAGCGCGCCGCGCAGACGTCCTCCTTCCAGCCGGTCGCGCTGAAGGTCGCGCCCTTCATGGACAAGGTGATCAGCCGGCTCAGCGGCGGCCGGTTCACCATGACGTCGCTCATCGTGCCGACCCTCGTGCTGACGACGACCGGCGCCAAGACGGGCCAGCCGCGTACGACGCCGCTCGCGACGATGCCGGATGGCGACGGCGTCTTCTACGTCGTGGGCAGCAACTTCGGAACCGAGAAGCACCCGGCCTGGACCGGCAACCTGATGAAGAGCCCGAGGGCGACGGTCGTGTACGCCGGGAGCTCGGTGCAGGTCGAGGCGCACCTGCTCTCCGACGACGAGAAGGCCGAGGTCTGGCCGCGGCTGACGAAGGTGTGGCCGACCTACGACACCTATGTCACGAAGACGGATCGGAACCTGCGCGTCTTCCGGCTGACCCGCACCTCGTGACGGTCGGCGTCCACCCGGTCGGGGCGCAGTCGTGAGAACCGCCCACCGGGTGGCTCAGGTCCGCAGCGCGGAGGAAGCGCTCCTGCGGCAGCTGCCGGACGGCGCGCTGATGCAGCGGGCAGCGACCGCGTTGGCGGTGGCGTGCGCGCAGCGGCTCGGTGGTGTCTACGGGGCGCGCGTCGTCCTTCTCGTCGGCTCCGGCAACAACGGCGCTGATGCGCTCTGGGCAGGCGCGCGGCTGGCGGCGCGCGGTGCCGCCGTGACCGCAGTGCTGTCCGGTGACGCCGTCGCCGACGCGCTCGCTGCGCTGCGGGCCGCCGGCGGGCGAGTCGGTACGCCGGATGCGCTCGACGAGGCCGACCTGGTCGTCGACGGTCTCGTCGGCATCGGCGGCTCGGGCTCCCTGCGACCGCAGGCCGCGGAGCTCGTCGTCGAGGGCGAGCACGTCGTGGCGGTCGACGTGCCCAGTGGTGTCGACGCCGACACCGGCGCGGTGAGCGGCCCGGCCGTCCGGGCCGGCCTGACCGTGACCTTCGGCACCGGCAAGCCCGGCCTGTTCGTCGGGGCCGGCCGCCTTCATGCCGGCCGCGTCGAGGTCGTGGACATAGGGCTCGAGCCCTACCTGCCCGAGCCGGACGTCGCGCTGCTCGAGGCTGTCGACGTCGCGATGCGGTTGCCGCTGCGCGAGGTGGCCGGTGACAAGTACACGACCGGCGTGGTGGGCGTGGTCGCCGGCTCGCAGCAGTACACCGGAGCTGCCGTCCTCGCGACCGGCGCGGCTGTCCGTGCCGGCGCCGGCATGGTGCGGTTCGCGGGCACCGAGCATCCAGCCGAGCAGGTCCGAGCGCGCTGGCCGGAGGCGGTCGTCATGACCGTGCCCGCCGGCGACGGCCGCGCGGTACTCGACGTCGGTCGCGTGCAGGCGTGGGTCATCGGGCCGGGCACCGGCACCGACGACGATGCTGCAGCAGTGCTGGGATCGGTCCTGTCGAGCGACGTACCCGTGCTTGTCGACGCGGACGCACTCACCTTGTGCGCCGAGCACCCCGAATGGCTCCGCAGCCGCAGTGCAGCGACCCTGCTGACGCCGCACGACCGCGAGTTCGCCCGCTTCGGCTGTGAGCCGGGCGGCGACCGGGTTGGAGCGGTGCGCGCACTCTCTGCCGACCTCGGCGTCACGGTGCTGCTCAAGGGCGACGCGACGATCGTCACCGACGGGCAACGCGTGCTCGTGAACAGCACCGGCACGCCGGTGTTGGCGACGGCCGGCACCGGCGACGTGCTGTCCGGGGCGTGCGGGGCCCTGCTGGCACAGGGGCTCGACCCGCTGCACGCGGGGGCCGTCGGCGCGTACCTGCACGGTCTCGCCGCGGACCTGGCCGCGGATGGCGCGTCGACGTCGGCGGCGCAGGTGCTCGAGTGCTGGCCCGATGCGGTCCGGGCCGTGCGGACTGGGAGAGTGCAGGGGTGAGGACGGAGGCGCGCGTCGACCTTGCCGCCATCCGGCACAACGTCGGTGTGCTCGCGGAACGGGCCGCGACCGGTGCCAAGGTGATGGCGGTGGTGAAGGCCGACGGCTACGGGCACGGGCTCGTGCCGACCGCGCGCGCCGCGGTCGAGGGCGGTGCAGCCTGGCTCGGGGTGGCCTTCGTCGAGGAGGCGCTGGCCCTGCGTGCCGCGCGACTGGACGGACCCGTGCTCGCTTGGCTGACGACACCTGACGAGGACCTGCGGCCCGCGGTTTCGGCGGGCGTCGACCTCGGCGTCTACTCCGTCGCGGAGCTCGCGGCCGCCGCAGCTGCTGCCACCGCGACGGACGTGATCGCGCGCGTGCATCTCAAGGCCGATACCGGGCTGTCCCGCGGTGGGGCGGCCGTTGCGGACTGGCCGGAGCTCTGCGAGGCCGCCGCGAAGGCCGAGGCAGAGGGCACCGTCCGGGTCACCGGGCTCTGGAGCCACTTCGCGTTTGCCGACGGCGGGCCCGACCACCCCACCAACAGCAGGCAGGCGGGAGTCTTCGCGCAGGCGCTCGAGGTCGCGACAACCGCTGGGCTCCGACCCGAGGTGCGTCACCTGGCCAACTCCGCCGCCACCCTGACCGCGCCGACCACGCACTACGACCTGGTTCGACCGGGACTGGCCGTCTACGGCTTGTCGCCCATCCCGCAGGTGAGCTCGCCTGCCGACCTCGGCCTGCGACCGGCCATGACGCTGCTCTCGACGGTCGCGTTGACCAAGCGCGTCCCGGCCGGGTCGGGGGTCAGCTACCTGCACCGCTACACGACCGACGCCGAGACCACGCTCGCGCTCGTCCCGCTGGGGTACGCCGACGGGATCCCGCGCACTGCGACCAACACCGCGCGGGTGCAGGTCGCCGGCGTACGGCGCACGATCGCGGGAACCGTCTGCATGGACCAGTTCGTCCTGGACGTCGAGGACGATCCAGTGGCCGCCGGTGACGAGGTGGTGCTGTTCGGTCCAGGGACCGCCGGCGAGCCGACGGCGCAGGAATGGGCCGAGTGGCTCGGCACCATCAACTACGAGATCGTGACGCGCGTCGGTGCGCGCGTCCCCAGGACCTACGTGGAGGCAAGCGGATGAGTGCGCGCCGCCGGGCCGGTGCGCTGGGCGCTGTCGCGGGTGTGGTGGCTCTCGGTGCCGCCGCCGGGCTGGCCGCCGAGCGCTACGCCGTCGGGCGGTCGAGGCTGCGTCCTGACCCGGACGCGCGCGAGCCGTTCTTCGCACTGCCGGCCGACCGGGTGCGCCGGGTGGTCGCCGACGACGGAGTGCCGCTGCACGTGGAGGAAGTCGGCCCCGAGGACTCGGCCGGGCCGACCGTGGTGTTCCTGCACGGCTACACGCAGGAGCTCGCCGTCTGGCACTACCAGCGGCAGGCGTTCGCGGCCGACAACCCCGGCCGGCTGGTCTTCTACGACCACCGCTCGCACGGCCGGAGCGGACGGAGCCATCCAGGCCGGAGCACGATCGACCAGCTCGGCCGCGACCTGCACGCGGTGCTGCAGAGCTGCGCACCACGCGGCCCGGTCGTGCTCGTCGGCCACTCCATGGGCGGGATGACCATCATGGCCCTCGCCGACCAGCACCCGGAGCTGTTCGGCACCCGAATCACCGCCGTCGCCCTGCTGTCGACGAGCACCGGCAAGCTGGCCGAGGCGGCCTTCGGCCTGCCGTCGGCGGTCGTGCCCGTCACCAACCGCGTCGTGCCGTTTCTCACCCGTGGGATGCGCGCCCGTCCGCAGGTGTTCGAGCGCGGCCGGCGGCTGGGGACGGACTTGGCGTTCCTCATCTCCCGCTCGTGGGCCTTCGGCACGAAGGACGTCAGCCCCTCGCTCGTGGAGTTCGTCGAGCGGATGACGGCCAACACGCCCGTCGACGTGATCGCGGAGTTCTACGACACGTTCACCGATCACGACAAGCTGACTGCGCTGGACGTGCTCGACCGGCTCGAGACCCTGATCCTGGTGGGCAGCAAGGACAAGCTCACGCCGCTGGCCCACAGCCAGACCATGGCCAAGGCGCTGCCCTCGGCCCAGCTCGTCGTCGTCGAGGGCGCCGGGCACATGGTCCAGCTCGAGCGGGCGCCGCTCGTCACCCTGCACCTGCGTGCGCTGCTCCGCCGAGCGGCAACGTCGGTCGCTCGCTCGGCGTGAGGGTCGAGCGCGTCCGCGGTGCCGTGCCCGTCGAGGAGGTGCAGCGGCTGACGGTTGCCGCCTTCGCCGCGCAGCAAGTGCTGACGCCACCCTCCGGCGCCCTGTCCGAGAGCCCGGAGACGATCGCCGAGGAGTTCGCCGCGGGAGGCGGCCTGCTGCTGCGCGACGACGACGGCCAGCTGGTCGGCTCGTGCCGCGTCCGGCCGTTGGGCGCTGCCTGGGTCATCCGACGCTGCGCGGTCGATCCGGCGTACCGAGGTCAGGGCCTGGGACGACGGCTGGTGCAGGAGGCGTCGGCGTGGGCCACCGCGGAGGGCGCGCTGCACGCCCACGTCGGCGTGCGGGACGCCCTGCCGGGCAACCGCGCTTTCTGGGAGCGGCAGGGCTTTGCGGAGCTGTCCCGTCACGGCTTCTGGACCGAGCTCGTCCGGCCGCTGCCCGTGCGCCTGGCCGACCACGACGCGACGGACCAGCTCGGCCGACGGATCGCGAGGGACCTGGGGCCCGGCGATCTCGTCGTGCTGAGCGGGCCGCTCGGTGCAGGGAAGACGACGCTGACGCAGGGCATCGGTGCGGCGCTCGGTGTGCGTGGGGCGGTGACGAGTCCGACGTTCGTGCTGTCCCGGGTGCATCCCGGTCCGCTGTCGCTGGTCCACGTCGACGCCTATCGGCTGCGCAACGCTGGTGGCCGGCTCGAGCTCGATGACCTCGATCTCGACGCGTCGCTCGACGACAGCGTGACAGTCGTCGAGTGGGGGGAGGGTCTGGTCGAGGGGCTCGCGGAGTCTCGTCTCGACGTCCGTCTCGATCGACCGGCCGAGGGGGAGCGGACGGCCGTGGTGTCGCCCGTCGGGCCGCGGTGGACGGCGTTCGGATAGCTCGTTTCTGTCGTGGTGCAGGATGACCGGCAAGCCCGCGAGCAGCAGGAGCAGAGCGTGGAGCAGGCGGCACTGCGCATCGACGACCTGACCGTGCGCTTCGGCGGTCTCGTCGCTCTCGATGCGGTGAGCCTGTCGGTCGATCCCGGCGAGGTCGTCGGCGTGATCGGGCCGAACGGCGCGGGCAAGACGACACTGTTCAACGTCGCCTGCGGTTTCGTGCGACCGACCGCCGGCACGCTGACCGTCGGTGGTCAGGTGCAGCGACGGCTGCGGCCGCATCAGCTCGCTGGCCTGGGCATCGCACGGACCCTGCAGGGGCTCGGACTGTTCCCGCACATCAGCTGTCTCGAGAACGTGATGGTCGGTGCGCACCGGCACGGCCGGGCCGGGTTCACGGCCGCGTTGCTGGGGTTGCCGAGATCCGACCGCGACGAGGCAGGGCTTCGCGACCGGGCCATGGGTGTGCTTACAGATCTGGGTGTCGCGGACATCGCCGGCCGACTGCCCGCGAGCCTGCCCTATCCGCTGCAGAAGCGGGTGGCGCTGGCCCGCGCGCTCGTCGCAGAGCCGGAGATCCTGCTGCTGGACGAGCCGGCCTCCGGCCTGTCCGCAACCGAGATGGACGAGCTCGCCGACCTCATCCGCGGTCTGCGCGGCACGATGGCCGTGATGCTCGTCGAGCACCACATGGACCTCGTGATGGCGGTCTGCGACCGCATCGTCGTCCTTGACTTCGGCAAGATGATCGCGACGGGCACACCCGACCAGGTTCGTGCCGATGAGCGGGTGCTCGCGGCCTACCTCGGTGACGAGGTGGATGCAAGCGACGAGAGCATCTCGGAGGCGCCGCATGCCTGAGTCGGCCGGTGGTCTGACCCTCGAGGTCAAGGACCTCGTCACGGCGTACGGCGCGATCAAAGCGCTCAACGGAGTGTCACTGACCGTCCCCGCCGGCAGCATCACCGCCGTGCTCGGCGCCAACGGCGCCGGGAAGTCGTCGCTGCTCCGGTCGCTGTCCGGGCTGGTGAAGCCGCGGTCGGGGTCGGTGCAGCTCGACGGCAAGGAGATTGCCGGACGCGCGCCCGAGGACGTCGTCCAGCTCGGCATGTCCCACGTGCCGGAGGGCCGCGGTGTCATCGCGGAGCTGACGGTCGACGACAACCTCCGGCTCGGCGGACTGTGGCGCAAGGACAAGGCGGACCGGACGAGAGCGCTGGAGGAGGCGTACGCGCTGTTTCCGCCGCTGGACCAGCGGCGCAAGCGCCTGGCCATGACGCTCTCGGGCGGGGAGCGGCAGATGCTCGCCATCGGCCGCGCCCTCGTCGCGCGGCCTCGTGTCCTGCTGCTGGACGAGCCCTCGCTCGGACTGGCGCCACGTATCACCGCGCAGATCATGGGCTTGGTGCGTCGGCTCTGCGACGAGACCGGCCTCACGGTGCTGCTCGTCGAGCAGAACGCTCGTAGCGCGCTGTCTGTCGCGGATCACGGCATCGTGCTCAACCTCGGCTCCGTCGTCGCTTCCGACAAGCCCGCCAAGCTCCGGGCCGACGACAACCTCCGGCATGCCTACCTCGGGTTCTAGGAGCACACGACGTGGCACGGTTCCTCAGCGTGACGCTCGGCGGTCTGTCGGGCGGCTTCGTCTACGCCGCAGTCGCGTTGTCGCTCGTGCTCATCTGGCGGGCCACCCGGGTGCTGAACTTCGCGCAGGGCGCGATGGCGATGTTCACGGCGTACCTCGCCTACCGGGTGATCGAGCACGGTGCGTCGTACTGGGTCGCGCTCGTCGTGGCCCTTGTCGCCGGGCTGGTCATGGGCGCTGTCGTGGAGCGCGTCCTCGTCCGGCCGGTCGAGAACGGACCGCCGCTGAACGCCGTCGTGGTGACGCTCGGCGTGTTCATCATCGTCGAGGGGCTGGCGGGCATGTTCTTCGGTGGTACGCCGCACCGCTACCCGACGCACTTCTCCAACGTCAACTACACGTTCGGCGACGTGTCGGCCCTCGCGCCTTTCGACATCTGGGTCATCGTCGCGGTGGCCGTCGTCGCCGTCCTGCTGGGTGCGCTGTTCCGGTACACGGACGTCGGGTTGCGGATGCGCGCCGCAGCGTTCGAGGGCGAGGTCGCCCGGATGCTCGGGGTGCGGGTCGGCCGGATGCTGACGCTGGGCTGGGCGCTGGCCGCGGTGATCGGTGCCCTGGCTGCCGTACTCGTCTCGCCGAACGTGCCGCTGAGCCCGACGAGCATGGATGCGGTCTTCGTCTTCGGCTTCACCGGCGCCGTCATCGGTGGTCTGGACAGCCCCGTCGGCGCCCTCATCGGCGGGGTCGGCATCGGCCTGCTGCTCAACTACGTCGCCGCCTACGCGGGCGGTGACCTGCAGACGCTCGCCGCTCTCGCGGTCCTCGTCCTCGTCCTCATGGTGAAGCCGAACGGGCTCTTCTCGACGACGGTCAGCAGGAGAGTCTGATGTCGGTGCTCACCCTGACCCGCCGCGGTCCTCTCGCCAACACACTGGTCCGCCACCTCGCGTTCGCCGTGCTGGGCGGCGTTGTTCTCTTCTTCCTGACCAGCACCGTCAGCGCCTATCGCGACTTCCAGATCGCCAACGTCGGCTACTACGTCGTCGCCGTCGCCGGCCTCACCGTCCTCACCGGTCTCAACGGCCAGATCTCGCTCGGCCACGGGGCGTTGATGATGGTCGGCGCCTACACGGCGGCCCTGCTGCTCGAACGGGACAACCCGCTGCCGCTGGTCGTGGTGCTTCTGCTGAGCGTCGCTGTCACGGCGGCCGTCGGCGCACTCGTCGGTGCCGCGGCAGCGAGGTTGCGCGGGCCCTACCTCGCCGGCGCGACTCTCGCGTTCGCCGTCGGGCTGCCGGGCCTCACCAGCCACTACGCCGACACCTTCGGCGGCGACAACGGGCTGAACGTGCTGACCGGACCGCCGCCGGAGCGGCTTGGCCTGGACTTTCCGCCGGAGCGCTGGCAGGCGTGGATCACGTTGACGGCCGCGCTGATCACGCTGGTCCTGCTCGCCAACCTCGCGAGCAGTCGCGTCGGCCGCAGCTTCCGGGCCGTCCGCGACGACGAAGTGTCCGCCGAGCTCGCCGGCATCCACGTCGCGCGCACGCAGGTCCTCGCGTTCATCATCTCGGCGGCGTGTGCCGGGCTGGCCGGCGGACTCACTGCCGTCGTCAGCGGCCAGGTCTCGCCCGGCGCGTTCAGCGTGGCGCTGTCGTTGTCGATCCTGGCCGGCGCTGTGCTCGGTGGGCTCGGCAGCCTGACGGGCGCGGTCTACGGTGCCATCGCCTTGGTCCTCATGCCGTCCATCAGCTCGAGCGCCAGTGATCGCTTCACGCTCAGCACCGATGTTCAGCACAACCTGCCGTTGCTCGTCTACGGCGCTTTGCTCATCGTGGTGATGCTCGCCGCGCCGCAGGGGCTGCAGGGCGGCGTACGGCGTCTGTTCGGGTTGCTGCGCGGCCGCGCGCCCGTGACATCGGTCCGCAACGAATCAGTGACGGAAGTGTCGGTCACTGATCCAGAACGCTAGGTTCCGAAGGGATGGGGCCGACACCGACAGCGGCCGGTCCCCCGACAGTGAGGTGTCCATGACAAGCAGGTCTTCGAAGACACGTCTGCAGCTCGTGGCCGTCGGTGCCGTGCTCACCCTGGGTGCCGCGGCGTGCGGTGGCTCGAGCGGTGGCGGCGGCAGCGGCAGCAAGGCGTCCGCGCCCGGCGTGACGGCCACGACCGTGACGATCGGCTCGCACCAGCCGCTCACGGGCCCGGCGGCCCCCGGCTACAGCGAGATCGCCCCGGCTGCAGAGGCGATGTTCAAGTACATCAACGACGGCGGCGGCATCCATGGCCGCACGATCCAGTACAAGTACAAGGATGACGGCTACAACCCGGCCAACACCGTCGATGTCGTCAAGCAGCTCGTGTTGCAGGACAAGGTGTTCGCCATCTTCAACGGGCTCGGCACCCCGACCCACTCGAAGGTGACCGACTACCTCAATCAGTCGCGCGTACCGGACCTGTTCGTGGCCTCCGGCGCGCGCCTGTGGGACGACCCGAAGAAGCACCCGTACACCTTCGGCTGGCAGCCTGACTACCTGATCGAGGGCAAGATCCTCGGCAAGTACATCAAGGAGAACTTCGCGGGCAAGAAGGTCGGCTACCTGTACCAGAACGACGACTTCGGCAAGGACGGCGTGGCCGGACTCGACAGCCAGCTCGACGCCTCTACCGTCGTCGACAAGCAGCCGTACGAGACCTCTCAGCTCGCCCAGCCGACCGGCATCGCGGCGCAGCTGTCGACCCTCAAGGCCAAGGGCGCGGAGATCGTCGTCAGCTTCTCGATCCCGGCCGCTACCGCAGTGGCGCTGCTGACCAACCTCAAGATCGGCTTCAAGCCGCAGATGGTCGTCAGCAACGTCGGGTCCGATTCGACGACGCTGACCGGCCTGCTCGGGAAGTTCTCGAAGGGTGCCGTCGGCGCGCAGCTGCTCAACGGCCTGGTGTCCGACTCCTACCTGCCGCTCACCAGTGACACGGCCGACCCGTGGATCACGCTGTTCAAGAAGATCCACGACAAGTACATCCCGAGCCTGCCGTTCGACGGCAACGTCGAGTACGGGATGTCTGCGGCGTACACCTTCGCCCAGGCGCTCGACGCTGCGGGCGACAACCCGACGCGACAGTCGCTGATCGACGCTGTCGAGAAGGGCGGCTTCAAGGGCCCTGGCGTCGTGCCGTTCCGGTTCAGCAAGGACTCGCACGCGGGCTACACGGGCGTGCGCATCGTGCAGCTGGACGGCAAGGGCGTTGCGACCTTCAAGAGCGATGCGTCGGTCACCACCGACGAGACGTCCGGTTCGATCGACCCAGCACCCGGTGGTGCGCAGGGCAAGCCCGGAGACGACGCCTTCTTGAAGCCGTAGCTCCCCGTTCCCCGTAGTGCAGTGGCCGCCTCCCTCGGAGGCGGCCACTGCTGCATCTCCCCCTAGGCTCGTCTCGTGCTGATCCTGGGCCTCGACACGTCGACGCCGGCGGTGTCGGTCGCGCTCGTCGACTCCAGACGCGGGACGATCGCCGAGTCGGTCGTCGTCGATGCGCGCAGGCACGGCGAGCTGCTCGCCGAGGGCATCGTTCGCGTCCTGCGCGACGCCGCTGTCGACCGGCGCGACCTCGACGCGATCGCCGTCGGACTCGGTCCTGGTCCGTTCACCGGGCTGCGCGTCGGGGTCGTCACGGCCGCGACGCTGTCGGATGCGCTGCAGATCCCGGCGTACGGCACCTGCTCGCTGGACGGGCTCGGCACCGGTGCACGCGTCGCGATGACAGATGCCCGTCGGCGCGAGGTCTACTGGGCCCGGTACGACAACAGCGGCGCGCGGGTTGACGGGCCGCACGTGTCGAAGCCGGCCGACCTGGTCGCCGAGCTGGTCGACGGGCCGATCGTCGGCGACGGCGCACTTCTCTACGCCGAGGTCTTCGGCGAGCGCGACGTGCGCAGTGAGCCGCGCTACCCGTCGGCCGCTGCGATCGTCGCCGTCGTGGCGCCGGGCATCGGCACAGAGGCCGAGCCGCTCGTGCCCCTGTACCTGCGCTGGCCGGACGCCGAGCAGCCAGGCCCGCCCAAGAAGGTCACTGCATGAGCGCGGTCCTGACCAGGATGCGGTGGTGGCACATCGACGACGTGCTGCCGCTGGAGGAGTCCCTGTTCGTCGACGACCGCTGGACGGCGCGCACGTACTGGTCGGAGCTCGCGCAGCTGGAGACACGGCACTACCTGGTGGCTGTCGACGGCCAGGCGGTCGTCGGTTACGCGGGCCTCTGCGACTACCCGGATGAGGCGTTCGTCCAGACCATCGCTGTCGCGAGGCAGGCACAGGGGAACCGTCTCGGGAGCCGGCTGCTGCAGGCGCTGCTCGACGAGGCGGCAGGACGTGGGCAGCGGCGGGTGCTGCTCGAGGTGCGGGCCGACAACGCGCGCGCGATCGCGCTCTACGAGCGGTTCGGGTTTCGGCGTACCGGCGTACGCCGTGGCTACTACCAGCCCAGCGGCACCGACGCCTTCGTGATGACGCGCACATGAGCGACGAGCCGCTGGTCCTCGGCATCGAGACCTCCTGCGACGAGACCGGCGTCGGCATCGTGCGCGGGACGACGCTGCTTGCCGACGCCGTCGCGTCGTCCGTCGATGCGCACGCCCGCTTCGGCGGCGTCGTCCCAGAGGTCGCGAGCCGGGCGCACCTCGAGGCGATGGTCCCCACGGTCCACCGCGCCCTGGCCACCGCCGGTGTGACGCTCGCCGACCTCGACGCCGTCGCTGTCACCAGCGGCCCGGGTCTTGCCGGCGCGCTGCTCGTCGGTGTCGCGGCGGCCAAGGCTTACTCACTCGCCCTCGGCGTACCCCTCTACGGCGTCAACCACCTGGCTGCGCACGTAGCCGTCGACGTGCTGGAGCACGGGCCCCTGCCTGAGCCCTGCATCGCGCTGCTCGTCTCCGGCGGGCACTCGTCGCTGCTGCTCGTCGATGACGTGACCGGGTCGCTCCGGCCCCTCGGTCAGACGATCGACGACGCTGCGGGCGAGGCCTTCGACAAGGTCGCCCGCCTGCTCGGCCTCGGTTTTCCCGGCGGGCCGGTCGTCGACCGGATGGCCGCTGAGGGCGACGCGAACGCGATCGACTTTCCCAGGGGCAGGACGCGGGGCGAGTACGACGTGTCGTTCAGCGGCCTCAAGACCGCCGTGGCGAGATGGGTCGAGGCGCAAGACGGGGAGATCCCGGTTGCCGACGTCTGCGCGTCGTTCCAGGAGGCGGTCGTCGACGTGCTCACGACGAAGGCGGTGCAGGCCTGCCGGGGCACCGGTGTCGAGCACCTGCTCATCGGCGGCGGGGTCGCCGCCAACAGCCGCCTCCGCGCGGTGGCCCAGCAGCGATGCGACGCCGCCGGACTGCAGCTGCGGGTCCCAAGGCCAGGACTGTGCACGGACAACGGCGCGATGGTGGCTGCGCTCGGGTCGCGACTGGTCGCTGCCGGCGTCGCACCGAGCCCGCTCGACCTGCCGGCCGACAGCTCGATGCCCGTGACGGAGATCGTCAACTCATGATCGGGTTCCTGCTGCTCGTCCTGGCGACGGTGCTGCTCGTCGCGGGCGCGGAGCTGTTCGTCGAGAACGCTGCCGCCGCGTCGAAGCGACTGGGCGTGACCGTCCTCGCGGTCGGCTTGCTGCTCGCCGGCGCGGAGCCGGAGGAGCTGCTCACCGGCGTGCTCGCCTCGGGTTCCGGCCACCCGGGCCTCGCCGCCGGCGACGCGCTCGGCGCCAACGTGACGATGCTGACCGCAACGCTCGGGCTCGCGGCGCTGCTCCGGCCGGTGCCCGTCGGACACCGCGTTCGGGTCTACGGCGTCCTGTCGTCCGTCGCCGGGGTGCTCGCGGCGATCGCCGTGCTCGGCGGGCACGTGAGCCGGCTGGAAGGCGGGCTGCTGCTGCTCGCCTACGTCGTCCTCGTGGCGGTGATCTGGCGGCGGGAGCGACAGCCGCCGTCGATCGGCGAGCTGGCCGAGATGGAGGAGGAGGGCGAGAAGGACCGCTCGCCGGGGATCGCGCTGCTGCTCACGATCCTGGGGCTCGCGGTCATGACCGCAGGCGGCGAGGCCGCGGTCGAGGGAGCGACGCGCGTCGTGCAGTCCCTTCACCAGGACGACACGGCGATCGGTCTGACCCTGCTCGCTCTGGCCACGACCGCCGAGCTGTTCGCCCTGGTGTTCGCCGCGGCCCGGCACGACGTCGGCGAGGTGGCCGTTGCGGGCATCGTCGGCAGCGCGGCGTACAACGCCACCGCCACCCTCGGCACCGCCGCCCTGGTCCGCCCGCTGGCCACCGGCGCTGTGCTCGCGCCCGCTCTCGCGGCGGCCGCGCTGCCGCTGGTCGTGCTGGCACTGGCTCGCGACGGCGCGATCCGGCGGCTGGGCGGTGCGGTGCTGGTGGCGACGTACGCGGCGTACGTCGTGTTCGTCTTCGCTCGCTGACCTCACTTGTACGGCTGGCACTCGAAGGACTAGAGTGCTAGCAGCAGGACAGGCACCTGACCCCCGCGACGGCAGGTGAGCACGTCCCGCCCCCGACTGCTCTACCAGGAGGCACTGTGACCACCGGCACCCTTACCAAGGTCGCCATCAAGCCGCTCGAGGACCGCATCGTCGTCCAGGCCAGCGAGGCCGAGACCACGACCGCTTCCGGGCTCGTCATCCCCGACACCGCCAAGGAGAAGCCCCAGGAGGGCACCGTCCTGGCTGTCGGTCCCGGCCGCTTCGAGGACGGCGCGCGCGTCCCGCTCGACGTCAAGGTCGGCGACAAGGTGCTCTACAGCAAGTACGGCGGCACCGAGGTCAAGTACAACGGCGAGGAGTACCTCGTACTCTCCGCCCGCGACGTCCTCGCCGTCATCGAATAAGGGACAGCGGGCTAGTTCCCCTACGTCTTTCTAGCTCCACCGACTGCCCCGGCACCCCGAACGGGGCCGGGGCAGTCGCCATTTGAACCGAGAGGAACGCATGTCCAAGATCCTGAGCTTCTCCGAGGACGCACGTCGCAGCCTCGAGCGCGGTGTCGACCAGCTGGCCGATACCGTCAAGGTCACCCTCGGCCCACGTGGCCGCAACGTCGTCATCGCCAAGTCGTACGGCGGCCCGACCATCACCAACGACGGCGTGACCATCGCGCGTGAGGTCGAGCTGAGCGACCCCTACGAGAACATGGGCGCGCAGCTCGCGAAGGAAGTCGCGACCAAGACCAACGACGTCGCCGGCGACGGCACGACGACCGCGACGGTCCTCGGCCAGGCGATGGTCCACGAGGGCTTGCGGCACGTCGCCGCCGGCGCCAACCCGATGGGCCTGAAGGTGGGCATCGACGCGGCCGTCGAGGCGGTCAGCGAGGCGCTGCTCAAGGCTGCCACCGAGGTGCAGACGCATGCGGAGATCGCCGCCGTCGCGGGTATCTCCGCCCAGGACGCGAAGGTCGGCGAGCTCATCGCCGAGGCGATGGACAAGGTCGGCAAGGACGGGGTCATCACCGTCGAGGAGTCCAACACCACCGGGCTCGAGCTCGAGCTGACCGAGGGCATGCAGTTCGACAAGGGCTACATCTCGCCGTACTTCGTGACCGACGCCGAGCGGATGGAGTGCGTCCTCGAGGAGCCCGGCATCCTCATCGTCAACGGCAAGGTCTCGTCGCTCGCTGATCTGCTGCCGCTGCTGGAGAAGGTCGTCCAGGCGCAGAAGCAGCTGCTCATCGTCGCTGAGGACATCGACGGCGAGGCGCTCTCGACGCTGGTTGTCAACGCGATCCGCAAGACGCTCAAGGTCGCTGCCGTGAAGGCGCCGGGCTTCGGCGACCGGCGCAAGGCGATGCTCCAGGACATGGCGATCCTGACCGGAGCGCAGGTCGTGTCGGCAGAGGTCGGTCTCAAGCTGGATCAGGTCGGCCTCGAGGTGCTCGGCAAGGCGCGCACCGTCACCGTCACCAAGGAGCTCACGACGATCGTCGACGGCGGCGGTTCAGCCGCCGACGTCGCCGGGCGCATCGCGCAGATCAAGCAGGAGATCGAGAACAGCGACTCCGACTGGGACAAGGAGAAGCTGCAGGAGCGGCTGGCCAAGCTCGCGGGTGGCGTCGGCGTCATCCAGGTCGGCGCGCACACCGAGACCGAGCTCAAGGAGCTCAAGCACCGCCTCGAAGACGCCATCTCGGCGACCCGCGCGGCCGTGGAGGAGGGCATCGTCGCCGGTGGTGGCGCGGCGCTGATCCACGCGTCCTCGGTTCTCGACAAGGGGCTCGGCAAGACGGGCGACGAGCTGCTCGGCGTCCAGGTCGTGCGCAAGGCGCTCGACGAGCCGGCCTACTGGATCGCCGCCAACGCGGGCCTCGAGGGCCGGGTCGCGGTCAACCGGGCGCGTGAGCTCGGCAAGGGTCAGGGCCTCAACGCCGCGACGGGTGAGTACGGCGACCTCGTCAAGCAGGGGATCGTCGACCCGGTCAAGGTGACGCGCTCAGCGGTCCGCAACGCCGCATCGATCGCCAGCATGCTGCTGACGACCGAGACGATCGTGGCGGAGAAGCCGGCGCAGCAGGAGGCCGACGCCGGCCACTCGCACGGCGGGCACGGCCACAGCCACTAGTACGTCGCACCACCGACGGGCCCGGCCTCCCACGCGGAGTGCCGGGCCTGTTGCTGTGACAGCCTCCGGACCGTGACGGTCGACGCGGTGGTGATCGGGGCGGGGCCGAACGGGCTCACTGCCGCGACCTTGCTCGCGCGCGCCGGCTGGAGCGTCGAGCTGCTCGAGCGCCGCGACGTTGCGGGCGGCGCCGTCGGCAGCATCACGACCGATCGCGGCTACCTGCACGACTGGGGCTCGGCGTTCTACGGCGTACTCCACACGATGCCCGTGCTGCGCCAGCTCGGCCTCGACCGGCGGGTGTCCTGGGCCCACACCGACGTGCCGGTCGCATCGGTGTGGGACACGGCGCGGCCCGCTGCCGTCATGCGGCGCACGCCGGACGCGACCGCCGCCGGGCTCGGCGCCGATGCTGCGGCGTGGCTCGACACATGCGCCTGGTGGGAACGGGTCGGTGCCTGGCTGTTCGACGTCTTGATGGGTCCGGTGGGTGCAGCGCTGCCGCTCGCCAGGCTGGTCGGCCGGGTCACGCCGCGCGAGCTGATCCCGACCGTGCGGACCCTGCTCGAGCCGGTCGAGGAGTGGGTGCGCCTGCAGTACGCCGAGGACGCGGCGCGGATGCTGTTCGCGGCCAACGCGACGCACGCGGACATCGGCGTGGACAGCGCGGGCTCGACGCCGGCGTCGTACCTGCTTGCGATGGCCGCGCAGATGCACGGCATGCCGGTGCCAGTCGGCGGTGCGCGGGCGCTCGCAGCCGGCATGGTGGAGGCCGCCGAGGAGGCCGGTGTCGTGATGCGCACCGGCGTCGACGTCACCGGCGTCGTCGTCCGCGGCGGTCGCGCGGTCGGCGTGACGTGCGCCGACGGTACTGCGGTGGCGGCCCGGCGGGCCGTCGTCGCCGATGTCGCTCCGACGATCCTCGCCCGGGACCTGGTCGGCGAACACCACCTGCCGTCGGCCTGGTTGGACCAGCTGCGTCGCCATCGGTACAGCAGCGGCTACTTCCGGGTCGACGTGGACCTGTCGGCGCCGGCGCCCTGGGCCGACGAGCAGCTGAGCGAGGCGATGGTCGTGCACGTCACCGGCGACCTCGACGAGATCGCTTTGTCACAGGCGCAGGTACGCCGGGGGCTGGTGCCTGACGTACCGCAGATCATCCTCGGTCAGCAGGACCGCGCCGATCCGACTCGCGTCCCCGCCGGGGCCGCGGCGCTGTGGCTGGAGTGCCATTGCCCGGCGGCGCCGAGCAACGGCAAGCGCGGTTGGGAGAAGCGGCTTGCAGACAAGCTGGTCAGCCGCGTCGACGAGCACGCCCCCGGAATTCGCGAGCTCATCGTGGACATGACCGTCACCACACCGCTCGACCTGCAGGCCCGCGACCCGAACCTGGTCGGCGGCGATGTCGGCGGGGGATCGGCCGCCATCGACCAGATGGTGGTCTTCCGCCCCGTCGCCGGTTGGTCGTCGTACGCACTGCCTGTCGCCGGCCTCTACATGTGCGGTGCTGCGTCCCATCCCGGCGGCGGCGTGCACGGGATGTGCGGCCGCAACGCCGCCGGCACGGTGCTGCGCGACGCACGCGTCGGCCTGCCCTGGCTTCGCGGCCGGCTACATCGCTGAGTGCTAGCGCGGCGAGCTCAGCAGCGCGCCGAGCTCGAAGTGCATCGGGTCGGTGTAGTCCCAGTCGCCGCCCCAGCGGAAACCCCAGCGCTTGAAGATGTCGACGACCTTCGGGTCCATCGTTCCCTTGATGCCGCGGTAGTTGGTCGATGCGTCGAGGTCGATGGCGATGCCCCATGTGTGCAGGGAGATCGCGTGCTCGGGGTTGCTCTCGATGAAGCGCGGGACGTAGCAGCCGTTGTAGCTGTGCAGGGACGATGCGAGTCCGGCGGCTTGGATGTCGGCGAGGGCGCCGCGCAGCTGAGGCACCATCAGGCGGTGGCAGGTGACCCGGCCCAGGATCGGGACGGTGGCGGTCACGATGTTCTCGCTGACCCACCGTGAGTCAGGCTGGATGGTGCCGTCGGGGAAATAGCGGTAGGAGAACGCGCCGAAGGCCTTCGCGGCCCGGCTTCCGGTGAGGAAGGCGACCGGGTTGGCGGCCGGCGGCGTGAGCAGGTCGACGCTGCTGCCGTCGCCGGTGATGCGACGAACCTGGCCGGCGAGGGTGACCGGGTCGACGTCCTTGCCGGCGGTCAGCAGCATGCCGGTCGCGGTAGGCAGCCCGAGGCTGCGGCCCAGCTGGTCGTCGAGGATGAGGTCGGTGCCTGGGATAGCGGTGGTGGCGAAGGCCCCGACCCGCAGCGTGCTGGCCTTGCTGCCCTTGACCGCAGCCGCCGTCGTGTTGCCGCCCAGGCCGAGCTTCAGGCCGGTCGCGAGGCTGTGCGAGACGACGGCCTCGCCGCGCGCGACGGCGAGCCAGACCGGCGTCGTCTCGGCGGTCCCCTGCGGAGCGAACCGGCGGAACGTCGAGGGGTCGACGGCGACGGCGTGCACGACGTGACCGGCCAGCTTCACCTGGCCGGCCCGGAACACCACGGCGCCGTGGGCCGGCGAGAGGGCGGACAGCCGGCGGACGGCCTGCGGGGAGAACGTGTGACTGCCGACGACGAGCACGTCCGGGCGCAGCCGCGAGGCGAGCGGCGCGACCGCCATCGCGAGACCGGGGCGGTTAAGCGGCTGCGCCGCGGTGGCCTCGGCGAGGGGCTGGGCCGGGTCGGCGACCTCGGCGTGCAGGGCTGTCGTGCGGGGATGGCCGGACGATCCCGCGCCGCAGCCGGCCAGCAGCCCGAGCACGATCGCGGACAGCGCGAGACCGGGCCGCATGCGGCGAGCGGTGGGGAAGAACACCGTTGCTGCTCCTGCAGGTCGGAGGCTGGACGGAAGTGATCAGCCCGTGGATCGTCGTGATCTTCAGCAGGTCCAACGACGATCAGGTACCGAGGATACGTCGCCGTGTCCGATTCGCCGTCCTCGGGTGGGCCTGTGCCGATATCCCGGGAGGCACCGTCCGAGCCGCACGATCCCGTACGGTGCAGCCCGTGACAGCACCGGGATCTGGCGACCTCGCCGGCCTGCTCGCGAGCGGGGAGCACGCTGCGTTCCACGGGAAGCCGGCCGCCGCGGTCGGTGTCCTGGAGCAGGCCGTCGTGCTGGCCCAGTCGCAGGACCGCTCCGCGGAGATGGCCGCCGCGGCGTGGCTGCTCGGCGTCGCGCTCGGTGCCGGTGGACGGTACGGCGCCGCGCTCACCGTGCTGTCGCCGCTGGTCGAGTCGGGCCGCTCCGAGGCCGCCCCGCCCGAGCATCGCCTGTTCGCTGCGCTGTCGAGCGCGACGATCGCCAGCGTGCATCGCCAGCTCGGCCGGCACGCGGTGGCGCGCGACGCCGACCAAGCGGCCTTGGTCATGACCGACGGCACCGGCGAGGCGGCCTTTGACGCCCACCTGGGGCTCGCGGCCGACGCTGTGGGGCTCGAGGACCTCGACGAGGCGATCGAACGAGCCACGCTCGCAGAGCGGCTCATCCCCGAGCGGTCGGACGAGTGGTGGCGGCAGCGCGTTCGGCTCGGCTGGGTGCAGGCAGACATCGCGCTGCTGGAGGGCAACGTCTCGCAGGCGGCGGCTGTCGCGGCCGCCGCGGTCGACCGGGCGGAGGGCGCCCGCGCACCGCGGCACGTCGCGAAGGGTCTGCTCTACCTCGGCTTGGCCCAGGTCAGCGGGGACGAGCCCGAGGCGGTCCAGACGCTGCGCCGAGCGGCGACGCTCGCGGAGTCCCTCGGCACGGTGCCGCTGATCTGGCCGGCCCGCGCGTTGCTCGGGGCGCTGGTCGCCGACGAGGACCAGGCCGAGAGCGACCGCAGCCTGGCGGCGGCCCGGTCGGCCGTCCTGGCCATCGCGGGTGACCTTCCTCCAGGCGTACGGGCGGAATGGTTGGCTCGTCCCGATATCGCCGCACTTCTGGGCGGCTGATCACCAGGTTGACGGCGTTCACCCGCCCGGGTGAGCGCGCTAACCCGCCCGGGTGGGTGACGGGTGCTGGTCAGGAAGGGCCAGAAGCGTCGGTTCCCCTCACGTCCGGCCCCCGAAGTGCCGATGCTGACGGGGACAGCGCGCCGCCGGCGTGCCCGGACTCGAGCGGGGGTGGCAGATGGGCCGCACCGCTCCGCCGCAGACCGCCGACGCCGTCCTGCCGGGCCGGCTGGCCGAGTTGCTGGCCGATCACGGCGAGGACGGCCTGACCGAGGCACTCGACCTGATCGTCGCCGAGCTGGGCCTGCGCAGCGCCGTACTGCGGGACGCCGCGACCGAAGCGCTTCCCACGCCCGCGGCACCGAGCGGCCGGCTGCGGGCAGTGGCCGGCGAGGCCGTGCACGCAGTGCCGACGATGCGCGTGGTCGCGTCCGGCCACGCCGCGACGAGCACCGTCGAGCTACCGATCCGGGCCGGCGGCCGGGATGTCGGCGTGCTCTCGGTGGTCGGCGCCCGCCCCTCCCAGCTCCCTACCCTGCGGGCCGTCGCCGCCGTCCTCGGCCTCGCCCTGGCCCGCACCGCGCGTGCGCTCCCCGCGCAGACCGCAGCGGATCTGGTCGCCGCCGCCGACGGTGAGGCAGATGCCGCGGCGGACCTGCTGCACGACGGGCCGGTCCAGGCGCTCGTGGTCGCGCATTACGCCGCTGAGGCTGCAGTACGGGGCGGAGACCCGGCGGCTGCCCGTGAGGCGGTCCAGTCAGCGCTCGTCGAGCTTCGCCGCTCGCTCTGGCACCTGCGTCCCCGCGGTGCCGGCGAGGGCGGCTTGCCGGCGGCCCTCGGGCTGCTGTCCGCCCGGCTGGAAGAGGCCGGCCGCCCGGCGCTCGGCTTCGTCCTCGACGAGCTCGTCGCGGCAGCGCTGCCCAGCGCGGTGGCGTCCACGGCGTACCGCCTCGTTCAGGCCATTGCACTCCCGCAGGACGCCGGGCCGGTCCGCGTGGCGCTCCGCCGCGAGGGATCCACCGTCGTGTTCGACATCGAGGGCGGCGCGCCCCTTGACGATCAGCAGCGCTGGGCCGGCAAGGCCCGGGCGCTTGGCGGCTCGCTCACCTCCACCGGGGGGCGCACGCGTCTCACCATCCCCCTCACCTCACCCCGAACGAAGGCGACCTCGTGACCACCGTCCTGATCTGCGACGACCATCGCATCGTGCGCGAGGGGCTCCGGCAGTTCGTCGCCGGCGTACCTGGGGTCGACCGCGTCGACACCGCCGCCAGCGGCGAGGAGGTCCTCGCCCGGTACCCGCACGAGAAGCCGGACCTGGTGCTCATGGACGTGCGGATGCCCGGCCTGGGTGGCCTCGAGGCGACCCGTCGACTGGTCAACGAGCACCCGGACGCGAAGGTCATCATGCTCACTGCCGCCGACGACCGTGAGCAGGTCGCGGCCGCGGTCTCGCACGGCGCCCGCGGCTACCTGCTCAAGGACGTCAGCCACGAGGAGCTGTGCGCGGCGGTGGCCCATGCGCTGCAAGGAGAGGACCTGGTGGAGCCGTCGCTGCGCCGCGCACTCGCGGGCCAGAACCAGCTGCGCAGCGTCCCCCCGGGCACGCAGCTGACCGAACGGGAGCTTCAGGTCCTGACCGGGATGAGCCAGGGCAAGTCGAACAACCAGATCGGCCGCGATCTCTACCTGTCGGAGGACACGGTGAAGACCCACGCCCGCCGGCTGTTCCGCAAGCTCGGGGTCAACGACCGCGCGCAAGCAGTCGCGCTCGGCTTCCGCCGCGGGCTCGTCAGCTAGCGCGTGGCACCCCCGCCTGTAACGCTCGCCGCGTCCGCCACGATGACGACTGTGACGGACGAGATCTCTCCCCTCGTCGCTCGCGCGCAAGCCGGTGAGCGGGCGGCGCTGGAGGAGCTTCTGGCCCGTCTGCGACCAGGCGTTCTGCGGTACTGCCGCGCACGACTCGGCCGTAGCGCCGGCTCGTACGGGTCGGCGGACGACGTGGCGCAGGAGGTGTGTATGGCGGTCATCACCGCCCTGCCCCGCTACGTCGACCAGGGCCGCCCGTTCGCCGCCTTCGTCTACGGCATCGCCGGACACAAGGTCGCCGACGCGCAGCGGGCCGGCTTCCGTGATCGCACGGACGTCACCGACGAGCTGCCGGACCGGGCCGACGACGGGCAGGGACCCGAGGACCGGGTGGTGGCCGCCGCCGAGGCGGCCGAGGCCAAGGCGCTGCTTGATCGGCTGCCCCCGGCGCACCGCGAGCTCCTGCTCCTGCGCGTGGTGGCCGGACTCAGTGCCGAGGAAACGGGCGCGGCCCTCGGCATGTCCCCAGGCGCCGTTCGCGTCGCCCAGCACCGCGCACTGGCGCGGTTGCGTGTTCTTTCTGCCGAGAGCGCTGCCTCATGACCAGCTACGACCTCACCCCCGACGACGACCCGCTCGACCTCGAGGCCGTCACGACCGACGACGCACTCGTGCAACGGCTCCGGCAGTCCCTGAGTCCCGAAGCTGCGGTCGTCTGGGACGACAACGACGACGAGGACCCGGGCTACGCGCTGCTGCGCGCCCTGCAGCTCGAGGTGTCCACCGACCTGCCCGTCGATCCCATCGTGCCGAGCGAGATCACCCGGCTGCTGCCCCGTCGTCGGCACCTGAGCCGCAGCGCGACGGTGGCCGTGGTCGCAGCCAGCGTGCTGTCCATCGGCGGCGTCGCGGCCGCGTCCGCGCCCGGTCAGCCCCTGGCCGGCGTACGGCACGCTGTCTCGGACGCGGTCTCGACCGCTGTAGCCGCCATGACGCCGGACTCACCCGTCGGACCGACGGCGTCCCGCCCCACGGAGTCGGCTACTCCGACCCCGAAGCCCACGCCGCCGGGGGACGCCGTCAGTGACGCGGCCCGATCGGCGTCGGCGATCCTGCAGATCGAGGCCAACCTCGACCGCGCTGCCAGGTTGCTCGACGACGGCCGGCTCTCCGCCGCCAAGGCCCAGCTCGACGCCGCGGCGCGCAAGCTCGGTTACGTCACCGATGCTGCGGAGCACGCTCGGCTGGGTGACCGGCTGGCGGCCCTGCAGGCGCGGCTCGCTGCCGCCCCGACAGCCCAGCCCACTCATGGGCCGCGGGATGACAAGGCCAACGGCAAGGGCGGTACGACGGGCGACAGCCACCGGCCGAGCGGCAAGCCCACGCCCGGTTCGACGCACGCGCCCACCGCACCGCCGGCCGGCAGCCGCAGCCACAGCTCGCGTGGCGCCAGTCTCGGCAAGGTGCGCAGCGAGGCCGGGCTGCCTGGTGACAACGGCCCGGGCGGCCGAGGTAACAGCGACGGTCGTTAGCCGTCCAGCGCTGCGTCGGCGAAGCCGCGCGCGTACTCCCAGCTGACGTAGTCGGCCGGGTCCGGCGAGAACGCCGGCTCGTGGACGCGCGTCGTCCCTTGGTCGAGCAGATGACGAAGGTTGCCGCGCAGCAGCTCCCAGGCGAAGTAGTGCGGCTCGCGGCAGTCCTCGCAGTCGACCACGAGGCCCCTGACGCCCCGCGGGGACAGCAGCGCCTCGAACACCTCGAGGTCTTCGAGGTCCTCCAGCACGTCCTCGCGCTCCAACGGGGACAGCGGCTCCATGACGTCCTCGTCGCCGTCGAGCGCCGCCAGCTCCTGGGCGGGGTCGTCCGGGTCGCCGTGGAACGGGTCAACGGGGTCGGTGGGTGTCATCGCCCTGTCAGCGTAGGCGAGCCGGCGCGGCGAAGCGCCGTCGTACACAGCTCGTCGTAAGATGACTCTTTTCCCCGCAGGCTGTCCCTCACTCGAGCAGCCGGGAAGGTGCCATGAACCCGTTCGAGGACGAGTCCGCGGCCACCTCGGATGCCTACGCCGCGAAGTTCCCCCTGCTGGGACTGACCTTCGACGACGTGCTGCTCCTGCCCGGCGAGACCGACGTCATCCCCAGCGAGGTCGACACCACGACCCGGCTGACGCGCGACATCACCATCCGCGTGCCGCTGGTCTCCAGTGCGATGGACACGGTGACCGAGTCCCGGATGGCGATCGCGATGGCGCGGCAGGGCGGGCTCGGCATCCTGCACCGCAACCTCTCGATCGAGGACCAGGCCTACCAGGTCGACCTGGTGAAGCGCACGCAGACCGGGATGATCAGCAACCCGGTGACCATCGGTCCGAAGGCAACGCTCGAGGAGCTCGACGAGCGCTGCGGGCAGTACCGCGTCTCGGGGCTGCCGGTCGTCGACGACGACCTGACGCTGCTCGGCATCGTCACCAACCGCGACCTGCGCTTCGTCCCCGTCGCGGAATGGTCTTCCACGCACGTCGCCGATGTCATGACGCCGATGCCGCTGGTGACCGCGCCCATCGGCATCTCACGGGAGGACGCTTCGGCGATCCTGCGCAAGCACAAGCGGGAGCGACTGCCCCTCGTCGACGATCACGGTCGGCTCGCTGGGCTGATCACCGTGAAGGACTTCGTGAAGTCCGAGCAGTTCCCTGACGCGACCAACGACGCCGACGGCCGGCTCATGGTCGGCGCGGCGATCGGCTACTTCGGTGACGCGTGGGAGCGGGCGACGACGCTCGTCGAGGCCGGCGTCGACCTGCTCGTCCCTGACGTCGCCAACGGGCACGCGCGACTGATGCTCGACATGATCCGGCGCCTGAAGAAGGACCCGGCGACGCGTCACGTCCAGGTCCTCGCCGGCAACATCGCAACCCGCGCGGGCGCTCAGGCCCTCGTCGACGCAGGCGTTGACGGGGTGAAGGCCGGAGTTGGGCCTGGGTGTTTCGCCGCTGGCACCCGCGTTCTGATGGCCGATGCGACCTGCAAGAACATCGAGGACGTCGAACCCGGCGACCGGGTCATCACGATGCACGGCAAGCCGGCCACCGTACTGAAGAGCTGGTGCACCGGTACGCGTGAGGTCATGGCCGTCCGGCACGTGGCGTCGGGCGTCGAGACCGTCGCGACTCCCGACCACCGATTCTTCGTGGGCGACCTCTCCAGCGTTTCTCCGGAGTCACTGGCATCACGGGGCTATGTCAAGCCGCTGTCCCAGCCGACGCGATTCGGTCATTCCAAGCTTGGTTGGAAGGAGATCGGCCAGGTCGACCGCGACGTGCTCCTCACGCCCAGGCATGTTCACTTCGAGCTGGCCGAGACGTTCGAGTGGAATCTCGAGGACTACTCAGTCCGGCTGGACAAGCAGCTGGACCGTTACGAACGCGCCATCACGGACAGTGAGGACTTGGGATTCCTCATTGGGACGTTCCTTGGCGACGGCCATGCGTTCCTGAACAGGGTCCGCAACTCCGACATCGGACGCGTGACCTGGTACTTCGGCGCGCACGAGAGCGAACTCGCCGACAAGCTGTGCGGCGTCGTTGAGCGCGTCACCGGCGTGCGCCCGACGGACGGTGGGACGAAGGCCGGCTGCCGCCACCTGCATCTGTATTCCCTGCAGTGGGCGCGACTGCTCTCCCAATGCGGCAAGAAGACGGACAAGCACCTGCCCGCGGGTTGGCTGACCGACAATCCGGCCTACCAACGAGGGCTGCTGGATGGCCTGGTGGCCTCCGATGGCTTCGTCGACAGTGGTGGACGGCTGTGCTTCAGAAACACCTCGCGGCAGCTGTCAGAGCTCTTCGGCGTGCTCTGCCTGCTCGTCCACGGAGCGCTTCCCAACGTCGAGACGGAGGCGGGTTCGGCGGGTGGCCTGCCTGGCGTGCGGGACGAGGACTGCGCCACGTCGTACAGGTCCCGTCTGAATGTGACGCACGCCAAGCGCCACCTCGAAGAGCACAGCGTCGTGAAACTGCTGGGCACACGCTCACTTGACGAGGCGGTGCCGGTCTACGACCTCGAGGTCGATGACGACAGCCACAGCTTCATCGCGGACAACGCGATCGTGCACAACTCGATCTGCACAACACGCGTCGTTGCCGGTGTCGGTGTCCCGCAGGTGACGGCGATCTTCGAGGCGGCGCTGGCTGCCAAGCCGGCGGGAGTTCCTGTTGTCGGCGACGGTGGGCTGCAGTACTCCGGCGACATCGCGAAGGCACTGGTTGCGGGCGCCGACTCGGTGATGATCGGCTCGCTGTTCGCCGGCTGCGACGAGAGCCCCGGCGATCTCATCTTCGTCAGCGGCAAGCAGTACAAGGCCTACCGCGGCATGGGCTCCGTCGGCGCGATGGCCTCGCGCGGCAAGCGGTCCTACTCCAAAGACCGATACTTCCAGGCCGACGTCGCGTCCGACGACAAGATCGTGCCGGAGGGCATCGAAGGACAGGTGCCCTACCGCGGTCCGCTGGCCGCCGTCGCGCACCAGCTCGTCGGCGGGCTGCACCAGGCGATGTTCTACGTCGGCGCCCGCACGATCCCCGAGCTGCAGGAGCGCGGTCAGTTCGTGCGCATCACCGCGGCGGGCCTGAAGGAGAGCCACCCGCACGACATCCAGATGACGGTCGAGGCGCCCAACTACTCCGGCGGCCGCTGACCGATGGCCGAGGTCGAGATCGGGATCGGCAAGTCGGGTCGGCGGGCCTACGGTTTCGACGACATCGCGATCGTCCCGTCGCGGCGCACCCGCGACCCGGAGGACGTGTCCATCGCCTGGGAGATCGACGCCTACCGCTTCGACATCCCGCTCGTCGCCTCCGCGATGGACGGCGTCATGTCGCCCGAGACCGCGATCGCCCTCGGCCGGCTAGGCGGCCTCGGTGTCCTCAACCTCGAAGGTCTCTGGACCCGGTACGACGACCCGCTGCCGCTTCTGGCCGAGCTCGCGGATCTGCCGGAGGACCGGGCCACGGAGCGGATGCGGGAGATCTACGCCAAGCCGATCGAGGGCGGGCTCATCAAGGACCGCATCTCGCAGATCCGCGACGCCGGTGTGACTGTTGCCGCTTCGCTGACCCCCCAGCGCACCGTGCAGTTCGCGCAGACGGTCATCGACTCCGGCGTCGACATCTTCGTCATCCAGGGCACCGTGGTCTCGGCCGAGCACGTGTCATCGCGCACCGAGCCGCTCAACCTCAAGCGCTTCATCGCCGAGCTCGACGTCCCGGTCATCGTCGGTGGCTGTGCGACGTACCAGTCGGCGCTGCACCTCATGCGCACCGGTGCGGCCGGCATCCTGGTCGGTGTGGGGCCGGGTCAGGCCAACACGACCCGCTCGGTGCTCGGCATCGGCGTACCCATGGCGACCTCGATCGCCGACGCAGCCGGTGCGCGCCGCGACTACCTCGACGAATCCGGCGGTCGCTACGTCCACGTGATCGCGGACGGTGGGATGCGCACCGGCGGCGACATCGCCAAGGCGATCGCGTGCGGTGCCGACGCCGTGATGATGGGCAGCCCGCTGGCGCGTGCAACGGAGGCACCCGGTGGTGGCTGGCACTGGGGGCACGCGTCGCACCACCCGGTCCTGCCGCGGGGCACCCGGCTCAAGGTCGACCAGGTCGGCACCCTCGAGGAGGTGCTGCTCGGACCCGCCTGCACCGACGACGGGTCCACCAACCTGTTCGGCGGCTTGCGACGGGCGATGGCGATGACCGGCTACTCCTCGATCAAGGAGTTCCAGAAGGTCGAGGTCATGATCGCGCCGTCGGTCCTGAGCGAGGGCAAGGCGCTGCAGCGGGCGCAGCAGCTCGGGATGGGTGCGGTCTAGCAGGGATTTCCCGCCGTACGGCGAAGCCTGGTGCACCAGCACCCGGCATCAAGGAGCATCCCGTGCGCGTTCTCCGCCCCAGTCTCGTGCTCGCCGCTGCGCTGGCAGTCGGACTCGCCGGCGCGGCCTCGGCTAAGTCGGGGCCCAACATCCTGACCTTCAGCGACCCCGCCGGCGACAACGTGTCGCCGAGCAGCGCGTCCGACATCACCGGTGTCACCTGGACGTCGACGATGAAGAACAAGGCGCACGGCAACGGCGTCGGCCGGGGCAAGTACACCCCGACGGCACTCGTCGTGACGCTGACGCTGGCGGCACCGCCGGCGACGGACTCCACGGTCTACGCGGTCGACGCCAACCTGCCCGGATGTGGCGACTTCCTGCTCACCTACCAGCCCGGCGCGACGTTGGAGAGCTTCAACTACGCCGACTGCGGCGGTGACCCGTCCGACCCCACGACCCAGGGCTCGTCGACGTTCGACGCCGCGCCGGACGTGGTCGGGAGCTCGATCGTGTGGACGCTGCCGTTCAACTCGCTGCCCGGTGGGGTGAAGCCGGGGACGACGTTCACCGACCTGAACGCGTACACCGACTTCACCGACCCCGCGCTCGGTCTTGTCTCGCCTTCGTTGATCGCGGGCACGCCGATCTACGACACCGCGAAGACCGACAAGACCTTCGTCGTCGGATAGGTAGGAGATTCGCGTGCGCTCGCCCTTCCTGCCTCGGCGGGCAGTCCTCAGCCTCGTCGTCTCGTTGACCCTCGTCGGCGGCGGCCTGGCCGTCTCGTTCGCCGCCGACCCGACGGCTGGTTGCTCCTTCACCGATCCAGCCGGCGACTCCGCTGTGCCGGGGCAGGACGGCTCGGGCGACAAGGACCTCGACCTGCTGACGGTCGGCTACACGACGAACGCGACGTCGCTGCTGCTCTCCGCCAAGCTGGCGGCCCTGACGGGGTCGGGGCCCGACCTGTTCCCCGGCGACGACTTCGAGTTCGACTTCACGGTCAACAAGAAGGTGTTCCAGGTCGGTTCGACGAGGATCGGTGACCCGACCGGCCTGGCCGGGTCGCAGGTCTCCCCGTACGTCGACGTCGACGGCTCCGACGTCACGCCAACTTCGGCGAAGGCGAGCTACGACACGAAGGCCAGCCTCGTCGAGGTCTCAGTAGGGACTGCAGACCTGGACAAGCTGGCGGGCGTCCCGATGAGCGGTGCGTCGCTGTCGGCGCTCGGAGCCATCAGCTGGGCCTACACGGGCGGCCCGGAGCGACAAGCCGATGCGGCTAAACCGGCAGCCCCCGTCACCTGGACCTACGGCGCGTCGTCGTGCGGAGGTGGCGCCGCGCCCGCCCCCAGCGGTTCCGCCGGCACGCCGACCGCGACGGCATCCGCCTCGGCCACGGCATCGCCTTCGGCGACAGCCACCCCCTCCAGCACCGCGTCCGCCAGCAGCAGTGCGTCCGCCAGCAGCAGCGCGGCACCGTCGGGCAGCGCGAGCCCCGGGACCGGTGGCGCGACAGACGGACCGGTGGCCGGGTGCGTCGACATCACCGACCCCAAGGGCGATGCGTCGCCGAACGCGACCAATCCAGGCGCTCCCACGCCGAACGACCCCGACCTCGACATCCTGGCCGTCAACTTCAAGACCGAACCCCAGACGATCAAGGGGTTCCTGAAGATCGACAAGCTCGGCACAGCTCCGCAGTTCGGCAACGGCCACCGCTTCGACTTCATGTTCACGGCGGGCACCAAGACCGTGGAGGTGTACGGCGGGCAGCCAGACGCGGCTGCTGCCGGGGCCAACAGCGCGCTCGTCGCGGCCGGGCAGTCGGCTCCGGCCGCGGGCGGTGCGCGCATCGGCGGCACCTACAACGCCGCGATCAAGACAGGTGCGGTCTTCGACGTGAAGAACAGCCGCGTGATCCTCTCGGTGGACCGAGCGACGCTGGAGAAGGCGCTTGGCGCGCCGCTCCCGGACGGGACGATCGTCAAGGCGACGTCAGCGCATTCACGCAACTACACGCCGACAGCCGGCAGCGTGTTGGCGGACACAGCGCAGGCAACGAAAGTCGAGGAGCAGGTCTACACGGTTGGCGACAACCGTTGCTTCGCCGCGGCACCCGCCGGGGCCGCCGGGACGCCGGGCATGACCGTGAGTGCGCCGGCCCGAGTGCAGACCAGCGACCGCGCCGCGGTCGCACTCACGCTGACCGACTCCTCCGGCAAGCCCATCTCGAGCGGAGCGGTGACCGCGCGGATCGGTGCCGGTTCGGTCTCGAAGGCCGTGACGGACGCATCGGGTCATGCTGCCTTCGCGGTCGCGGTCGTTGATGCGGCGGGGTCCCGCACCCTGCTCGTGTCGTACGCCGGCGACGCCTCCGGCGCGGGCGCGGCCCAGATACGCCGACCGATCGTCGTGGTGGCCGAGGTGTCGAAGATCGCCTATCGGAGCAGCGGCACGACTGCCCTCCACACCTTCACGATCACCCTGACCGATGACGATGCGCCGTCGCGGCATCCGTACGCCGGCGCGCTGGTCACGTTCGGCTTCAGCGGCAAGACCGTTCAAGTTCGGACGGACCAGGCCGGTCGAGCCTCCGTGCAGGCCAAGCCGGGCGCACACATCGACGTCCGCTACGCCGGCCGGAGCGGCTACGTCCGGCCGGCCACTGCCCGGACCGTCGTCAGCTAGCAGGATTCACGACGGCACCGTCGAATCTTCTGGGCAATCCCAGCCCTACGCCGCCGGCGACCCGCCGGCCAGGAGTCGTCGTGACCACAAGTCGCCTGCCCCGCCGCGCCATCGTCGGCGCCGTCCTGTCCACCGCACTCATCGGCGCCGGCTTTGCGGCTTTTGCCGACGACGCGGCTCCCGCCGGTGGTTGCCCGTCCTGGACGGACCCGAAGGGCGACTCGAACACCTTCGGCGAGCCGACCGGCACGTTCGACGACCACAACCTCGACATCGTCGCAGCCTCGGTGACGACGACGGCCGACAAGGTCGTGGTCACGATCACGAGCGACGCGATGACGGCGGGCCCCAGCGACGCGGGCGACGAGTTCGGTCTCGATCTGACCCTTGCCGGTGCCGACCTGTTCATCGCTGCCGACCGAGACGTCGATCCGACGGGCGACTCGATCGTCACCGCGCACGTGGGCAACTACGCCGACCCCAGCATCTCTGAGGAGGCGACGGCAAAGTTCGACGTCAAGGCGAAGACCGTGACGATCACCGCCCCGATCGCTTCGGTGAAGGCCGCCGCTGGGGCAGATGTCGCCGGCAAGCCGGCCACCGCCTTGTCGGCCTACACCGCGGACATCGTTCCACTCGCGGACCTCGGGATGTTCGTCTACGACGACGCGGCGTCGAAGGCCACGCTCACGATCGGGAGCGACTGCGGCGGCGGCACGCCACCGGTCGCTGCGCCAGTGCCGTCAGCAGCGCCGAGCACCGCGCCGTCACCGGCGCCGTCGGCGAGCCCTGCACCGGGCGGAGCGCCCGCGGTCAGTGGGCTGCCGGCTGCGGACTGCTTCGCTGCGAAGGACCCCAAAGGTGACGCGATCATGCGACCGGTCTCCGGTCTCATCCCGGGCGACCCGGGGGCTCCCAACGACCCTGACGTCGACGTCACCTCGCTGACTGTCTCGAGCGATGCGACGAGCCTCACGGCATACATCAAGGTCGACAAGCTCGGCAAGCCGGCGTACAGCGACGGACACCGCTTCTACGTGAGCTTCACGTTCAACAAGCACAGCTTCACCATGGCTGGTTCGGAGTTCGGCAACGGGGAAGGCGCGCTGCGTGACGGCCTGAACGGCACCGGGCAGGTTGCGGCCACCACTCAACTGGCGGTCGACGGCGTGAGCTCGGCTATCGATCCGGAGCGCGTAACGGGTGCAGGCCCCGGCTTTGTGGACTCCGGCCTAAAGTTCACCTTCGACGCCAAGAACAGCTACGTGATCGCGGCCCTGCCGATCGCGGACCTGGAGAAGTACGGCAAGGCGCCCGCGGCCGGCGCGGTCCTGACGGGCCTCTACGCAAGCGGCAACACCGACTACCTCGCGAGCGCAATCGTCACGGACACCGTGCCGGACGGCGCCTCGTCCTCGGCCCCGGGCAAGCTGACCTACGCCATCGGTGACAACCACTGCTTCGCGCCGCCGGTGCCGCCGCTGAGCAGTGTGGGTGCCGTCAAGGCGCAGTACGGCGATGTCGCTGCTGTTGCGGCCAAGCTCGTCGACGCTTCTGGCGCCGCGGTCGCCGGCAAGACCGTGACGTTCACCCTCGGTGCCTCCACGGCGACCGGCATGACCGGCGCCGACGGCGTCGCTAAGGCCGCGCTGCTGGTCAAGGAGACCGCCGGCAAGCGCTCGCTCGTCATCACCTCCGACGACGCCAAGACGTCGGTCGACTTCACCGTGCTCGTCGAGAAGACCGTGTTGAAGGCGGTCGGCAGCAAGGCCGCTGTCACGGCGACGCTGACCGACGACGACAAGACGCCGGTGGCCGGTCAGGTCATCACCTTCACCTCCGGTAGCAAGAAGGTGACGGCGAAGACCGACGCCAAGGGCATCGCCAAGGCCACCGGTTTGCCGCCGGGCAACATCAAGGTCGCGTACGCCGGCGCCGCGGGCATGTACGCCGCCGCCAGCACCACAACCAAGAGCAGCTGAGTCAGTCGGGCACCCAGACGCGCATCGGCAGCGCGTCGACGAACCCGAGCGAGGCATACACGCCGTACCCGGTCTCGCTCGGGTTGAGATAGGCCAGGTCGCAGCCGGACGCCGCGGCTCGCTGCAGGCACATCGCAGTGAGCGCGGCGCCGAGGCCGCGGCGTCGCCATCCCTCGCGCACGGCTACTCCGTAGATGCCGGCCACGCCGTCCATCCGCGCAACCGTGGCCACGCCGACCGGCTCGTCGCCGTCGTACGCCGTCAGCGTCTGCTGCGGCGGAGCGGCGGCCGGACCCAGCGTGGGGGAGACGAACGCCAACGTCACGTCGTACTCGTCTCCGAAGGCCTCGCTCTGCACGAGCGCCACGTGCGCGGGCGGGGCGGTGTCGACGACCTCGATCCTGGGCGCTGCGGCGTCCGGCAGTGCCGCCAGCCGCCGCAGCATCACCGGCTGATCCGTCGCGTGCGTCAAACCCGGCGGGGTCAGCTCGAGCTCGGCCGGGATCAGCAGCCCCCAGGGCTTGTCGCGCTCGGCGAACCACGACGCGACCCGCGGGACGGCGGCAGCGAGGTCCGTGGCGCGTGTGACGTGGGCGCCGTTCCAGTGCCGGGGCGCCAGGCCGGTCGTGTGCAGCTGCACGCCGTCGAGCTCGGCCCACTCCCCACCGGGACGCGACAGCACGTCCTCGCGCCAGAAGCGATACGTCGCGGCGCGTTGCCGCGCGAGGTCCTCCACCACGGGCATGCTGCCGTAATACGCTGTCGAAGGTGACTCCCGAGCAGGACACCGTCCTCGTCGTCGACTTCGGGGCCCAGTACGCCCAGCTCATCGCGCGGCGGGTCCGCGAGTGCAGCGTCTACTCCGAGATCGTGCCGCACACGATCACCGCCGAGGAGATCCGCGCTCGCGCCCCCAAGGCCGTCATCCTGTCCGGCGGTCCGTCCTCGGTGTACGCCGACGACGCCCCGCAGGTGCCGGCCGGGTTCTTCGACACCGGCGTACCGACCTTCGGCATCTGCTACGGCCACCAGGCCATGGCGCGGGCACTCGGGGGGACGGTCGCGCAGACCGGCACGGCTGAGTACGGCCGCACCGCGCTCTCCGTCACCAGCGCCGGCACGTTGTTCACCGGTCTACCGGTCCAGCAGTCCGTCTGGATGTCGCATGGCGACGCAGTGGCCGAAGCACCCGAGGGCTTCCTCGTCACGGCCTCCACGCCGGCGACGCCGGTTGCCGCGTTCGAGGACCCGGTGCGTGGTCTGTACGGCGTGCAGTTCCACCCCGAGGTCATGCACACCGAGCACGGCCAGGAGGTGCTCCGCAAGTTCCTCATCGACGCGGCCGGCTGCCGGCCGACGTGGACGATGACCAACATCGTCGAGGAGCAGGTCGAGCGCATCCGGGCGCAGGTCGGTGACAAGCGCGTGCTGTGCGGCCTGTCTGGCGGTGTCGACTCCGCTGTCGCGGCAGCTCTGGTGCAGCGCGCCGTCGGCGACCAGCTCACCTGCGTCTTCGTCGACCACGGCCTGCTGCGCAAGGGCGAGGCCGAGCAGGTCGAGCAGGACTTCGTCGCGTCGACCGGTGTGCAGCTGCACGTCGCCGATGCGTCGAAGCGGTTCCTCGACGCGCTCGCCGGAATCACCGACCCCGAGGACAAGCGCAAGGCGATCGGCCGCGAGTTCATCCGGGTGTTCGAGGAGGCCGCGCGCGAGGTGTCCGCGCACGAGCCCATCGACTTCCTGGTGCAGGGCACGCTCTACCCCGACGTCGTCGAGTCCGGCGGCGGCGAGGGCGCCGCCAACATCAAGAGCCACCACAACGTCGGCGGTCTGCCCGACGACCTGCAGTTCTCGCTGATCGAGCCGTTGCGCACCTTGTTCAAGGACGAGGTACGCCGCGTCGGTCTGGAGCTCGGGCTGCCCGAGGCGATCGTCTGGCGGCAGCCGTTCCCAGGCCCGGGCCTCGGCATCCGCATCATCGGCGAGGTCACCCAGGAGCGGCTCGACCTGTTGCGCGAGGCCGACGCGATCGCCCGCGAGGAGCTGACGAAGGCCGGCCTCGATCGCGACATCTGGCAGTGCCCCGTCGTACTGCTGGCAGACGTCAGGTCGGTCGGCGTACAGGGAGACGGGCGCACTTACGGGCATCCCGTCGTCCTGCGGCCCGTTGCGTCCGAAGACGCGATGACGGCCGACTGGGCGCGCGTCCCGTACGACGTGCTTGCGACGATCTCGACGCGCATCACCAATGAGGTCCGCGAGATCAACCGCGTCGTCCTCGACGTCACGAGCAAGCCACCCGGCACCATCGAATGGGAGTAGTTCGACCCGGATGTCCGCCCGATTTGCCCTCCCGTGGGCTGTTACACCTCCATAGCAAGGGCGGGTAAACCCCGTCATACTGGGTCCAATCCCAGCTGACCGGAGCCCTCCACCATGCGCGCATCACGTCTGTTTTCGGCCAGCCTTGCCCTGGCCGTGGCAGCCGGACCCCTGGTCATCGGCACGGCGGCCAGTGCCGCCGTCACCGGCTCAGCCACCATGAAGACGCTGACACGGGACACCATCCCGTCCGCGTGGCTGACGCACCCGGCGGGCGCCCCGTCGCCGTCAACGCCGTGGCACGTCGGCGTGAGCATCGCCGGCCGGGATGCGGCCGGGCTCGCGCGCCTGACACGCGACCAGCACGTCAAGGCCAGCGCCGACTACCGGCACTTCCTGACTCCGGCGGAGTTCACCGCCCGGTTCGGTGCGCTGCCCGCCGACACCCTTGCGGTGAAGACCTGGCTCACCGGACAGGGACTTTCGATCAGCTACGCCAACGCGGACGGCACCTACCTGGTCGCCAACGGCACGGTGGCGCAGGTGGAACAGACATTCAAGACGCACCTCGGCTCGTTCACGGGCGCCGCGGGTACGCCGTTCGCGCGGTTCGTCGCGAACACCTCCGCACCCACGGTCCCCACGGCCGTCACCGCGGTTGCGGGGCTCGACACCCTGTCGGTCGCGCACACCCGCGCCGTGCACAGCGCCGCGGCCCCGTCGGCGTTCCCCATCCCCGCGAGCACTGGCCCGCGCGACCTGTGGTCGGTCTACGAGCAGCCCGCCAACAACACCGGTCAGGGTCAGAAGCTGGCAGCGTTCGGTTGGGGAGCCCCCGGCAGCGTGGCTACCGACCTGCGCAAGTTCGAGATCAACAACAACCTGCCGGCGATGCCGTTCACCGTGAAGCAGGTCGGGGTGCCGAACAACACCGACCTGGCCGGACTGCTCGAGTGGGACCTCGACAGCCAGGCATCGAGCGGGATGGCGCCCAATGCAGCCGGCATGACGCTCTACCTCGCCAACTCCGGCAGCAGCGACCTGCTCGCCGCGGCTATCGACACGTGGGCGAGCGACCCGCAGGGCGCGACGCAGGGGTCTGGCTCCTACGGCCTGTGCGATGCCTTCGGCTGGCTCGGGACGTTCGACGCGCACGAGGCAGCGCTCACCAAGGCCGCTGCTGAGGGACGTTCGTTCTTCGCGTCGACAGGTGACGCGGGGTCGGGTTGCAGCGCGGTCATCGGCCTCAACGGCGTGCTGATCGGACCGATCCCTTCCGCGGAGTACCCCTCGACGAGCCCGTTCTCGGTCGGGGTAGGCGGCACCGTGCTCTACACCAAGGGCGACCCGGCGACGCGCGATCAGGAGATCGGCTGGACGCACACCGGCGGTGGCTCGTCGACGTGGTTCACCGCACCCGACTGGCAGAGCGGCCTGACGCCCAACTTCACCTTCGTCGGTCGGGCCACTGCCGATGTCGCCGCGCAGTCAGGTGACCTGCTGTCCGGCTACAACGTCGTGTCCGCCGGCTCGAACACCACCGTCGGCGGGACCAGCCTCTCGGCGCCGCTCTGGCAGGGCATGTGGGCCCGTGTCAGCGCAGCAGCAGCGACCCCCGTCGGCCCGGCCGCGCCGGCGATCTACGCCCTCGCCGCCGACGCGACGAAGCTGGCGGCGTCGTTCACCGACATCATCGTCGGTGACAATGGGCTCTATCAGGCACTGCCCGGCTACGACTACCTGACCGGCTGGGGCGTGCCGAGGCTCACCGGCCTGATGACGACGCTCGACGGCGGCACCACCCCCGTCGCGGGCACTGGTGGAACGACCGGTGGGACCACTGGTGGAACGACCGGTGGGACCACGGGTGGCGGCCCGACGCCGAGTCTGCTTCCGGCGTGCGCAGCGTTCCCGCAGGTCCACGACGCCAGCGGTGATGCGACGCAGGTGATCGCCGCGGACACCGCTCAGTCAACGGCCAGCCAGCCTGACCTCGACATCACGACTGCGGGCGTCGCCTGGGACGACGCCGCGCGGGCCCTCGTCGCGACCGTTGCCTTCACCGACCTCGCCTCGCCCCCGGGCAACTCGGAGAACATCCGCTTCGACTTCACCTACGAGTCGACGGTCTACGAGCTCGAAGCACAGCGCGACTCGACCGGGGCGGTCAGCGGCATCTGGAGCCAGCCGGGCTTGGGAGCCAGCTCTCTCGGCGATCTGGACGCCACCTTCGACAACGCGAAGGGCACCGTCACCGTCGTATTGCCTGCGGCCGCATTCCACGCAGCGCAGCCCAGCAAGCCGACGTTGGGCAACGGCTCGGCGATCAGCGGTCTGTCAGTGCTCAGCCAGCGGCTTCTCGGCGTCATCACGGCGACGGCTGACGGCGCGGGCCTGAGCTCGGACTGCGCGTACACCGTGTCTTCGGGAGCACAGCCGATCGTGCCCGAGGTGCCCGTCGCGGCGCTGCTGCCGCTGGCCGGTCTCGGTGTCCTGTCGTTGCTGGTCTACCGCCGCCGACGCGCCGTCGTACAGCCCTGATCGTCACGCCCTCCCACCCAAGATGACCGGAGACCGTCGTATGCGCGCTCGCACCCTGCTGCCACTCCTTGCCGCCCTGCTCGTCGCCGGTCCGGTTGCCGTGGCATTCGGGACCGCACCGGCCGTTGCGGCGACGACCCCGTCGCCGTCACCCGGGTTCTCCACGCCGCTGCAGCTGCGGGATGCGAGTGGTTCCTCTCCGAACGCCTCGGAGCCGTCGATCCACATCGACAGCAAGGACAACGTTTACGTCAGCGGGCCGGTCGGGGTCGAAACCGGAGGCTGCCCGTTCTGGTACGTGCATGCGGATGGGGCGTCGTACGACTACCGCGGGACGATCGACACCGATCAGGGGTCCGTCGGGGGCGGCGACTGCGACATCTCGAGCCTGCCGGCGAGCGGGCCGTTCGACGATGTGTCCGTCACGAGCCTGTCGCTGGCGAACCTGACGTCCAACGTCACGAACGACGGCGGTCAGACCTGGCGGACCATCGCGAACCCCGCGAGCCAGCAGATCTTCGGTGTCGACCGGCAGTGGCAGGCGAGCGACCCCGGGCTGGGGCGGCACTACCTCACGGTCCACGACATGGCCACCACGAACATCCAGGTCAGCGTCTCGACCGACGGCGGCTACCAGTACGTGCAGAACACGTTCGCGATCGACCCGAGGACCAACCGCAAGGCGCTGTCGACGCAGGTCAGCATCAGCGTCGTCGATGGCAGCAACCACTTCGGCGCACTCGTGGTCGACCCGAGCACGCATCACCTGTTCATCCCGTTCCTGGCGCCGCTCGAGGGCACGACCGGATTCAACGAGCACGCGCTCTACATCGCCGAGGGCGACCCGTGCCCGAACGGTGCCTGCACGCTGCCGACCGGGCAGCCGGCGCCGATCTCGTGGAGCAGCCACCTCGCCTTCTCGGCACCAGCGGCCGATGCCCTCAACAACGACTTCCCCGCATTGACGATGGGGAGTGACGGCACCCTCTACGCAGCGTTCAGCGGCGCGGTCACGCACCCGGCCAACGACACCTCCGTCACCGACGCCTACAGCAAGAGCCGGATCTTCGTCCTGCACGGCACCACGGCGCACTCCGCCAATGCCTGGAGCGCACCGCAGGCGGTTGATCCCGGCACCGGCAACAGCAACGTCTTCCCATGGCTCGCTGCGGGCTCGGCCGGCCGGGTCGGCGTGGCCTGGTACGGCTCGACGCTGGCGCCCGGCAGCACGTGCCCGGGCGCAGGTGCTCCGGGCAACGGGACGTCTGTCAGCGACAACTGCATGAACGTCTGGCACGTCGGCTATGCGTCGAGCTCGAACGCAACCGCCGCCAACCCGGACTGGGCCACCTCTGACATCACCGGCACAGTTCACAAGGGACCGATCTGCAACCAGGGTCTGGGCTGCGCGACCGGCACCCGGACGCTGCTCGACTTCTTCGACATCGCCGTCGACGCGTCGGGCCGGCCGAACATCGTCTACGCGAGCGACACACGTCAGCTCAACACGGCCGACGTCATGTACACCCGCCAGTGTGGCGGCACGAGCCTCACCGGCGTACCTCTGACGGCGTGCTCCGGCGGGACGGGCGGCGGTACGACGGGCGGCACGACCGGCGGTACGACGGGTGGTGGAACGACGGGAACGACCGGCGACCCGCTGCCGGCGAACTGCCTCGCTCCGCAGATCCACGATGCGGCCGGTGACGCGACGCAGACGGTCGTTGTCGACGCGCACCAGCCGGCCACCAACGAGCCCGACGTCGACATCGTTGACGGTGGTCTGACCTGGGATGCGGCGAAGCAGTCCCTCGTCGGCGTCATCCACGTGTCCGACCTGTCCGCGGCGCCCGCTGCGAACGAGTTCTTCCGGCTCGGCTTCACCGTCAACAACACGGCGTACGACCTCAGGTCGCAGCGCGGGGGCACGGGCGCGACCAACTTCAGCTGGGGCAAGGCCGCAGACACCGCGTCCCTCGGCGTTCTGACGGGGTCGTTCGACGCCGCCCGGAACGCTGTGACGGTCGAGCTGCCGGCCGCGACGTTCGCTTCGCTCCAGCCGGGCCTCTCGCTCGGCGAGGGCTCGGTGCTCACCCAGCTGTCGGCCATCGGTCAGCGGCTCGTCGGCGCGACCGGCCCCGCAGGGACGCCGGTGGCCGGCACCGGCGGCGGCGCGACGCCGACAGTGGACACCGCAGCCGCCTCCGCGACCTGCGTCTACACGGTCGCGCCGCCCGCCATCACGCCCGAGGTGCCGTACGCCGCGTTGCTGCCGCTGCTGGGTATTCTGCTGATGGGCCTGCTCTACCGGCGCCGCCGGCTGGCCGACCAGGTCTGATCGCGCTAGGCCTCGACGACGTCCGCGCCCGAGACCTTCACCGCGAAGGGATGGAGCGGTGACGGTGCCGGCCCGCTGAGGTTCTTGCCGGTGAAGGCGTCGTAGACCGATCCGTGGCACGGGCAGGTGTAGCGCTTGCCATCGGGCTCCACGGTGCAGCCCTGATGCGTGCAGGTCGAGCTGAACGCGACAACCGTCGTCGCAGTCTGCCGGGCCAGCACGATCTTCTTGCCCGACGGCGCCCGGGCCGCCGCCGAGCCGCCGACCGGGATGTCGGCCAGCTTCATGATGACCGCGCTGCCGGCGGACAAGGGCGACGACGCCCCGCCCGCAGGGGAGGAGTCGCCGGAGGGTTGCGCGGCGGGCGCCGGCGACGAGCCTCCGCCACACGCTGCCAGCCCGAGCGCTGCGCATCCCGCGCACGCCGCCTTGAGCAGACCGCGCCGGTCAAGCTCGCTCACTTGGACACCACGGATCCCTTCCACACGGCTTGCGCACCGGAGTCACCGATGCGAACGGTCTGGTAGATCGAGCCGGCGGCCACGACGGTCGCGAGCACCGCGACGGCGATCTGCGCGGTCCGTTGGGTCTTGCGACCGAGCCACCACACGGCGATCGAGAGGACGAACATCGCGATGACCCAGGGCAGCAGGCCGTTACCGAGCTGGGCGTGCCGGCGGACGGCAGCGCTCGCCGCGACGTCCGGGTTCATGTGGTCGCGGAACCACTTTCCGGCATGGGTCGTGACCGGCACCATCACCAGCGCACCCAGGCAGAGCAGCGGTCCGCCGACACCGGCCCACCGCCGTACCGGCCGCGACCACGCCTGTGCGCCCAGGACGAGCGCGGCGACCGGCACGAGCACCACGACGACGTGGACCAGCAGCACGTGCGCCGGCAGGCCGTTGATCTCTGTGGGCATCGGCTTCCTCTCCTTGGACGCCAGCCTGCCGCGCCGCACCATGAAACGCCAGGAACCGATGGTCTTAGGACGTTCGGTCGGCTCTACCGTGACCACGACCCGTCGTCCAGTCGAGGAGCGCCCGTGTCCCGCGCAACCAGCCGGCACAGCTCGGTGTCGGCTGCTGTTGCGGGTTTCCTCGTCGCCGGGCTGCTCGTCCTCGTGGTGATCGGGGTCTTCCTCGCTTTCGCCCAGCGGCGCACGGCGGTCGACGAGGCCATCCGCGACGCGCGGACGCTGACCGAGCTCGAGGCGCAGGACGTCATCGGCCCGCTGCTGACCGACGATGCGCTGGTCCCCGGTCCGGCGTACGACGCACTGGACCGGGTGGTCCGCGAGCGCGTCCTGGGCTCACGGATCGTGCGTCTGAAGATCTGGGACGCGTCGGGTCGGGTCGTCTACTCGGACGACCGTGCGCTCGTTGGTCAGCGCTTCGACCTGCCGGCAGATGAGCGGGAGGTGCTCCGGGCAGCCGGCCGGACGGTCGCCGACGTGACGGACCTCGAGGAGCCCGAGAACCGCGACGAGCGTCATTTCGGCAAGCTGCTGCAGGTCTACCTCGGGGTGCGTACGCCGAGCGGCCGCCCGCTGCTGTTCGAGACCTACCAGCCGTACGGCGAGATCACGACGGCCAGCCGTCGGATGTGGTCGGCCTCGCTGTCCGTGCTGCTCGGCGGGCTGGTGCTGCTCTACCTCGTGCAGGCGCCGCTGGCCTATCGGATGGCCACCCGCCTGCGCGCCGCGCAGGAGCAGCGCGAGCAGCTGCTGCTGTCCGCTCTCGGTGCGTCGGACAAGGAGCGCAGAAGGATCGCGTCGGACCTGCACGACGGTGTGGTGCAAGGGCTTGCCGGTGCGTCGTACACCCTCAGTGCCGTCGCCGAACGCGCCCGGGCAGCAGGCAGCGGTGAGGTGGCGTATACCGCGGGCCGCACGGCCATCGAGCTTCGTCGTTGGGTACGCGAGCTGCGCAGCCTGATCGTCACCATCACGCCGCCGGCCTTGCACGAGCAGGGACTCGGCGCATCGCTGAGTGACCTCGCTTCGACGCTGGAGGCACGTGGCGTGTCGGTCGAGGTGCAGGTGCCGCCCGACTTGGAACTCGACGAAGGCACCGAGAGCCTGGTCTACCGGGCCGCGCAGGAGGCGGTGCGGAACGTGGTGCGGCATGCCGAGGCGTCGCGGGTGGAGATGTCGCTGCGGCGGACCGACGGGCTGCTCCGGCTCGAGGTCGCGGACGACGGCCGCGGGATCGACCCGACGGCAACCGGTGCCCGCCGGCGGGGCAGTGTCGGGCTCGAGCTGCTGCGCGGGCTGGTGGCGGAGCACGACGGGACGCTGGTCGTGGGACCGTCGGCCGGCGGGGGGACGACACTGGTGCTGGAGCTGCCCTACGGCGAGGTGAACGCATGATCAAGGTCCTGCTCGTGGACGATCACCCACTCGTCCGGCACGGGCTGGCCGAGCTGCTCGGTGGGACGGAGGACCTCGAGGTCGTCGCCGCGGTGGAGGACGGCGACCAAGCTGCGGCAGCAGCGGCGAAGCACCAGCCTGACGTCGTCCTGATGGACCTGTCGATGCAGCGGATGGACGGCATCACCGCAACCCGCGAGCTCCTCGGGGTGCTGCCGACGGCGCGCGTCATCGTGCTGACGTCGTTCTCCGAGAGCGAGCGGATCCACGACGCGCTGGACGCGGGTGCGATCGGCTACCTGCTCAAGGACGCCGAGCCCGAGGACGTCGTCAGGGCCGTCCGCGACGCGGCCGCGGGTGACGCACCGCTGTCACCGCGCGCCGCCCGTGCGTTGCTGCCGCAGAACCGGCGGCCAGGGCGGGCCCAGAGCGACGCCCTGAGCGCCCGGGAGCGCGAGGTCCTCGCACTGGTCGCGGCCGGCCTGCCCAACAAGTCGATCGCCCGTCGGCTCGACATCAGCGAGAAGACCGTGAAGGCCCACCTCACCCGCGTGTTCTCGGTGCTCGGTGTCAGCGACCGCACGTCCGCCGCGCTGTGGGCGCAGCGACACGGGGTCGTTGCCTAACTAAGACGGCGTACCGAAGTCCTCTGTCGACCAGATGCGCCCGTCGGCGGCCCGGACCACAGCGAAGCCGGCGACGCGAAAGCCGCGGTTCTCGACGTTCGCCCGGTGCAGCTTGCTGTTGAGGAACGCGGTGTCCTGCGCGGGGACGCTGTAGTTCCAGCCGACGTTCTCGCCGAGCGCCTTCATCCCGAGTGCCTGATGCGACGCCGGGGTGAACAGGGCGTCGTTGTGGCGGAGGTTGCCGCTGGCGGCCATCTGCTCGGTCCAGGCGCGAGCGGTCGACGCGAGCTTGTCGTTGACGACGAGCGCGGGCAGCCCCAGCGCCCGACGGTGCTTGTTGACCAGCGCCAGCAGCTGCCAGGTGCCGGTCGCCGAGTAGCCCACGGCCGGCACCGGGCTCGGAGCCGGCGCGGGATCGGGTGCGGATCCCGGCGTGTCGGCGTACGACGTCGCGCCGCTCGCCAGTGCCAGCGCCGTCGCGACCGCGCCCACCCACCGGATGCTCAGCTTCATCGCTCTCCCCTTCGGTCTGCCGAGGTGATCGGCAACTCGGGGGTGCGTTCTGGAGCAAGTCGGGCACATCGGGTCGAAAAGCAGCGAAGACAGGTAGATGGGGTGGTTGCGGCTCGGCCGAACGGGCTAACCCGGAGCAACCGCCGGCGGCTCGGTCAGCGTGATGCGCACCGCGCGGAACAGGTCGGGTGTCGACTGCAGCACCTTCAGCCGCGGGTCGGGCACGTCCAGGAGTCGAGTCGTCACGAGCGGGAGGAGCGTGGCGAGCCGGCGGTCGGTCAGCACCTCCTCGACCGCAGTGCGGTCGCCGCCGAGGACGACGCCGGCGAGGGTGGGAACCTCGGGGACGAGGATGCGTACGGCGTTCTCCGCCGCCGCGGCGAGCGCGACCCGGACCTGACCCTCGCGCCGCCGGGCGAACCGCTGCTGCGACTGCCCGCCGGCGGCCGAGCGGCCGTGCACCTGCCGGCTGCCGACCTTCGAGGCGACCAGCTGGCGTCCCGCGAACACCCCGGCGGCATAGCCACCGAGCCGGACGAGCAGGACGCCGACGCGCCGGTCAACCAGGCAGTGGTCGACGAGCGAACCGGTGAGCGGTGGGAACGGCACCTCGCACACGGCCGTGGCGCCGTCCGCCGCGGTGAGCGCGACGGCGTCCGGGCCGGTCACCGTGGTGACCGACCCGTGCCGTTCGGCGAAGCCCGCGATCCACCGCTCGATGCGCTCCGGCGGGACCGTGACCAGGCGGGACGAGGTCAGCGCGCCGGCCGCCGTCGTACCGATGCGGTGAGACCGGCCAGGCCGATCGCGATCAGCGCCGCCGGTGCGACCCAGCGCAGGTCGACGTCCGGGCCGGCCAGGTCGTGCAGCAGGTAGCCGCCCCCCAGCGCCAGGAAGAGCAGGCCGGTCACGAGGGAGAACACGTCCGCCCGATGGCGGGTGCGCCGGCCGGTTGCGTCACTGGTGATGTCAGCCATGTCGCACCTCGATCTGTCCGGTCCCCATCGTCGCCTCGATCTCGATCCGCGGATCCCCCTCGGGTCCGTACTTCCTCGTGCGCTCAATCGTGCCGTCACCGCTCACCAGGCTCTTGCCGAACTCGGTGATGTCGCCGATGCGCAGCTTCGCGTGCAGACGGACCGGCACACCGTCGGGCACGATCACGATGAGATGGCCCAGGCTCACCCGGCTGTGCACCACCACGTGCGGCCCGTCTGCCGGCAGCTGGGAGAGGTCCAGCGTCGCCTCACCGACGCCGAGGCTGAAGCCCTGCTGCGCGCGGGCCTGGTCGACGACCCAGGTGCGCTCGCCGACCCCGCCGCGCAGCGTCGCGCCGGTCGCGTCCGCGGCGAACGCGGCACCGACGGCGACGGAGAGCAGGAGCCCGACGGCGATCAGCCAGCGGGCTCGTCCGAGCCAGGTGCCGACGACGAGGCCGGCCCCGACGATCATCAGCGCGATCGCCGTGATGCGGCCGGCCGTGAGGTCCTTGACCCCATCGACGGCGGCCCAGACGAGGATGCCGCTCACGACGGCCGTCAGGCTGACCGTCGCGAGGCCGAGGCGTGACCGCTCGCGCCGCGGCTTGACGATCGGGGGAGGCGGCGCGCTCCAGGCCGGCACTGGCGGCGGGCCGACGGCCGACGCTGCCGCGGCAGCGGGGACGGACTGGTACGACGGCGCCAGCGGCCGGCCCTGCCGTTCCCGGTAGACGAGGTAGCCGACGCCGGCGAGGACGGCAGCCGCCGCCACCCCGCGGCCGTCGCTGAGCCCGCCGACGACAAGGATGATGGCGACCGCAGCGAGCGCCACCGTCTTGGCGGTGAGCCGACCGTCGCGTCGCGCGAGCCACGACTCGGCGATCGAGCGGTCCGCGCCGAGTTTCGGGATGAGCAGCCAGCCGAGCACGTAGAGCGCGACGCCGGTGCCGCCGAACACAGCCAGCACCACGGTCGCGATCCGCCAGATCACTGGATCGGTGTCGGTGTAGCGGGCGAGGGCGGCGCAGACGCCGGCGAACATGTCGTCGTCGGGGTCTCGGTAGAGGGGACGGGTCGCCCCGAGGGGGCCCGATGCGGTGTTGCCGGTGCTTGCTGTCTCGGTCATGGCAGTGACGATGCTGCCGCAGCCCGGCCGGGACATCGGGGATCCACCCCGGTCCGTCCCTGATCCCACGGGTCAGGGGCGCGCCGGGGTCCGACCCTGAGTCGCGCCGCCCGGAAGCGTGTGACGCTGTGCTGGTGACCGCTGCCGTTCCCAGCCCCGCCGTGCACCGGCGGCTGTACCGGGCCACCCGTGGCCGGGCACTAGGCGGAGTCGCGGCCGGGCTGGCCGAGCACCTGGGCATCTCGCCGGTCGTCATCCGGGTCGCGTTCGCGGCGCTCACCCTGGCGGGCGGGGCGGGTGTGGTCATGTACGCCGCCTTCTGGGTGTTCGCCCCGCAGCACGACGACGCCGGTGGCGAGGGGACCGAAGGTCGCGCTCAGCTCCTGGCCCTCGGCGCACTGGCGGCCGGTGGCCTGCTGCTGCTGACCCACCTCGGCGTCGTCTCGGCGTCCTCGTCCCTGCTGCCGGTGGCGCTGGCGCTGGCGGGCCTGGCCATGGTCTGGCGGCAGGCGGACGAGTCGCAGCGCTCGCGCTGGCGGGCCACCGCCACCGGGCCACGCGGCCTGACCCGCACGCTCGCCGGGGCCGCTCTGCTGGCCGCCGGCCTGGCCGGCTTCCTCGCGACTCGGGGCCAGCTCGGTGCAGCCCGGCAGGGCCTCGTCTTCACCGTGATCGTCGTCGCCGGCCTCGCCGTGCTCACGGCGCCGTTCTGGCTCCGGCTCACCGGAGACCTGCGTGACGAGCGTCGGGAGCGGATCAGGTCGCAGGAGCGGGCGGAGGTGGCCGCTCATGTGCACGACTCGGTGCTGCAGACGCTGACCCTGATCCAGAAGGCGGCCGACGACCCGCGAGAGGTCTCGCGGTTGGCCCGAAGTCAGGAGCGCGAGCTGCGCCACTGGCTGTACCGGCCGGCGGGGGACGCCACCGGCCAGTTCGCCGCCGCCCTCGAGCAGGCGGCGGCCGAGGTCGAGGAGGCGCACCGGGTGACGGTCGATCTCGTCGTCGTCGGAGACCGCGCCGCGGACGCCCGCGCGGGCGCCGTCGTGGCGGCGGCTCGGGAGGCGATGGTCAATGCGGCGAAGCACTCCGGCGTCGACCGGGTGCAGGTCTACGCCGAGGTCGAACCGGATCGGCTGGCGGTCTTCGTCCGCGACCGCGGCGCGGGCTTCGACCTCGGGCAGGTCCCGGACGACCGGTTCGGCCTGGCGCAGTCGGTCATCGGCCGGATGGAGCGCAACGGCGGGTCGGCCGAGGTCCGCAGCGCCCCCGGTGAGGGGACCGAGGTCAGGATCGAGGCTCCGCATGAGTGACCCCATAGCCCGCGTCGTGCTCGTCGACGACCACCGGCTGTTCCGGTCCGGCGTGCGCGCCGAGCTGGGCGACGCCGTCGAGGTCGTCGGCGAGGCGGAGACCGTGGCCGAGGCCATCGCCCTGATCCGGCGTAGCAAGCCCGATGTCGTCCTGCTCGACGTGCACATGCCCGACGGCGGCGGACAGGCGGTGCTCGCGGGCGTGAGCGCGGAGGTGCCGTCGACCCGGTTCCTCGCGCTGTCGGTCAGCGACGCGGCCGAGGACGTGATCGGCGTCATCCGGGCCGGCGCGCGCGGCTACGTGACCAAGAGCATCTCGGGCGCCGAGCTGGCCGACGCCGTACGCCGGGTCGCGGAAGGCGACGCGGTGTTCTCGCCTCGGCTGGCCGGGTTCGTCCTCGACGCCTTCGGGGCGGCGGGCGACGCGCCGGTCGCGGACGAGGAGCTGGACCGGCTCACCGCCCGGGAGATGGAGGTGATGCGGCTGATCGCGCGCGGCTACGCCTACAAGGAGGTGGCCAAGGAGCTGTTCATCTCGGGCAAGACCGTGGAAACCCACGTGTCGTCGGTGCTGCGCAAGCTCCAGCTGTCCAACCGCCGGGAGCTCACGCGGTGGGCCACCGCCCGACGCCTCATCTGAACCGGGACGAAACCCCCTAACCTCCCTAGCGCGACCGGGCTCTAGCCTGCACTCTGTGTGCAGGTTGTGAAACAGCTCACTCCGCCCAGACGTGACCTCGGAGGCGCTCCGTGAACCGCAGCTCGGCCCTTGGCAAGTTCGCTCCCCTCGCCACGATCGCGGTGGTGCAGCTGCTTGTCGTCTTGCTCGTTCCGTCTGTGGGCAAGACCAGCGGTGGCGGGGCCGACAACGCGGCTGCTTTCGGCGCCCCCGGCGCGGCCGGAATCGGCGCTGCGCCCGGCGCCCCCGGCGCGCCCGGCTCGACTGCGGTGGGCGGCGCTCCCGGGGCCAACGGCGCGGTCGGTGGAGCCCCTGGCGCCGTCGGGACCGGCGGCGGCTCGCTGGGGGCCGGCGGCACTGGTGCTGCCGGGGTCGCCCCGGGAGTCTCCGGTCAGTCAGCGGCGGTCGCGGGCGACACGAAGCACTGCATCGGCGGGCGGCAGTTCGACCCCTCCATCGACTACTTCGCGCCGCCGTGCGTGCAGGGCGTGCCGGGTGCTGCGTTCGCGAACAACGGTGGGGCGACCTGGCAGGGCGCCTCGAAGGACACCATCGAGATCGTGCAGTACGTCCCCGACTACGGCGCAGCGGTCAACACGATCCTCAAGGCGCAGAACCTGTACTACACGGCCACCGAAGCCAGCGTCATCGACCAGGCGTTCGCCAAGTTCATCAACGCGAAGTACCAGCTCTATGGACGCAAGATCCACACGGACACCTTCCAGGGCAAGTGCCAGACGGTGCCGCCGGACCTCAAGTGCCTCATCCCGGAGATGGACGAGGTCGTCGCCAAGTACCACCCGTACGCCGTGCTCTTCTCGACGGCGTCCATCTGCTCGGCCTGCTTCCACGAGCTGGCCCGCCTGAAGGTGGTCACGACCGGTGGCTCCGGCTTCTCCGACGAGTTCCAGAACGCCAATGCGCCCTACGTCTACGACCTGTCGATGAGCTCCACGCGGATGGCCAAGCAGTTCGCGGAGTTCTGGTGCAAGCAGATGACCAGCAAGGGCAACTCCGGACGGACGGCGGTTTTCGCGGGCACGGAGAATGCCGCACAGAACTTCCGTACCAAACCTCGCGAGCTCGGAGTGGTCTCGACGAACGACCCCGACAACATGGACACGGTCAAGAACGTCCTGTATCCCGCGTTGAAGAAGGGTTGCGGCGACAGCACCGACGGCCACGAGTACTTCTATGCGCAGGACATCAGCACCGCGCAGCAGCAGTCGCAGGCAGGTGTCGCCGCCATGAACACGCCGACCAACCCCGCCACCAGCGTCGTCTGCTTCTGCGACCCGGTTGCACCGCAGTTCTCCTACAGCGCCGGCGCCCAGAACAACTACTGGCCGGAGTCGGTCCTCGCGACCAACCAGTCCATGGACTTCGACAGCTCCGGCCAGACGTACGTCGACAAGGGCGGTCAACCAAGCCTCGCGTGCCCCAAGCCACCCAACTGCCCCTTCGACAACGGGATCGGCCTCGGGTCGGCCGGCGCGCAGACCGCGCCGGAGCAGATGGCCGGGATGAAGGTCTACAAGATGATGACGGGCGGCGCTGCCCTGCCGGGCAACGTGCAGCCGCCCACGGTTGACATCTTCTGGGGCAACTTCAACCTGCTGGGAAGCCTGATCGAGAACACCGGCCCGTTCCTCACTCCGGCGCGCATGCAGGCCGCGGCGCCGGCGATGGGTGGACGGGGCGGCGGCACCAGTGGGTACGAGCTGCGGCAGTTCTTCAAGGGCAGCTACAGCTGGACGGTCGACAGCCGCGTCATCTTCTTCAACAAGCACAAGCCGAGCCCGTTCAACAAGGCGAACGGCGT
>JAWWOH010000060.1:0-12039 GCA_033851845.1 Actinomycetota bacterium
CACGAGTGGCACGACCCGGTCGAGTCCGACGACCCGGACCCCGCCCTGTCGATGACGTGACCGGCAACCGGACGATCGTCGTCTCCAAAGACGCCACCGTACTCGCCGCCGCGGTCGCGGCCCGACTGCTGACGCGGCTGGTCGACGCGCAGGCCCTGCGCGGTCGAGCGTCGGTGGTCCTCACCGGCGGCGGGGTGGGCATCGCGTCCCTCGCCGCCGTGCGCGCCTCCGCGGCCCGGGCCGCCGTGGACTGGCGCCGCGGCGACGTCTGGGGGGGCGACGTGCGGTTCGTTGCCGCCGATGACGACGAGCGCAACGAGAAGCAGGCCCGCGAGGCGCTGCTCGACAGCCTGGACCTGGACGCCGCCCGGGTGCACCCGATGGGCGCGCTCGGCGGAGCCGACGGCGACGACGCGGACGCCGCGGCGGCCCGCTACGCCGACGAGCTGGCGGACGCGGCGCCGGCCGACGCCGACGTACCCGCCTTCGACGTGCTGCTGCTCGGCATGGGTCCGGAGGGACACACCGCGTCGATCTTCCCGGAGTCGCCGGCCGCCCACGACGAGCGAGCCGCGTTCGCCGTGCACGGCTGCCCCAAGCCGCCGCCGACGCGGATCTCGATGGGGTTCGGCGCCATCAACGCTGCCCGCGAGGTCTGGATGGTCGTCGCGGGCGAGGACAAGGCGGCCGCCGTCGCGATGGCCCTCGGCGGCGCCGGCCGCATCCAGCTGCCCGCCGCCGGTGTCGAAGGCCGGTCACAGACCCTGTGGCTGCTCGACGAAGCCGCCGCGGGTCGACTCCCCAAGGGCCTGCGTCGCCTCTAGCGCCCGGAAGCCCACCTCCCGCCCGGAACCCCACCTCCCGTACGCCGATGGCCAACCCGCCGCTGCCGGCCGCCACCGCCTCAGCCCGACGGAAATGCACAATCCTGAGCGGCCGAGCGGCCTGGCACGCGTACGCGCGCCCCGACGTACCGAGAAGTGTGCATTTCTGTCTGGTCCGGTGCCGGCAAATACGTCCGGGAGGGGCGGCTATGCGCTACTTGGCGCGGAGCTTGGCCAGGGCCTCGGCCAGGATGGCGTCGCCGTCCTCCTGGTTGCGCCGCTCCCGGACGTAGGCCAGGTGCGTCTTGTACGGCTCGGTCTTCGGCGGCGCCGGCGGGTTGTCCTTGTCGCGCCCGGCCGGGAAGCCGCATCGCGGGCAGTCCCACGTCTCCGGGATCGCCGCCTCGTCCGAGAACGACGGGTGGGTCTCGTGCCCGTTGGAGCACCAGAACGCGATGCGCTGCCGCGGCGCTGCTTCGCCCCGCTCTGCCTCACCCATCGGTCCGGCGCCGACCCGGCTGCCTCGGATCGCGTTGCCGCCTGCCACAGGAACTGCCCCTTCGGTTCTGCTGCTCGGACCGTGCGTCAGTGTACGGCGGGGACGAGCCCGCCGTACGCGACTACTTGGTCTGCTTGAGCAGCAGGCCGAGCGCCACGATGCAGACGGCCCAGATCGAGCCGCAGATGATCGTCAGCCGGTCGAGGTTCTTCTCCACGACGGCGCTGCCACCCAGCGACGACGACACGCCGCCGCCGAACAGGTTGGACAGGCCGCCGCCCTTACCGCGGTGCAGCAGCACCAGCACGATCAGCAGGATGCTGGCCAGGCTCAGCAGGATGGACAGGAAGGTCACCACGGCGGAGCTACTCCAGATCGGTCAGGCGAGTCGGACGCGTGCGTCGAGCAGGGCATAGGCGATGTCGACCAGGATGTTCGCGACGACGATGAAGAACGCCGCGAACAACACGGTACCGAAGATGATGGGCAGGTCGCCGTTCACGACCGCGGTGACGGCCGTCTGCCCGATCCCGCCGAGTCCGAAGACCGCCTCGGTGACGATGGCCCCACCGAGCAGGGTGCCGACGTCGATCCCGAGCAGCGTCACGACCGGCGTCAGCGCGCTGCGCAGACCGTGCCGGTAGATGACCCGGCGCTCGGACAGCCCCTTGGCCCGAGCGGTGCGGATGTAGTCCTCACCGAGCACCTCGAGCAGCGATCCGCGGGTGATGCGGGAGTACGACGCCGCGCTCACGACCGCGAGGGTGAACCACGGGAGGATCAGGTGCTTCATCCACTCCCAGGGGTTCTGGGTCAGCGGGACGTAGCCGTTGCCCGGGAAGAACGCCGCGCCGTGGATCGTCAGCTGGTAGAAGAACAGGTAGAGGAACAGCAGCCCGAGCACGAAGGTCGGGATCGACAGGCCGGCGAGCGCGAACGTCGTCGCGGCCCGGTCCCGCAGGCTGCGCGGCTTCGTCGCGGCGAGGATGCCGATCGGGATGCCCAACGACAGCCAGACCACGGCAGCGCCCAGCGCGAGCGACGCTGTCGCCGGCGCGCGGTCGAAGATGATGGCCCGGACCGGCTGCTGGTTGTTGAAGCTGTAGCCGAGGTCGCCGTGCAGGACGAGCCTCTTCACGTACAGCCAGTACTGACTGATCCAGGACTGGTCGAGGTGGTAGAGCTTGTTGATCTGCGCCAGTCGCTCGGGCGTGCAACCCTTGCCGCAGAAGTTGGCCGCCTTGTCGCCCGGCGCGACGACGAAGAACAGGATGAAGACGGCGAAGCTGATGATGGCCAGCACGACGACGCCGAAGAGCGCTCGACGCACGATGAAGCGACCCATGACGAGACCTTCCGTTACTTGCGGGCCAGGACACGGGCCGCGCGCGGGTCGAGCGCATCGCGCAGACCGTCGCCGAGCAGGTTGAAAGCGAGCGTGGTGATGAACAGCGCCAGGCTCGGGAAGATCAGGAACCCGGGCGCCTGCAGGTAGGTGCCCTGCGACTCCGAGATCATGTTGCCCCAGGTCGGCGTCGGGATGGGTACGCCGAGGCCGAGGAACGACAGCGTGGCCTCGAACACGATGGCCGTCGGGATGAGCAACGTGGAGTAGACCAGGATCGGCGCGACCAGGTTGGGCAGGACGTCGACGACCATGATGCGGAAGTCGCCCGCGCCGAGCGAGCGGGCGGCTTCGACGTACTCCTTCTCCCGGATCGAGAGCACCTGGCCGCGCACGATGCGGCCGACGTTGGCCCAGGTGAAGAACGCGATCACGAAGATGCTGATCCGGACGCTGGGCGAGAACACCGAGACGAGCGAGATCGCGAACAGCAGGAAGGGGAAGGACAGGAAGACGTCCATCGTGCGTGACAGCACGGTGTCGACCCGGCCGCCGAAGTAGCCGGCCATCGTTCCGACGGAGACACCGATCAGAACCGCGAGGGCGGTGGCGACGACACCTACGAGCAGGGAGACACGGGTGCCGTGGATGATGCGCGACAAGATGTCGCGGCCGACGTCGTCGCCGCCGAGCAGGAAGAAGCCACCCGGACCGACCGGCAGGCCGTTGGGTGCCAGCCCCTTGTCGCGGTACTGCTCGTTCGGCGGATGCCCGATGAGGCTCGTCAGCTGGTTGGCGAAGATCGCGACCAGCACGAGCACGATGATGACGATCAGGCAGGCGATCGAGACCCTGTCCTTCTTCAGCCGCGCCCAGGCGAGCTGCAGGGGTGTCCGGCCCTCGATGGCCTTCTGCGGCGGGATGTCGTGGCCGGGCCCGCCCGCCTTCTGCTGGGCGACCTCGTCGGCGGCGATGACGGTCATCAGGCGTCCTCTCTCAGCTACCGGTCGCGACGGCGGACAGGTCGGCACCGACGAGGGGTCCGGTGCCGGACTGATCGATGCCCGGAGTGCACTGGGAGATGTCCTCCCCCTCGGGAACCGGGAAGTGGCAAGCCACCCGGTGCTCCGGCGGGTCGTCGAACACCGGCTCCAGCGGCGGCATCTGCTCCACGCAGATGTCCTGGGCCTTCGGGCAACGCGGGTGGAACGGGCACCCCGACGGCGGATTGACGGGCGAGGGCACGTCACCGCGCAGGATGACCCGCTCGCGCGTGTCGGCGCGGTCCGGATCGGGGACCGGAACCGCGGACAGCAGCGCGTTCGTGTAGGGGTGTCGCGGCAGCCCGTAGAGGTCGTCGACCGGGCCGAACTCCATGATCTTGCCGAGGTACATCACGGCGACCCGGTCACTCACGTGCCGGACCACCGACAGGTCGTGCGCGATGAAGATGTAGGTCAGCCCGAACTCGTTCTGCAGGTCGTCGAGCAGGTTGATGACCTGCGCCTGGATCGAGACGTCGAGCGCCGAGACCGGCTCGTCGCAGATGATGAGCTTCGGGCGGAGCGCGAGCGCCCGGGCGACGCCGATGCGCTGTCGCTGTCCGCCCGAGAACTCCGCCGGGAACCGGTTGAAGTGCTCGGGGTTGAGGCCGACGACCTCCATCAGCTCCTGCACCCGCTTCTTGCGCTCGGCGCCGTCCGCGACGCCGTGGATGTCGAAGGGGTCGCCGATGATCGACCCGACGCGCCGGCGCGGGTTCAGCGAGCCGTAAGGGTCCTGGAAGATCATCTGGATGTCGCGCCGGAAGGGGCGCATCTTCTTGCGTGGCAGGTTGGTGATGTCCGAGCCGTCGAACGTGATCCGGCCGGATGTCATGGGGTAGAGGCCCGCGATCAGCCGCGCCAGCGTCGACTTGCCGCAGCCCGTCTCACCGACCAGGCCGAGGGTCTCGCCGGAGCGGACCTCCAGATCGACGCCGCTCACGGCGTGCACCCGGGCGACTTCCTTCTGGAAGATGATTCCCTGCTTGATCGGGAAGTTCTTGACCGCGCCCTCGACCTTCAGCAGCACGTCACCGGCTTGGGTGTTGATGTCCCGGCCCGCGTGGTCGACCGCCTGCTGCGCCGTCACGGCGTGCTCCCGTTCTGAGACTGGTTCGTACGCCGGGGCTTCTTGGCAGTGACAGCGGCCGGGGTCGCCTTCTTCGCCGTGGTCCCACCCGTCTTCTTGGCCGCTGTCGTCTTGGCCGCTGTCTTCTTGGCCGCCCCCGCCTTCTTCACCGGTGCCGCCGGCTCGATGGCCACGGCACCTCGGCGCTGCGGCCGGGCCGGCGGCGCCGGCTGACCCGTCCGGGCACGCACGGCGCGCGGTGACGATGACGACAGTGCCTGCGAACGACCACCACGCCCACCACCGTCGGGGAGCACCTCGCCCGCGACGACCTCGGCCGGGACGTCGGCAGCCGAACCGTCCGGGACATCGGAGTCATCGATGACGTCGGAGCTCTCCGCCGCGAGCGCCCCGCGACGCGCGAGCGCAACCTGCTCCCGCTTGGCGTCGACCTCACCGCCGATGCCGACCTCGTCGACCGGAAGCCAGCATGCGGACCGGTGGTCGGCGCTGCCGGCCACCTGGCGCAGCGGCGGGACATCCGTGACGCACTGGTCCATGACGTACGGGCAGCGCGGGTGGAACGAGCACCCGCTCGGCAGCCGGATGAGCGAGGGTGGCTGACCCTGGATCGGCTTGAGGCGACCGCGCTCCCCCTCGCTGCTGGGGATCGACTCGATCAGGCCCTTCGTGTACGGGTGGTGCGGCCGGTAGTACATGGTCCGGCGGTCGGCGAACTCCACCGGCTTGCCGGCGTACATCACCATCACGTCGTCGGCGATGTCGGCGACCACGCCGAGGTCGTGCGTGATCATGATGACAGCGGTGTTGAACTCCGCCTGCAGGCGCTCGATCAGGTCGATGATCTGCGCCTGAACGGTCACGTCGAGCGCGGTCGTCGGCTCGTCGGCGATGAGCAGCTTCGGGTTGAGGGCGAGGGCCATCGCGATCATCGCGCGCTGCCGCATGCCGCCGGAGAACTGGTGCGGGTAGTCGTCGACCCTGCGGTCGGGCTGCGGGATGCCGACCAGCCGCAGCAGGTCCACGGCGCGCTTGGCCGCGACCTTCGTCGAGCACTCCTCGTGGGCCTGGATCATCTCGACGATCTGCCAGCCGACCTTGTACTGCGGGTGCAGGCTCGACAGCGGGTCCTGGAAGATCATCCCGATCTCGGCGCCGCGGATCTTGCGCAGCTCGTGGTCGTTCATCGTGAGCAGGTCGCGGCCCTCGAACAGGGCCGTGCCGGAGATCTCCGCGCCCCGGGTCAGCCCCATGATCGTCTGCGTGCTGACGCTCTTGCCGGATCCCGACTCGCCGACGATGCCCAGCGTCTGGCCGGCGTCGAGGCTCAACGAGATGCCCTGGACCGCGCGCACGACGCCGTCCTCGGTCGGGAACGAGACCCGTAGGTCCGTCACCTCTAGCAGCGCCATTGACACCTCGTTGCGGGGGTGGGCGGACAGGGGGTGGTGGGTGGGACAAGAAGGGGCGGGAAACTCGGGGGGATTCTGGCACACCGGACCTGCCGGGAAAGGGTCCCGCGGATCGACCGAGCCCGGCTGTCAGAACCGTGCGGAGACGCGTGAGGCCCGCACCGGCCGCGCGTGGATCCGCGCGGCCGGCCGGGCCTCAGAGCGTTGGTGCTACTTCTTCCAGACGTTCGCGATGTCGCAGTTGTCGGTGAACAGGAAGATGGTGCATCCACCGACGTTCTTCGACCAGTACCGCACGGAGTAGCCGTAGTCGATGGGGACCCACGGTGCGTCCTCCATCGTCTTCTGGTCGACCTGCGCCCACAGCTCGGCGGCCTTGTCGGCCGACGGGGCAGCGAGAGCCTGGTCGGCCAGGGCGTTCACCGCGGGGTTGTTGTAGCCGCCGTAGTTGGTCGTGCCCTCGGCGAACAGGCGTCCGTCGAGAAGCGGCACGAAGAAGGATCGGGCGGCGTTACCGGCCCAGTCCGGGCTCCAGCCGGGCACCGCGATGTCCCAGTCGCCGGACTTGATCGCCGGCAGGTGGGACAGGTGCTTGGTGTAGAAGTCGGCGTTCGGCGTCTGCTGCAGCTTCAGCGTGATGCCGGCCTTCTTGAGCTCCGCCTGCATGGTCGCGGCGATGGCGGGGTTCTTGCCCTTGACCCGGAACACGTACTTCAGCGTGATGCCGTTCGGGAAGCCGGCATCGGCGAGCAGCTTCTTCGCCTTCACCGGGTCACCCGCGCAGTCCGGTGTCGTGGGGTACGGGTCGATCTTCTTGTAGCCGGTGATCGGCGGCGAGAGGATCTGGTCGGTGCACTTCCACAGGTCGGGTCCACCGAGAACCTGGTTCACCGCCTTCTTGTTGACGGCGTACTCGATTGCCTGACGCACCTTGACGTTCTTGAGCGCGCCGTGGTTGTTCGGGCTGAGCAGGTTGAACACCATGTAGTTGACGCGGCCACCACCGACCTTCGCGGTGTTGGGGTCCTTCGACTGCAGCAGCGTCGGGATGTTCGCCACCGGGACGGTGGTGTCCCAGCTCATGTCAACGGTCGCGGCCTGGAGCTGCTGCTGGATCTGCGCCTCGTCCGAGCCCTGCACGATGGAGATGCTGTCGACGTAGGCCTTGCGCAGCGGGTCGGTGTCGGCCTTCCATGCCGGGTTGCGGACCAGCTCGATGTCCTTCTCCGCGACGTACTTGGTGATCTTGTACGGGCCGTCGGAGATGAAGTGCGTGCGGAACGACGGGTCGTCCGGCACGTAGGCGTTCATCTCGATCGGCATCGGCGAGTCGAACGGCATCGCGAGGATGTTGACGAAGTCACCGGCCGGCTGGATCAGGTTGATCGTGATCGAGTCGGCGGTCGAGGTGATGCCGGAGATCTTGTGGCCCTCGACGTAGTCGCCGATCGCCTTGGCGGTCGGGGCGACCTTCGCGAACGGGTCGCAGAACTCCTTCATGCCGACGATGACGCCGACGTAGTAGCCGATGCCACCGCTGGGCTGCACCGGGTTGCACAGGCGCTTGAAGCCGCGCTCGGCGTCAGCGCCGGTGATCTGCCGCGGCGGCGTGGTGTCCCACATCGCGCCCTGGCGGATCTTGAAGGTGTAGGTCTTGCCGCCGTTGGTCGGGGCGGCGTTCTCCGTGGCGAGGTCGGCGACCGGGGTGACCGCAGCCTTCTCGTCCTTCGAGACCGGGTAGCTGAGCAGCTGGCGGGTAACCGCACGCAGCAGCACGTAGCTGGTCTGGTAGTACGCCGACACCGGGTCCATGTGGTCGATGTCGCCGCCGCCGAGCAGCTTGAGCGCGCCGCCCTTCTTGGCGCCCGAGTCCGTCGTACCCGGCGTCGATCCGCCGCTGCTGCCGCCGCAGGCCGCCGCGGTCAACGCGAGGCCGGCCACGAGGGCGGCAGTGGAGAGCCCTCTCCGCTTGCTGAGCATTGTCCACCTCTCCTGGGCACCGCGTGGGCGCCCGGGGAACTGTCGTCCCGGAGAGAGCCCCCGGGCCAGTTGAAGTGACGGCGTCGGATCTGACGCCATCGAGCACGGACAGTAGCCAGGTGACACAACCCAGCGGAAGGGACGTCGCCAGAGCGCCGCGCGATCGTGACGCAAGAGTTACCCGTCCGCGGGAGCGGTTGCGCTGAATCGGTCAGCCGGGCGCAAACCGGCGGGCTGCCGGGGGGGCCGCTACGGCGCGAAGCGACAGATGCCGGCAAACTCCGTCGCATCGAGGCTGGCGCCGCCGACCAGCGCCCCGTCGACGTCGGGCTGCGCCATGATCCCGGCGACGTTGGCCGCCTTGACCGACCCGCCGTACAGGATGCGGACCCCGTCGGCGACGTCGCCCGGGTAGAGCACAGCCAGCCGGGCCCGCAACGCCGAGCACACCTCCTGGGCGTCCTCCGGCGTGGCCACCTCGCCGGTGCCGATCGCCCAGACCGGCTCGTAGGCGACCACGATCGTCCGGACGACCTCGACCGGGATGCCGGCCAGTGCGCCGTCCAGCTGGGTCGTGCAGTGGGCAGCCTGGGTGCCCTCACGGCGCACGTCGAGCGGCTCGCCGACGCACAGGATCGGCACCAGCCCGTGCCGGGCGGCCGCCTTGATCTTGGCGTTCACGACCTCGTCGGTCTCGCCGTGGTACTGCCGCCGCTCGCTGTGGCCGATGACGACGTAGGTGCAGCCGAGCTTGGCCAGCATCGCGCCGCTGATGTCGCCGGTGTAGGCGCCGTCGTCGTGCGGCGAGAGGTCCTGCGCGCCGTACCCGATCTGCAGCTTGTCGCCGTCGACCATGGTCTGCACACTGCGCAGGTCGGTGAACGGCGGGAGTACGGCGACCTCGGTGCGCTCGTAGTCGGCGTCGCTGAGGGTGAACGACAGCTTCTGGACGAGTGCGATGGCCTCGAGGTGGTGCAGGTTCATCTTCCAGTTGCCCGCCATGAGCGGCTGGCGGGAGTTCTTGGCGGGCACTCAGGTCTCCAGGACGGTCAGACCGGGCAGCTGCTTGCCCTCGAGGTACTCCAGGCTCGCGCCTCCCCCGGTCGAGATGTGGGTGAAGCGGGTCTCGTCGATCCCTAGCGCACGGACCGCCGCGGCGCTGTCGCCACCGCCGACGACAGTGAGTGCACCGGGCAGGGCCGCGATCGCCTCGGCGACCCCGCGCGTTCCTTCGGCGTACGGCGCCATCTCGAAGACCCCCATCGGGCCGTTCCAGAAGACGGTCTTCGCACCGGCGAGCGCCTCGGTGAACCCCTTGACGCTGTGCGGTCCGATGTCGAGGCCCATCCGGTCAGCGGGAATCGCGTCGGCTGGCACGACGTCGTGGTCGGCGTCAGCGGCGAAGGCCGTCGCGGCGACGACGTCGACCGGTAGCACGACCTTGCCGGTCTCGAGGAAGCCGCGGCAGCGCTCCACCTGGTCCTCCTCGAGCAGGCTCGATCCGACGTCGTGGCCCTGCGCCTTGAGGAAGGTGAAGCACATCCCGCCACCGACGAGGAGCCTGTCCACCTTCGGCAGCAGCGCCTCGATGACGGCGAGCTTGTCGCTCACCTTCGAACCACCGAGTACGACGGCGTACGGCCGCGCCGGCTCCTGGGTGAGCCGCGTGAGCACGTCGACCTCGGCGGCGACGAGCGGTCCACTCGCGTGCGGCAGGCGCTGCGCCACGTCGTATACGCTCGCGTGCTTGCGATGCACGGCGCCGAACGCGTCGTCGACGTAGAGGTCGGCAAGTGCCGCCAGGCGGTCGGCGAACGCCCCGCGCTCGGCATCGTCCTTGCTCGTCTCGGCCGCCTCGAACCGGACGTTCTCGAGCAGCCCGAGCTGTCCGTCGGCCAGCTCACCGACCATGTTCTGCGCCGACTCACCCACCACGTCCTGCGCCAGTCGGACCGGCTGCCCCAGCAGGTCCTCGAGGCGGGCGGCGACCGGCGCGAGGCTGTACTTCGGGTCCGGGACACCTTTCGGCCGGCCCAGGTGGGCGGTGACGACGACGCGCGCCCCCCTGCGCAGCAGGTCCTGCAGCAGCGGCAGGCTGGCCCGGATCCGGCCGTCGTCGCTGACCGTGCCGCCGTCGAGCGGGACGTTGAGATCGCTGCGGACGAGGACGCGCTTGCCCGCGACGTCGAGCTGCTGTGCGGTCTGCACCTAGAGCGACTTCCCCACCAGGGTGATCAGGTCGGCGAGCCGGTTGGAGTAGCCCCACTCGTTGTCGTACCAGCCGATGACCTTCGCCTGGTTGCCGATCACCTTCGTCAAGGGCGCGTCGAAGATGCACGACGCGGGGTCGGTGACGATGTCGCTGGAGACGATCGGGTCCGTGCTGTAGCGCAGGAACCCCTTCAGCGAGCCCTCGGCTGCGGCCTTCACCGCGGCGTTCAGCTCCTCCGCGGTGGTGTCGCGGCTCAGTTCGACCGTGAGGTCGGTCGCAGAGCCGGTCGGGATCGGCACGCGGACCGCGAACCCGTCGAGCTTGCCCTTGAGCTCCGGCAGGACCAGGCCGATGGCCTTCGCGGCGCCGGTGCTCGTCGGGACGATGTTGAGCGCGGCGGCACGAGCGCGGCGCAGGTCCTTGTGCGGAGCGTCCTGCAGGTTCTGGTCCTGCGTGTAGGCGTGGATCGTCGTCATCAGGCCCTTGACGATCCCGAACTCGTCGTTGATGGCCTTCGCCATCGGACCGAGGCAGTTCGTCGTACAAGAGGCATTGGAGATGACGTTGTGGTTCGCGGGGTCGTAGGTCTCGTGGTTGACGCCCATGACGATCGTGACGTCCTCGTTGGACGCCGGCGCCGAGATGATGACCTTCTTCGCACCGCCGTCGAGGTGCGCCTTCGCCTTCGCGGCGTCGGTGAAGAAACCCGTCGACTCGACGACGATGTCGGCGCCGACGTCGCCCCACTTCAAGCTGCTCGGCTCGCGCTCGGCGAAGATCTTGAGGAACTTCTCGCCGATCTGGATGCCCCCGTCGCCGACGGAGACGTCGGCCGGGTAGCGGCCGAGGATCGAGTCGTACTTGAGCAGGTGCGCCATCGTGGCGACGTCGCCGAGGTCGTTGGCGGCGACGATCTCGATGTCGTGTCCGCCTGCCTGCACGGCCCGGAAGAAGTTGCGGCCGATTCGACCGAATCCGTTGATGCCCACGCGAACGGTCACTGCTGCTCCTTCTGGCGACGGCGCTGTCGTCCTTCGACGCTAGCCGACGGGTTTAGGGGGCGCCCTCGAGCATCTCGGGGGTGACGTTGGCCTCGGTGTCGGGGATGCCGAGGTCGGCGGCCCGCTTGTCGGCCATCGCGAGCAGACGGCGGATCCGACCGGCGACGGCGTCCTTGGTCATCGGCGGGTCGGCGAGTGCGCCGAGCTCCTCGAGGGAGGCGTTGGCGTGTTCCATCCGAAGCCGCCCGGCCTGCAGCAGGTGCTCGGGGGCGTCCTCGCCGAGGATCTCCAGGGCGCGCTCGACCCGAGCACCGGCGGCGACCGCTGCGCGGGCGGAGCGGCGCAGGTTGGCGTCGTCGAAGTTGGCCAGCCGGTTGGCGGTTGCGCGCACCTCGCGACGCATCCGCCGCTCCTCCCAGGCGAGCACGCTCTCGTGCGCGCCGAGGCGGGTGAGCAGCACGCCGATCGCGTCACCGTCGCGAACGACAACCCGGTCGATGCCGCGCACCTCACGTGCTTTTGCCTGTACGCCGATGCGACGGGCCGCGCCGACCAGCGCGAGCGCGGCCTCCGGGCCGGGGCAGGTGATCTCGAGAGAGGACGACCGGCCGGGCTCGGTCAGCGAGCCGTGCG
>JAWWOH010000083.1:0-69051 GCA_033851845.1 Actinomycetota bacterium
AGCACGGCGTACACCGCCTTGTCCGCATCTCACCGTTCGACAACCAGGCACGACGGCAGACGTCGTTCGCGATGATCGACGTGACACCTGTCGTCGAGGCCGCCGACGCGTCGCAGCAACCACCGGCTGAGTGCGGCCTCCAGTCCCCGGGAACGGCTGGGTGGAACCACCTGGGCCGCGGCTGCGTCCCACCGTCGAGGCGACCGATCACCTGGGGGAGTTCATGACCGCCGTACGACGACTTCTGCTCGCTGCCGGCCTGGCCGGTGTCCTGTGCGTGGCCGCGGGCGGCTCTGCGTGGGCCGACCCCACGCCGAGCGCCGATCCCAGCGCGACGGCATCGCCGGCCGCGAGCCCGGCGCCCAGCGAGACCCCGAGCACAGAGCCCAGCCCCGGGCCGACCGCGGGCGGCTGTGATGCCAACCCGGAGATCTGCCAGTCGGGCGGCGCGCCCAACACGACGACCGACTGCGGTCAGGTCGGACCCGGCGGGCAGCCGGCCTCCCCGCCGCCGCCCGGCACGGTGTGCATCGCCAGCGGCCTGAACCCCGGCAACCCGAACGAGGTCACGGCGGTGGGCGCGGGCTCCGGTACGCCGCGCACCCTTCCGCGCACCGGCCCGATCCAGTTGCTGCCGTCGCTCGTGCTGGGCAGCTGGCTGCTCCTGCTCGGGGTGGCTGTCGGGCTGGCCGGCCGGCGTCGTGCTGCCGGTGCCTGAGCTCTAGATCAGAGCGGCAAGTGGTCGGCCAGCACCAGCAGCGCCGCGAGGACTGAGGCAGCTGCCAGTAGCGCAGCGGCGGGCAGCTTCGGCGCGCTCGGCAGGCTCTGCCGGGTGATCAGGCAGGTGGGGCAGCCGCCGTCGACGACGCGGCCGGAGCAGGCAGCGCACAGCAGGTCGTCGTACGCCACGATCTGCCTCCCTCGGTCCGGTCACCACCATTGTCCGACACGCTCGCCATCGGCGCATGTCGGGCCCGGCTGGAGCGTCGACGCGGACCTAGGATCGACTGCGATGATCCGCCTCGAGCACGTGAGCAAGACCTACCCCGCCAGCGCCCGTCCAGCCCTCGATGACGTGACCGTCGACATCGAGAAGGGGGAGTTCGTCTTCCTGGTGGGGTCGAGCGGCTCGGGGAAGTCGACGTTCCTGCGGCTGCTGCTCAAAGAGGAGGTGCCGACGGCGGGCAGCGTGCACGTCGCGGGCAAGGACCTGGCTCGGCTGAGCCACTGGAAGGTCCCGGCGCTTCGGCGCAGCATCGGCTGCGTGTTCCAGGACTTCCGGCTGCTGCCCAACAAGACGGTCTACCAGAACGTCGCGTTCGCGCTCGAGGTGATCGGCAAGCCGCAGCACCAGATCAGCAAGGTCGTGCCGGAGGTGCTCGACCTGGTGGGGCTCGAGGGCAAGGGCCAGCGGATGCCGGACGAGCTCTCGGGCGGCGAGCAGCAGCGCGTCGCCGTCGCCCGCGCCTTCGTCAACCGGCCGATGATCCTCATCGCCGACGAGCCCACCGGCAACCTCGACCCGTCGACGAGCGTCGGCATCATGAAGCTGCTCGACCGGATCAACCGCACCGGCACCACCGTCGTCATGGCCACCCACGACGCCGCGATCGTCGACTCGATGCGCCGCCGCGTCGTCGAGCTGTCCATGGGCAAGGTCGTGCGCGACCAGGCCCGGGGCGTCTACGGCCACGGCGCCTGAGGAGGAACTGCTGTGCGTGCATCGTTCGTGCTGTCGGAGATCGGGATCGGGCTGCGCCGCAATCTGACCATGACGATCGCCGGTGTCGTCACCGTCGCGATCAGCCTGGCCATCTTCGGGGCCGGCCTGCTGGCGCAGCGCCAGGTCAACGCGATGAAGGACTTCTGGTACGACAAGGTCGAAGTCTCGATGTACCTGTGCGGTGACGGCAGCAAGGGTGCCAACTGCAACGGCAGCGCGGTCACGGAGGAGCAACGCAACCAGCTGCTTGCCGACGTCAGCAAGAACCCGTTGGTGGCGAAGGTCTACTACGAGTCGCAGCAGCAGGCCTTCGAGAACTTCAAGCGGCAGTTCAAGGACTCCAAGGACCTCGTGCAGAACGTCACGCCTGAGGCCCTGCCCGAGTCGTTGCGGGTGAAGCTCAAGGACCCGACGAAGTACGAGGACTTCGCGAGTGCCTTCCAGGACTCGCCCGGTGTCGAGGAGATCCAGGACCTCAAGGCGCTGCTCGACCCGCTGTTCAAGGTGCTCAAGCGGATGCAGCTCGTCGCCTGGGTCGTGGCCGCGATCCAGATCCTCGCCGCGGTCCTGCTGATCGGCAACACGATCCGCGTCGCGGCATTCAGCCGTCGCCGCGAGACCGGGATCATGCGCCTGGTCGGCGCGAGCAACCTCTACATCCAGCTCCCGTTCCTGCTGGAGGGCGTGCTGGTCGGGCTGGTCGGCGCGGCGTTCGCGGCGGCCGGGCTGGCTGCGCTCAAGGCGGTCCTGGTGGACCAGCTGCTCAAGCCGATGCTGAAGTTCACGTCGTTCGTGGGCTGGCGCGATGTCATCGTGATCGTGCCGTGGATGTTCCTGCTGGGCGTCGCGCTCACCGGCATCTCGTCCTTCTTCACCCTGCGGCGACACCTGCGGGTCTGATCCTCGGAAGTCCCACCAGCGGCCGCTGCGCCGTGGTACCCATAGGGCGATTTGTGCCGTCTGTGACTCAGGGGTTGAGGATGAGGGGGGGACCGGTGCGGCTGCACCGCACGGCGATCGCCGCTGCCCTTCTCGCGTTGGTCATGCCGCTGGTCGGCGCGCCTGCCCACGCCGACAGCTCCGGTGACGCCAAGCGCCGGGTCGCCGACGCCTCGGCCGCCCTCGAGGACTCCACCGCGGCGGTGCGTACGGCGGCTGCGAGCCTGTCGAAGGTCGCCGCCCAGCTGCCGGCGGCGCAACAGGACGCCGCGGTCGCGCGCGGTGAGCTTGCCGGCGCCCAGGCCCGGCTGGAAGAGGCCAGCACCGCCGTACGCCGAGCCGAGCTCGCCACCGACGCGGCCCAGCGCCGAGTCGACGAGGCGAGCGAGAAGGTCGCCGCGGGCCGCGCCGCCGTCGGCCTGCTCGCGCGGCGGAGCTACCAGCAGGGGTCGCTCGGCGACATGCGGCAGCTGATCGAGACGGGTTCGCCGCAGGATCTTGTCGACCGCGTGTCCCTGCTGCAGCAGGTCTTCCGTGGCCAGAACGACGCCTTGCACGAGCTCAGCGTCGGTCGCCTGCACCTCGCGACCGCAACCGCCGGGCTGGCAGCGCAGCAGCACGACCTCGAGAAGGCGCGCACCGCAGCCGCTGCCGGCGAGGAGACGGCGCGTTCGGTCGCCGTCCGCGCCGAGCGCGCGGCCGCCCACGTCGCCGAGCTCGTCGCGCTGCGCAAGAGCGCCCTCTCCGATGCGAAGGCTGCCCGCGCCCAGGACCTCGAGGAGTACCACGCCGCACAGGCCGCGTCGAAGGCCCTGGCGGAACGGCTGCGCAAGGCTGCCCGCGCACGGGCCCTGGCGGCGGCGCGGGCGCACCACAGCCTGGCGCGGGTCAGCAACGCGAGGTTCCTGTGGCCGACGGACGGTCACTTCACGAGTCCGTTCGGCTGGCGGGTGCACCCCATCTTCGGGGACCTTCGCTTCCACGCGGGCATCGACATCGGTGCGCCGTACGGCACCTCGGTCTGGTCCGCTGACGACGGCACGGTCGTGTACGCCGGTTACGCGAGCGGCTACGGCACGCTCGTGCTCATCAGCCACGGGACGGTGGGCGGCCGGGACGTCACCACCGGCTACGCGCACATGTCCGAGCTCGACGTCTCACCGGGCCAGCACGTCGCGCGCGGGCAGCAGGTCGGGCGGGTCGGCAACGAGGGCAACTCGACCGGCCCGCACCTGCACTTCGAGGTACGCCTCGACGGCGACCCCGTCGACCCGCTCGGCTGGGTCTCCATCCCCTAGGCCCACTCCCCAGCCAACCCTGGTACGCCGGCCGTCGCGGTCGACGCACGGGATCCCGGTCCGGTCTCACGATCAGGTTGGAGAGTCTGGGGCCAGATTTCGCGCAGCTGGCTTCTCCAACCTGATCGTCTCGGAACTCCTCGGGCCGACCGGAGCTGTCGCGAACCCCACCTCCGTACGGCGGGCGCCGGCTGATCGTGGTCGTCGTCGGGAACCGCTCTCACCAAGAGCGGCCGCCGTCGTGCCCGCGCACTTCCCGGACCCGTACGCCCAGAACCGGTGGCGATGAGCGTGCGCTCGCGCGCACGCAGTCCGGAAAGTCCGCCTACCGCAGCGCTCCCGAGCGTGCGCGGCGTGCGATCGGCCGAGACCACGGCTTGTGGTGACGGGGCTCGACGCGGGCCCAGCGCACTCGAAACCGCCGATCTTCCCGTGATCAACGATCGCGGCGGTCAGGCTCCCAACCAGTCGGGGGGAGCGGCTCTGCGCCGGCCGCCTGGCAGAGCGGGCGGCGCATAGGGTTTCCGACATGACCGGGCGGGAGACGGGCCGCGGGAAGCTCGTCGCGCAGAACAAGAAGGCGCGGCACGACTACGCCATCGACGAGACGTTCGAGGCCGGCATCGTGCTGACCGGCACCGAGGTCAAGTCACTGCGACAGGGCCGGGCCTCGCTCGTCGACGCGTACGCCGCCGTCCAGGACGGCGAGCTGTGGATGTTCGGCGCGCACATCCCGGAGTACACCGAGGGCACGTGGAACAACCACACGCCGCGGCGCGCCCGCAAGCTGCTCATGCACAAGGCGGAGATCGTCAAGCTGACGGTGAAGCTCAAGGAGGGCGGGCTCGCGCTGGTCCCGCTCCAGCTGTACTTCAAGGACGGCCACGCGAAGGTCGAGCTCGGGCTGGGCAAGGGGCGCAAGTCCTACGACAAGCGGCAGGCACTCGCCAAGCGCGACGCCGACAACGAGATGCGCCGCGTCGCCGGTCGCTACGCGAAGGGACGATCGCGGCACTCGGCCTAAGGACGGGCGTTGCACGCATGGGCCTTCCGGACTACTCCTCTTTCCGGGACCTGCCGGCTGCCGCGGCGGGGGCCGCCGTCGACCGGGTGACAGGAGTCCGCCGCCTCGGAGGGAGAGCGGTGTCCGGATTTCGGTGAGCTTGAGTCCCGGTTCTGTCACTCTGCGTAATCGAATGATGCTTCGCTGTGATCTCACGAACGGTGCATATCGGTACGCCGAGCCGCTCGGCCGAGCGGTTTCGGGCGCACTGCGGGGGCGTTGCCATCGAGGTGTCATCGACAGCGGCGACGCCGGTTTGGTGCGTCTGTGCCTCTTTGCCCCTCCGTTGGCGGCCCGGAGATGATCCGAAGTGGCTATAGGCCATTCGCGCCGCATCCCCGATCCTTCTTGCACACGGTCACCGAGCCGTCACTGGAGGTCACGAATGAGCGCAGGGTCACGCTGGGCGACCGGTGCAGTTGTACTGGAGTCGAACGCCTGGACCCGCTCCGCGACGCTGGCCAAGAAGGCCGTGCTCGCAGCAGCCGTCGCCGCCGGCCTCCTGGGCACCGCGCTGTCCGCGGTCCCGAGCAGCGCCTCGACCGCGCAGCCAGGCGTCCTGGACGCGGGCCTGTCGGTGACCGGCACCGCTGCTCAGCGGGTCGTCGTGTCCGGCGCGCACGGCGCCATGGCAGCCGTTCGCGCAGCGGTCACCCGCGTCGGCGGCACGGTGCGCGCACCCCTGCCGATCATCGACGGTGTATCCGCGACGGTCCCGGCCGACCGGCTGGCGGAGCTGACCGGCACGCCGGGCGTCAAGGCCGTCACGGCCGACCGCGCCGGCAAGCTGTACGCAGCATCATGGGACGACACGACCTCCTCCTCCTCGTACGTGTGGACCTCGCAGGCCGGCAACGCCTTCCAGGCCGGCAACAGAGGTGCCGGCGTCAGCGTCGCGGTCCTCGACACGGGCGTCGCCGCCGTCAACGACCTCGCCGGTCGCGTCATGGCCGGCCCCGACCTGTCGGGTGAGAACGCCAACACCGTCGACAGCTACGGCCACGGGACCGTGATGGCCGGCATCATCGCCGGCAGCGGCGTCGACGCCGGATCGTCGCCACGTACCGGCATCGCGCCTGCCGCCAAGATCATCAGCGTCAAGGTCGCCGGCGCCAGCGGCGCGACGGACGTCTCGACCGTGCTGGCCGGCCTCTCCTGGGTCAACGCCTTCAAGGCCGACTACAACATCAAGGTCCTCAACCTGTCGTGGGGCGTCCCCTCGACGCAGAGCCCCTCGGTCGACCCGCTGAACTACGCGGTCGAGCAGCTGTGGGCGGGCGGCGTCACCGTGGTCGTCGCTGCGGGCAACACAGGTGGCCAGATCCTCAAGCCGGCTGACGACCCGCTCGTCATCACGGCAGGTGCGTTCGACGATCGCGGCGACATCAACACTGACAACGACGTCGTTCCGAACTGGTCGTCCGTCGGCCCGACAGCGCAGGGAGCGGCGAAGCCCGACCTGGTCGCGCCGGGTCGGACCGTCGTCGCCACTCGCTCGCCAGGCTCGACCGTGGAGCGCGACAACCCGAAGGCGCTCATCGCGCCGTCGTACATCAAGGGATCGGGTACGTCGGAGGCCGCGGCCGTCACGTCCGGAGCCGCCGCGCTGCTCATTGCCAAGAACCCCGCGATGACGCCGGACCAGGTGAAGGCGGCTCTGACGTCGACCGCGTTGCCGATCCCGAGCCTGTCGCGCAACTCGCAGGGGGCCGGCCGCCTCCAGATCATGGCGGCCATGGCCAAGGACGTCTCCGGCGTGGCGTCGGCCGTTCCGACCGCCACGGGCACCGGGACGCTGCAGGCCAGCCGCGGCAGTGCGCCGTCCGTCACGGTCAAGTGCAACGGCGTCGACAAGGTGCTCAACGACGAGACCACCTCGTGGTGCTCGGCCTGGAGCAGCAGCGCGTGGACCAGTTCGGCATGGACCAGCTCGGCCTGGACCAGCAGCGCGTGGACCAGCAGCGCGTGGACCAGCAGCGCGTGGACGAGCAGCGCGTGGACCAGCAGCGCCTGGACCAGCTCGGCCTGGACCAGCTCGGCCTGGACCAGCGCGGCGTGGACCAGCTCGGCGTGGACCAGCAGCGCCTGGACGAGCGCGGTCTACGAGTCGGAGGACACCTTCCTCGACGCCTTCTGGGGTCACCGGCCGAAGTGGTACCAGAACGTGCCCGGTGAGCAGAGCGACGGCCCGCCGAGCACCGACAAGCATGATCTCGTGGTCGGCAACCTGTAGGGATGTCCACCGCAGAAGCGCCAGCGCGACTGAGCGGCATGCGCACGCGCTGGGACGGCATGTCCGTCCCAGCGCGGCTGCGCGTCGTCGTCGGCGTCGTGCTCGCCATCGCTGTCACGGCGGTCTCGGTCGAGGCGCTCGTCCTGCGCGGCTCCGCGCTTCCCAACCCGTGGCGGCTGCTGCTCGTCGCACTGCTTCTTCCGCTCTCCGAGCGGGCGCTCCTGCACGTGCGGTTCGGCGCCCACCAGTACTCGTTCACGTGGGGCGAGGCGTGCATCGTCATCGGCTTCGCGACCATCCCGCCGGGCTGGGTGCTGCTGCTCGCCGGCCCGGTCGTCACCGCGGTCCACCTGACTGCCCACCGGGGCTGGTTGAAGTCGCTGTTCAACGGCGCCGCGTTCACCCTCGCCACGGCCGTCGCGGCCGCCGGCGTCCAGCTGTTCGCCGTCACGCCGTACCGGCTGACGGATGGTCGCGACGCCGTTGTTCTGCTGGTGTCCGTCTCGCTGTTCAGCGCGACGAGCGCGCTGCTGACGTCGCTCGTCGTCGCAGTCGCGCAGAGCCGGCCGCCGAAGGCTGTGCTCGGCGAGGCGTGGCGGATGCTGTTCGCCATCTGGGCCGGCAACGTGCTCGCGGCTGCGGCGATGCTGTTCGTGGTCGAGACCAACGCCGTTCTGCTCGTCGGCGTACCTCCCGTCATGGCGGGTGTCTACGCGGCGTACCGCGGACTGCTGTCCACGCGGCAGGAACGCGACATGTGGCAGCAGTTCGAGGCCGCGACCCGGGAGCTGAACCAGCTCGAGGAGAGCGACATCGCAGAGGTGGCGCTGGTCCGCGCCGGCCAGCTGTTCCGCACCGGACGGATCGAGCTGCTGCTGCATGCCAACGGCCAGCGCACGAACCGCGTCTACTCGCTCGGTGACGACCAGCAGGTCATCTGCGTGTCCGGCGGCGCGGAGCTGACCATGTCGCCCGCCCGCACGACGTACGTCGCGATCGGACCAGACGGCGAGACGCCCGTCGAGACGACGTGCATCGACGCACCGCTCGAGGGGCCGAAGGGACGGGTCGGCAGCCTGCGGCTCATCTTCGACGGCCCCGTCAAGCTCAACGCGCGCGAGCGGCATGTGCTGCGCACCTACGCGCACGCCGTCAGCACCACCGTTCTCAACGCAGGCCTGTACGACGACGTCCGTGCGGAGGCGCTCCGGCATGCCTACGAGGCGAGCCACGACCCGCTGACCGGCCTGGCCAACCGCGTGCTGCTGCAGGACGAGACGCGAAAGGCGATTGCCGGCACGGAAGGCACGAGCACGGCGCTGCTGCTGCTCGACCTCGACCACTTCAAGGAGATCAACGACACCCTCGGCCATGCCGCCGGCGACTTCCTCCTGCAGCGCGTCGCAGATCGGCTGTGCACCGTCGCCGGACCGAGCCGGCTCGTGTCGCGGCTTGGTGGGGACGAGTTCGCCGTGCTGGTGACCGGACTGGCATCACCGAGCGACGCCGAGCCGCTCGCGGACAGCCTGCTGCGCGTCCTGGCGGAGCCGGTGGAGTTCGAGGGTCTTCGGCTGTCGGTCGAGGGCAGCCTGGGTGTCGCCTGCCACCCGCACGACGCCGCGGACGCGGATGAGCTGTTCCGGCGCGCGGACGTGGCGATGTACCAGGCGAAGACCGACCGCGGCTCGTGGGTGCGCTACGACCCGGTGCGCGACGACTCGAGCGTCTACCGGCTCGCCCTCGTCGCTGAGCTGCGATCCGCACTCGAGACCGACCAGATCGTCGCGCACTTCCAGCCGCAGGCCGACCTCGCCACCGGGCACATCGTCGGTGCCGAGGCACTGGCGCGCTGGCAGCACCCGACCCGAGGACTGCTGCCGCCGATGGAGTTCGTCGGTGTGACAGAGCAGTCGGGCCTGGTGCGCCCGTTCACCCTGCGCATCCTCGAGCTCGCTGTTGCCGAGTGCGTGACCTGGCAGCGGATCGGCCGGCCGGTGACCGTGGCGGTCAACCTGGCTGCCCGCTCGCTGCTGGACCGACAGCTCCCGGACGACGTTGCGTCGATCCTGAAGCGGCACGGACTGCCGGCCTCCTGCTTGGTGCTGGAGATCACCGAGACGACGGCCACCAGCGAGCTCGACGTCGTGGAGGAGATCCTCGGTGCGCTGCGGCGCATCGGCGTCGGCATCTCGGTCGACGACTTCGGCACCGGCTACTCGTCACTGGCGTTCCTGCAGCGCACCGCGGTGAACGAGCTGAAGGTCGACCGCTCCTTCGTCGCGGGGATGCTCGAGTCGGACAACGACATGGCGCTGGTTCGGGCGACCGTGCAGCTGGCGCACAGCCTCGGCGCGCGCGCGGTCGCCGAGGGCGTGGAGGACGGTGCGCTCGCCGCCGCACTGCGCGGCCTCGGTTGCGACATGGCGCAGGGCTACTGGTTGTCGCGGCCGGTGCCGCCGGAGGACATGAAGAGTCTGCTCGGCGTCGGCGCGGTTCCGGCCCCCGAGCACTGTTTCGCGATTCCCGAGCCGCGCGTCGTCGCCGAGCGCCGGGCCCCGAACTCGCTGCTGAGGGCCGTCGAGGGCTAGCCAGGCGGCGACTGCGCCGCCGCCCGATTCGTCCTCGGGTGGGGCGAACGGGCCCGCGGATATGGCTCGAAAGGACTACGGCGCGGGCCATGGCCGGGTGCAGAAGGCTCACCGACACTAGGTGGAGCTGCACCAGCGAGATGGCCCGGAAGGGGGACCGTGATGGCTGACGCCGTAGCGGTCCCGGGCATGCGGCTTCGACCCGCCGACCGCCTCGTCGTCATCGTCGCAGCAGCCGCCCTCTGCGCGTGGACCGCGGCGATCAGCGATGTCGCGCTGACCGGCGCGGTGCCGGCCGCGTGGAAGCTGGCGTTCGCGGCGTCGTTCGCGTCGGTCTCGCAGCTTCCGGCGCTCCGCGTGACGCGTGGCTACGGGCCCGCATCGCTCGACCTCGGTGTTGCGGCGCTGCTGATCGGATGCGTGGTGCTGGGACCGGCCTGGTCGGTCGTGCTCTTCGGGCCGGCCGTGCTGCTCGTGCACACGCTCCTGCGTCGTCGACCCCTCGTCGCTCTGTACGACGCGACCTTCTTCACCGCTGCCACGGGCGCGGCCGTCGGGGTAGCCGCCCTCGTGGGCGCGTCGTCGTGGTCGTCGCCGCGCGGCCTGCTTGCTCTCGCCCTTGCCGCCATGACACTGCGGGCGGCCCAGCGGCTGGCGCGTGCGCTGCACCGGTCCGTGGTGTGCGGCGTGGCGTTCCCACCGACCTTGCTGGACCGGCTGGCCGTCGAGCCCGTCGTCCTCGCCGCCAACGGGGCGGTGGCCGGAGCCTTGCTCGTCGTCGTCGCCGTCGACGGGCCCTCGCGCCTGACCCTGCCGCTGGCAGTTGCGACCGCTTTCCTCGCAAGTCACGTGATCGTGACGGCGTACCAGGCGAACCGGCGAACGCGCGCGCTCGAACGCGCGACCAGTCACCTCGGTCAGCTCGACGAGCTCGGAATCGCAGACGTGGCGCTGCGGAGCGCCTGCGAGCTGTTCGAGTGCCGATCGGCGGAGTTGCAGCTTGCTCCGGATCGCCGCCGGCCGCCGCGACGCTACGAGCTCGAGGCGGACGGCGTGGTGGTCTGCCGGCCGGGCTCTGTGGCCACCGCCGACATGAGCGGCGGCGACGACGTCATGATCGCGCTGCGCGGGCCGGCGGGCGACTTCGGCCGGTTCTGGTTGCGGTTCGAATCGAGGGTGTCCCTGACACCGGGCGAGTGGGGCGCGCTGCGATCGTTCGCTCAGACGGTTGCACTCGCGATCCTCGCCGCGGGGTTGTACGACGACGTGCGCGTCGACGGTGCGCGACAGGCACACGACGCCAGCCACGATCCACTGACCGGGCTGGCCAACCGGGCGCTGCTGCAGGAGAGCGTCCGCACCGCGGTCGAGGCGCCGCACAACCTCACGACGGCGCTGCTGCTGCTCGACGTCGACCACTTCAAGGAGATCAACGACACGCTAGGACATGCCGCCGGCGACGTCCTGCTGCGCCGCGTCGCCGATCGGCTGAGCTCCCTCGGTCGACCCGGGGACCTCGTGAGCCGGCTCGGCGGAGACGAGTTCGCGGTGCTGCTGACCGGGTTGGAGTCGGCCGACGACGCGGCACCCGCCGCGGAGGACGTGCTGCGGCTGCTCACCGAGCCGGTTGCGTTCGAGGGGATGCGGCTCTCCGTCGAGGCGAGCGTCGGGCTGGCCTGCTACCCGGCCGATGCCGCCGATGCCGACGAGCTGCTGCGCCGGGCCGAAGTGGCGATGTACCAGGCGAAGTCTGCCCGCGGGTCCTGGGTGCGCTACGAGCGCCAGCACGATGGGTCGAGCGTGGACCGGCTCGCTCTCGTCGCCGAGCTGCGGAGCGCCTTGGAGCGCGACGAGATCGTCGTCCACTACCAGCCGCAGGCCGACCTCGCGACAGGTCAGATCATCGGCGTCGAAGCACTGGCCCGGTGGGAGCATCCCGGCCGCGGTCTGCTCATGCCGGTCGACTTCATCGGGGTGGCCGAGCAGTCCGGGCTGGTCCGACCCTTCACGCTGCGCGTGCTCGATCTCGCCGTCGCGGAGTGCGCGTGGTGGGCGAGGCGGGGGTCGAGTGCGACCGTCGCGGTCAACCTCGCGGCCCGGTCGCTGCTCGATCGGCAGCTGCCGCGCGACGTCGCCGCTGTGCTCGCGCGACACTCGCTTCCGCCTGACCGGCTCGTGCTGGAGATCACGGAGTCGACGGCAACCAGCGAGCTGGAGGTCGTCGAGGAGGTGCTCGGCCGGCTGCGTCGCCTCGGGGTCGCGCTGTCCGTCGACGACTTCGGCACGGGATACTCGTCCCTCGCGTTCCTGCAGCGGACCAAGGTCAACGAGCTCAAGGTCGACCGGTCGTTCGTGAGCGGGATGCTCGAGTCGGAGAGCGACGTCGCGCTCGTCCGCGCGACCGTCCTCCTCGCCCACAGCCTCGGCGCGAGAGCCGTTGCCGAGGGCGTCGAGGACCCCCGGCTCGCCGAGGCGCTGCGCGGGATCGGCTGCGACATGGCGCAGGGCTACTGGCTGTCCCGCCCAGTGCCGGCGCAGGAGCTGCAGGTCCTGCTGGGGGTGGACGAGGTCGGCCAGGGCGCACGGTTCCAGCTGCCGGAACCGCGGTTGGAGAAGCCCCTCCCGGTCAAGCACCTGCGCGCCGTCGAGGGCTGAGGGCCGGCGCGAATCGGAAGAGCCTGTCGTCGTACGGCGGTACACTTCGCGGGTAGCAACAGGAAGGGGATGACAGGTCTCGACTCCGGATGTCGAGGCAGGGGAAGCGGGTCGAGGAAGGCGACGATGATCTCGTTAACCACGAAACGTCGCAAAAAAAACAAGCGCCGATTCTCATCGCGCCGCTTACACGCTCGCTGCCTAGCAGCAACGTGTAGCTGTCAGCCCGGGAGTGCCTCCGGCCCGGGACCTGGCATCGACAGGAGGATCACCGTCCGGCCCGGTCACGGGGGCGGACGGAACACCCAACAGTGACTGAGCCCGGCACCGTCTCGCTCGCGTGAACGGTGGGGCCGAGAAAACCACAGCGAGCTGCACCCGGAGAAGCCCTGCATTGCCACCGGAGGACCCGGGTTCGATTCCCGGCATCTCCAAGAGCGTGACGTCCGCGGCACGCGTACGCACGTTGTTGGCGCCCTCCCAGCGGCGGTCCTCACTGGCCACTGCGGGGAGGGCGCCCTTCTTGGCAGACCGTGTGCCCGTAGCGGCTGAGCACCTCACGGGCCCAGGCGACGGCGTTGCTCGCGCGGATGCCTGATGGCTGTGGGCGCGTCCACAACGTGAGCTTGTCTGGACGGTTGGCGCCGCGCACACCATGCCGTGCAGGGATGAGGTCCTACCTCCCTGGCGGGGATCGCCCCCGGAGGCGCACTATCCGCACATGTCCGTCATGACGCTCGAAGGGAACGGGGGAGGTGGCGCGCGCTCAACCTGATCGCTCAATACCCAGCACTCCGTCGGCGCGGGGTCGCGCCAGAGTTGAGGGCGAACATTGACTGACGCGTACGACGAGGAGCTGTTCGAGGCTCTCGATGATGTTATCCACGTGTTCGAGCGCGGGCGGGATCGCGTCGAGGTTGTCGTCGCTCGCGCGGCCGAGCTGAGAGCCGGGCGGTCGCGCGGGCTCCGCTATGCCGAGTTGCTCACAGGCGCGCGCAATCCACTGGTGCTCGACGTCCTGTCCGAGCTGCTGGACGGCCTGTTCGATGCCGGCAGCCGGCTGCGTCGGGCCGAAGTCAGAGCCTTGTACGCCGACAGCCTGAGCATGGACAAGATCGCATCGTTGCTAGGGGTTAGCCGGCAACGCGTATCTGCCATCATCAACAGCCCCTTCGGCCATGGTGAACGCGAGCACGCTGACGGTCGTGATCGGCGGTCGGGACTTTCGCTGACCGGTCCCGAATTCCGGCTGATCGCCGAGTCGCTGCCGTTGCTCGTCGGTGTCTCGGACAGCGACGGCACCACGGAGTACGTCAACGAGCGAACTGTGGAGTACACAGGCCTGCGCCGCCCCACGAACGAACAGTGGGACTGGCTCTCCGTCCTTCATCCCCATGACCGGGAAGCTGCTCAGAGCAGTTGGCGCAACGCGATCGCGACGGGGGCGCCGTACGAGATCGAGTCGCGGATCCGGCGTGCTGCCGACGGGGAGTACCGCTGGCACCTGTGCCGGAGCCTGCCGGTGCGCGGGCCTGATCGCCGCCCGCTCAAGTGGATCGGCACGGGCACCGACATCGACGACCTCAAGCGGGCCGAGAGCGAGCTGGCGCGACTGCGGGCAGCCATGGGCGAGACAGCGCCGGGGATCGCGGCATCACCGCGCCCGCCGGGGAAGTCCTTGCCGCAACGGCCGTAGCGGCCGTCTGTCGCCAGGGCATCCGGCTCAATTCCGGCGAGGGTCGGCAGGGGCCGGGAGCAGGCGGGACACAGAGGCTGCGGTCCACCGCGCTCCGTCAGCCTTGGCCGTGCCCGCCCGATTCAACGCGGCAGCGATCGAGTGGGCTGACGCGCCCTTCGCTCGAAGCGCCGCGACGCGCTCGACGACGACAAGCCCCGTCGTTGGTGTCCCTGGCTTGCGGCGCCGACTGCGGCCGGGGATCGGGAGCCCGAGCTGCGCACAGCCGGTCAAGACGTCCGCGAGGTCATCGGCCGACACGGCGGGGGACCAAAGGAATCCCTGCGCCTGTTGACATCCGAGCGCGCGCAGCGCGGCGAACTGCTCAACGGTCTCCACACCTTCGCCGATCGACGTCGCCCCGACGGCGTGCGCAAGATTGACGACACTGCGACAGATCGCCTCGTCGTTGAGGGAGAGGCCGATGCCCGACACGAAGGCCCGGTCGAGCTTGAGGGCGCTGATCGGGTAACGCCGCAGGTAGAGCAACGAGCTGTAGCCGGTGCCGAAGTCATCGATGGCGATCCGTACGCCGAGCTGCGCCAACCCGTTCAGGGCGACTGCTGCCGCATCGGCGTCCTGCATGAACACCGATTCGGTCACCTCGAGCATGAGTCGCTTCGGGTCCAGACCGCTTCGTTGCAGTGCATCGCGGACGTGTTCGACGACATCCGGCTGGGTCAGCTGTCGGACCGACAGGTTGACGGCGACGTGCAGTCCCTGCGCGGCCCCGCTGAAGGCTGCCGCGTCTCGGCAGGCCTGATCGACGGCCCACTTGCCGAGCGGCACGATCAACCCACTCGACTCGGCGACCGGGATGAAGCAGCTTGGGGAGAGCAACCCCCGCTCGGGGTGCTGCCAGCGGGCGAGTGCCTCCACGGCAACGGGCCGGCCGCTGTCCAGGTCGATGACCGGCTGGTAGTGCAGCACCAGCTCCGAGCGATTTAGCGCACCGCGGAGCTCGACCTCGGTTTTCATCAGGTCCTCGACACCTTGCCGAAGCTCGCCGGTGAAGACCCGAAGCCTGGCGCCGCCGTGCCGCTTGGCGTCGTACATCGCGGCGTCGGCTTCCCTGAGCAAGTCGTCCGCCGACGCGGCATCACCGATCGCCACCCCGACACTGGCGGACAGGTTGACGGACGTGGCACCAAGGTCGAACGGAAGGGCGAGCACCTCGGACAGCCGTGCTCCCAACATCTCCATGTTCTCTGCGTCGGCCAGATCACGCCAGACGATGACGAACTCATCGCCTGAATAGCGGGACAGGGTGTCGCCCTCGCGCATGACCCCAGTGAGCCGACCGGCGACCTGCAGAAGCAAGGCGTCGCCGGCGGCATGCCCGAGGCTGTCGTTGATGCGCTTGAAGTGGTCGAGGTCGAGGAAGGCGACGCCAACCTGACGACCGTGTCGACGGGCGTCGGCGCAGGCCTGCTCCAGGCGATCGGCCAGCAGCAGCCGATTAGGGAGCCCGGTGAGCGCGTCGTGCAAGGCCTGGTGCGTCAGGGCAAGCTGAACGCGGTGCATGTCGGTCACGTCGACGTGGCTGATCACTGCGCCTCGCCCGCTCCCCAGCTCGGCCGGTGAGACCCGGATGCTGAACCAGCGGTCCTCGATCTCACCGGGTCGCGGGTACTCGTACTGGTGACGCTCCACGCGCTCGGCGAGCACGTTACGAACACCTTCCGCGAAGGCTGCGACGGTGGGAGCGAACTCTCGTCGGGCCGCGACCAAGGCGTCGCACTTGCGAAGGTAGTCAGCCCCGACGTCCCACTCGGTGGGTGCCCCGTCAGGTCCGGCCGTGAAGCTGAGCCAGGCGTTGTTGACAGCGATGATGACCCCGTCGGGCCCGACTGCGCACGTCGGTGCCTCCAGCGCATCCAGGAGTCCCCTGGCGAGCTGCAGGTAGCTGTGCGCCTGCTGTTCCGAACGCTGACGCTGCAACGCGTGGAGCAGCGCCGTCGCGAGCCGACGACCGTCGTGCTCGCCTTTGACCAGGTAGTCCTGGGCCCCCTCCGCGAGAGCCCAAAGGGCGAGCTGGCCGTCCCCACGCCCGGTCAGGACGAGGAGCGCCGTCTCGGGATGCGCCGCACGCACGGCATGCACGACGGCGAGGCCGTCCGCGTCGGGCAGGGACAGGTCTGCAAGCACCAGATCGTGCGGCGACTGCTCGAGCCGCTCGAGCGCGTCATGGAGGTTGGCGGAGACCTCGACGACGGCACGTGGAAGCTCGTCCTCCAGGAGCGACAGCACGAGCTCGCTGTCCGAGGCGGAGTCCTCGATGATGAGCAGACGGATGGCGCTGTCGTGATCCAGTGCGGGAGTCGCGTCGCTGATGCGCGGGATCACGACGGCAGCCTGACGAGACCGAGCCAGAAGTCGTCGATGGACTGCACCACGTGAACGAACTGCTCGATGTCGACCGGCTTGGTCAAGAAGCAGTTGGCACCGAGGTCGTAGGTCTTCGCGACATCGGACTCCGCTGAGGACGTCGTCAAGACCGCGACCGGGATACGGCGGAGTCGGTCGTCGTTGCGCATCCGGCTCAGCACCTCGTGCCCGCTCATGCGCGGCAGGTTGAGGTCGAGGATGACGAGGTCGGGCTTCGACTGGGTCGGATCCAAGAGCAGCGCAATGGCAGACGCGCCGTCCCGGACGACGGTGACCTCGTTGGCGACCTTCGCGTCCGCGAGCGCCTCGAGCGTCATCTCGACGTCGGCCACGCTGTCCTCGACCAGCAAGATCCGCATCAGCTCCGCGTTGCGCCTCACGACGCGGCCTGGACTGCGGCTGGTGCGGGGAGCGTGATGCAGAAGCGGCTGCCGCCCAAGTCGGATGTCTCGACCCAGGCGCGGCCATCCGAGCGCTCCGCAACCTGCTGCACGATGGCCAGCCCGATCCCGGTGCCGGCATACGCCTCGCGCACATGCAGTCGGGAGAACATCCCGAAGACACGCTCGCGGTACTCCGGCTCGATGCCGATGCCGTCGTCATCGACGGACAGCTGCACCTTGGAACCCACGACCTGTCCGGTGACCCTCACGTGCGACGCCGCATCTGGACGGTGGAACTTCACAGCATTGCTGATGAGGTTCTGAAGGACGGCGAAGACGGCCGCCTCGTCGCACCAGACCGTCGGCAGATCGCCGATCTCGACGTCGGCGGCGTTCTGCGCCGCCACCGCGCGTCTGGCGACGGCGGTCGTGTCGACAGCCTCGCCGCCGGGGTCGGAGCGGAGGAAGCGCGAGTACTCCAGCAAGTCGTCGATGAGGACGCGCATTCGCGCAGCGCCGTCGACGACGTGGAAGACGTAACGGCTGCCCCGCTCGTCCAGCACGTCCGCGTATCGCTTCTCCAGGAGCTGCACGAAGCCCGTCATGACCCGGAGCGGCTCAGCCAGGTCGTGCGAGGCGACGTACGCAAACTGCTCGAGGTCCCGGTTCGAGCGGCCCAGTGCCAGGTACTGCTTCTCAAGTGCGCGGTGGACCTCCGCCAGCTCAGCCGTGTGCTGGGTGCGCTCCGTCACGTCCTTGACACTCGTCGCGAGGCCGACGATGGCCCCGTCGGGACCGCAGAGTGGCGAGACGGTGAGCGAGACCGGGACATGACTGCCATCGGGACGCAGGTGCCAGGTGTCGAAGCGCTCGACCCGTTCCCCCGCGAGAGCGGCTGCGTGTACGGCCATGAGCTGGATGGATGCCTCGTCAGGGACAAGAGTGCTCGTAGAACGGTCGAGCATGTCGCCGGCGCTGCGGCCGTAAAGCCGCTCCGCCCCGGCGTTCCAGCTGGTGATCCGTCCGCTCAGGTCCTCGCTGAATATCGCGTCGGCCGAGGCAGCCACGATCTGGGCCATGAGCCCGGCATCGGTCAGCAGCTCAGGGACTGCTCCCAGCGTGATCTCGGAGATCTTCATGCTTCAAGCATCGTCACGCACCGACCAGAAGACCCGTTTCGCGACACAAAGGGCTAGAAGACGGCAGATCACTGGTGTGCTTGGGGGACATGTCTAGGTCGTTCGGGGGCTGCGAAAGTCCGGCGCCGGCCGCCACGTGGCAGGTGCGTCGGTCGTCAGGGCATCCGTGGCGCAAGCAACAAGTCACCCGGCTCGCGATACTTGGGATTGGCCGTGGCGGTCCCCGCATGCGCGATCACCGGATGACAGCGGCGGGCGTGCGCGATGGGTTCCTTGGCGAATGCGCGCTCGTCGTAGGTGCACATGATCGTGGCGGGCCAGGGTGCGAAGGCCAGGTTCACCAAGGACTCGTAGCGGTTCCACGCAGCGAGCTTCTGGCCGGTCTCACGCGCCCAGCCGGCTTCCGCGACGATCCGGATCCAACTGCCGCCCCGCACGCACTTGCGCGTCACATACTCGCGGTATCGGTCGAGGGCGGCTGACGGTGAGCGATACCAATCCGACCATTCAACGAACTCCACGAGGTCCGCGCGCTCGCCGAGCTCACGGCGGATGAGGCTGATCTTGGCCCTGGGGGCCACCGCCAGAAGACAATGAGACTGCTCGGCGCCCTCTGCAAGAAACGGGACAACCGCAGCAGCGAAGGCCGCGTCGGAACCGTAAACGAGGGCGCGGTGCTCGAACAGTTGTGGGGCGCTCCCGGGCGAACCGACCAGGTAATCCAGGCTTACCCCCAGCGCGCCCGCGAGGGCAACCAGGCTGCTGACGTGGACGTCCTTGCGCCGGCCGGACTCGATCTGGGCTATTGCAGCCCAGCTGACCCCTGAGTGGTAGGCGAGCGCCTCTCTGGTCCAGCCAAGACGCGCCCTAGCCGCGCGGAGAGCCGCGCCGACGTCGGGGGTCGCCATGTGACCACCGTACGGAGGCGAGGCGTCATTACCTAGCGTTTGCCAAGGTCAATTGACGCATGTCAGTTGACGCATGTCACTTGACACACCCGTGAGATCCGGGGAGCATCGATCGCCACGAGGACCCGGGACGCCCCCACTTACGCGCCTCGACGGGTGGTGAGGCAGATGGACATTCCTCAGGAGCTGTTCGACCGAGCGCGGGACCTTCCGCCTCGCGACGACATCGTCGGCTCGTGGCGGCGGAGCGTCCATGCCGGCCTCAGCCCGGAGCGGTTGGAGGTGCCCTTCGATGCCGACCTGGACGACGGCGGCCGGCTGGTATGGGCTGCCGACCCGGTGTTCGATCAGGTCGGTGCGGACCTGGAGGGCACCAAGATCGGCCTGCTCCTGGCGGACGCAGATGGCCACGTCGTGATGCGGCGGGCATCGGGCAGCAGCACTCTCAGTCTCCTCGACGGGATCCGGCTGGCTCCCGGCTTCTTGTACGGCGAAGCCGCCGTCGGCACGAACGCCATCGGCACGGCCCTGCAGAACGGTGCCGCCACCGTCGTACTGGCTCAGGAGCACTTCGCCGACGCGCTGACGCAGATGGCCTGCGCGGCGGTGACAGTCACCGACCCCCGTACGGGTCGACTGCTCGGCGTCGTTGACCTCTCCTGCGAGGCGTACGACTCCAATGCGCTGATGCTGCCGCTCGCCAAACGGACGGCTTGGGCGATCGAGCAGCGACTGCTGGACGATGTCTCAACTCGCGAACGCGTCCTGCAGCAGCACTTCCTCCGGGCCCGACGGACGATCCGCGGACCGCTGATCGTCCTGAGCGAGCAGACGCTGCTGGTCAACGCTGCCGCTTCGAACGTCCTCGATCCTTCCGACCACGGTCGGCTCTGGGACTGCGTACTGGAGGTGTCCGGCCGCCCGGGAGCGCTCGTCACCTTCGCGACGTGCGATGGCCACGCGCTCTCACTTCGGTCCGAACCGGTCATGGACGGGGCGCACCTCGCCGGCATGATGTTGCGAGCCGAAGCAGTAGCCACGAGAACCTCCTCGCCCGGTTTCGGCTGGAGCAGCCTGACCGAGGCAGAGCTCGCCGTCGCACAAAAAGTCAGCAGCGGCATGACCAACCGTGAGGCCGCTGCCCACCTCTACGTGTCGCCGCACACGATCGACTCCCATCTTCGCAAGGTGTTCCGCAAGCTGGACGTGACATCGCGCGTCGAGCTCACGCGCGTGGTGCTCGAGCAGGAGGGAGATCTGGCGACTGAGAACTACGAGGTTGCGTGATGCGCCTCGGCTCCGCCGATGCCACCGTGGACGTCATGTCCGATGAGCACTCGCCAGGCCACCCGGAGTCACGATGCAACAGCGTCAGATAGGCCACACGAAGGTCAGCGCCATTGGTCTCGGCGGCATGCCGATGTCGATCGAGGGCAGACCGCACGAGTCACGCTCGATAGCGACCGTGCAGGCCGCACTCGAGGCCGGCGTCACGTTGATCGACACCGCCGACGCCTACCATCTCCGCGGCAACGACGTCGGTCACAACGAGAGCCTCATCGCCCGGGCGCTCGCGACGTCCGGCAGCGATACCTCCGAGGTGCTCGTCGCCACCAAGGGCGGTCACCTCCGGCCGGGAGACGGCAGCTGGACGGTCAACGGCTCGCCCATGTACCTGCGCAAGGCCTGCGAAGCATCACTGCGCCGTCTGGGCGTCGAAGCGATCGGGCTGTACCAGTTCCACCGGCCAGACCCGAAGGTTCCGTACGAGGACTCCATCGGAGCGCTTCGCGGCCTCCTCGACGCGGGCAAGATCCGGATGGCAGGGATCTCGAACGCCAACGCCGCGCAGATCTACATCGCCCACGGCATCCTCGGCGACGGGCTGGTTTCGGTGCAGAACCAGTACTCCCCGGCCTTCCGGTCCAGCGAACCGGAGCTCCGGCTCTGTGAGGACCTCAACCTCGCGTTCCTGCCGTGGAGCCCTCTTGGTGGCATTGCCAAGGCCAGTGACCTCGGCAGCGCGTACCAGGAGTTCGCTGACGTTGCGCACGAGGTCGACGCCACTCCTCAGCAGGTCAGTCTTGCGTGGATGCTCGCCACCTCATCGGCGGTGATCCCTATCCCCGGCTCGAGCCGCCCGGAGACAGCGAGAGCCTCGGCCGCTGCCGTGGACCTGCAGCTCACGCCCGACCAGATCGACCGGCTTGACGGGCGTCGGGGCTGACCCAGATCGGACGTCCGGACAGCTCTTGCCCTGCGAAAGACACATGTCATTCATCCACGAAGAACGAAGGTCGGGGCGGCCTGCGCGCACCCTGTACACGTTGTGCAGGGGCGAAAATGGAACCGCAAAACGTCGTAGCGATGGCCGGTCGAGCCCGTGGATCCCGGACCTCCCAGCCCCTGGATGCCGCCATGAATCGCCCTGAAGCTGATGAGCTGGTCGAAGCCCTCGATGCCGTTGCCGAGGTGCTGAGCCGCAGCAGCGAGCGCGTCGAGCTCGTGGCGGCACGGTCGCGCGAGCTCGTCAGCGGCCGTGCCGCCGGGCTCAGCTACGCCGAGCTGATCACGGGGGCAACAGGCCCGCTTGTCCTCGACGTTCTGTCCGACCTGCAGGAACGCCTGTCCGCAGCCAGCGGTCGGCTGCGCCGCGTCGAGGTGCGTGCACTGCATGCGGAGGGCCTCAGCATGGAGAAGATCGCCCGGCTGTTGCGCGTCAGCCGCCAGCGGGTTTCCGCCATCATCAACAGCCCCATGGGCGAACGACGGCCGGATCCGGACGAGGACCATGCGCGGGCGGCGGGTCTGTCGTTGACGGACTCCGAGTTCCACATGATTGCCGAGGCATTGCCGCACATCGTGTGGCTGGCGTCTGCGGACGGGGCGACGGAGTACTTCAACCGTCAAGGCACCGACTACACCGGCCTGCCGCGAGCCGCGAACGACGACCGCAATTGGGTCAGCCTTGTGCACCCCGATGATCAGCAGGAGACGCTGACCACCTGGCAGACCGCGGTCGATAGAGGCACGGTGTTCGAGCACACGTACCGGATACGTCGGCATGACGGTGAGTTCCGCTGGCATCGGTGCCGCAGTCTGCCGGTGCGGGGCACGGACGACCAGATCGTGAAGTGGATCGGGACGGCGACCGACATCCACGACCAGCTGCGCCTCGAGTCAGAGCTGCGGGAGGTTCGGCGGGCGCTGGAGCGCGAGTGTGGCTAGCCGCTGCCGCTCGGACATTCGGAGTCGTGGGGCCTTGCCGCAACGGGCGTAGCGGCGCATAACGTCGCCGATGAGGGGGAATCATGACCATCAGCGATCCCGCGGCCCCCCACCTCGTAGTCGACGTAGACAGTGAGATGCGCGAGGCCGCGCAGGCGTTCTTCGCCATGATGTCCTCAACTCCGGATGCCGTCTTCACCAAGAGCCTCGAAGGCACGATCCTGACCTGGAATCGCGGCGCTGAGCGCTTGTACGGCTACGTCGCCGACGACGTCGTAGGACAACACGTCGGCCTGCTCGACCCGGACCCGTCTGGTGCAGATGTCGCCTCTCTGCTGCGACTGGTCGCGGGTGGCGACAGCGTCAGCGGCTACGAGACGACACGACGCAGGCGAGATGGCACGAACGTCGCCGTATCGCTGACGGTCTCGCCGCTGTTCGATGCTCGCGGCGGAATCGTCGCGGCGGCGGTGATCGGCCGCGACGTCAGCGATCGCTTGGCACTGGAGCGGCAGCTCGCGGTTCAGTCGACGCATGACGACATCACCGGCCTGCCGAACCGGGCGCTGCTCGCCGATCGGCTCGCGCAGGCGATGGCGCGATCCGTCCGCCGCAGTCGGCCGGTCGCCGTCGTCTTCGTCAACGTGGACCGGTTAAGGGATGTCAACTCGGCCCACGGCTACGTCGTCGGCGACCTCGTGCTCAGCGAGGTTGCCGCTCGGTTGCAGGCCACCATCGGCAAGGGTGACACGCTGGCGCGCTTCGGCGCCGACGAGTTCGTCGTCATCAGCGAGGAGACGGGCACCGCCGACGCCAAGCCGCTGGCAAGAGGCATCGTCGACGCCCTGGCCCCGCCGATGCACGTGTCGGGGCTCGAACTGAGCATCACGGCCAGCGTCGGCATCGCCGTATCGCCACCCCTCCTCTCCGACCCCGAAACAACCCTGCGCTACGCGCAGACCGCGATGTACGCCGCAAAGGCGGTCGGGCGCGGCCAGTGGCGCTTGTTCGACGCGTCGAGCGAACGACTGTGGAACGAGCGCAGCGACATGAATCGCGATCTCTCCAGCGCGCTTGCGGAGAACCTCCTTCAGGTGCACTACCAGCCGATCGTGGATCTCGCGACGGGCCACCTCCTTGGGATCGAAGCCCTGGTCCGCTGGGAGCACGGCGACCGCGGCTGGATCCCGCCCGCGTTGTTCGTTCCGCTCGCAGAGCACACCGGGCTGATCGCCGCCCTCGACGAATGGGTGCTGCTGCGAGCGTGCCGAGACGCTGCCGCTCTGCGCCGCGCCGGCCTCCTGCCCGAGACCGCCTACCTGGCCGTGAACGTGTCAGCGAGGAACGTCGACGATCCCGAGCTGTTCACTCGAGTCGGTGTCGCCGCCGAGACCACCGGATTGCCGCTGACCGCGCTTCAGCTGGAAGTCACGGAGACCGGGCTGCTTGCCGATGCGCGGTCGGCGCGTCGCGTCCTCAGTGCCCTGCGCCAGGCGGGGGTGGGAATCGCGTTGGACGACTTCGGTACGGGCTACTCCTCGTTGACCTATCTACGGCGGTTGCCCATCTCGACCTTGAAAGTGGATCGCGAGTTCGTGCAGCACATTGCGATGCGGCCGGACGACCTCGCAGTTGCTACCGCGGTCGTCGACCTCGGTCGCGCCGTCAGCGTGCACACCGTCGCCGAGGGCGTCGAGACCGCGGAGCAGCTCGCCATCCTGCACCGAATGGGTTGCGCGGGCGGGCAGGGCTACTTCTGGGCCCCAGCGCTTCCGCTGGATGATCTGTCGACGCTCCTGCAAGCATCGGAGGGGTTCAAGGCGGCATCTGCCGCGCCTCCCCCCGGAAGGCGCCGAGGACGAGCTCTCGCGGTCACCAACGAGCACGGCCTGCACCGGATCGTGCAGCTTCACACTGCGGGTGCGTCGCTCGCGACGATCGCCGCTGCACTCAATGCCGAGCAGTTCCACAGTCCGGCGGGTCATCGCTGGCATCCGGCGAGCGTGGCCCGGGTCATCGTGGACATCGCCGCCGACGCCCGACGGAAGCGGTCCAGCGCGAGCTGATCTGCGCGACGCGGCTCTGCGGCGGGCAGCGTCCGTCGAGACTAGTCACGTGACCTCGAATGGTGGGACGAGCTCCCGCAGTTACCCCGTTTCTGGCGCGATTCGTAACGTGCGGGTCTGGTGCGCCGAGGATGCAGAGGACACGAGCTGCGTGTCGTTCGCCCGGCCCGAGGGACTCCACGATGACGATGCGCGCGCACCGCCCCTCTCACCCGGGCACCGGCATGACCGTTCGGCTCGTCGCGCTCGTCCTGCTCCCGGTCATGGTGATGTGCGCCTTCGCGGGCACGGTCGTTCTGTCCCGGCGCGCGACGGCGGCACAGGGCGTGGCAGTGGAGAACGGTCTCAACACCATCAGTCGACTGGTCGGCCTTCGCGATGCGCTGCAGGCACAGCAGGCCCTGCAGGCCATGACCGTTCGCCTGGCGCAATTGGGTGCAACGCCTGCCGTCGCATCCCAGTTCCTCGGCGTCGACCTGACGGCAGCTGTTGCCAAAGAGCGCGCCCGGGCAGCGGACGCGGTTCGCGCCCTGGGCAGCAGCTCACCGGTCAAGGCAGCCGACCTGCGCGTGCTGTTCCGTGACATCGACTCAGGTGTGGTTGTCGCTGCCGGCACACTTGCCCGGCTCAACGCGTACGAGAGCGCTGTGGACGCCGCCGTCGTGCATACCTTGACCGGTCTCGACCTCGCCGGTCGGGTAGCGAAGATCGATGCCCCGGTCGCGGCGCTGATCGGGGTCATCCGCGTGGAGGATTTCGCCACGGATCAGGGCATCGACCTCAGCGAGGTCTGGTTTCCCACCCCGGGCGCGTCGCAGACGACGTCAACAACGGTCTTTGCACGGCTCGCCGGCAGTACCGCCATCTACGACGCGACCGTGGCGGACCTGCGGAATCTCGGCGTTCCGCGGGTGCCCGCACTGCTGCAAGCGTTGGATGCGACCCCATCAATCCGTGCGTTCATGCAAGCTGTCGCGGCGGCGCTCGCCGGCGTGCGCCTTCCGCAGCCGGTTACAGCCGCAAGTGCGGTCCCCATCGCCGGGGTCTTCCGCGGCTTCCTGGCCAGGAGCGCTCTACTCCAGGAGATGGTCGCCGTCGCGGCGGCTGAGGTGCGCAAGGACGCGCGCCAGCTCGCCGACGATGGCCGCAACGGTTTCTTGATGTGGGGGTTCGGCACCGCCCTGCTCGCCCTCGTCTCGATCGCCATCGCGCTGATGCTGGGTCGGTCGATCTCCAGACCGCTGAAGCAGTTGGCGGCCTACGCCCATGCGGTCAACGAGGGCGAGTTGGACGGCGCACCAGCAGTCCGCAGCAACCACGGACCGCGGGAGACACGATTGGCTTTCCGCGCGTTCGAGGACCTCGTGGCCAGCCTGCGGTTGCTCGACGCGAAGGCCAACGCTCTCGCGCACTGCGACTTCGACGCGCCGGTGCTCACGGCGGCACTACCGGGTCGGCTGGGCCAGTCGCTGGAAAGCTCCGTGACGGTGCTTTCGAACTCCATCATCGAGCGGGACGAGCTGCAGGCCAACCTGAGCCATCAGGCCAACCACGACTCGCTGACCGGCCTCTACAACCGGCCCGCGGCGGTCGCCGGAATCCAGGATGCGATCGACCGGGCCAGCCGGACGGGTGCCGCCACGGCGGTCCTCTTCGTGGACCTCGACGACTTCAAGCTGGTCAACGACCGGCACGGCCATGAGGTAGGCGACAGGGTGCTGAAGCAGGTCGCCACGCGTATGCAGCGCACCTTGCGCAGTGGCGACTTCGTGAGCCGCTTCGGTGGAGACGAGTTTGTCGTGGTCGCTCACTGCACCGACGTGGCCGCCGTGACCGAGCTCGGTCGCCGGCTCGTGGAGGTTATCGATGAGGAGATGCAGATCGGGACCGACCGGGTAGTGGTCGGTGCGTCGGTCGGGATCGCACTGAGCCTCGACGGACCCGAGGACCCTGTGGCGCTGATCGCCCGGGCCGACGCCGCGATGTACCGCGCGAAGCTGCATCGCGGCTCCGCCATCGAGCTGTTTGACGCCGACCTTCAAGCCGAGCTGCTTCGCCGCGTGGACGTCGAGGCCGCCCTCGCGGCAGCGCTGACCCAGGCGCACGGTGGTGGACTGCGCCTGAACTACCAGCCGATCGTCGACGCAGCGACGGAGCGCCTGGTCGGTCTCGAGGCGCTCGTGCGCTGGGACCGCACGGGCCACGGGATTCTGCCGCCCGACGCCTTCATCCCGATCGCGGAGTCGACGGACCTGATCGTGGAGCTGGACTGCTGGGTACTCGATGAGGTGGTGAGACAGCTCGTTGTCTGGGGGGAAGACCCCGTCCTCGCGGACATTCCGGTGTCGGTCAACATCAGTGGACGACATCTTCTCAGCCGAACACTGCCCACGCACATCAGCAGCGCGCTGGCCCGGACCGGGGTCGAACCTGGGCGCATCATGGTGGAGATCACTGAAACCGTGGTGCTCGACGACCTACTGGCCGCGGCCGACGAGCTGGAGGCGGTGCGGGCCCTCGGGGTGAAGGTCGCGATCGACGACTTCGGGACCGGGCACACGTCGCTGGCGCATCTGCAGCAGCTCCCCATCGACACGATCAAGATCGATCGGTCGTTCGTCAGCCAGCTTGATGCAAAGCGCGGACGGGCTCTTGTGCGGATGGTGACAGTGTTCGGAAGGTCGATGGACATCACCGTCGTCGCCGAGGGTGTGGAGACGAGCGCCGAGCTGTCGACACTGCAAGGGATGGGCGCGGATCACGTGCAGGGCTATCTGCTGAGCCGGCCGCTGGGCGCCGACGCGGTCGCGACCTGGGCAGCGCACGTCGCTGGGACGCCCAGGTCGAGCATTGCGTAGACAGAACCGGCTCGGGGCAGGCGTGCGTTGAGGTGAACTCAACGGAGGCCACATCGCGGGGCGGCGTGGACGGGGGATGGTCGTGGTCGACCCGCGCGCAGAGTCTCCGGGGAGCAGAGGCGCAGCCTCGTCTCAAGGGGGAATCATGTTTCGAACCAGGACAGCAGTTGCCGCGGGTATGTGCGCGTTCGCCCTCGTCGGAGCTGGGACCAACCTCGCGTACGCCGGCGAAGTCACGGGCCAGCCTGGCACGCCGGGTGTGGAGTTCTCAGGATCCGGCAACGCCACCGGGGCGCCACTGCACAGCAACTCGATCTGCTCCTACAACGGGCTCAACGACATGAACCCCGCCGAAGGCCCCATCGCCATCATCGTGCAGACACCTCACACCCAGGGCTCACCCGGTGACGCCGGCCACGGCACCTGTGCGGGTGGCAGCAACTGGCGACGAGGCGTCGTCGTTCCGTAGCTGGCTCAGCCCGCGCGGACACGCACGTCGAGCAGCGCATAGACGAGGTCGACGACCAGGTTGCCGACGACAACGAAGAACGCCGCGAACATCACCGTGCCGAAGATGATCGGGAGATCACCCGTCTCCACGGCCTGCACCGCGGTCTGGCCGATGCCCTGCAGGCCGAACACCGCCTCGGTGACGATCGCGCCGCCGAGCAGCGATCCCAGGTCGATGCCGAGCAGCGTGACGACGGGCGTCAGCGCACTGCGCAGGCCGTGGCGAAGGACGACGCGACGCTCGGACAGGCCCTTGGCCCGGGCGGTGCGGATGTAGTCCTCGCCCAGCACCTCCAGCAGTGACCCGCGAACCAGACGCGAGTACGACGCGGCGTACGTGATGGCGAGTGTGACCCACGGCAGCAGCAAGTGCCGCGCCCAGCCGAACGGGTTGCTCGTCAGCGGCACGTAGCCGTTGCCGGGAAACAGGTGCCAGCCGTGAATCGTGAGCTGGAAGAAGAGCAGGTACAGCATGAGCAGCCCGACGACGAAGCTGGGCGCGGACAGGCCGGCCAGGGAGAAGACCGTCGCAGCCCGGTCCCGCACGCTGCGGGGCCGGGTGGCGGCGAGGATCCCTACCGGTATGCCGATGGCCAGCCACAGCACAGCTGACCCGACTGCCAGAGAGGCCGTCGCCGGCAGTCGAGTCAGCAATGTCTTGCGCACCGGCTCTGCGTTGCGGAAGCTGAAGCCGAGATCGCCGTGCAGCAGGCCGCCGGCGTACTTCTCGTACTGGACGTAGACGGGCTTGTCGAGCCCGTAGCGCACCCGCGCCATCTGGATCTGCTGGGGTGTGGCGCCCTTGCCGACGAAGTTGGCGGCGGGGTCGCCCGGCGCGACGACGAAGAACAGCACGAACACCGCGACGCTGATGACGAACAGCACGACTGCTCCGGCGAGCAGGCGCCGGACGAGGAACGCCAGCATGGGCGGAACGTAAGAGCGCGCCCTGGCGCGCGATACCACGATCGTGCGTCCGGCTGGATCGTTGCTGTCCCGTGATGCGCTAGGTACGGCGGAGGTAGTGGAGCCGCCACAGCAGCTGGAAGTCCTCGCTACCGACCGGAGCCCGCATCCACTGCCAGACAAGGCGATCCGGGCCGATCTCGGACCACTCCATCCGCTGGGTCACCGCGTTGCCGTTGACAACGTCACGGCGTTCGAGCCGCATGACAGCGCTCTCCTCGAGCACCTTGCCGCCGAGGATTCGGCGGATCGTGTTGTGTCCGCGGCTGCCGTCGCTCGGGTCGGTCACGTCCCACCTTCCGACCCAGAAGTCGAAGTCAGTGGTCACGCGGTCGGGCATGAGGCTGCATCGCTCACGCAGCGAGCTCTGCGCGTGCGGCGGACGGCGTCAGTCCGAACTGCCGGTGAAAGGCGGTGGTCAGGTGGCTGTGGTTGGCGAAGCCGGTATCCCTCGCCAGTGCAGCGAGATCGGCGGACGGGTCGACGAGCACGTCCATCACGGCCCGCAGTCGCAGGCTCGTGCGGTAGCCGTGCAGCGACCAGCCGGTCGCCGCGCGGAAGCTGCGCGCCAGGTGGTACGGCGAGACGTTCAGCATCGCGGCGAGGTCGCCGAGCCGGTGCGCTCCGGCGTACTCGACGGAGAGCAGCTCCTTGGCCCGCTCGGCCAGGGCACGCAGGTGGGGCGACGTCGAGGGCGAGCTCGCCTCCTGGGTGAGGCGCGGGGCAAGCGCCGTCGTGGCGAGCCCTATCGCTTGCTCCTCCAGCTCGAGTGGCTCGCTGCGTCCGGTTCGCAGTAGCGCCATGAAGCGACGGTGCCGCAGGAACATGCCGGGGGACGCGTCGGCGAGACCGCGCGTCGACGTCGGGGGACCGAGCTGGTCGGCGAGCTCGGCCGAGAGGGCCAGGAACGAGCAGCTGTCACCGTCGTCCGCGATCCGCCGACGCCGGTACTCGTCCCCGGCGGCGTACAGGACGACGTGGTTGCGGGTCGTGACGAACTCGTCGGCGCCGGCCTGTCGGATCCGCACGGGGACGCGCGGGAAGACCACGTGCGGCTCGGGACCGATCCAGTTCACCCGGGACCACATCGCATCGTCCGGGTGGCAGCGGAACTCGCCGACCCGCACCGCGCCGAGGTCGACCGACGGCATCACCGGCTCAGTGTCACACCGCGGCGGCGCCTCCCGCTGTCACGATCGTGCTGTTCGGTCCCCGGTGTCGCTTTCACCTCCCTGGCAGGCATGTCGCTTTCTGTGGAGAATCCACCGGTACCAACCCCCAAAGCTGAGGTCGTGCCGCGTGTCCACGCGTCCTGTTCTGCGTGCCCTGTCCCTGCTGTCCGCCTGCGCGATCCTCGTTCTCGGGGCACCGGTCGCGGCGCAGGCGACGGTGCCCGCCTCGCAGCGACCGATTGCGGTCACCTCCGCCGGCTGCGGCGTGGCCGGGGTCTTCTGCGCCGGCGCGGCGACCGGGGACATCACGCCCCCGGTCACCTCCCCACAGTGGGCCTACACCGCGCGCAACTGCGGGGAAGCGATGGCTGCCGAGACGAGCGGCTACACCGTCGACCCGCAGGACCACCTGGAGGAGGGGGCTGCCTACCTGCTCGGCGGAGGCCCGTCCTGCGCGTCGAACAAGGCCGCCCCGGACACCGAGCTCTACGCCAAGACCTGGCCGCCGTCGGAGGGGACCTACGGCCGGCTGCAGGCCAACGCCTACGTCCTCGACGACGGCAAGGGTCAGCGAGTCGCCATTGTGCAGGCCGATCTCGGCGGCATTCCCGGGGAAGTGCACACCTACGTCGCCGATCACCTCGCCGCCCTCGGCATCACCCGCGACCACCTGCTCATCTCCGCGACCCACACCCACGGCTCCGTCGGAGCGATGTGGCAGAACGGCGGCTACGCGGCCCTCGGTGGGGACGAGTACGACCCGCGCGTCTTCTACGCGGTCGCCAACGGCCTGGTCACCGCCATCACCAACGCGGTTCACCGACTCACGCCGGCAAAGATCGGCATCGAGGTCGGCTCCATCACGAACGCCAACCACAACCGTCGCGGCGGCGCCTGGAACCTCAACCCCGAGGCGAAGAACGGCAGCGGTGACACCCAGAACGCCTACCGGTTCGTCGCGATGCGCATCGACACCCTCGCCGGCGTACCCCTCGGGCTCATCACGAACTTCTCCAACCACGGCGTCATCGTCGAGACGTTCAACTACTACCTGAACGGCGACCAGGCCTCGGAGACGACGCGCTCGGTGAGCGCTGCGATCCGGGCCGCCGCCATCGCCGACGGGGTCACGTTCCCCGCCGGCTGGCAGGTCGTCGACGCGCTGACCAACGGCGCGCAGGGCGACATCACACCGGAGGCCGACAACGCCGGGTGGAACTACGACGCCTACGGGTACGACAGCAGCCTGGACCGCTCCCCGCCCTTCGGGCAGTTCGCCAAGATGGAGAACGGCGGCGACCGGCAGACGCCCGAGGCAGTGCGGCTGTGGCGCGACCTTGGGAGCAAGCTGACGTCCGACGTCACGCTCGACGCACGGATGGACTTCGTCTGCTGGTGCGGGCAGGGCGTCGAGAACGACCCCTACGACCCGTACGACGACCCGCAGTACGACCCGACCGCCTCCTGCGGCGCTGCGTCGACGACCGCCGACGACCCGTCGTACCGCTCCACCTCGCGAGAGGCCATCCTCGGCACCGGCGACGGTGCGTGCTTCCCGACGACGGTCTACCCCGCTCACCACCGCGAGGAGCAGCTCATCGTCGGCACCGCTCCGGTCAGCCCGCATGTCGCGCGGGTGCAGGTGATCCGCATCAACGACGTCGGCTTGGCGGCGGTCCCCGGCGAGCCGACGATCCAGATGGGTCGCCGGATCGAGCGCTCGGTGAAGGTGGCGGCCAACGCGGCCGCCCATGCGGCGAACCCTCTCGCGCCGGACCTGTTCAGCAACGTGTTCGCGGTGGGGCTGGCCAACGACTACATGTCGTACATGGCCACGACCCAGGAGTACGAGGCCTACCAGTACGAAGGCTCGTTCTCGCTGTTCGGGCAGCAGACCGGCAACGCCCTGAAGATGCGACTCGAGCACCTCGGCGCGCTGCTCGGGGCGCACTCGCCGGTCGAGCCGTGCACCCTCGAGCGCAACTGCATCGAGCCGCCGCCCACGACCGAGCTCGCGGTGGCTCCGGCGGCGACGACGCCGGACGTGCTCGCCGGCACAACGGAGTCGCAGCCGTCGAACGTGCAGCGCTTCACCGGAACGACATTCTCCTGGATCGGCGGCGGCCCCTCGGCTGAGTGGCTGCAGAACGACCCGATGGTCGAGCTGCAGCGACAGAACGGCGCGTCCTGGCAGACGCTCTCGAGCGATCTCGACTCGACCGTGCCGGTGCACTACGACAAGTGCGGCGCCGAGAACCACTGGACGGCCTACACCGACCCGACGGTCGATGCCACGCCTGGCACCTACCGCTTCCACGTCACGGGGCACAGCGCGATCGCGGCCGGTCAGGTGTCGCCGTACACGCTCGACTCTGCGACGTTCAGCGTGTCGCCGTACTCGTTCCTCACGGTCGTGCCGGACGGCAACGGCGTGTTCCATGTCGGCAACCCGGCGCCCGCGCCGCTCGCCAACTACCGGTATCGCCCGAGGTACGACGCGACGGCGAGCGTGGCGGGTCTCGGTGCCACGTTCACCGTGCCCGTCGGGCAGACCCGCACCATCGCGCCCGGTGAGATCACCGACGCCTACGGCAACACCAACTCGCAGACGATCACCGTCACGGGCACGACCGTGTCGGCGACGCCGACCCCGCCCGCGCCGGCACCGGCAGCGCCGCAGCTGGTCTGCGCGAGCGCGGGTCAGCCCAACGCGAGTGTGCCCGAGGCGCCGTGGATGCCGGGGTTCGTGCTGCTTGGGATGGCGATCGTCGGCTTCACCCTGCGGCGCGCGCGCCGGGCGCGGTGACGAGCAGGACCTCCTGCGCCATCTGAGCCCACAGCCGGCGCGGCAGGTCGTGGCCCATGCCCGAGAACCCGACGAACTTGGCGCCCCGGATCAGCCGGGCCAGCGCGACCCCACCGCTGACGTTGACCAGCGGGTCGTGCAGCCCGTGCATGACCAGCGTGGGGATGCGGAGCTTGGTGAGGCCGCGGGTCCGGTTCGACTGCGCCAGCACGGCGCCGAGCTGACGCACGTAGCCGGCCGGGTCGTGCGCGCGGTCGTAGCTGCGGCCGGCGAGGTCGCGGACGTGCTCGGCGTCGAAGAGGTCGCCGCGTGAGCCGATGACCCCGAACGTCTCGACCGCGAGCTCCATGGCAGCCTCGCGATCGAGGGTCCCGCGTTTGCCCATGAGCCTGGTGATGAGCCGCGGCCGGGCCTGACCGACTCGTCGCGACCCGGTCGACGTCATGATCAGCGTCTGGCTGAGGACCCGCTCCGGATGTGCGAGCGCGGCGGTCTGGACGATGAACCCGCCCATCGACGCGCCGACCAGATGCGCCTGATCGAGGCCGAGGCCGTCGAGCAGACCGATCAGGTCTTCGGCCATGTCGTCGATGCGGTAGACCGGCCGCTTCCGGCGCAGCAGGATGTCCTTGACGTCGGGGGCCCGCGTCCCGTGCAGGTGCGTGGACAGCCCGACGTCGCGGTTGTCGAAGCGGACGACGTACCGCCCGCCGCCGGCGATCTGCTCGCAGAGGGCATCCGGCCACGCGATCATCTGCGTGCCGAGCCCCATCACGAGCACGGCCGGTGGGTCCGTGGGGTCGCCGAACGTCTCGTAGGCGAGCTCGATGCCGTTGGCGGCGACGCGCCGCGTCGTAAGGGGTGTCGTCGTCGTGGTCATCACCCCACCCTAGGCATCACTTACCGCGACGGCGCAGGCCCTTCTTCGCAGTGGCCTTCACGCTGTCCAGAGCGGCAGCCGTCGGACCGGCGATCAGGTTGCCGGGGGGAGTGTCCGGCGCCTTGGGGTGCGGCTGCTTCGGCGAGATGGCCTTGGCCTTCTCCATCGTCTCGCCGAGGGTCTGCAGGTCCTTGCGCCCCATGGCCTCGCGGACCTTGGGGAACATGTCGCCTTCCTCCTCCTCGACGTGGTGGCGGACCATCTCGATGAGGACGGTGACCTTCGCCTCGAAGCGCTCGGCCTGCGGCGACAGGCCCTTCAGCTCCGACAGCGTCCACTTGACGATGTGGTGCTCCTCGAGGCCCTCGAGGACGTCGTCCGCGATGTCGGGGGCCTTCTCGCGGATCGTCGGGTAGAAGTGCTGCTCCTCGATGGCGGCGTGGATGCTCAGCTCTTCGATGATCTGGTCGACGATGTCGCGCTTGGTCTTGTGCGCGTTGTCGCCGGCCTTCTCGAACTGCTTGAACAGCTTCTCGACGGTCTTGTGGTCGTTCTTCAGCAGGACGATGGCGTCTGGCACGGGGGCTTCCTCCGGGTTGGCGGTTGCCTGCTCCTTACCCCGTTGTGGCGGACTCGATCATGTCGTTGCCGGCTGCCGCGGCGAGCCCGTCGGCGAGGACGGAGATGAGCCGAGCCGCTTCGTCCGGCGACAGCCGGGTCGTTGACACGCAGCCGCCGTCGCGCCAGGTGCTCAGCACGACGCACCCCAGCTCCAGGTGCCAGGTCACTCGCAGCGCCCGATCGCCGGGCTGTCCCTGGCTCGAGCGCGCGTCGCGGAACCACTCACCCTTCGGCGGCAGCGGGGTAACCGGCATGGGAGCAGCCTCCGCCCCGGTGCGCCCCGCTGTCCAGGGCCGTTCGGGGTACGTGGCACCGTGACCATCCCGTACGACGGAAGGACCTGATCGTGGTCGACCTCACCGCCGCCCGCGTCCTCGTCGGCTCCGGCCTGCTCAAGCCGGCCCGGCCGGACAAGCTGCTGGGGATGGTCCTGGCGGTGGCCAGGTGGGGGCTCACGCCGGCCACCGGGTACGCCGCGCAGGCGGCCCGGCAGCCCCGGAACCCGGCGATCATCGACGACGATGGTGTGCTGACCTGGCGCGACATCGACGTCCGCACCGACCGCATCGCCGGCGAGCTCCGGGCCCGCGGGGTTGCCGAGGGCGAGGCGGTCGGGCTGCTCGCCCGCAACGGGCGCGGTTTCGTCGAGGCCACGACCGCCCTGTCCAAGTGCGGTGCCGACGTGCTCTACCTCAACACCGGCTCGGCCGGCTCCCAGATCGACGAGGTGCTGAACCGGGAGAAGGCGACCGCGGTCATCCACGACGCGGAGTTCGGCGACCTGCTCGCCGAGGCGACCCGCGGCCGCCTCGAGATCACGACCGAGCACCTCACGGCGATCGCCACCGAGCCCGGGCCGGGCGCGCCGCCCAAGCCCTCGCACACGTCACGGCAGGTCATCCTCACCAGCGGTACGACGGGCGCTCCGCGTGGCGCCGCCCGTAGCGGGGCCGGCATCGAGGACCTCGTGTCCTTCCTGTCGCGCATCCCGATGAAGGCGGGGGAGACCACGGTCATCCCGTCGCCGGTCTTCCACGCCTGGGGCCTGGGTCACCTCTCGCTGGCGATGGTCATGGGCTCGACGGTGGTGCTGCGCCGCAAGTTCGATCCCAAGCAGGTGCTCGCCGACATCCAGGAGCACCGGGCCACCGCGCTCGTCGTCGTACCGGTGATGCTCGAAAAGCTGCTGCAGGCCGATCCGTCGTTGTACGACCTGTCGTCGTTGAAGATCATCGCGTCGAGCGGCAGCGCGCTTCCGGGCGAGCTCGCCGAGAAGACGCTCGCGGTGTTCGGACCCGTGCTCTACAACCTCTACGGCTCGACGGAGGTCGCGTACGCCGCCGTCGCCACGCCGGAGGACCTCGCCGCCGACCCGCGCACGGCCGGCAAGGCGCCGCACGGCGTCACCCTCCGCGTCGTGGACGACAAGGGCAAGGACCTCCCTCCGGGCGAGTCCGGGCGCATCTTCGTCGGCAGCGGGATGTCGTTCGAGGGCTACACGGACGGGTCCGACAAGGACCGGCTGGACGGGCTCATCGCGACCGGTGACCTCGGCATCCTCGACGAGGAGGGGCGGCTGACCGTGCTCGGCCGCGACGACGACATGGTCGTCATCGGTGGCGAGAACGTCTTCGTCGGTCAGGTCGAGGACGCGCTGCTCGCCCACGCTGCCGTGTCCGATGCCGCGGTCGTCGGCGTCGAGGACCCGTCGTACGGCACGAAGCTCGTCGCGCATGTCGTGCTGTCCGGGAAGGCGGGCGAGAAGGAGCTGCAGGATTGGGTGCGTTCGAAGGTTGCCCGCTTCGCCGTACCGCGGGAGGTGCAGGTGCACGACGAGCTGCCGCGCAACACGACCGGGAAGGTGCTGAAAAGGGAGCTCAGCTCTTGACCGCACCTGCGCAGCTCGATGAGCCGATCACCGACGACGACGTCACACCCGACCGGCCGTGGATCACCATCGTGTGGAACGACCCGGTCAACCTGATGAGCTACGTGACTTTCGTGCTGATGGAGCTGTTCGGCTACCCGCGGGAGAAGGCGGAGAAGCTGATGCTCGACGTGCACCACAAGGGCAAGGCGGTCGTGTCGAACGGCACGCGCGAGCAGATGGAGCATGACGTCGCCCGGCTGCACGCGCGTGGCCTGTGGGCGACCGTGCAGCAGGACTGACGTGCGCTTCAAGCGGTCGCGTCGCGGCGTCGAGGCGAAGGTCGAGCCGGGGGAGGCGCAGGTGCTCGCGCAGTGCGCGGGCGAGCTGCTCGAGCTCCTCGGCACGGAGGAGGAAGCCTCTGGTGATCCGCTGGAGGCGCTCGTCGGGCTGCCGCCGGGAGATGTCTCGCCGCCCGACGACCCGGCCCTGGCCCGGCTCTTTCCCTCCGCCTACGAAGGCGACGATGCGGCGGCGACGGAGTTCCGGCGCTTCACCGAGTCGGACCTGCGGGCCGGGAAGCGGGCCGCCGCGAGTGATGCGCTGGTGTCCCTGCAGCCGCTGCTTTCCGCCGGCGGCAAGCTCGTCCTCGACCGCGACCAGGCCGATGCGTGGCTGTCCTGGCTCAACGACATCCGGCTGGTCCTCGGCACCCGGTTGGACGTGACGGAGGACACCTACGAGGAGGACATCGACCCCGAGGACCCGCGCTGGCAGGTGATGCAGGTCTACAGCTGGCTGGGCTGGCTGCAGGAGTCGCTGCTGTCCTGCCTCGACCCGAGAGCGCAGGTCTGAGCGCTCGGTAGCCTGAAGTGCGTGCTCTCCCTGCCCCGGTCGATGGTGGACGCGATCGTCGCCCACGCTCGCCGTGACCACCCGGACGAGTGCTGCGGGGTTATCGCCGGCCACGGCGGGGTGGCGACGCGGATGTTCGAGATGGAGAACGCCGAGCGCTCGCCGACGGGGTTCACCTTCGACAGCGCGGAGTGGCTGAAGGTCTACCGCGAGATCGACGACGCGGACGAGGACCTGCTGGTCGTCTACCACTCGCACACGGCGACGGAGGCCTACCCGTCCCGCACCGACATCCGCTGGTCGGTCAACACGCCGGGGGCCTCGTGGCTGCTGGTCTCCACGCGCGATCCGGCGTACGACGAAGTGCGGTCTTTCCGGATCGACGACGGCGAGGTGACCGAGGAGGAGATCCGGGTCACCTGACCCGGAATGCGCTGCCGATCGGCGCCTGTTGGACCATGTAAGCCACACCCACGCCCGAGAAGACCGCTCAGGAAGGCCCCTTCACCCCATGGCCATCGAGGTCCGGATCCCGACGATCCTGCGCACGTACACCGACGGCCAGAAGGCGGTCGAGGGCAAGGGCGACACGCTCGCCGACCTGCTCGGTGATCTCGACTCGCGGCACCCGGGGCTCCGCGGCCGGCTTGTGACGGAGGACGGCGGGCTGCACCGGTTCGTCAACGTCTACGTCAACGACGAGGACGTGCGCTTCCTCGGGGGTCTCGAGACCGCCCTCTCCGACGGTGACTCGGTGACCGTCCTTCCGGCTGTCGCCGGCGGGTAAGTGCGCTACGACTCGCTGCTGGAGTCCGTCGGGCGCACGCCGCTCGTCGGGCTTCCCCGCCTGTCGCCGTCCCCCGACGTACGGCTCTGGGCGAAGCTCGAGACGGACAACCCGACCGGATCGGTGAAGGACCGGGCGGCGCTCTACATGGTGGCCGCCGCGGAGAAGGAAGGCCTCCTGCGGCCGGGCGTCACGGTGCTCGAGCCGACGTCGGGCAACACCGGGATCTCGCTGGCGATGGTCTGCAAGCTGCGCGGCTACCGGCTGATCTGCGTGATGCCGGAGAACACCTCGGTCGAGCGGCGCCAGCTGCTGACGATGTACGGCGCGGAGATCGTGACGTCGCCGGCGGCCGGAGGCTCGAACCAGGCCGTCGCTGTCGCGAAGGAGCTGGCGGCGGAGAACCCGGACTGGGTGATGCTCTACCAGTACGGGAACCCGGCCAACGCGCTCGCGCACTACGAGACGACCGGCCCGGAGCTGCTCGAGGACCTGCCGACCATCACGCACTTCGTCGCCGGCTTGGGGACCACCGGGACCTTGATGGGCACGGGTCGGTTCCTGCGGGAGAACCGGCCGGGGGTCCGGATCATCGCCGCCGAGCCGCGTTATGGGGAGCTGGTCTACGGGCTGCGCAACATCGACGAGGGCTTCATCCCGGAGCTGTACGACGGGACCGTGCTCACATCGCGCTTCTCGGTAGGGCCGCGCGAGGCGTTGCGGCGCACCCGACAGCTCATCGAGGAGGAGGGCATCTTCGCCGGCATCTCCACCGGCGCGATCCTGCACGCCGCGATGGGCGAGGCGATGAAGTGCGTGCGCGACGGCGTACGGGCCGACATCGCCTTCGTGGTCTGCGACGGTGGCTGGAAGTACCTCTCGACCGGTGCGTACGCCGGCACCCTCGAGGAAGCCGAGCAGGCACTCGAAGGCCAGCTCTGGGCGTAGCACCTGGCTCCCACCCGCCGCCCGCCGGCCCGGCACCTGATCCGTTGGCCTGTTGCCGTGGCCCAGACGATCAGGTTGGAGAGCCTCTTGACAGTTCTCGCGCTCGCAGACTCTCCAACCTGATCGCTATGGACACCAGCCGGCCGAGATGAGGGCCCGGCGGAGCAGGTCGAGGACGAGCTCCGGTTTGTCGCGGACCCACCACGACAGCAGGCGCAGCACCTTGTCCCCGCCGATGACCAGCTCGTCGTGCCGCAGGACATCTGCCTCCCACTGCGTGACATCGCGGTGATGTGATCCATCGATCTCGGCGACCAGGTCGTAGTCGTCCCACGCGACGTCGAGGTAGTAGCGGCCGTCTGGCCGACGTCGCACGACCTGCCGCGACGGCGCTGGCAGGCCGGAGTGCCGCATCAGCGTGGTGAACCGCAGCTCAGGCAGCGAGTGCGCTCCGCCTTCCACATCATCGACAGTGATGTGCAGCAGGACCTCCCGGCGGACCGGTGTGAGCCGTCGCAGCACGGTGCGGATCTCGTGCGGCGTTGCCTTCTTCTGCTGCACCGTCATAGCCACCAGTGCGCGGGCGCGGTCCGGCGTGGCTCGTGATGCCGCGTCAACCACCGAGCGAGCCGGCGTCGTCCGCAGCGGTTGGGAAGCTCCCAGCACATCGATGAGCGCAAGGTGCCGGCTCTGGACGTAGCGGACCCCGGCTACGGCCGCGGGGCGTGCGCCCCACGGTGTGACGACGCACAGACCGCTGAGGTCGCCCATTCCACGGACGCCCGCCGCACCCAGTGATGACTCCCGGGCGATTGCCGCGACGCCTGCAGGCGACAGAACCGCCACCCACGCCAGCTGCTGGTCGGTCAGCGGCCCGGAGTGCATGACGACACACCGGCCCGATTTCTGCCAGCGCCCGCTGCGGACGCGGCGGCGTACCTCTCGACATCTCGCGGTCACCAGCCGCGGAGCGAGGACGCCAGCTTCTTCGGCAAGCTGCTCGGCGTACTGGCGGTGGCGGTCTAGGAATGTCGTCGGCATCCGAGGACGGTGGACGCCGGGAGCGCACGGCGGGCGCCATTCGGCCCGGCTGTGGACGATTGGGCTCGCTGTGGATCAGGTCGGAGAATCCCTGCGCGCGAAAGGTGACTGCCGCTTCTCCAACCTGATCCGCAGCGGAGTCGAGGGAGCGGGTGAGGCTCAGGCGGCGCCCCGGAGGTCAGAGGTCGGCGAGGACCTGGCGCTTGAAGGGGTCGGGCGCGGGGGCGGGCGCGAGACTTGCCCGCGGGCAGGTGGCCAGCGTCAGGCTGGCGTGCACGAGCAGCTCGTTGCATAGCCCCTCGACGGTCATCCCGACCGCCACACCGTCATCGGTGATGCTCACCCGGAAGATCGTGACGTCGTACTTGTCCCACGTGACGTGGATCGTGCCGAGCAGCACCGCGGTGCCGCGCATGCCGCCGGGGCCGTCGAACGGCCCGCTGAACCGCTTGAAGTAGCCGATGTCGTGCGCCCACATGCCGCCGTGCGTCACGTCGTGCGCCGACACCCAGGCCATCAGCGCCCGGGCGGCTGCCTCCGGCACGACGGCCGAGGGACGGATCACCCGGTCGGTGTCTCCTGTCGCCATGTCCTGTTCATCGGCATCCGGCCCGGGCCGGTGTAGCCCGAACGGGTTACGTCCTATGGTGATCATCACCATGGGTAACGACGCGCCGATCGGGGTCTTCGACTCCGGCGTCGGGGGGCTGACGGTGGCCCGCGCGCTGCTCGATCAGCTGCCCGGCGAGCCGATCGTGTACGTCGGGGACACCGCCCACGGGCCCTACGGCCCGCTGCCGATCGCCGAGGTGCGCCGGCACGCCCTCGCGGCCATGGACGCCCTGGTGGCGGAGGGGGTCAAGCTCCTTGTCATCGCCTGCAACAGCGCGAGCAGCGCCTGCCTGCGGGATGCCCGGGAGCGCTACGACGTCCCGGTGGTCGAGGTGATCCAGCCCGCCGTACGCCGGGCGGTGGCCGCGACCCGCAACAACAGCGTCGGGCTCATCGCGACGGCGGTCACGGTCGCGAGCAGGGCGTACGACGACGCGTTCGCCGCCGCTCCGCAGGTGACGCTGACCAGCGCCGCCTGTCCCCGGTTCGTCGACTTCGTGGAGCGAGGGGTCACGACCGGCCGGCAGCTGCTGCAGCTCGCCACGCACTACCTGGAGCCGGTCGTCGGCGCGGGTGTGGACACCCTCGTCCTGGGCTGTACCCATTACCCCCTGCTGACGGGCATGATCAGCCTCGTGGTGGGGGACGACGTGACCTTGGTGAGCAGCGCGGAGGAAACGGCGAAGGACGTCTACCGCGTCCTGACGCGGGAGGACCTGGGTCGGGACGAGGACGCCCCGCCCCCGGTGCACCGGTTCCGGTCGACCGGCGATGCCGAGCCGTTCACCCGGCTCGGCCGCCGGTTCCTCGGCCCGGAGGTCGGCACCGTCGGACGACTCGAGGAGCGGCTGTGCAGCTGACCGTGCTGGGCTGCGCGGGCACGTTTCCCGGGCCGCAGTCACCTTGTTCCAGCTACCTGCTGGAGCACGACGGCTTCCGGCTCGTCGTCGATATGGGAGCCGGCTCGCTCGGCGAGCTGCAGAAGCACATCGGGCTGCTCGACGTCGACGCGGTCTACATCTCGCACCTGCACGCTGACCACTGCCTCGACCTCGTCGCCTACTCCTACGCGCGCCGCTACCACCCGGACGGACTCCCGCCGCGGCTGCCTGTCTACGGACCAGCCGGCACCTGCAGTCGCATCTGCGGCGCGTTCGACAGCCCGCCGATGAACGGCCTGCTCGACGTCTTCGACTTCCATGAAGTGCCGGTCGGTACGACGGAGATCGGGCCCTTCGAGGTCACCAGCGTGCTGAGCAACCACCCCATCGAGTGCCATGCGCTCAGGTTCTCTGCCGGTGGCGCGTCCCTCACCTACTCCGCGGACACCGGGAACAGCGACGCCCTCGTCGAGCTGGCGCGCGACACCGACCTGTTCCTGTGCGAGGCGTCCTGGGAGGACGGCCCGCACCAGCCGGAGGGCGTGCACCTGTCCGGTCGTGAGGCCGGCGAGCACGCCGCCCGCGCCGGTGCCCGCCGCCTGCTCCTCACCCACCTGGTTGCGTGGGTCGACGCCGACGCGATCCGGGCCGAGGCCAAGGCGGCCTACGACGGGGAGCTCGACGTCGCGCAGGCCGGCAAGACGTACTCCGTATAGGCAGGAACACCCCGGCGTACGCCGAAGACAGGCCCGTGCGCAGACTCGTCACGGCCCTGCTGCTGGTCCTCACCGCCTTCGCGGCCCCGGGCAGTGGGCAGGCGACCCCGCCGCCCGGGTTCGCCAGCGACAACGTCGAGTGGCTCGGCAACGTGCCGCTGCACGCCGACACCGCGGGTGCACGCATCCGCGACGGCTACCTCTACGTCACCAGCTCGCACGAGCTGACGATCTACGACATCGCCGACCCGGTGAACCCCGTGCCGATGTCCACGCTGCCGATCCCGCAGCAGCCGTACTTCGCCGAGGAGGACGTCGACACCAACGGCAAGGTGCTGCTCATCGGCACGATGCAGTCCCTGCTGGTCATCGACGTCCGGGACAAGCGGGTGCCCAAGCTGACCGGCGTGCTGCCCGGCGGCGACAGCCACACCATCACCTGCGTTCTCGACTGCACGTGGTCGTACGCGTCGTACGGCCAGATCGTCGACCTGCGCGACCCCGCCAACCCGAAGGCGGTCGGTGACTGGAAGACCGCGAAGGCGGGCGGACCCGGGACGCAGCACGACGTCACCGAGGTGTCGCCGGGCATCGTCGTCACCAGCAGCGTGGAGATGTGGGTGCTCGACGCCCGCAAGGACCCGGCGCACCCGAAGGTCATCGCCACGGGCAACACCCCGGACAAGCGCTTCATCCACGCCAACCTTTGGCCGCGCGGCGGCAAGGACCGGCTGCTCCTCGTCGGCGGCGAGACCGCCGAGACCGGCACCGGCACGTCCTGCTCCGACAAGCAGGCCGGCGCGTTCATGACGTGGGACACGAAGGGCTGGCAGGCGTCGAGGAAGCTCACGCTGCTCGATTCCTACCGGCCGGCCGTGGACACCCCGACGACCGGTGGTGCGCTCGCCTACGAGACCTACTGCTCGCACTGGTTCACGCCGCGCCCCGGCTGGCACGACGGCGGCCAGGTCGCCGTCGGGTGGTACGAGCACGGGACCCGGCTGCTGCAGGTGAGCAAGAGCGGGAAGATCAAGGAGATCGGCTACTTCGTGCCGGCCGCAACGACCGCGTCGGCGGCGTACTGGGTGACCAAGGACCTGCTCTACATCCTCGACTACCAGCGCGGGCTCGACATCCTGCGGGTGCACGACGGCAAGGCGCCGGCGGCGATCGCACCGCACGCCACCGGCCTTCGGCCCGACCGGGCGCCGGCGCACCTCCGCACGTTCGCGCCCGGCTCGGTGATGGGCGACAAGTGGCGCTGCGGCGGCGTGGCACTCTGACGCCGTGAGCCAGGACCTCCAGGACGACGTCCTCGAGGACCTCGCGGAGGCGGTCAACTACCGGCGCTGGCTGGTCGACCTCGCGCTGCCGTACCTCGGTGACGACCCGCTCGAGGTCGGCAGCGGTCTCGGGCTGTACGCCGCCGACTGGCGCGCGGCAAGGGTGCAGCGGCTGACGGTGAGTGAGGCCGATCCGGGCCGACTTGCGTCATTGCGGGAGCGGTTCGCGGCGGACCCCGCGGTAGTCGTGCGTGAGCTGGCCCTGCCCGTTGCCGAGCACGCGTCGTACTCCGCCGTCGTCGCCTACAACGTCCTCGAGCACATCGCCGACGACGGGGCCGCGCTCGTCGCGTTCCGCGAGCTGCTCCGGCCGGGTGGCCGGGTCGTCCTCGTCGTGCCGGCGTTCCCGTCAGCGATGAGCCACTTCGACCGCGACATCGGTCACCACCGCCGCTATCGGAAGCGATCGCTGCGGGCGGTCGCCGACGGTGCCGGGTTCGACGTCGAGGTGCTCAAGCACGTCAACTGCATCGGCCTGCTCGGCTGGTACGTCGTGGTGAAGCTGCTGGGCGGGCGGCCGCGCACCGGTGTGCTGCTCCGGGTGTACGACGGCGCGGTGGTTCCGGTGCTGCGCAGGCTGGAGTCGCGCTGGGAGCCGCCGTTCGGTCAGTCGCTGCTCCTCGTCGCCCGCCGCCTATGAGCGGAGCTTGTGTCCGGTGCCGCGCGACGAAGGAGCGCGCGTGCCGGGCGCTAGCGGAGCGAACCAACGAGTGACTAGCCTCCGTCGGGTGACTCGCCCCGACGGCCGCGCGGCCGACCAGCTCCGTCCCGTCTCCATCACCCGCGGCTGGCTGGACCACGCCGAGGGCTCGTGCCTCATCGAGTTCGGCGGCACCCGCGTCCTCGTCGCGGCGAGTGCGACCGAAGGTGTGCCGCGCTGGCGCAAGGGGTCGGGCCTCGGCTGGGTGACGGCGGAGTACGCGATGCTGCCGAGGGCGACGCACACCCGTAGCGACCGCGAGTCCGTACGTGGTCGCATCGGTGGTCGCACTCACGAGATCAGCCGGTTGATCGGGCGCAGCCTGCGGGCCGCGATCGACCTCTCCCAGCTGGGCGAGAACACCGTCGCGATCGACTGCGACGTCCTGCAGGCCGACGGTGGCACGCGCACGGCGGCGATCACGGGTGCGTACGTCGCGCTGGCCGATGCGTGCGCGTTCCTCAACCGTCCGCAGGCGATCGTGCGCAGCGTCGCAGCGGTGAGCGTCGGCATCCTGGACGGCGAGCCGCGGCTCGACCTGCCGTACGTCGAGGACGTCGCGGCGGACACCGACATGAACGTCGTCGCCACCGGCGACGGCGAGATCATCGAGGTGCAGGGCACTGCGGAGGGTCAGCCGTTCTCCCGCAAGGAGCTCGACGCGCTCATCGACCTGGCGCTGGCCGGGATCGTGTCGCTGTCGCAGCTGCAGAAGTCCGCGCTCGCCGAGCCGCTTCGGCGCAAGCACACCGGCGACGCCACCGCTCTATGAGCCGTGTCTTGCTGGCCACCCGCAACGCCGGAAAGGTCGCCGAGCTGCAGCGGATCCTCTCGCCGTACGGCATCGAGCTGGTCGGCCTCGACGACGGCTTCGAGCCGGGTCCGGAGACCGCGCCGGACTTCGGCGGGAACGCGCTGGGCAAGGCCCGCGAGGCGGCGGCCCACAGCGGACTTCCGACGGTCGCGGACGACAGCGGGCTGGCCGTCGACGCCTTGAACGGCATGCCGGGCGTGCTGTCCGCCCGGTGGGCCGGCCGGCACGGCGACGACCTCGCCAACCTGGAGCTGCTGCTAGGTCAGATCGCCGACGTGCCGGCCGATCGTCGTACTGCGCGGTTCGTCTGCGCGGCTGCGGCAGTGCTGCCCGACGGACGCGAGCTCGTCGTCGAAGAGACGATGGAGGGCCGCATCATCGCCGCACCGCGCGGGACGAACGGGTTCGGCTACGACCCCATCTTCGTGCCGGACGGCGACACGCGCACGTCGGCGGAGCTGCCGTCCGACGAGAAGGACGCCATCAGTCACCGCGGCAAGGCGTTCCGGGCGCTGGCGCCGCTGCTGGTCGACGCCCTCGGAGTGACTGACCTGCCTTGACCCGATCCGCCCGGTTGATCACAGTTCCGGCATGAGGTCTCGCGTCCGTCGACTCGCCCTGGTCGCTGCTGCCGGCTCGCTCGTCATCGCCGGCTCCGCCGTCGCGAAGCCCAGCGGTCCGCCGACCGCGAGCGGAACGTACGAGCGCAACCTCAGTACCGACCCGACGACGAGCAACGGGGAGCCGAGCCTGGCGGTGAACCCGCGCAACGACCGCAACGTGGTCGCGACGTACCTGACGAACAACTTCTTCAACGCGCAGGCCATCACCTACCAGCAGACGCCGACCGGTCCTGTCGCGGGCCTGCAGGGGTGCAACATCGCCATCAGCTTCGACGCCGGCCGCACGTGGGCGAAGCGGGTGCTCCCGGTCAACAGCGCCGAGAGCGACCCGTTGATGCCGAACTGCTCCGACTCGCTGGTCGCGTTCGACCGCACGGGACGGCTGTACGCCGTTGCCGCCGTGTTCAACACCGCATTCGGGTACGGCGAGCACCGCGTGATGACCTCGACCGACGGCGGCCGCACCTGGGGCAAGCCGGTGACGATCGCGCCGAACACGGCGAGTGCGGGGCAGACGCCGGCACCGACGTCGCCCGGTCACTTCTACAACGACCGGGAGTGGATCTCGATCGACCAGGCGACTGGCGAGGTCTACGTCAGCGGCACCCAGGGCTGGTTGGACGCCGACGGCAACAAGGGCATCGTCGTGTGGATGACGAGCTCGCGTGATGGTGGGCGCACCTTCAGCCCGGCGGTTGTCACCGGCGCCAACGGCAGTGCGCCGATGGCCGCCGGTTTCGGCCTGGTGGCCCTCGCGACGACGACGCCGAATGGTGCGACGCCGGCCGGCGAGTGCACTTGCGAGGAGGTCCTGGTCAGCCACGACCACGGTCGGACGTTCCAGCGCTTCGGGACGACGATCGCCGATCCCGGCCGCGCCCAGATGGCCGCCAACCCCACCGCCGCGGACCATGTGGCGATGGTGCTGCCGGACGCCGCCGGCACGTCCTTGCGTGTCTACCGCAGCACGAGCGGGGCGCGGCGCTGGACCGGCCCGACCCTGCTCGGGCGACCGGGTTCGAAGATCCTCAAGCCGTGGCTGGCCTACGGACAGACCGGGGCACTTGCGGTGGGGTGGCGAGCGCAGCGCGCCGACTCGACGTACGACTTCTGGGCCGCGGTGTCGCTCGACGAGGGCAAGACGTTCAGCAAGCCGGTGCGCCTGAGTCGTGACGTGAGCCCGGCGCCCGACTGGTACCTGAGCGTCGGTGGCGACGACGCGTCGGCAGTCACGCTGACGGGCGACCGGCTGTATGCGTCGTGGGGTGACTGGCGCGGCGGCAAGGGTGAGGACGTCTGGCTCGGCGGCTTCCGGTTCAGCGGGTAGACCGTACGACGGACAGGCACCGCTCGGGGTTGCTCGGGACAGAGGGCTTGGCGGTCTGCGGGCCGGCCGCGGGGTCGAAGAGGTAGGCGTCGGCCGAGGTGTCGTGCAGGTGCTGCACCTGATGGCTGACGGTCCGGATGCGGGCCAGCATGTCGTCGATCGTCCCGAGCCGGGCCTTGGCCACCAGGTGGTGACTGGACACCACCCAGACGCGGTCGGTGAAGAAGCGCCCGGTCTCCAGGGCGGGCCGGTCGTTGCACGGCCCGGTGCCGGCGCGGGACGCGAACAGGATGACGCCGTCACGGCTGACACCGACCCGTCGCGCGTAGTAGTCGAACGGGCCTTGCGACCCGATCTCCACCAGGACGATGTCCGACAGCTGCCGCTCCTTGGCGAGTGCGTGGAGCAACGGCTCCAGCTCCTCGACCTCCTGCACCTGGACGGTGCGTCGCAGACCGGTCCCGATGGCCGGCGCGTAGACGACCGTGAGCAGCGCGGAGGCGACGAGCAACCAGGCCAGACCGCCGGGCTCGAGCCGATGGGGGAGAGCGGCTGCGATCGCGAGCGCGACCAGCGGGACGAGCCAGAGCGCGAGGCGGTCGGCAAAGGGGTAGACGTGCAGCGCCGCGGCGAGCAGCGCGAGTGGGACGGCTGCCCACGTCAGCACCGCCCAGCGCCCGGCCAGCAGCGTCAGCCGTACCAGCCCACAGGCGAGCACCAGCAGGCCGATCACGCGCAACGACATGTGCAGCGGGTTGGCCGCGACGGCGTACCAGCGGGACACGAACCAGCCAGGCAGTCCGAGCAGGGAGTGCGGGTACGTGTGCCGCCAGTAGTTCGACACCTCGGTGCTGTTCTCGATCGAGTGCAAGGTCACGGCGTACGACGACAGGAACGACACCACCCACGGGCTGAGCACGAGCGCGACCCGCAGGGCACGGCGGCGGTCGTCCGAGACGAACGGGCGCGCGACCAGCAGGACGCTGATGCCGGCAAGGGCGAGCACCGCGACGTGCGAGAACCAGACGGACACCGCCCCGATGAGGACCAGCCGGCGCAGCGGCGGACCGTCGTCGGTGCGGCTGCTGACCTCGTGGGCGAGCAGCCCGAGCAACAGCACGACGAGCACGTCGGAGGAGTACTGCTTGACCTCGTTCGAGTAGTAGATGAGCGCCGGGTGCAGGGCGACGAGCAGAACGGCGACGGGGACGAGGACGTCCGGCAGCAGTCGTCGGGCCGTGACCCAGCTCAGCGCGACCACAGCGAGACCGGCCAGCAGCGGGACGATGCGAAGGGCCCGTTCGCCCGAGCCGAACAGCACCACCATGAGGTGCTCGAGCTCGAGCCAGATCAGCGGCGCGACCTGGAAGTGCAGCAGCGGCTCCGTCGCGAGCTGACCGAACCCGCGGTGCACGACGTTGTCGGCGATGAGCACCTCGTCGAGCCACAGCGACCGGCCACCGAGCCACTGCCGCAGCCGGGCGATGACGCCGAACGCGACGAAGGCGATCGGCGCCCACTCCACCCACAGGGTGCGCAGGAAGACGGGAGCGGTCCGCCCCGGAGCGCGGTGCCGCGCTTCGCGCGTCGTACGAGGTGGGCGTCCCCCGACCGCGGCGGAGGGCGCTGAGGTCATTCCGCGCTCACGGCTTCCGGGCCCGCGCCCGCTCCCTGGTGAGGATCCAGACGGCTTCGACACCGTCCTTCCAGGTGAGTTTCTTGCCCTCCTCGCGGGTGCGCGCCTTGTAGCTGATCGGGACCTCGTGCGGACGGTGACCGCGACCGAGCAGCTTGCCGGTCAGCTCTGCCTCCATGCCGAAGCCCTTCGCGCGGATGTCGAGTTCGCGGTAGAGCGGCAGCGGCATCAGCTTGAAGCAGGTCTCGAGGTCGCTGATCCAGCAGTCGAAGATGGCGCAGGCGTAGAGCGTCACCAGCTTGTTGCCGACGACGTACCAGAAGCTGTACGACGTGTGGGCGCCGAAGCTGCGCGTGCCGTAGACCACCTGCGCCTCGCCGGCGAGGATCGGCTGCAGCAGCATCGGGATCTCCTCGGGGGAGTACTCGAGGTCCGCGTCGCAGATGACGAGGTAGTCGCCGGTGGCGGCATGCGCCGCAGTGCGGATGGCGGCGCCCTTGCCGCGGTTGTGCGGGTGGTGCAGGACCGTCGCGCGGGGGTCGCCGACGGCGGTCAGCAGCTCGCGGGTGGCGTCGGTGCTGCCGTCGTCGACGATGACGAACTCGACCTCGCACGGGTAGTCGACGTCGAGCATGTGCTTGATCGCCGCGACGACCGTGGGCGCCTCGTTGTAGACCGGCACGAGGACCGACAGCTTCACACCAACGACGCTAGCCGATCTTCGTCAGTACGCCGTGCAAGCGGCGGCTCACGATCCTGTGGATTGCCTTGGATGTCCTCGCATCCTGTGGACGGCGTTCTAGCTCTGTCAGTGGCTGTCTCCATGGTCGGCGCATGACGAAGCCGCTCTACTCGCGAGAGGCGCTGGTCGTCACCGTCGCCTTCACGTCAACCATGACCGAGCTCCTGCACGCGCTTCAGTTGGAAGTGACCCCTGGACGACGTGCCGCCATGTGGGCTCGGCTGAGCCACTACAAGATCGACACGTCTCACTGGGTGCGGTCGGATCACGCCCGCCGGAAGTACTCCGACGATGATCTGCGTCGGGCGGTCGCCGCCTCAGGAAGCATGGCGGAAGTGATGCGACGACTCGACATCAAGCTGACGGGTGGCTCGTACTCGCATCTGCGGCGTCGTATCCAGATGGCACAACTCGACACCTCCCACTTCCTCGGACAAGCGATCAACCGCGGCAAGCCGGGACGAAGGCGGCCGGCCGAAGCGATCCTGATCAGGTTGCCCCCTGCTTCACCGCGCCCCCGCGGCCACCTCCTCAAGCGAGCCATGATCGAGAGCGGCGTCCCTTACGAGTGCGCGCTGTGCGGTCTCGGTCCGCTTTGGCAGGGGCAGCCACTGAATTTGGCCGTCGACCACATCGACGGCGACTACCTCAACGGCCTGTTGGATAACCTGAGGTTCCTGTGCCCGAACTGCCACGCGCAGACCTCGACATGGTGCAGGCGCAAGGGGTCGTAGCCCAACTGGCAGGAGGCGGGACCTTTAGGTGGTTCACAGTGCGAGTTCGAATCTCGCCGACCCCACGAGAACCGATCAGATGCCCAGGTCTCGGCGGAGCTTGGCGACGTGGCCGGTGGCTTTGACGCCGTACGAAGCCATGACGACCTTGCCCTGTTCGTCGAGCACGAAGGTCGACCGGATCACGCCGACCACCGTCTTGCCGTAGAGCTGCTTCTCCCCGTACGCGCCGTACGCATTCAGCACCTCCTTCGACGGGTCGGAAAGCAGCGGGAAGGTCAGCCCCTCCTTCTCGCGGAACGTCGCCAGCTTCTCCGGCTTGTCCGGTGACAGCCCGATGACCTGGTAGCCGGCCGCATGAAGCGACGACAGGCTGTCGCGGAAGTCGCAGGCCTGCGTCGTGCAACCCGGCGTCATGGCAGCGGGGTAGACGTACAAGACGACCCGACGGCCGAGGAAGTCCGAGAGCGAGACCGGCTTGCCGTCGGCGTCGTCGAGGGTGAACGCCGGCGCGACGTCGCCGGGCGAGAGGCGTGGAGTGGTGGGCATGACAGCACGGTACGACGCACAGGGCAGGATGCGGAGGTGACCCGTGAGCCGGAGCGTGGCCTGCTCATCGAGGACTACGCCGTCATCGGCGACACGTCCACGATGGCGCTGGTCGGAAAGGACGGCTCGATCGACTGGCTGTGCTTGCCACGGTTCGACTCGGAGGCCTGCTTCGCCAAGCTGCTCGGGACCGAGGACCACGGCCGCTGGCAGATCGTCCCGCGGCACTGGTCGCACGGCGTGGTGAAGCACATGAAGCGCTACTACCTCCCGGGCACGCTGGTCCTCGTCACCGAGTGGGCGACCGACGCCGGCATCGTGCGGCTCACCGACGCCATGCCGCCGCGCGATCGGCACGCGGACGTCATCCGCAGAGTGGAGGGCATCGAGGGCGAGGTCGAGATGGCCATGCGCTACACCGTTCGCTTCGCCTACGGCTCGGCCGTGCCGTGGGTCCGGCACGTCACCGATGACAAGGGCGTCGACGGCGTCGTCGCAGTGGCCGGTCCGGATGCCCTGGTGCTTCGAGGCGATGTCCTGCCCGAGCCCGACCGCAGCAGCGAGCAGCGCGCCCATCACACCTACTTCACGGTCAAGGCGGGCGACACCCTCGACATGTCGCTGTCGTGGTTTCCCTCGCACGAGCAGATGCCGCATCCGCACGAGGTCGAGGAGGGCCTTCGGCGTACCGAGTCGTTCTGGACGGACTGGACGGCCAACTCGACGTACGACGGCCCGTATGTCGAAGCCGTGCAGCGCTCGCTCATCACGTTGAAGGGGATGACCTACCAGCCGACCGGTGGCATCGTCGCGGCACCGACGACGTCACTGCCCGAGCACATCGGCGGTCCGCGCAACTGGGACTACCGCTACTGCTGGCTGCGCGACGCGACCCTGGTCCTCAATGCGCTGCTGTCGGCGAGCCATCTGGAGGAGGCCGGCCGCTGGCGGCAGTGGCTGCTACGCGCGGTCGCCGGTGCCCCCGACCAGTTGCAGATCCTCTACGGCCTGGCGGGGGAGCGGCACCTGCCCGAGGTGGAGCTGGACTGGCTGCCCGGATACGAGAACAGCCGGCCCGTGCGCATCGGCAACGCCGCCTCGAAGCAGTTCCAGCTCGATGTGTACGGCGAGGTCATCTCTGCGCTGTTCGCCGCCCGCGAGGCCGGCCTCAAGGGTGATGACGAGTCCTGGACACTGCAGCGGTCGATCCTCACGCACCTCGAGAAGGTGATGTGGCTGCCCGACTCCGGGCTTTGGGAGGTCCGCGGACCGGAGCGGCACTTCACCTACAGCAAGGTGATGACGTGGGTCGCGTTCGACCGCGCGGTGCGGTCGGTCGAGACGCATCACCTCGAGGGACCCGTCGAGCACTGGCGCGAGCTGCGCGACGCGATCCACACCGAGATCTGCGCCAAGGCGTGGAACGACGGGCTCGGCGCGTTCACGCAGTACTACGGCGGCGACGAGCTCGACGCGTCGCTGCTCGTCATGCCCACTGTCGGCTTTCTGCCCGCGACCGATCCTCGGTTCCTGTCCACCGTGGACGCCATCAACGGCACGTTGCGTTCCGGCGTCTTCGTCGACCGCTACCAGACCAAGGAGCACATCGACGGGCTCCCGCCGGGCGAGGGCTCCTTCCTGGCGTGCTCCTTCTGGCTCGTCAGCGCGCTTGCCCTGGCCGGCCGCATGGACGAGGCGACGGAGCTTTTCGAAGGCCTGTTGAACCTCCGCAACGACGTCGGTCTGCTGGCGGAGGAGTACGACGCCGAGGCCGGACGGATGACCGGAAACTTCCCGCAGGCGTTCTCGCACCTCGCCCTCGTCGAGGCCGCCAGTACGCTCGAGGCGGTGGGTTCTTCGGTGGGGCAGCAGGGCAGTACCAAGGGCAGTAGGGACTGAGGGAACACACTCGGATGGTTGAGGAGAAGCACGTGGCGGCGAACGACCCGGTCGACAAGCCGAAGGCGCCGCGCAAGAAGGCCGCGCCCAAGGCCGCTCCGAAGGCGGCCGCGGATCCCGAGCAGCTTGCTGCCGACATCGAGCGCACCCGCGAGGAGCTGGCCGAGACGCTCGACGCGATCGCCGAGAAGGTGAGCCCCAAGCGGGTGGCGAAGCGCACCACCAAGAAGGTGACGAACGCCGTGAAGGACACGGCGCACGATGCCGCGGAAGCGGTGCGGGACACCGCGAGCAGCGCCAAGGACGAGCTGTCCGGCCACGCCGAGCAGACCGCCACCACCCCGGAGCCGATCTCGCTGGTCGCGAGCGAGGCTGCGCCGCCGGCGCCGCCCTACGACCCGTCGACCGCGCCGTACGCAGTGCCGGCGTACGCCCCCTCTGAGCCGATCATCAAGAAGGAGTACGTCGTCGCGGGTGCGGCGGTGGGACTGCTCGCGTGGTGGCTGCTGCGCCGACGCAAGTAGCGGCTCAGCCCTCGGTCGAGTCCGTCGGCAGGTCGATCAGACCGCTGCTCAGCGCCGACGTGACCGCCTCGACGCGGGTGCGTGCCTCGAGCTTCGACAGCACGTTGCTGACGTGGTTCTTCACAGTGTTCTCACTGATGAACAGCTCGCTGGCGATCTCGCGGTTGCTCATCGAGCGGGCCAGCAGGTTGAGGACCTCGAGCTCCCGCGCCGAGAGTCCGGCGGTCACGAGGTGGGTCGGGGCAGTGGGCTTGGCGTCCTCGCGGAAGGCGCTCAGGACGGCGCTTGCCGCCTCGGGCGGCAGCAGGGACTGACCGGCGTGCACGGCACGCAGCGCGGACGGGAACTCCTCCACCGGGTGCTGCTTGGACAGGAACCCGATGGCGCCGGCGCGGAAGGCCTCGACCATGTCCTCGACCTTGTCGGTGCCGGACAGCACGAGGATGCGCGCGGACGGGGCAGCCACGTGCAGCTGGCCGACGTACGCCAGCCCGCTGCGACCGCCGAGGTCGAGGTCGAGCAGGATCAGGTCGGGAGCGAGCTCCGCGACTGCCTCCACTGCCTCGGCGCCGGTGGCGGCCTCGCCGACGACGTGCAGGTCGGACTCGAGGTCCAGCTGCAGCCTGAGCAGCTGTCGCCACATCTGGTGGTCGTCCACGAGGAAGACGAGGATCTGCTCTGCCGAAATCCCGGGGTGCCCCATAACGCGGGAGCATAGTGACCACCCCCGCAGCCTGTTGATCTTGGGGCGTCAGCCGCCCGTGACGAACAGCTCGTCCGGCGGTGCGGGGTCGTCGGCAGTCTCCAGCCAGCGTTCCGGTATGGATACCGGCTTCGGCCCCTGCAGGTGACCGCGCGGCAACCGGTGGGCGTCGGGCGGCAGGCCCGCCGACGGGTCCAGCTCGTCGAGCAGCGCGTCCAGCTCCGCCAGTGACGACACCAGGCCGAGGCTGTGCCGTCGTACACCGCCTGCGGGGTAGCCCGTGAGGTACCACCCCACGTGCTTGCGAAAGTCGCGCACCGCCATCGGCTCACTGCCGCCGAACGCGTCGACGAGCAACCGCGCGTGCCGACGCATCACGTCGGCGACCTCCCCCAGCGTCGGCGGTCCCTGCACCGGCCGGCCGGCGAACGCGTCTGCGAGGTCGCGGAACAGCCATGGCTTGCCGAGACAGCCGCGGCCGATGACTACGCCGTCGCAGCCGGTCTCCTGCATCATCTGCACGGCGTGCTCGGCCGCCCAGATGTCACCGTTGCCGAGCACCGGGATCGACGTCACCGTCGCCTTCAGCTCGGCGATGGCCGGCCAGTCGGCGCGGCCGGAGTAGAGCTGCTCGGCGGTGCGCGCGTGCAGGGTGATCGCCGCTGCACCGGCCTCCTCGGCTGTGCGACCGGCCTCGAGGTAGGTGAGGATCGTGTCGTCGACGCCCTTGCGCATCTTCACGGTGACCGGCACCGAGCCGGCCGCTCGCACGGCGGCCGAGACGAGAGAGCCGAACAGCACGCGATGCACCGGCAGTGCCGCCCCGCCGCCCCGGCGCGTCACTTTCGGCGAGGGGCAGCCCATGTTGAGGTCGATGTGGTCGACACCGACGTCGTCGACCATCACCCGGACCGCCTCGGCCACGACGCGCGGATCCACGGCGTAGAGCTGCAGGCTGCGCACCGACTCGTCGGCGCCGAACTGGACCATCCGGCGGGTCGTCGCGTTGCCCTGGATCAGCGCCCGGGCCGACACCATCTCGCTGACGTAGAGCCCGGCACCGTAGCTGCGACAGAGCGTGCGAAACGCCGCGTTCGTGACGCCGGCCATCGGGGCGAGCACGACGGGTGGGTCGACCTCGATCGGCCCGATCTTCAGGACCACAGGTCCGTCACCCGCACTCCCAGCTTGGCCAGCAGCTCGCGCAGCAGCGGCAGCGAGATCCCGATGACGTTGCCCGCATCGCCGTCGATGCCGTCGACGAACGCCGATGCCCGACCGTCGATCGTGAACGGTCCAGCGACCTGCATTGCCTCGTCGCTACCGGCGTACGCCGAGATCTCGTCGTCGTCCGGCGTACCGAAGCGCACCGTCGTCTCGCCCACGGCGGACACCTGTGCACCGGTAGCGGTGTCGATGACGCAGTGGCCGGTGAGCAGCACGCCCTGGCGGCCGCGCAGCCGTTGCCAGCGGGCCACGACCTCGTCGCGGGTTGCTGCTTTGCCGAGCACGGTCCCGTCGAACAGGAGCATGGAGTCGCACCCGATGACGAGCGCGTCGCGGTGCCCCGCCGCGACCACCTCCGCCTTGCGGACCGCCAGCTGCTCGACCAGCTCTCGGGGGTCGTCGATGCGCAGGCTGTCCTCGTCGAACCCGCTGACCAGCACCACGGGGTCGAGCCCGGCGTCGCGCAGCAGTCGCAGCCGGGCCGGCGAGGCGGAGGCAAGGACGAGCGGGCGGGCGGTCACGACCACTCAGGCTAGGTGCTGAACGAGCTCCGGTCGCGCTTCCAGCAGCGCCCGCAGTGACATCGGCTCGCGGCCGGTGACCATGCGCACCGCCGCGCTCAGCACGTCGAGCTCACCGGCCGCGATGGCCGTGTACGTGGACACCCAGCCGTCGACCTCGAAGTCGGCAGCCCCGTACGAGGCTCGCGAGGCGTACGCCTCCTCCACCGTCTCCTCCTCGTAGGTGACCGGCTTGCCGGTCACGTCGGTGAGCACGGTGGCGACGTCAGTCATCGTGAGCCGCTGCGGACCGGTGACGTCGAGCGTGTCGCCGTCGTACCGATCCGAGACGAGTACTGCGGCGGCGACGGCGGCGACGTCGTCCTGCGCGACGGGCGTCATCGCGCCGTGTCCCGCCGGTCCGCGAATGACCCGATCGGCGCCGGCCAGGCCCGGCAGGAAGTCGGCGTACATGGCGTCGCGCAGGAACGTGTGCCGCAGCCCGGTCTCTCGAATCCGCAGCTCTGTCGCCCAGTGGTCGCGCGCGAAGGTGAACGTCGAGTCCTCTGCGGCGTTGAGGAACGACAGGTACACGATGCGGTCCACGCCCGAGGCGGCGGCGGCGTGAACGACGTTGGTGTGCAGTCGGACGCGATCTGCGTCCTCGCTCGCCGACACGAAGAACAGCGTCGATGCCCCGGCGAACGCAGTCCGCAGCGCGTCGCCGTCGTCGTACGACGCCTGTCGTACGTCGGCACCGATTGACGGTGCCCTGCTCGGGTCGCGGGCGACAAGCCGCAGGTCTGCGCCGTGCGCCGCGAGCGATCGAGCAACGCGGCCGCCGATCGCCCCGGTGGCCCCCGTAACTGCGATCACGGTCATGCCGGGTTCGACAACCACCGGCGGGTGGTTGTTCCGCTCAGGCGACGGGTTCGCGCAGCAGATCGCCGAGCCGCTGGAGCACCGGCAGCCAGACCTCCTCGAGCTCGTCAGCGCTCCCCGCGCTCGCCTGCGCCTCCTCGACGTCGAGCCGGACCACGGTGCCGTGGTCGGTCTGGCGCAGCCGCCAGGTGAGGTAGGTGCAGGTGCCGCTGCTGTCCTCGACTGTGACCGACAGCCGGTACGGCGGGTCGGCGTGCAGGACCTGGCCGGGGATGACCGGCACGCCAGGCGCCTGCCAGGCGACGGACGCGCCCGGTGACCAGCAGGTGCGGGGACTGAGGCCGTGCAGGTACGTCGGCGCGGTCTGCGGGCAGGTGAGGACGCCCCAGACCCGCTGCGGGGGCGCGGGCGTGAGCAGCCGGAAGGTCTGCGTCGACACCGGATCGCGGGACACGGCGACGAGCGTCCCGCGCGGCAGGTGCATCCGCGTCCACATCGGGCAGGAACTGTCCCAACGGACTAGTTCGACGTGACCCAGGTCACAGGCGGAATGATTGCTTGAAGGTTCAACGTTCTCTACTGTGATCTGAAGTTGAGAACGCAACCACCTGCCGAGGAGCACACCATGACCGAGACCACCACCGCCACCGGGCTGGACGTCCAGACCCTGACCGGCGACTACACGATCGACACCGCCCACAGCCGGCTGGGCTTCGTCGCCCGGCACGCGATGGTGACCAAGGTGCGCGGCAGCTTCGAGGAGTACGCCGGGACGGCGCACCTGGACTTCCAGGACCCCACGAAGTCCTCCGCCACCGTGACGATCCAGGTCGCCAGCATCACGACCAACCAGAAGCAGCGCGACGAGGACCTGCGCACGAGCGACTTCTTCGACGCACCGACGTACGCGGAGATCACCTTCACCAGCACGAAGGCCGAGGTCGTCGGCGACGACACCTACCGGCTCACCGGCGACCTGACCATCAAGGACGTGACCAAGCCGGTCTCGATCGACTTCGAGTTCACCGGTGCGGCCAAGGACCCGTACGGCAACATCCGGGTCGGCTTCGACGGCAGCACCACCCTCAAGCGCAGCGACTGGGGCATCAGCTGGAACGCCGCGCTCGAGACCGGTGGCGTCATGGTGTCCGACAAGATCACCCTCGAGTTCGACATCTCGGCGATCAAGAACGCCTGACCCCCTCCCTCTCAACGATCACTGCCGTCTGCGCATCCAGCCCGAGCTCGCGCACCGGCGGTGCTCGTTTGGGGTCAGCGGGCGGATCGGGCTTCGGCGTCGGCGGCACCGCCGGCGCCCACCGGCGTCGTGGCCTCGGGGCCGGCCGCGCGGATCTTCTGCTCGGCCTCCTGGGCCTCGCGCTTGGGAGTGTGCGCGGTGACGGAGGGCAGGACCGCCCGCAGGTACTGCAGGCTCCGCACCCACTTCTGCGCGTAGACGTGCGGAGAGCGCCGGACCATGCCCTCGACGATCCGTTCGACAGCGGGCTCGAGCGGATACGTGCGGTTCAGCACCCAGGGCAGCTTGGACCGGTCGGCGAGCCCGCGCTCATCGGCGCCGCGCACCATGTCGGTGTTGGTCCAGCTCAGGTAGGCGACCCCGACGTCGACCCCGTGGTGACGCACCTCGCCGCGCAGGCTGTGCGCGAACGCCTCGACGCCTGACTTGCTCGCGCAGTAGGCGCCCATCATCGGCGCCGGCGCGAGGGCAGCGAGGGAGGCGATCTGCAGCACGTAGCCGCGGGTCTGCACGACCTGCGGCAGGAACGCCCGCACCGTCCGGATGCTCCCGAGCAGGTTGACCTCGATCACCCGGTCGTACGACGCCGCGTCCGACAGCAGCAGCGGCCCGCCCGTTGCGATGCCGGCGTTGGCGACGACCACGTCCGCCGGCCCGAGCCGGTCCGCCACCTCCTCGGCCACCCTGGCCAGGGCGGCACCGTCGGTGACGTCGACCTCCCAGCAGGCGCTGCCGGGGCAGTCGGTGCTCACCTTCTCGAGCTCGTCGGGCTCCAGACCGAGCAGGGCCACGCGCGCGCCCTGCCGCGAGACCTGGCGGGCCAGCTCTGCGCCCAGCCCGCGGGCGGCACCGGTGATGACGACGACCTTGCCGTTCAGCTCCATGTCGCGCACCGTAGGCCGCCTCCGCTCCAGCGTGTTGCTACATCAATGTACCTACAGCACCGTAGCATTGGCCAGGTGACCGGAAAGCGGCCGTACGCGCCGCGGATGCCCGCCCCCGAGCGGCGACTGCGGCTCCTCGACGTTGCCGTGCAGATCGCGCTCGAACGCGGGTTCCACGCCGTGACCGTCGATGGCGTCGCCAAGGCCGCCGGAGTCACCCGGCCCGTGGTCTACGCGCTGTTCGCCGATCGGTCGGATATCCTCGCGGCACTGGTCGCGGCTGCCGAGCGGCGCGCTCTTGCCCAGCTGGCGCCGGCGCTGCCGTCGGTGCCGGGCCCCGAGGACTACGTCGACCCGGATGCGCTCCTGGTCGACGGCATCACCGCCTTCCTGGCCGCGGTCCGCGACGACCCGGCGACCTGGCGGGTCGTCCTCCTGCCGCCGGAGGGCGCACCGGCGGAGCTTGCGGAGCGGGTGGGCGCCGCGCACCGGGAGGTGCTGCGGCAGCTGCGGGTGCTGGTGGCGTGGGGGATGGAGCGCCGTGGCGGCGGGGCCCTGGACGTCGACCTGTTCGCGCGCGGCGTACTGACCCTCGCCGAAGGCGCCGCGCGACTGCACCTCGCGCGACCCGAGGACTACCCGATCGAGCGGTTCCGAGCGTTCACCGAAGACCTCCTCGCCGGCCTGCTGCGCGCCTGACCCCCGTTGCGTCCGAGGCGGAGGTCGCCGGGGCGACCCCGCACTCGGACGTCACGGGTGGGGATTAGCCGCGGGAGGCCTCGAGCATGCCCTCGCGGGGGACGACCTTGATGCGGGCCCGGTCGTGCGGTTCGCCGAGGGAGATCTCGTGGGCGTCGAGCTTCTCCCAGCCCTCCCACGTCGTGTACTGCAGCCCGCGCTCCTCGAGCAGCGCGACGATCCCCTCGGGCGACGGGTCGGCGGGCTTCGGCAGCGAGTCGAGGTCCTCGAGCAGGCTGCCGACCGTCTCGATCGCATCGCCCTTGGTGTGACCGATCAGCCCGACCGGACCGCGCTTCACCCAGCCGTTGACGTAGACGCCGGGGATCGGGTTGCCGTTGATGTCGAGCACGCGGCCGGCGTTGTGCGGGACGACGTGGTTCTTCGGGTCCCACGGCAGATCGGCGAGCTCGGTGCTGCGGTAGCCAACGCAGCGGTAGACCGCCTGCACCGGCCAGTTCTTGAAGACGCCGGTGCCGCGTACGTTGCCGGTGCCGTCGAGCTCGGTGCGCTCGGTGCGGAACGACTCGACCTTGCCGTCGCCGAGCACCTCGACAGGTGACTCGAAGAAGTGCAGGAACAGCTTGCGCGGCCGGTCGCCAAGGCCGTGCTCGGCCGTGCGCATGGCATAGCGCTCGAGCTCGCGTACGACGAGGCGCAGCTGGTTGTCGCTGTTCATCGCGGTCGTCGAGCCCTCGTCGTACTCGATGTCCTCGGGGTTGACGATGACCTCGACGTTCGGTGAGTGGTCGAGCTCGCGCAGCTCGAGCGGCGTGAACTTCGCCTGCGCGGGTCCGCGGCGCGCGAACAGGTGCACTTCCTTGACCGGGTTGGCCTTCAAACCGGCGTAGACGTTGTCGGGGATCTCCGTGTAGAGCAGCTCGTCGGCCGTCTTCGACAGCATCCGCGCGACGTCGAGGCCGACGTTGCCGGCGCCGATGACGGCGATCTGCTCGGCTTCCAGCGGCCACTCGCGCGGTACGTCGGGGTGGCCGTCGAACCAGGAGACGTACTCCGCGCCACCGAAGCTGCCGGGCAGGTCGACGCCGGGGATGTTGAGAGCACGGTCCTTCTCGGCGCCGGTCGTGAACACGACCGCGTCGTAGTGCCGCTGCAGGTCCTCGAGCTTGATGTCGACGCCGTACTCGACGTTGCCGAACAGCCGCAACGTGTCACGGCTCATGATCTGGCGCAGCGCGGTGATGATTCCCTTGATGCGCGGGTGGTCCGGCGCCACGCCGTACCGGATCAGGCCGTACGGCGCGGGCAGCTTCTCGAACATGTCGACGCTGACCGGCGTACCCGACTTGTGCAGGACGTCGGCGACGTAGACACCGGCGGGACCGGCACCGACGACGGCAACCCGGAGCGGCCGGTCCACGTGTCCTCCTGCGGTGAGCGTTCCTCTCATTATCGACCTTGGTCCGCGCGCCCCGGCTGTGGCCTGGCTCACTAGTCTTCTCCGCATGAGCGTGGACCAGGCAGCGGCGGCGGAAGCGGTCCGGGCGCTGTTGCTCGCGCTCGGGCAGGACCTGACCTCGGAGTCGCTCGCCGACACGCCTCATCGGGTGGCTGCCTCGTTCGCGGAGCTGCTCGCCGCACCGGACTTCGACCTGAAGACGTTCCCGAACGACGAGGGCTACGACGAGCTCGTCGTGGCCCGCGACATCCCGTTCTCATCCCTGTGCGAGCACCACCTGCTGCCCTTCATCGGGCTGGCCCACGTCGCCTACATGCCGGGGGACCGCATCCTCGGGCTGTCCAAGCTGGCCCGCGTCGTCGAGCTGTTCGCCCGCCGGCTGCAGGTGCAGGAACGGCTGACGACGCAGGTCGCCGGCTGGCTGCAGGACAACCTCAAGCCCCGCGGCGTCGGCGTCGTCCTCGAGGCCGAGCACATGTGCATGAGCATCCGCGGGGTTCGGGCCAACGGCGCCAAGACGGTCACGTCTGCCCTGCATGGCGCGCTGCGCAACGACCCGAGGACCCGGGCGGAGTTCCTGTCGCTCACCGGGCGGTGACCCCCGTAGCCCGATCGGAAGCGGGGTAGCAGGATGGAGACGACGACCCCCAGGAGGAGCCCGCGATGTCAGAGGTCGAGCTGCGCACGTCGGACGGTCAGCTGCCGCTCGCGGTGATCGAGGGGGCGGAGGACCCGCCGGGCCTGGACATCTCTAAGCTGCTCGCCAAGACCGGTCACGTGACGCTCGACCCGGGCTTCGTCAACACCGCTTCGTGTACGTCGGCGATCACCTACATCGACGGTGACAAGGGAATCCTGCGCTACCGCGGCTACCCCATCGAGGAGCTCGCTGAGAAGGCGACCTTCCTCGAGGTCGCGTGGCTGCTCATCTACGGTGAGCTTCCTACTGAGGCGCAGCTGACGGACTTCAAGGCGCAGATCCGCAAGCACACGATGCTGCACGAGGACTTCCGGGAGTTCTTCCAGGGCTTCCCGACCGACGCCCACCCGATGGCTGTGCTGTCTTCGGCAGTCTCGGCGCTGTCGACCTTCTACCAGGACAGCCTCGACCCGCTCGACCACGAGCAGGTCGAGAGCTCGACGATCCGCCTGCTCGCGAAGATGCCGACGATCGCGGCCTACGCCTACAAGAAGTCGGTCGGCCAGCCGTTCCTCTACCCGGACAACAGCCTCGGGTACGTCGACAACTTCCTGCGGATGACGTTCGGCGTACCCGCGGAGCCGTACGAGATCGACCCCACGATGAGCAAGGCGCTCAACCTGCTGTTCCTGCTGCACGCCGACCACGAGCAGAACTGCTCGACGTCGACCGTGCGGCTCGTCGGCTCCAGCAACGCCAACCTCTTCGTGTCCGTCTCCGCCGGTGTGGCTGCGCTGTTCGGTCCGCTGCACGGCGGCGCCAACCAGGCCGTGCTCGAGATGCTCGAGGGCATCGCGGCCGATGGTGGTGACGTCGCGCAGTTCGTGCAGCGGGTGAAGAACAAGGAGCCCGGCGTCAAGCTGATGGGCTTCGGGCACCGGGTCTACAAGAACTACGACCCGCGCGCTGCGATCGTGAAGAAGGTCGCCGGCGATGTCCTTGCGAAGCTGAACAAGACCGACCCGCTTCTCGACCTCGCGATGCAGCTCGAGGAGGCCGCCCTCAAGGACGACTACTTCGTCGAGCGCAAGCTCTACCCGAACGTCGACTTCTACACCGGTGTCATCTACAAGGCGCTCGGCTTCCCGACCGAGATGTTCACCGTGCTGTTCGCGCTGGGCCGGCTGCCGGGGTGGATCGCCCAGTGGCGCGAGATGATCGAGGACCCGGCGACGAAGAACGGACGCCCGCGACAGGTCTACACAGGCCCGGCGGAGCGGAAGTACGTCCCGATCGCTGCTCGCTGAGCAGCCCCGCCTCCTGCGCCGATCTACGTCTTGATGCCCGCGACACGCCGTACAAAGTCGTACGAGACGTAGATCGCGGGGGAATCGGGGTCAGCCGAGCAGCTCGGACTCGCGCTCGGGGGAGAGCTCGACGGCCAGCGGGGGTTCCCCCCGCTGGCGGTCCCATGTCAGGACGTCGGCGGCCGTCTTCTCCAGGGGAGTCTTCGACATCCCGGCGGCATGGGCAGCCGCCGCGCTGCGCCGGAACATGACGTCCCACGAGGAGTCAGGCAGCACGAGCGGGAAGCCGGGGTCGACGGAGTCCGCGGGCACTGGCACGACCTCGAGGGCACTGCCCGCCGCCTTGGCGCAAACGAGGATCAGCTCTTCGAGAGTCACCCGGTCAGCCGGTCCGACCGCGTTGTAGATCCCGGGCTTGTCCTGCTCGACCAGCGTGATGACCAGCCGCGCGAGGTCGCGTGAGTCGACGACCTGCACCGGCTGGTCCGGTCGGCCCGGCAGCGCTGCGCGGCCACCGCGGGCGGCCCGGCGTACCCAGTAGGTGAAGCGGTCGGTCGGGTCGTTGGGTCCGGCGACGATGCCCGGCCGGACGATCGTCGCGCGGTCGCCGAACCGCGTGAGCACGTCGTCCTCGCAGGCGACCTTCAGCGGTCCGTAGGTCTCGCCGGTGATCTCCTCGGTGGCGCGCTCGGGTGCGAGTCGCGGCGTACTCTCGGTCATGCCGTCGCTGCCCTGCGTGCGGTCGTAGACCGAGCCGGTGGAGATGAACAGGTAGCGCTGCCCGAACCGGTCACCGATCGCGTCCGCGGCCTGCGAGATGTGCCGCGGGATGTAGCCGGTGACGTCGATGACCGCATCCCAGCTGCCGTCTGCGAGTGAGGCGTAGTCGTCCGTGTCGCGGTCACCCGTCCTGCGCTCGACGTCGGGGAACAGGTCGGTGCCGCTCTTGCCGCGGCTGAAGAGGGTCAGCGTGTGCCCGGCCGTGAGGGCGTCCTCGACGATCGCGCGGCCCACGAACGACGTACCACCGAGAACGAGGAGCTTCACGGCACCGCCACCTCGATGAGACCGGTCTTGACGTCGTAGATCGCTCCGATCACAGCAAGGTCCTTGATGAGGTACGGCGAGCTGCGGATGCGCTGCACGTCCAGCGCGAGCTCGCGTCGCTGGTCGCTGATGGTCCGGAACTCGAGGCTGCGGGTGTCGATGCCGCGCCCGAGCATCTCCTCGTGCACCTCCTCGTCGGTGACCTTGGTCATCCGGCAGTCCGTGTGCGCGACCACCATGACCCGGTTGACGTCGAGCAGGTGCACGGCGAGCACCAGGGTGCGCAGCACGTCGTCGGTCACGCGGGCGCCGGCGTTGCGCAGGATCTTCGCGTCACCGGGCTCGAGGCCGAGCATCTCCAGCGGAGAGACACGCGAGTCCATGCAGGTGACCACGGCCAGGCCGCGGGCTGCTTTCCCCGGCCGGCCGGGATCCCGGAACTGCTTGGCGTATTCGGCATTGGCGCTGAGCACGTCGTCGAACGAGTCCATGCGCCTATCTCAGCACGGCACCAGATCGGCGAAGACGAAGCCGTCCCGCTCGACGATCTCGCCGACGCTGATGTCGATCGACGTCCGGAAGTCGGGCGACGCGGCAACGAAGGTGTGGAACTCACCGTTCTCGCCGCAGGGGTCGGCGCCGGCCGGCAGCGACTGCAGGAACGACTCGTCGTACCAGCGACCGCAGAGCTCCGCCGGGATCTGCCGAGGATCCACGCAGGTGACGACCGCGCGGATGCCGCGTTCCACGACCGCGTGCGCCAGCTGCCTCGTCTCGCGTCCCCAGAGCGGGAAGACGGGCGTGATTCCCGACCCAGCCATCGCTGCAATCCGGTACGCGCGGACGTCCTCCAGGAACAGGTCCCCGAACACGATCTGGGAGATTCCCTCGGCACTCGCGGTCTGGAGTGCAGCGACCATCCGCTGCTCGTAGACGTCGTTCCCGCACGGCCACGGCAGCTCGACGACATGCACCGGCAACCCGAGTTGCGCACCCTGCTCCATCAACAGCGTGCGTCGTACGGCATGCATGGCCACCCGGTCAGCGGTGAAGTTGACGGTCGTCAGCAGGCCGCAGACGTCGACATCGCTGGCGGCGATCGTCTCGTGCAGGGCGAGTGCGCTGTCCTTCCCACTCGACCAGCTGACCCATGCGCGCGGCCGGCCGGTCACGAGCCTTCCTCGACGTACGGGCAGTGCCGGCAGCCGTTCTCGCAGCACGTGCCGCGGGCGGCGAGCCACGCAGCGGTCAGCACGTACAGCCCGGACTCCGGGTCGGCATACCCGGCTGCGTCATTGCTCATCGCGACGTCGTGAGCAGCCAGGCTCTCTGCGCGTCGTGCGTGGTCGAGCGGGAGCCGGGAGCTCGCCGGCGTGCTCAGCGGACGGCGTGCCAGTGGGCGCGCGCGCCCGGTCATCGACCGGGTTCGAACTCGACGGGAGCAGCGAACGCCGCCCGCCGAGCCGCCCGCCGAAGCGCTGCCAGCACAGCCGGGCCGGTGAGCACGACGAGCACGCCGGTCGTCAGAGCCCGCCCGATGTCCCAGGCCATCGACGTGGACAGCGTGAACAGCACGAACGCCTGCAGGTTGTCCAGCAGGCTTCGGGAGGCGTCGAACGAGAGCTGAGTGTGCTCGCCGAGCGCGAACGGCCAGAACGACAGGTTCATCAACGCGCCGTACAGCAGAGCAGCGACACTTCCGTACGCCGCGAGCAGCGCGATCTCGACTCGGCCGCGCGCTGCCGGCAGCAGCCCGGCACCGAGTCCGAACCAGCCGGCGCCGAGCATCTGGAACGGCATCCACGGACCGACCCCACCGGTGAGCAGCGCGGACGCGAAAAGCGTCGTGGCCCCGAGGACGAACCCGAACCCGGGACCGAAGACCCGGCCGGCGAGCACCAGCAGGAAGAAGATGAGCTCGACGCCCGCCGTACCTGCCCCGAGTGGCCGGAGCGCCGCGCCGATGGCACTGAGCACGCCGAGCATCGCGATCGCCTTGGTGTCGATGCCGCCCTCGGACACCTCGGCGAGCACGACGGCGAGCAGTGCCGGCAGCAGCATGGCGAAGACCAACGGAGCGCTCGTCGTCTCCAGCACAGCCCCCGGCGTCACGATCAGCGGCCACAGGAAGGCGGCGAGACCACCGGTGGAAGCCACCAGCAGAACGGCCGTGCTCCGCGGCCGCAACCGCACAGCAGCGCCGACGCTCATGCCGGCCGCGGCAGGTCGAGGGCGTCGGCGACGTCCGCCACGGTGAGCCACGGCGTCGGGCTGAGCACCTTCGCGACCTGCGGTGCGAACGTCGGCGAGGACAGCACGACCTCACCGGTCGTGCCGTCGGCCACGACCTCGCCGTCGGCCAGGACCACCACCCGATCGCACGACGCCGCGACGAACTCGACGTCGTGCGTGGACACGACGACGGCATGGCCCTTGGCAGCGAGGTCGCGCAGGACGCCGGCAAGCCGGCTCTTGGCGTCGTAGTCGAGGCCGCGCGTCGGCTCGTCGAGGAGTACGACGTCAGGTCCGGCGACGAGCTGGATCGCGAGCACGAGGGCGAGCCGCTGTCCTTCGGACAGGTCGCGCGGGTGGACGTCGCGGGGGAGTGCGGGCAACAGCTCGTCGAGGAGCTGCGAGGCGGAGCCGGCGGGGCGGCCGGACTCGCGATCGGCCTGCTCGAGCTCCTCCGCGACCGTCTCCAGGTAGAGCAGGTCAGCGGCCGACTGCGGGACGAGTCCGACCAGCGCCCGGGCCGCGGCGGCCGGCTGCCCGGCGGGATCGACGCCGCGGACGTCGACGGTCCCCGCGGTCCGCCGCCCGGCACCCTGCAATGACCACAGCAGCGAGGACTTGCCGGCGCCGTTACGCCCCATCAGGCCGCAGACCTGCCCGCCGGCCAGGTCGAGGTCGACCGCGCGCACGGCGATGACGTCGCCGTACCGGACGGTGACGTCCCGGGCGCGCAGCCGGACCGGACCGGGCCGTGCCGTCGCGCGCTGTGGCTTCGCACCGAGGCGCTCCCTCAATGCGGGGGCATGGCGTCGCGCGTCGCGCACCGACAGCGGGAGCGGGTGCCAGCCGGCGAGCCGGCCGAGCTGCACGACGGGTGGGGACGGAACGTCGGGCGTCATCATGTCGACGGGCAGCCCGCTGCGCGCAGTCCCGTCGCCGGGCAGGAACAGCACGCGGTCGGCGTACTGCAAAACGCGCTCGAGCCGGTGTTCCGCCATCACGACCGTCACCCCGAGGTCGTGCACGAGCCGGGTGATGGCAGCGAGCACTTCCTCGGCCGCCGTCGGGTCCAGCGCGGAGGTCGGCTCGTCGAGCACCAGGATGCGCGGGTGGCAGGTCAGCACCGCGCCGATCGCGGCCCGCTGCTGCTGGCCGCCGGACAAGTCGCGAAGCGGGCGGGATCGCAGGTCGGCGAGCCCGACGAGGTCGAGGGTCTCCTCGACTCGCTTGCGCATCACGTCGGCCGGCAGGGCGAGCTGCTCCATGCCGTACGCCAGCTCTTCCTCAACGGTGTCGGTGACGAAGCCCGCCAACGGATCCTGGCCGACGACGCCGACCACGTCCGCAAGCTCGCGCGGCGGATGGGTGCGCGTGTCACGGCCGTCGACGAGGACGCGGCCGGACAGCGTGCCGCCGGTGAAATGCGGCACGAGTCCGTTGATGGTGCCGAGCAGCGTCGATTTTCCAGCGCCCGTCCGTCCGAGGACCAGGCACAGCTCGCCCTCGGGCAGCGTCAGGTCGATGTCGCGCAGAACGGGGAAAGACGCTTCGGGGTAGGTGACGCCGACGTGCTCGAACCTGATCACGCGGCCACCGCCATGGCATGGGTGCGGCGCAGTAGCGGTTCGGGTCGCGGCGCCAGCCAGGCCGGGAGCAGCCCGATCAGCACTGCGACGAGCGGCAGCACCGGCAGGTCCGGCCACTGCAACGGGTCGAGGGACGGGTGCAGCAGCAACGGGTCGTAGCTCCCAACGGCGACCATGATCGCCGCGCTCGTCACGCCGCACATCGCGACGGCCCATTCCGCCGGGCGCCAGGGGTCCGGCCGGTAGGTCGACCGCCGGACCCGGCGGCCGGCGATCCCGAGGCCCAGCGCCGACAGCGCAAGGCCGACGCCGAGGGCGGTCACCCCCAGCAGCCGGGGGGCGGTCCCGTCCAGCAAGCCGTAGAGCCCGAGGCAGAGCGCCAGCAGCCCGGCCAGGACGAGCGCCGACGTCGTACGCCGGACGCGGCGCGGCACGTCCAGGGTCCGGCCGTAACCACGCGAGTCCATCGCCGCCGCGAGCAGCAGCGACCGCGACAGGGCGTCCTCGAGCACCGGGATGGCGATGGCCCGGACGGCGCGCAGCCCCTTGCCGGGCGCGCCACGCAACCGCCGGGCCCGCCGTACCCGCAACACGCTCTCCACCATCTGCGGCGCGAACGTCATCGCGACCACGACTGCCGAGCCGATCTCGTACAGGGCCGGCGGCAGCGACCGCAGCGCGCGCTTCGGGTTCGCCAGCGCGTTGGCCGCACCGACGCAGCAGATGAGCGCGCCGAGCCGCAGGCCGTCGTACGCCGCGGCCAGCACTTCTTCCGCGGTGACCGGACCGCCGAGCGAGACGCCCTTCGCCCAGTCGGGGAGCCCGACTCGCGGCAGCGTGAGGAGCACGTGCCCCTCGTCGACGGACCCGAGCACCGCGTTGAACACGACGCGGATCGCGACGACGGAAAGAGCCAGGAGCAGGTACGCCGGAAAGGCGCGGGCCCACGGGGCGGCGCCGCGTCGAGCCACGACGACGTAGCCGACGACGGCCAGCAGGACGGCGATGAGCAACGGGTTCGTCGTACGGCTCACGGCGGTGGCCAGCCCGAGTGCCCACAGCCACCACGCCATCGGGTGCAGGGCGCGGGGCAGCGGCTCGGTCCAGCGCATGTCAGCCGTTGCTCTCGCGTCGCCGGCGGACGACCTGGACGCCAGCGCCCGTGAGGAGGAGCAGCAGGACGACAAGCACGACGAGAACGGACCATGGCACGAAGAAGGTTCGCATCGTGCGCTTGATGTCCACGCTGTTCGGATCGCTCGACGGACTCGCTGCCACCGCGAGTGGTGCCGACGTGGCACGTGCAACCGAGCTACCTGAAGCAGCGGCAGCGGGTGAAGCCGACGGGACAGACGGCGCTGCCGACGTACGCGCAGCGACCTGCGGTGTGGCCGAGGTGGCGGCAGGCGCCGCGGCGGCCGACGCGGCGGCCGCCGCGGCGGGTGACGCGGCGTGCGTTGCGGCTGCGGGCGACGGTTCGGCCGGCGCCGGCCGAGGCGGCGGCGAGGAGGGCGGCTTGCCGGCGCCGAACGCCCAGCCCTCGACCGTGCCGGGGGCGGGGTCGTAGTCCGCCGGCCCCAGGTCGCTGTAGGTCCATGTCCCACCGGGCTTCGCGTGCCAGTACGACCAGTACGCATCGGCCGGCGAGGTCCGCTGGCACGGGTCGTTGGCCGGCTTCCCGTCGATGCGGCACAGGAAGTAGCCCGGCTCCTGGGCGGCACGCGTGGTGGTGTGCCCGGTGGCCCGCAGCGCGGCCAGCCCTGACGAGGGGTCGCCGCTCGCACACCGCGTCTGCGTCCCGCCGCCGAGGGACGCGAAGTCGACGACGACCGTGACGCCGGTGGAGCGGGAGCACGCAGCGGCAACCGCC
>JAWWOH010000031.1:0-97865 GCA_033851845.1 Actinomycetota bacterium
GCTCGATGGGATGCCCGATGAGCTCCACGATCAGCGACACCAGATCGAGGAGCGACGAGCGGGTGCCGAACGCCAGGTTGACCGGCCCGGGCGAGGACACCCGGCCGACCACGCTGTCCGCGAGCACCCGGCTCACCGTCCCGACGTACGTGAAGTCCCTCGTCTGCATCCCGTCGCCGTAGATCGTGACCGGCTCGCCGCGCAGCACGGCGTCGATGAAGGCTGGTACGACGGCGGCGTACGCATGCCCGGCCGCCTGCAGCGGGCCGTAGACGTTGAAGAAGCGGAACACGAGCGTGTCGAGATCGAAGCTGATCGCGTGCGCGAGGGCGTACGACTCGGTCGCGAGCTTCGACGCCGCGTACGGCGACATCGGCCGGGTCGGCAGGTCCTCCGACTTCGGCAGCACCTCGGTGTCGCCGTACACCGACGACGACGACGCGACGACGACCTGCGCGCCGACCTCGCGGGCCGCCTCGAGGACGTAGAGCGTCCCGGTCGCGTTGGCCTCGTGCGACGCCACCGGGTCGAGCAGCGAGCGCGGCACCGAGGGTCGCGCCGCGAGGTGCACGATCGACCCCGTACCGGCGAGCTGCTTCGCGAGCAGCGGCCGGTCGAGGATGCTGCCCTCGACGAGCTCCACGTCCAGGCCGGCGAGGTTGTCGGCGAAGCCACTCGACAGGTCGTCGAGGGCGACGACCTCCGACACGTCGGGGCGGCTCAGCAGCTCCCGGCACAGGTTGGCACCGATGAAGCCGGCCCCACCGGTCACGACGACGCGCACTACAGACCCTTCTCCGCTGCGAGCTCCTCGTACAGGCGCTCAGTATCGGCCACCAGCCGGGCCCGGCCGAACGCCGCGGTCGCGTGCAGCCTTGCCGCCTCCCCGAGCTCGCGAAGTCGCGGTGACCGCAGCGCCCCGTCGACGGCCTTCGTGAGCGCGTCGGCGTCGGGCCGGCACAGCCAGCCGGTGCGTCGGTCGAGGACGACCTCGCGGACGCTCCCGACGTCCGTCGCCACGGCAGGTACGCCGGACAGCGCGGCCTCGATCAAGGACACCGGCATGCCCTCGTTGTCGGAGGTGAGTACGACGAGGTCTGCGGCGGCGTACACCGTCTCGACGTCGCCGCGCCAGCCGAGGAAGCGCACGTTCGGGGGTGCGTCGGCGCGCAGCGCCGGGAGTCGATCGCCCTCACCGACAACGGCGAAGATCGCCCGCGGGTGATCAACAGCCAGCCGGCGGGCGACCTCGATGAACCGCTCCGGCCGCTTGATCGCTGTCAGTCGCGCGACGAACACCACGACGGGGCCATCGGCCGGCAGGTCCAGCGCGGCGCGAGCATCGGCGCGCGGCGGCGCGGGCGGCAGCCAGATGCCAGGGGGCACTACGGCGTACTGACCGGGCTTTCCGATGCCGGCCGCGAGCAGGTCGTCGCGCACCTGCGACCCGACGGAGATCAACCGGTCGGTGTGACGAGCGAGCTGTCGCTCGGTCTGTACGACGGCCCGCGTCACCGCCGGTGAGAAGTAGCCGTGCAGCAAGTGCCCGTGGAACGTGTGGACGAGGCCGGGCACCCGGGCGATCGTCGCCGCCGTACGCCCGAGCACCCCGGCCTTCGCGGTGTGGGTGTGCACGATGTGCGGCCGGAACTCCCGCATCTCCCGCACCAGCGTGCGCAGCGCGCGAGCGTCGTCGAGCGGTCGTGGTGAGCGGCCCAGACCCTCGATCTTGGTCAGCGGGAGCCCGGGGGCACGCAGGGCCACGTAGTCGGCCTCGTCCGGGCCGACCGACCCGACCAGCAGCCGCTGGTCGAACCGGTCGGGGTCGAGGACCTCGACCAGCCCGGTCACCTGCAGGGCCGGGCCGCCGACGTTCATCCGGGCAATCACGCGCAGCACGCGCAGCTGTCCGGCCCGGTCGATCACCGGGGACAGGCTAGGCGTCGCCGGGCGAACCGTTTCTCGTGCGGACGACTCATAGCAAGAGGACACGTCTGGGTTCCCGGGCGCGACCGTCACGGTGTGGTTACGTCTCTACCTACATGGCAGGAGTCACGCCCTGCAGCAGGAAACCAGCCTGGGCCGGGCGCGTGCGCGACCGGTATGAGAGGAATTCCATGATCGGCATCCCCCGCTCGCTCCGCGTGCTGCTGGCCGGCTCCGCGTCCGTCGCGCTGGTCGCCACCGGCGTGACCGCGCTGCTAGCCACGCCGGCCCACGCCGAAGCCGCCTCGCAGGCGCGGATCGAGGCCGTCTATCCCACCGATGGCTCGATCAGTGCAGGCACCTGCGCCATCTACCGGGTTGTGCCGACGACGCCGCTCGGCGTTGCCCCTTCGGACTCGAAGACCGTCGTGATCACGCTCACGGAGTCGCCGGCGAGCAAGGACCAGGACGTCGACTTCTGCACTCCGCCAGCGGCGCCGGACGGGCAGACCGGCACGCGCGTAACGCGTGCCCACTACGACTCGGCCACGCCGGCCAACCCGATGGTCGACCCGACCGATTTCGGTGAGCAGTACTGCACCGGCAGGAGCATCACTCCGCCCGCGGCTGGGGGCTGCACGGCCTCCCCCGACAGGCCCGATGTCGCCAGCGACGCCGACGTCACGACCGACCCTCAGCACGCCAGCAACACGACCAACCCGACGGACACGGACCAGGCGTATGACTTCGGCTACACCGCCGACTCACACTTCGTTGAGTTCGGCATCGTCGGGCAGATCACGGGCGGTGCCACGATCGACGCCTGCCTGTCCGACGACACGGACTGCAGCGACACTGGCGACATCAAAGCGGCCCAGGTCAAGGTGTCGTTCACGCCGGGCGGGCCGCCGCAGTCGACGGCCGCCTACGACGCGGTGACGAACATCGCTCCGGACCGGACGAGCTACACCGCCACCCTGTCGCCCGCTACCCCGGCGCCATTCGTGCTCACGCTGACCAACAACAACGCGGACACGGACTTCGGGGTCACGCCCAACTACCGGGTCGACTCTGGGCCCAACTTCGGCGCCACGATCCGCAGTTGCGGCGAGAGCGATGACTTCGGGGTTTCTCGCTGCAGCTACAGCGGCGCACAACCGGGCACGGACACGATCACCTTCTGGGTGAACCACAGCGGTACGCTCGCGACCGGTGGTCCGGATGCGGGCGAGCCGACGGCGACAGTAACCGTGACGACCTACGCCCAACCCGCCGCGGCGGCGTCGGCCCGCTTCATCGACCTGACACCGAACACCCCGACCTCGCAGGCAGCCGGCACGACCAAGCCGTTCGTGGCGACGGTCACCGACAACGGGGGCGCTCCGGTGCAGGGCGCGGTCGTGACCTTCGAGGAGACCGGTCCAGGCCAGTTCGTCGGCGGCACGTCGGCGGACGGTCTCACCTCAACGATCACGGTCAACACCGGTCCGGACGGGCGGGCGACAGCATCGATCCTCGTCCAGCCCGGCGAGAAGGGCTCTGACGTCATCACGGCGAAGCTGTCGACGACGGGCAGCCAGTGCGGTCAGAACTTCAACGGGCAGACCGGCACCTGCCAGGACACGACGACCAACACGGTGACTGGCGGGGCGTCGGCGTCGCCGACTCCGACGTCGACGGCCAGTCCGACCAGGACCGCTACCCCCACCGCCACCGCCACCCCCTCTGCGACCGGCAGCGGCGGTCGTCGCAACCTGACGATCTCGACGCCGACCCCCGACATCCAGCCGACCGATGACGGTGTGCTCAACGCCTTCGGCCAGCCGAACGCGTCGGTCGAGCTGCGCTGCTACACCCGGCCGGACACGAACTACTTCACGGCTCGTGGCCCGTCCAACCTGTCCAGCTCCGGCGCCCTGCAGTTCGTGATCCACCCCGGCGCCAACACCCGCTGCTACGTCCGCTACACGGGCGACGAGGTGAGTGCCTCGCCGTCGGTCATCATCAACGTGCACACGACGCTCAGCCTGAGCGCCTACCGCGACGGCGTACGCAAGTACCACTTCCAGGGAACCAACCTGCCCCGTCGGGCCGGCCAGCTGATCACGCTCTACCGCTGGGCGCGTCGCGACACCAACGGCTACTGCGACCCGCACATCGCGGCCGGTGACTACTCGGCGAGCTCCAGCGACCCGAACTGCGTCGCCGTCCGCACGGCCACCGCCACGACCAACAGCACGAACACCTGGCGGATCGACCGGTCGTTCACCGGCTCGGGCCAGTTCGTGTTCCAGGTCCGCACGAGTCAGACGCTCACCAACGCCAACGGCGTGAGCAACCCGCGGCTGACGATCATCCACTAGCACGTCGAACGCGAAAGGCGCCGCTCCCAGCGATCGGGAGCGGCGCCTTTCGGCGTACCAGGCGCTCTTAGACGCCTTCCTCCGGCGTCCCGAGCGCCGCCAGCTGCTTGACGGCCTTGTCGTGCTGCTCGGGCGTCGAGCCGCCGCTGAACTGCAGGTCGACGCGCCCGTCCTTGAGGTCCACGGACTGCACACCGGGCATCCCACGCAGGCGTTCGATCGTTGCCTGGATGTCCTTCTGCGAGGTGCCGGCGCGCGGCGTCACGAGGTACTCCCCGAGGTCGGTCTTGACGTCGGCCGCGATCTGCGCCGGCAGCGTCTTGGCCGGATCGGGCGCATCGACGCCGCTGCCGTTGACGTTGGCGCAACCGGACAGCGCGACGACCGCGGCCCCGGCACAGCAGACGGCGGTCCAGCGGGGGAGTACGGACACGATCGAAGTCCTCCAGAGCAGGTCGGCGGATAACGTCAAACCTATGCCCGCATCCGTCGACCCCGATCGCAGCCCTGCCGGCTCCGAGGGGAAGCCCGTTCATCGCCAGAGCGAGATCGAGCGACGGTCCGTGGCAAGTGCTCGTGCGGAGCAAGCGCCGATGGAGGGCGCCCCGCCGCCGGAGCGCCAAAGCGGGCCGGTCACGCTGCGTGGCAAGCACGTTCAGGCCACCACGACCGATCAGCGGCTCTTGGACAACCGCGGATCCTCCGACTGGGTGCATACCGATCCCTGGCGCGTGCTCCGGATCCAGTCAGAGTTCGTCGAGGGCTTCGGGATGCTCGCCGAGCTTGGTCGCGCGATCACGGTTTTCGGGTCGGCGCGAACGGTCGCGGACGACCCCGACTACCAGGCTGCTGAGCGGCTCGGCAGAAGGCTCGCCAAGGAGGGCTATGCCGTGATCACCGGTGGGGGGCCGGGAATCATGGAGGCGGCTAACAAGGGCTGTCACGAGGCGGACGGGACCTCTGTCGGGCTGGGCATCGAGTTGCCGTTCGAGCAAGGGATGAATCCGTACGTCGACCTCGGGATGACCTTTCGCTACTTCTTCGCGCGGAAGACGTGCTTCTTGAAGTACTCCATCGGCTACGTCGCCTTCCCGGGCGGATTCGGCACGTTGGATGAGGTCTTCGAGGCGGTCACGCTGATCCAGACCCAGAAGATCACCAGCTTTCCTTTGGTGCTTTTCGGATCGGAATTCTGGGGGGGCCTCGTCGAGTGGGTCCAGGGGGCGTTGCTTTCAGCCGGAAAGATCTCGCCGCCGGACGTTGAGCTCTTTCATGTCACGGATGACCTTGACGAGGTGATGGCGATCATCGCTGCGGCGGAGGAGGACACGTTCCCTCCGGGTTGAGCACGCCGTCAGTGATCCCGTGACCGGACAGGCGGCGCGCCTGCTCGGGTCGTCCCGGCAGCACGTCGTCGATCTCTGCGATCGAGGCGAGTTGCGTTCCGTCCGGGTCGGTGCCCACCGCCGTGTCGCGCAGGAGGAGATCGAGCGTGTTCTCGCGGCTGCCGGCAGGCTGAGCAGAGCGGAAGAGCGCGCACTGTGGTTGCACCGGGCTCTGCTGGCGCGGCTCGCCGCTGAACCCGAAGCGGTGCTCGCCGTCGGCCGGACAAACCTGGAGCGCCTCAGGGAGGTGCACGGGGATAGCGGTATGACAGCTCATTGGCTGGCGGAATGGGAGCGCGTCCTGTCAGCGGGAGTCGACGCCGTTGGCGACGCGCTCACGTCGCTCAGTCCTCGAGCGCTGGAGCTCCGGCACAACTCTCCGTTTGCCGGCGTGATCAGTCAGGAGACCCGATCGAAGGTCCTGGCAGCGTTCACGCGCCACTGGCGGACCGAGCACGTGTAGCACCGCTCCCCGCGCCGGGCGACGAGCAGCCCCACCACGACGGCTGACGCGATCTGGATATACGTACGTCTCGGCGTATATACTCGGTTCATGGCAAAGCATCTGATCGACGTCGACGAGCGGCGGCTCGGTGCCGCGCGCGCAGCGCTGGGGACGCGCACGATCAAGGAAACGGTCAACGAGGCGCTGCGGCTCGCGTCGGCTGAGCGCGCAGACCATGTGGGGGCGGCTCTCGATCTGCTCGCCTCCGCGCCACTGGCTGATCGTGACGAGATGTGGCGCTGACCCACCTCGTCGACACAAGCGTGCTCAAGCGGCTCGCCCAGCCGGCGGTGCGGGACGTGGTTGAGCCGCTGGTCGCGGCCGGCAGCCTCGCGCGGCCGCGGATCTGCGATCTGGAGGTCGGCTACTCCGCGCGCAACGAAGGCGAGTGGGAACAGCTCACGGGAGCTCTTGACGTGTTCATAGCGGTCGAGACGACGTCCCAGGACGTCCGACGTGCCTTGCAGGTGCAACGCCTTCTGGCGGCCCGGAGCCAGCGCGGCCGCAAGCTTCCGGACCTGCTGGTGGCGGCGACCGCCGAGAGACTCGATCTTGACGTGCTGCACTACGACGCCGACTTCGAGCTCATCGCGGCCGTCACGGGGCAGCGATGCACGTGGATCGTGCCCGCCGGAAGCGTCGAGTGATTCGCCGGGCGGGGCACGGCTGATGGCGGCGATCTGCGTCTACTGCTCGTCCAGTACGGCGATCGATGACACGTACGTCGAGCTCGCGGCCGCCGTCGGCACCGAGCTCGCCCGCCGCGGGCATCGGCTCGTCTCCGGTGGCGGTGACCTGTCGTGCATGGGTGCGGTCGCCCGGGCGGCCCGCCGCGGCGGCGCGCACACCACCGGCGTGATCCCGGCCGCCCTGCTCGACCTCGAGGTCGGCGACCAGGACGCCGATGAGCTGCTCGTCGTCGACGACATGCGCACCCGCAAGGGCCTGATGGACGCGCGCAGCGATGCCTTCCTCACCCTGCCGGGCGGACTGGGCACCCTCGAGGAGCTGCTCGAGGTCTGGGTCGCGCGCTTCCTCGGCATGCACGCCAAGCCGGTGGTCGCGCTCGACCCCGACGGTCTGTTCGCGCCGCTGCGACAGCAGGTCGACGTGCTCGTGGCGAAGGGCTTTGTACGCCGGGAAGCCGCCGCCGCGCTGACCTGGGCCACGACGGTGCCGGACGCCTTCGACGCCCTCGAGGCGCAGCTTGCCGTGGTGACCCGGATGGCCCCGCACGCGGACGAGGCACTGGAGGCGGAGCCGACCGGCTGATCTGGAAGGATCAGCGCTGTGCTGACCGTTCTGGCCATCCTCGGTGTGCTCGCCGTGCTGTTCGTCGCCGCGGCGGTCGCCACCCGGGAGGGGCCGCTCCTGGCCGATGCGCCGCCGGACCTAGCCGACGTCGAGCTGCCTGACGGCCCGTTGCAGCCCGAGGACCTGCGGGCGGTGCGCTTCGCACTCGCCGTCCGCGGCTACCGGATGGACGAGGTCGACCGCGTGATCGATCGGGCTGCCACCGAGCTCGCCCAGCGCGACCAACGGATCACCGAGCTCGAGGGCACGACGGGGCGGGTGCCCGTCGCGGCGGCCGCGGAACAGGCCGCGGAACAGGTCGCGACAGCCGAGCCGGCTGCGGACGAGCCCATCGTGCCGGTCGAGCCGGCCGCCCCGATCGTCCCCACCGAGCCGCCGCTCGAGACGCCTCCGGTCCGCCCGGAGCCCCAGCCGCCGGCCCAGCCCGTGGAGCCTGCTGAGCCAGCGCCGGCCCCGACCGAGCCCGACGATCCGACCGAGCCCGACGAGCCGGCCGAGCCGCCGGCCCCGGCTGAGCCGCTGACGCCTGCTGAGTCCGACGAGCCCCCGGCGCCCGACCCCGAGCTGCCGCCCGAGCCGGCAGCGCCCGCCCCAGCCTCAGCCGAGCCCGACAGCGTCGTCGCGGTCACCGCTGATGCGCCCGCGCGCGAGCCGGTGGCGTCCCTCCTGACCGACGACGAGGCCCCGGAGACGACGGACGTCGACCCTTCCGAGCCGCCACCACCGCCGCCGGTCAAGGTCGCCGTCGTACGCACCGAGATCGCACCGCTCCCGGAGGCCATCCCCGGCGTAGCGGGTGACGCGGCAGCGTCCGATCCCGAGCCGAATGAGGAACCCGCGCGGTGATTTGACCTCCCTTGCTACGGAGTAACCCGGATGGGACCCTTGGGTTACCCAGGGGGAGTTTCGAATGACAGCGGTCTCGCTCGCGCCAGCATGTGTTGACGACGATCTCGGCTACTCGGCCTTCTACCGGCGCTATCACCGGCCGCTGACCTGCTACTTGCAGATGGGCTTCGGCGACGCCGACTGCGAGGCCGTGGCGCAGGAGACGTTCTGCCGCGCGCTCACGCACTGGCCCGAGGTCCGCAACATGGCCGCGCCCTGGCCGTGGCTGGCCGTGACGGCGCGCAACCTGGCCCGCAACAACATCCGCGACGGGCGCGGCACGATGCCGGCGGGGTTGGACGTGTTCCACCCGGCAACCGTCTCGGGCGACGACGTCGCCGAGCAGGTGGAGGCGTCCGAGTCGCTGCGCCGCCTCGCGCAGGCGATGGCAGTGCTCACGCCGCTGCAGCGGCGGCTGCTGACGGTCATGGTCGAGGAGGGCCTGACCGGGGCCCAGCTCGCGCGACGCGTCGGCATGCGTCCCGGCGCGGTGCGGATGCACCTGTGCCGGCTGCGCCTTCGCCTCGGTGAGCAGTTCGCGGCACTCGGCGGCATGCTCGGCGTCGCCCCCGTCGCCCTGCTCGGCGTGCTGCGTCGGTTCCGCGCGAAGTCCCAGACGGGGGTCGCCGGCGCTGTGCCCGTAGCCCTTTCGGCGATGGTGACAGCCGCCGGCATCGCCGTCATCGGTGTGCTGCCGAGCGTTCCCTTCATGCCCAACAGCGCGTCGCAGGCGCCACACGTGGTGTCAGCGACCCACGTCATCAACTCAGCGTCGGTTTCGACCCAGCGGTCGCACGTGGCAGCACGCCCGCCGCATCGCGTTGCGGCAGTGAGTCACGTCGCGCCGCATCGCGTCATCGCGTCGACGAGCCAGGTCGATGTCGCCGGCGAGGTGCGCACCGGCAGCGTCGTTGTTGACAAGCGCGGCGGCTACGAGACGCCGAGCCAGCTCGTCGAACGATGCATGAGACGGGTGATCGTGAGCTACACCTACGTCGGCTGCGAGCCGAACGGCCAGGGGACGCAGACAAGGCCGCCGGGGTAGACCTGCTGGTTGTGCACCCACACGGCCGGCACGGTCACGCAGAGATCGGACGCGGACGGGGTGGACGCGGATCGGCTGGGCAGCGCGCTCGCAGTGGTGAGCCCGGCGACGGCTACTGCCGTCGTACCGAGAACAAGGGCCAGTCGAGCGGTGCGGCGCTGGGTGGACGACATGAGATCTCCTCTGGGTTGGAGTGCTTGCCGGTAAGACACGCGAGAGGGCGAAAGCGTCACAGTCGAGCGCAACTGTGACGCTTTTGCCTTCTTGTGGGTCTTATCCGCGTGACCGTCACGACCGCCCACGACGATGCCCTCGACATCTTGAGCGGTATGGCGGTCTCACTCCGTCACGAGATCGATCTCGACTTCGTGTTGGCGGAGCTCGCTACCGGCGTACGACACACGTTGGACGCAGAACGGGTCTCGGTCCTGCTGCTCGACGATGACGGCCGGCTGATCCCTGCCGTCGCGGTCGCACGACAGCACAACGACGAACTCTGGCAACGGTTTCGCAAGATGCCGCCGATCGCCCTGGACGAGATCCCCGGAGCGCGTCAGGCCCTCGCGCAGGGCAAGGTGCTCCTCATCGAGGACGCGAGCTCGTCGTCGCTGATCCCGACTGCATGGCAGCGCACGTTCTCGCTCGGCTCACTCGCCGTCGCGCCGCTCGTCGTCGAGGACGCACCGGCTGGCCTGGTCGCCGTCGAGTACGACGAAATCGACGCAACCTGTACGCCGACGCAGCTCGCGCTGCTCGAGGGGATGGCCGCGCTTGCCGCGGTCGCCCTGCGCGCCGGCCGGCACCGCAGTCAGCAGCAGCGACTGGAAGTGCTTTCGTCGACTGTCGCCCGGTTTGCCGGCATGCGTACTCCGCGAGCGGTCGCGGAGCATGCGCTAACCGCGCTGCTCGACTCGGCGCACCTGACGACCGGGCTGTTCGCGCTGCTGACGAACGACACCGCCGAGGTCGTCGCCGTCCGCGGACCGCAGCTGACCGAGCCGGGTCGGTACGCGCTGTCCGCGCTGCCCGACGACCTGGTGACCGCGTGTCGACAGGCGTGGCGTGATGGTGCGCGGGCGCCCGTGTCCGCCGACCTCGACGGACGCGGCCTCGACGGACGCGGCCTCCTGCTGCTGCCGGTCGGCGAACGGCCGGCGGCTGTCGTCGTGCTGCCGCTGCTGCCGGGCCTGCTCGCGCCGGACGTCCTCGGCGAGCTGCAGCTCATCGCCTCCGCCGCTGCCGTGCAGCTGCGCAGCGCGCGACTGGAGGAGGAGCGCGAGTGGCACCAGCGCGCGCTGTCGTTGCTGTCGTCGGCACCACGTCACGTCGACACCGCATCCTTCGTGCGGTTCGTCGACGACGTCTGCTCCTTGCTGTCCGACGCCGGCCTGCCGGCACCAGCCGTCGCTGTCGACCGCAGCGTCGCCCGGGTCACCGGACTGGCGCCGGCTCGAACCGAGGTCGCCCGACTGATCTCCCGGTGGCGCCGGACGGGCGGTGCCTCGACGGCGCGCGCCGGGGAGAACACGGTCATCCCACTGCGCACCGGGGACCGCGTCGTGGGTGGCCTGGTCACCGCCGCCCTGTCACCGCCGTCATTGCCGCCCCGCGCGGAGCTGCTCATCGCGGTGCTCGGCGACGTCATCGGACGTGCCGTGTCGCTCGAGCACACTGATGAGCTCGAGCTGCGTGCAGCCGACAGTGCGGCACACACGGCGGTCGCGTCGCGGGCCTACCGCGAGGCGGGTCAGCTGCTGGGCCTGCTCGCCAACTCGCTGCACGCCGGTGCAGCCGAGTCGCCCCGATCCGCGGGGGCGGAGGTGCTGGTCGCGCAGGTCCGTCGGCTGCTGCGCGATGCCACCGAGGTGCTCGCGCCGTCGGCTGCGCCGCAGGCCGACCTGCGGGTCTCGCTGACCGCACTGGCAAAGCAGATCTGTGCCCACGGCGGTCCGGAATGCGTGGTCCGTGAGATCGGTCCCACTGGCGTGCTCGACCCCGCTGTGCAGGTGGCGGTCGTTCGTGCCGTGCAGCGGCTGCTGGCGCTGCTGCGGGAGCTGCGGGCCGTTGCCGCGTTCATCCTGATCGAGCGATCGGACGGCGATGTCGTCGTGACCGTCCGGACCGACGAGCTCCTCGCTGCCGCGGGTGAGGGCCCCGGGCTGCTTGCGACGCGGCGCGACGTCCGGACCTGGCTGGACCCGGTCGGTGGCCGGCTCGAGACGTCGTCCGACGGACCGGGGCAGTGCCTCGTCGTACGGGCCCCTGTGCGAGCGCCGGAACTTGCCTCGAAATCGGGCGATCAGGCGACTTCGGCCCAGATCGGGCAGCGGCTGTGACGCTTTTGCCGGCTCGTGTGTCTTACCCGCGTGACCAACGCATCGTCCACCGGACGTAGGGCTGGTCGTTGGTGCGCCGGCCGGCGGCAACCGGCCGGCGCACACCGCACGACGTGTGCACACCGCACGGGCGTAACCCACTAACACACCAACCCTATGGGGGAACTGCATGATCAGCAAGAAGAAGATCGCCGTCGGACTGGCCGCTGCCGCGAGCATCGTGCTCATCGGCGGCAGCGCCCTGAGCGCCGGCCCGGCGAGCGCGACTGACGCGCTCGCGTGCACGGTCACCGGCAGCGTCACGGTAGATGGTGCCGGCATCACGAACGCCGTCCCCGGGACAGCCACGACGGGTCACTTCAACTCGACCACTCTGAGCTGCAAGGGGACCGGTGCCGGCAACGGCGACTGGAACGTCGGTGCCGACTTCTCGTCGGCATCCGAGAACTGCGCGGCTGACGCCGCTGGCGCCGGCAACTTCAATGGCGGAAGCGGTCCCGGCGGCCTCTCGGTGAGCGGGGGCCACTTCGACTTCACCCGCGTCGGCACAGCGGTTCATGTTCGGGGCAACGTCAACACGTCGGCGGGCAACTATGCGTTCGTTGCCAGCCTCGTCTTCCTGCCGTCGAACGGTGTGTGCGCGAACCCGGCCCTGAACTCGGGCGGCACAACGGCAGCGGACATCGCTGCTGGTTCGACCGCGGTGGTCTACCAGCTCTAACCCCTGATCGGTCGCCGGCCCCCACCCCCGTCGGGGCCGGCGACCCGATCCACCGGTCAACTTGCCACTCCACGAGGGGAAGCCGATGCCCAGCAACCGCACCGTCTCGACGCGATCGATCCTGCGCGTGTGGCTTGCGTTGGGCGCGCTCGTCGCGACGACGGTCGGTGGTCTCACCGGGCTGGCACGGGCGGCAGACGATGCGCCTAGCCCGCTGAGGTTGGAAAAGTTCCTCAGTCAGTCGGACCTCACGGGTGCGCCCGTGAACCTGCGGCCGGTCGGGTTCGATGCCGGGCTCGGTCAGGCGGTCTTCTTCAGCGTCACGAACAACCAGGCTCGGCTCCACCTGATCGACACCACGCGTCTGACCGAGACCGCGGCGATCCCCACGGGATCTCTCTCTGGTTTCCCGTCGGCCTTCTACCTTGATTCCAAGGCGCACCTCGTCTATCTCGCCGGCCAGATCTCGACGCAGGTGACGGGCTGCAATCTCGGCGCCCCAGTCTCGACCCTGTGCGCCGCTGCGTCGCCGACCGCACTCCAGGCACCCAGCATCGAGACGGTCAACCTGCTCGATCGATCGACGCACCTGCTGACGCTGCCTGCTGAGACGATCGGGCAACAGCTGGTGGCCATGACCATGGCTGACTCGGACGGTCGTTCGACGCTGTATGCGTTGCTGCACAGCGACCCCGTGACAGCCGCTCCCGGCAGCCACGGCATCGCTTCGTCTTTGACGCTCTATGCCGTCGACACGGCGACGCCGACTGCAGTGACCACCCCGGCGCATGTCCGGTGGAGCTACCCCGTCAACTCCTGCGCCAGCTTGGTGTCGGTGTCGTCCGCGGGTGTGAACGGCGGGACGCAGGAGTTCCTCGGCGTCGACCCGGCGGGCAAGTACGCGTACTTCGCCTGCCGTGGGCTGTTGGACTACAACACGCATTCGCATGTGAGTCCAGATGGCGCGGTCGTCATCACGTTTCCCGACACCAAACCCTTCGCGCCGGATCCGTCGACATCGGGCTTCGGCACGGAGTTCTACCCGAATGGCTCTGCAGCGACCTTCGGCCTGACCGGAGGCGATGCCTCTCGGAGTCTGCTCTACCTCGCATCGACCGGTACCAGGAACTACATGCGCGTCTTCAACGCGGCACAGCGAGCGTGGACAGGCACCGTCCCGTTCGCCTCGGGCTCCGGCTCCAATCTCTTCGGCATCGGTACGGACGCCGCGGCCGGCCGCGCGTACCTCTACTACGGCGCGCCGTCCCTGATCTCTGCGGAGACCGGCCAGCTGCCGGTGGATCTCGGCCAGACGCTCGGGCTCGGGGACGCTACGAACACCAGCCAGGGCGGAACGCCGCTGATCGATCCGGTCTTGCACCGCGTCTTCCTCGCTGGTCGACCGAACAGTTCGTCGACCACTGTCGGCAAGTGGCGAATCCTCTCAGTGCTCACGGACACGCGACCACCGGTGCCACCGCCGGTGGACGTCGACCCGGATGCGGACACGCATCAGGTGGACCTCACGCCCGATACGGAGGTCAGCTACAGCGGGTTCGCGTCGGCATACGGTGTCAAGGCGATCGGCTACGGCACGGAGCACCAGGGTGAATCGGGTGGGAAAACGCCGTCGGAGAACGCGCAGGCGGCCGGATCGACCTGTACGAACGGGTTGCACCAGGACGCCGCACCCGCGTGCACGTCGGTGCCCCCGCTGCCGGACGGGACCCGCTCCGTCGTCCTTGGCCAAGTCGGCAACAGCGAGCTGTCCAACTCCGCTGCCAAGGCCAATGCCACCGGACTGGCCGTCGACGACACGACCCACGGGAACTACACGACGCTGTCGTCGACGAACCTCAGCACCGTTGTGTCCGGTGCGCCGCCTGTTCCGACTGCGCAGCAGATGGGCGCGCCGTCGGTCCCGGATCCGACCCAGCAGTATGCCCCGACCAGCTGCGGTGACTTCGGCGGCAAGAGCGTCAAGCTCACCGGCCAGAGCTCAGCCGTCGTCTGCGACCAGCGTGGTCAGCAGACCGGCGGCGCAGCCGTCTCACCCATCGCGCTGCAGCAGCCGGGTGTCGAGGTCGCGACCGCCGCCTCGTCAACCCTGGTCAAGCGGACAGCGGACAACCACGTGAACACAGTCGCCAACGCCATCGCCCGCGGGATCCAGGTCGCCATCCCAGGCGGCCCGACCATCAAGATCGGCGAGGTCACCGCGACGGCGACGTCGGCGGCCGCCGGCCGGACGGGGACCGCCAAGTCGTCGTACATCCGGAAGATCTCGAAGGTCACGGTGCAGGATCCGAGCGGCGCCGTCGTCTTCCGGTGCGGGTTCGAGGCGGACGCTGACGCCAACTGCGACCCCCGCCAGCTCACGCAGGTCGTCGACCGGTTCACGCCGTCGCCGGTGCTGTTCCGCACGCCGTCCCCAGACCTCGATCCGAGGGTCAAGAGCTCCCCTGGCGGCGCCCAGGCCGAGATCTCCAAGTCGCCGTACCAGTACTGGAACGACTACTTCACCAACGGGGACGTCGGCAAGGAGGTCCCCGGGCTGCAGATCGTGTTCGTCGCCGACCAGGACCAGCCGTCCCGGGTCACCCTCGACCTGGCCGGCGTGCGGGTCGAGTCGCACGACTCCATCGGCCTCCCGCCGCCCCCGACCGTCGAGCAACCCAAGCCGAGCCTGCAGCTGACGCTCACCGACGCCGCCACGCCGCCGGTGCCACTGTCGGGCGGGACCTTCACGTTGCAGGGGCCTGAGGGCACGAAGCCGCTGTCCTGCCTGACGGCTGCCGACGGCATCGGCACGTGCCTGTTCAAGGACCTCGAGCCCGGCAGCTACACGATCTCGGAGAAGAACGCGCCACCGGGCTTCGCTGCCGTCGACGACTACACGATGGACATAGAGGCGGGCAAGGACTACACGACGACGTTCGTCAACCTGGCAGCGATCGGCTCGGTCGAGCTCACTCTGCTCGAGCCCGGTGACTCGGCGACACCGCTCCCCGGCGGCGTGTTCGCACTGCACAAGGGCACGGCCGTCCTCGACACCCCGCTGGCCACCTGCACGACGGGCGACGACGGCACCTGCGCCTTCGACAAGGTCCCCCTCGGGAACTACACGATGGAGCAGGTGTCCGCTCCTGACACGTTCTTGGTCAGTGATCCCGTTGAGTTCAGCCTCACCAAGCCGGCACAGATCGCGAAGCTCCGCTTCGTCGACGGCATCCCCGGCAAGGAGGCCGTGCCGCCGATCGTGATCCCCGGCAAACCAGCGATCCCCCCGACGGTGATCCCCGGCAAACCGGCGATCCCACCGAAGGTCATTCCCGGCAAGCCGCCCGTACCACCGCGCACCATGGTGCTGCCCGCCGTCGGCGGTGACGCATCGATGCCGGCGCTCGAACCGGCGGCCTATGAGAGCGACTCCAGCCCGGCGCCCGTCGTCGCGTCGCGGCCGTCCGGCGCGCTCGACGCGCTGAGCCTGGGCTCCGGCGGTCTCCGTGCCGTCGGCGCTCGGCTCGCGCGCCTCGTCATCCACTCACCGCAGCAGGCTCTTCTGCTGCTGTTCGTCTGGCTCGTCCTCGGCCTCCCCGCCTACCTGTGGGTGCGCCGGCTGCAGTTCGTCACCGCGACCGAAGGAATCTGACCGTGTCCAACACCCAGCTGAACCCGGGCGGCTTCAACCTCGCCTCCGGTCTGAGCGGCTTCGCCATCGGCGCCGCAGCGACCGTGCTCGCCTTCGTCGCGATCAACCCGAACGCGAGCAGCGCACCCACCAACGCGGCCGACGCTGGCGTGCTGAGCATCCCCGGTGTGTCCGGCGGCCTCAGCACCTCGTCGTTGCCGCAGGTCGGCCAGACCGCGACCCTCGCCAACGGCACCAAGGTCACCCGCCTCGCTGGCGGCCAGTTGCGCGTCACCGACACCGCCGGCCACAGCCGCACGGTCGTCGTCGGCGGCTCGGCCGGCACCGCCAGCCGGACGATCGGCGGCTCCGCGGGGACGTCGAGCCAGACGATCGGCGGTCAGGAGGGCACGTCCAGCCAGACCATCGCCGGCTCTGACGGCAGTCAGGGCTCGGCCGGCGCCGCGCACGGCTCGACCGAAGGAGGCGCCGCCGGGTCAGGATCGGGCTCGGCCTCCGGCTCGGATCAGGCCGGGTCGAGCGCGGGCGGCGGCGCCTGCAGCGGCGGCGCGACCGACACCGGCGTCACGGCCAACTCGGTGAAGCTGGGCGCGACCGTCGCCGAGTCCGGGATCGCGCAGGCCTTCCTCGGCGAGGCGCGGCAGGGCATGGAGGCCTACCGCAAGCGGGTCAACTCCAAGGGCGGCGTCTGCGGCCGGACTCTCAACATCGTCTACAAGGACGACGGCTGGGATCCCGCTGCCGGGCAGCAGGACCTGCAGTCGCTGATCAACGAGGACAAGGTCTTCGCGATCGCCGTGTCGCCCTCCTCTGAGGGAGTCAACGCTGCCAGCAATGCCGGTGTGTTCGACAAGGCCGGCGTCCCGGTCGTCGGCACCGACGGGCTGGACCGGTCGCAGTACAAGGATCCCTACGTATGGCCGGTGGCGGCGGCGACCGTGACGATGCTGCACGTGATGATGGACCAGGCGTGGAAGGACGGCGCCCGCAACCCCGCCATCGTCTTCGACAACAACTACAAGTTCGGCACTGAGGGCGCCAACGCGTTCGACCAGGCCTTCAAGCGGCACGCGAACAAGGACGTCCCGGGCTTCGGCAAAGCCTGCGGCGCGGGCTCGCGCTACTGCGGAGTCGACACCAACGGAGACATCGCCGGCGCCGTGTCCATCATCAACAACGCCTGCAAGTCGCACGACGGCCAGGATCCGTGTGACTACCTGGTCATGCTCATGGAGCCGGCGACGGCGATGAAGTGGATGAGCGTCACGGGTGCGCCGAGAGTGGCTCAGTTCGCGAAGGGCATCGGCGCGGCCCAGCCGCTGTTCACCTACGACTTCGGCACGAACTGCGGCGACAAGTGCAACGGCATCGAGGTCTGGACCGGTTACAACCCGCCCATCGGCTCGTTCGCGAACGCGGCCGGCGTGAAGCAGTACGTCGACGATCTGCACAGCCAGAAGAGCTCCGCGGACGCGTTCAACCAGTTCACGGAGGGCTCGTACCTCGGCCTGCAGCTGCTCGTCGACGCGATGACGCGCGCCGGCGGCAACCTCACCCGGGAAGCGTTGAAGGCGGCGCTCGACCAGAGCAACCTCGACACCGGCCTCTCCGCGTCGCCGGCCGTCTGGTCCGCGGGCAGCCACTGGGCAGTGGGCGGGGCGCAGGGCTTCACGATGCAGGCCTCGAACGGCTTCGCGGGATGGCGGCTGACCACGCCGTTCGCGCAGGACCCCTGGCTCGGCCAGGACTTCGGGTAGCGGCCCGCAGCCATGTCCATCACCTTCTTCCTGACGCAGCTTGCGCTCGCGGTGCCGCTCATGGCGGCGTACGCGTTGTTCGCGCTCGGCATCGTGCTCATCTACCGAGCCAGCCGTGTGCTGAACCTCGCTCACGGCGTGATGGCGATGCTGCCGTCGTACGTCGTTCTCGAGCTCCGGCATCGTGGGTTCCCGCTGCCGCTCGCCCTGATCGCCGGCGTGCTGTCGGGCGCAGCCCTCGGGTCAGCCGTGGAGTTCGTCTTCGTCCGGCGACTTCGTCGTATCTCGGAGACCGCCCAGACGGTGGGGACGGTGGCCGTATTCGGGCTGGTCGTCGCCTTCAGCGCGAAGGCGTTCGGCACCTCGCCGGTCCGGCCGCCGGGAATCTTCCCGGACAAGGCGATCGAGTTTGCCGACTCCGGCATCAGCTATGGCCAGCTCGGGCTGATCGGCACGTCCATCGCACTGACCGTGGGGCTGTTCGCGCTGTTCAAGTTCAGCCGGCTCGGGCTGGCGATGCGCGGCGCGGCGTCCAACCGCACGGCGGCGGCGCTGATGGGCGTCAACCCGGATCGCACGACGCAGGTCGCCTGGATGCTGGGGGGCGCGCTCGCCGCTGTTGCGGGCATCCTGCTGTCGGCGACGTCCACCCTCGATCCTTACAACTTTCCCCTGCAGGCGCTGCCTGGGTTCGTGGCCGCGCTCATCGGCGGGCTCGGCTCGATGCCGGGTGCGTTGGTGGGATCCATCGTCGTAGGCGTTGCGACCGGCATCGCGCCCGGGCTCTCCGGTGCGCCTGTCGTCGGTCCGTTCTTCTCGGCTATCGGCTCGGCGCAGCTGCTCCTGACCATCGTTGCGTTCGCTGTCATGGCGCTGCGCGGTGAGCGACTGGCCGCCTCAGATGTCCGCGCGGCGGGTCTCGCCGGCTCGGTGAGCTCAGCGGTGATCCGTAAGGTCCGCCGCCGCGCGGACCGTGGCCGGTCGGAGAAGCTGCTTCGATCTCTGGCCTGTGCGCTGCTCACGGTTGCAGCCGTTTCCTGGGTCCTCGGTGCGCCGTTCTCCTGGGTCAGCACCGGCATCAACGCGCTGTCCTTCACGATCGTCGCGCTGTCGCTCGTCATCCTGACCGGCTGGGTGGGGCAGATCTCGCTGGCGCAGGCGAGCTTCGTCGGCATCGGCGCATTCGTCACCGGCGTGCTGGTGCGTTCGGGCCTCCCGTTCCCGCTGACACTGCCGGTCGTCGGGTTCATCTCGGCGATGATCGCGGCCCTACTCGGCCTGGTTGCGCTGCGCGTGCGTGGTCTCTACCTCGCCGTCGCGACTCTCATCTTCGCGTGGATGACGCAGGTCTACCTGTTCGCGCAGCCGTGGCTGGTCGGCATCGGCGGCTCGTCGTCGATCCGGACGAAGGCGCTCGGGACACCCGGCACCTTCCCGTACCTCGACTTCACCGTGAACACGACGTTCTACTTCGTGATCCTGGCGACCGTCGCTGCTGCCATGCTCGGCGCGGCCAACCTTCGCCGCTCGAAGACCGGTCGGGCCTGGTTCGCCATCAAGGGCAGTGAGGTCGCCGCTGCCAGTCTCGGCATCCCGGTGATGGCGTACAAGCTGCTCGCCTTCGGCGCAGCCGGCTTCCTCGCCGGCATTGCCGGCAACCTGCTCATGACGACGAACCAGGTGGCGACGGCGAGCCAGTTCACGCCAGAGGTCTCTCTCCTCTACCTGTCGATCGCGGTCGTCGGCGGCCTTGACAGCATCACCGGCGCGCTGGCGGCGGGTCTGGTCTTCGCCTTGCTGGGCGAGCTCTTCTACAAGGTCTCGGCCCTCGCCGGGCTGCTGGACATCGTCTCGTCCCTGCTGTTGGCGTTCGTGCTGTTGGCCTTCCCGGCCGGACTGGCGGGGCTGCCGCCCAAGCTCGCCCGTCTCGCGGCGCGCGTCCGTGGCAGTCGACCAGCCCTCTTCCTCGCTGGGCTTGTCGCCGACCGCTGGCAGGACGTCGCCGACATGCGCGTACGCCGAAGCATCGCGCGGCAGGAGAAGGTCGCAGCAGCTGCCGGGCCTGGGACCGCTCCGGATCCCGGGGCAGAGAGCATCGGGACGACCGAAACAGCCGCCGCTGCGACGCCGCGGTCGGTACGCCGTTCGTCAGCGCCGCCGGACGCGCTCGCACCGACACTCGAGCGCGTCATCGTCCAGGACGAGCAGGAAGACGCGGAGACGCGCGAGCGCGCGGCCGTGAGCCGGATCGCCTACGTTCCCGGCACCGCGACCAAGGTCGAGCTGCCCGAGCGCTGGCTGCGCCGACCGGTCCTGCACGCACAGGACATCACCGTGCAGTTCGGCGGTCTCACTGCGGTCGACACCGCCAACCTCGAGGTGCGTGAGGGCGAGATCGTGGGCCTCATCGGCCCGAACGGCGCAGGCAAGACCACGCTCTTCAACGCGATCTCGGGTCTGAACTCACCGACCTCCGGATCGGTGTCCCTCTTCGACGCGGACGTAACGCACCTGCCGGTGCACCGTCGCGCAGCCGCCGGGATGGGCCGCACCTTCCAGCTGATCCAGCTCTTCCCCGAGCTGTCGGTCACCGACAACCTGCTCGTCGGCACGCACGTGCGCAACTCCTCCGGCTTCGGCTCGCACCTGTTCGCGACCGGCCGGGCCATCGACGGCGAGCGCGGCGCCCGGCACCGCGTCGCGCAGGTGGTCGAGCTGCTCGGCCTGCAGGACGTCGCTGACCAGCCGGTGACTGGACTGCCGTTCGGCGTACTGCGCCTGGTAGAGGTGGCGCGCGCACTCGTGACCGGCGCTCCGTTCGTCATGCTCGACGAGCCGGCCTCCGGTCTGGACAACGCCGAGACCGACAAGCTGTCCGACCTCCTGCTCTGGGTCCGGCAGACGCTCGGCATCTCACTGCTGCTCATCGAGCACGACGTCCGCATGGTGACCGCGCTCTGCGACTACATCTACGTGCTCGACCGCGGGAAGATGATCGCCAACGGCGAGGCGGCGGACATCCGCCGCGACCCGGTCGTGACCGCGGCGTACTTCGGCGCCGTCGAGGACGAGGCGCCACCGGCACCCGTGCAGCGTGTCGCGGAGACCGATCTGGCGGGGGTGCGCTGATGCTCGAGATCCTGAACATGGACGTCTGCTACGGCCCGGTGCCCGCGCTGCGCGGCGTGTCGATGACGGTCGGCGACGGGGAGATGGTTGCGCTCGTCGGCGCCAACGGTGCCGGCAAGACGACGACCCTGCGAACCATCTCAGGGATGCTCAGCCCCAGCTCGGGGAGCATCACGTTCGACGGCGAGCGCATCGACGGGCTTGCGCCGTACAAGGTGATTGCCCACGGTGTTGCGCACCTGCCCGAAGGGCGCGCGCTGTTCTCCGACATGAGCGTGATGGACAACCTGCGGCTCGGTGCGTGGACGCAGCCGAACGAGAAGGGCTTCCGTCGTCGCGTCGCTGAGGTGATGGACCACTTCCCGATCCTGCGCGAGCGGTCGAAGCAGGCGGCCGGCACCCTGTCGGGCGGTGAGCAGCAGATGCTCGGTGTCGCGCGCGCGCTCATGAGCGAGCCGAAGCTGCTGATCGTCGACGAGCTGTCGCTCGGGCTCGCGCCCAAGATCGTGGCGCAGCTGTTCGACATCCTCACGACGATCAACGCGCAGGGCACCGCAGTGCTCATGGTCGAGCAGTTCGTACACATGGCGCTCGAGCACTCGCATCGTGCGTACGTCCTGGCCAAGGGCGAGGTCGTGCTCGAGGGTGACGCCAGCGAGCTCCGCGACCGGCCTGAGCTGCTCGCCGCCTACCTCGGTGACGACACCGCAGACGATCCCGTCCCGGCCGGCGCACGATGACGTCGATGGCGCTCACGATCGGCCGCCGAGGCAGCCGCCAGGCACGCAGTCTGCGGCTCGGCGCCGCAGCCGGTATCGGTGCGGCGATGCTCTCCCTGGTCGTCGTCGCCCTGCTGTCCTCGCGTGGCTCGAGCAAGCCCGCACATGACCTCGCCGCGCGGCAGAGCGCGGTGTCCGACTGGGAGGCGACCGTGCACCCGATGATCTCGTCCGGCGGGGAGGTGGTCGCGCTCGGCCCTCGCACGGCCGTCGCCGACCTCGCCCAGCGCAAGGTGCCCGACGCCCGCATGCAGCAGATGGCGACCGGCTGGGTACGGCGGCTGTCCGAGCTGCGGGAGCAGATCGCCGCGGTGCCGACCCCGACGGAGCTCCGGCCCGCGCACGCCCTGCTCGACAGCGCGATGGCTGGTTACGTCAGCGCGTCGCGAGACCTGTTCGATGCGGCGTCCGCGATCGGCCAGCGGCGCACGGCCTTGCTCGAGGCCGCCGCGGCGGCGGGCAGGACCGCCGACCACGAGTACGACCAGGCCATGGCGACAATCGCGCGGCTGCGCGCGCAGCTCGACCTCCCGACCGATTGGAGCGACTCATGACCAGCGCCCGACGCACCATCGGCCGTGGTGCCCTGCTCGTCGCGCTGATGGCGGGAAGCGCTGCCGTGACCGGCGCACCGGCGTACGCCGATGTGCTCGGCGGCAGCGGGTCGCTGCCCGTGCCGGCACCGCTGCCCGCGGTCCCGCTGCTGACCGACCCTGGCCCGTCGCCGAGCCCGTCTCCGTCTTCGTCGGCGGCCCCGCCGGCGTCGGCAGGGGAGCAGCAGACGACGTCGACCGGGGCGACATCGACCGACACGACGTCGACCGGGACGGCGCCTGGCGACGCGTCCGCCGCGACGTCTGCCGACTCGTCCGCCGATGCGGGATCGACCGCCCAGAGCTCGTCGGCGTCGACGGGCTCCGATGAGGTCACGGCGAGCACGGCAACGGCGCCTGCGCCCGTGGCGGCGCCCGCGGCCGCGCCGGGCGCTCAGGTGCCCGCGCCGAGCACGGTGACCGCGGCGCAGCCAGTCGCCGCCACGACGGCGACCCGCGCGGATGTTGCCGTGCCTGCTGCCGCTCCGGCCGGCGCGCCGACGGCCGCTGCGCCCAACGCGGCGGCGCGGTTCGACCTGCTCGACGGTCCGGCAGCGAGTGCGCCGAACACCTTTAGTGGCTTTCCGCAGCTGACGGCCGGCTCGCTGCAGCTGCCGGCGCTGCCGAGCCTGCCCGGACTGCGTCCGCTGGTCGCCCCGGGGCAGCCGTCCGAGCTCGCACCGCTGCTCGCCGGTGGATCCAGCGTCGGCGGCGTACCCGTCGTCCGGACCGGTCACTCCGCACCGATGCAGCCCGACTCGACGGGTGTCGTGCTGCTCGTTCTCGCTTCGGCGGCGGGCGCTGCCGGCCTCGCGCGGGTGCGCCTGCACCGGCTCAGCATCATCCGCCGCTGATCCGATAGGGCGGGCGCGCGAGACTGCGCGGATGCCCGTTCTCGCGTTGTGGGTCGACGTCGACGCCCCTGCCGAGCGCACCTGGGCGGCCGCGGTCGACTGGGCTCGTCAGGGTGACTGGATGCTCGGCACCCGCGTCCGGCCGACGGCCGGTGACGGGCAGGGCGTGGGCGGCGAGCTCGAGGCCTTCAGCGGGATCGGGCCGATCGGTTTCCTCGACCCGATGCAGATCACGCTCTGGCAGCCGCCGCGGGCCTGTCATGTCCGGCACACGGGTCGCGTCGTGCGCGGTACCGGCGCCTTCGAGGTCGAGCCGCGCGGCGATCGACGCAGCCGCTTCCACTGGCGTGAGGACCTCGACCTGCCGCTGGGCGGGGTCGGTCGGCTCGGTTGGGTGCTGGTCCGCCCGCTGTTCGCGTTCGGCGTACAGCTCAGCCTGCGCCGCTTCGCCCGACACGTCGTCTCCGGCAGCCGGTAGCCACCCTTCGCGACCGACCCGACCTTCGTTGATCAATGCGGCATCACCCGACGATGCCTCGCCGCCTTCATCCGGTTACGGCGCGTTGAACACGGACGGCCGTCGCACCAGAGGTGGGGTTAGTGGCCGATGAACACCGGCGGGGTCTTGGCGAGGAACGAGGACACCGCGTTCTTGTGGTCCTCGGTCGCACCCGCGCGGGTCTGCAGCTCGTCCTCCTTGACGAGCGCATCGGCGAGCGAGGCATCGGCGCCGTAGCGCACCGACTCCTTCACGCACGCGTACGCCGCTGTCGGCCCGGCAGCGAGCCGGGCAGCGAGCTCGGTCGCCGCGGGGAGCACCTGCTCAGGTGCCACGCAGGCGTTGAGGATGCCCATCTCCAGCGCCTGCTCCGACGTGAACGGCTCGGCGAGCATCAGCAGCGCCGTCGCCCGCCCGCTGCCGACCAGTCGCGGCAACGTCCACGACAGGCCGGAGTCGGCGGTCAGGCCGATGCCGGTGAACGCGGTCGTGTAGCGAGAACCTGCCGCGCCGATCCGGAAGTCGCAGGCGCAGGCGATGCCCAGACCCGCGCCGGCGGCCGTGCCGTTGATGGCGGCGATGACCGGCTTGGGCATCGTCGTGATCAGGGAGATCAGCGGGTTGTAGTGCTGCTGCACCGTCGACAGCGGCGCCGGATCGCCGGCCCCGATCAGCGCGGCGTGCTCGCGCAGGTCCTGTCCGACGCAGAACGCCCGACCCGTGCCAGTTAGCACGACGGCGCGGACCGCGTCGTCGGCAGCAACCGCAGCGACCGCGGCGAGCAGCGCCTCCTTCGCCTCGAGGGTCAGCGCGTTCATGCCGTCCGGCCGGTTCAGCGTGACGGTGGCGACGCCGCCGGCGGTCTCGACGAGCACGGTGTCGGACACGGGCACTCCCTCAGCTGGTCAGGCAGTCGTCGACGAACCGGCGGGCTGCTCCCAGCAGCCTGTCAGCCTGCTCGTCGAACCAGGCAGCCGCCTTCTCGCCGGGCCAGTCCGGCGGCAGCAGCGCGGGTGGCAGGCCGGGGTCGACGAACAGGAACTTGCGCCAGTCGTGCACCAGCTGTGACCGGGCCGCGAACGCACCGATGTCGGTGGAGCTGTCCACCTCCGACAAGAGCAGCGCGGCCTCGTCGAGGAAGCGCGTGTAGGCCCGGGCCAGCCCGTCAAGGTCCCAGGCGCGCGCGATGAGCGCCTGCGAGTCGCCGTCATGCACGGCGGTGAAGCGCTCGGCCCTCGCCGCCGCATCGGTCAGCGCCAGGTCGAGCTCGGGGGCCTCCCGCGGCGAGATCCACGTCGTACCGCTGATGGTGCCGTAGCCGAGGAACTGCAGCTGCGCGTGCAGCCGTTCCCGGTCGCTGCGACCGGCCGGCGGCGCGACGACGAGCAGGTGCCAGCGGCCGTCCCACTGCTGCCGGGACGTGCGGTAGATCCGCTCGGCCGCCTCGTCGAGCCGGCGTACGGCCCGCGGGGTCAGGCTGTAACCCGGCCCCGACGGCAGCTTCACCGCGGTGAGCCAGCCCTGCCGCACCATCCGTGACACGGCGGTGCGCACGGCAGGGGCCTGTACGCCGAGCGGCGCGAGCAGCTTGACCAGCGCGGCGACCGGCACCTGCCCGCGGAACTCGTCCTCGCGCGCACGCAGGTGGTCGCCGTAGAGGTCGAACAACGCCGACCGCGCGTCCACGGCACCCCCTCAGCTCCGAAGTCGTCAGAACCTTCCCATGGACGACGGCCCCGGCGCTGCCCCCCTTTCACCTGCGTTGGGGCCTCCGGTTGGCACGCCCGCGCCGACATGCGGGACAATGGAGGCAACGCGTGCGGACGACCGCACCCAAGCGATGGAGGTTGGTCCATGGCGGCCATGAAGCCGCGGACAGGCGACGGTCCGCTCGAGGTCACCAAGGAGGGCCGCGGCATCGTCATGCGCGTCCCGCTCGAAGGTGGCGGGCGACTCGTTGTCGAGCTGAACGCGCAGGAGGTCAGTGACCTGGCCGATGCGCTGAAGGCCGTCCTCTCCTGACCGGCAAGCCACGCGCCGCCTTTCCCGCGGCCACCCTTCCGACCGTCACGCTGGCGACCGACGTGCCGACGGCCGCTGTGGTCGCGGTGCCGATGCGGGCGGTCGACGGCGTGGTGGGAGTTGTCGGTACGCCGCCTGTCGAGCTCGACGGGCTCCTGGCGCGGGAGTCCGCGAAAGGTGACGCCGGCGAGGTGGTGGCCGCGCCGCAGGTCGGGGCCGGGTCTCTGGAGCGGGTGCTGGTCGTCGGCGTCGGGGATGCGTCGCCCTCGGCGTTGCGCAAAGCCGGCGCGGCGGTCGCCCGCAAGGCGAAGTCGTCGGCCGCGGTCGCGGTGGACCTTCGCGGCCTCGAGCTCGACGACGCCGGGCTGCGCGCGTTCACCGAAGCCGCACTGCTGGCGTCGTACACCTTCACACGCAAGCAGAAGAGCGAGCCGCGCGCCCTGCAGACGATCACCCTCGTCGTGGCCGACCGCAAGCGCTCGCAGCCGGCGGTCGACCGCGCCGTCGCGGTCTCGCGTGCAGCGGCGGCCGCGCGCGATCTGGTCAACACACCGTCGCTGCAGAAGACACCCGACTGGCTGGCCGATGCCGCGACGACGCTGCTCAAGGGCCTGACCGTCAAGGTCCGCGACGAGAAGGCGCTGGCCAAGGAGGGCTTCGGCGGCATCGTCGCCGTGGGTCAGGGATCGACGCGGCCGCCGCGGCTCATAGAGGCTTCGTACGACGGGGGCGGTCGCCGGCACGTCGTGCTCGTCGGCAAGGGGATCACGTTCGACAGCGGTGGCCTGTCGCTCAAGCCCAATGAGGGCATGCTCGCCATGAAGACCGACATGGGTGGCGGGGCCGCTGTCCTCGGCACCCTGCGCGCGGTCGCAGACCTGAAGCTGCCCATCAAGGTGACGGCGCTCGTCGCCGCGGCCGAGAACATGCCCAGCGGCACGGCCCAGCGACCCGGCGACGTGATCCACCACTACGGCGGCACGACGGTCGAGGTGCTCAACACCGACGCGGAGGGGCGGCTCGTCCTCGCTGACGCGATCGCGTACGCCGACCGCGACCTGCACGCCGACGTCATCATCGACATCGCGACACTGACCGGCGCGATGCCGGTCGCGCTCGGCCGGCGTACGGCCGGGGTGTTCTGCAACGACGACGAGCTCGCCGCGCAGCTGCTTGCCGCGTCCGACGCGAGTGGCGAGCGGGCCTGGCGGATGCCGCTGGTCGAGGACTACCGGGTCGCGCTGGAGTCCCCAACGGCAGACCTGCGCAACATCGGCCAGCCCAAGCTCAAGCTGGGCGGCGGTTCGATCACCGCGGCGCTGTTCCTGCGCGAGTTCGCCGGCGGGCGGCCGTGGGCGCACTTCGACATCGCCGGGCCGGGCCGCGTCGAGGCCGACGAGGATGAGCTGTCCAAGGGTGGCACGGGTTACGGCGTACGACTTCTCACGCGTTGGCTCGAAGAGCTCGCCGTCAGCGGCAAGCGCAAGGCCGCCTGATGTACGGGCTGACGATCCGCTGGTCGCTCACCCATGCCGGGCCGGCCGTCAACGAGCAACTGCGGACCTACTGCCGCGAAGAGGCCGTTCCCCGGTTCGCCGGGATGGCGGGACTGCGCTACAAGACCTGGCAGATGGTCGACGGCGGCTTCTACGCCGGCGTCTACGTGTGGGCGACGCAGAAGGCGCGCGCCGACTTCCTGGAGAGCTTCCGGTCCTCGCCCTCGAAGGTCACGCAGATCGTCGGCCACGATCCGGATGTCATCCAGGAGTGGGACGCGATCGGCTACGCCGTCGGCGCGGAGGGCTTCCCGACCTGAAACCTTCGCAACGTCCGAGTGAGCGGTCGCCAGAGCAGCCGCCGACTCGGACGCAACGATGGGGTTAGCGCTTGAGGTCGAACCGGTCGAGCGTCATCACCTTGTCCCACGCGGTCACGAAGTCGCGGACGAACTGCTCCTTCGCATCATCGGCGGCGTAGACCTCGGCGATGCCGCGCAGCACGGAGTTCGACCCGAAGACCAGGTCGACGGCGGTCGCCGTGAGGCCGCCGCTCTCGTAGACGTTGGCGTCGCTCATCGACGTCTTCCAGTCGCGGCTGGCGAGCAGCGTGACGAAGAAGTCGTTCGTGAGCGTCCTCGGCCGGTCGGTGAAGACGCCGTGCTTCGTGTCACCGGCGTTCGCACCTAGTGCACGCAGGCCGCCGACCAGGACGGTCATCTCCTTCGCCGTCAGGGTCAGCAGGTACGCGCGGTCGACGAGCAGCGTCTCCGGCGACAGCTTCGAGCCCGGCTCCAGGTAGTTGCGGAACCCGTCCGCGCGCGGCTCGAGCACCGCGAACGACTCGACGTCCGTCTGCTCCTGCGTCGCATCCGTGCGACCCGGCGTGAACGGCACGGTGACGTCGAAGCCGGCGTCGTTGGCCGCCTTCTCGACGGCGGCACAGCCGCCGAGCACGATCAGGTCGGCCAGCGAGACGTTCAGGCCGGCGGACTGCCGGATCTCCTCCAGCTTGGCGATGACCGGACCGACGCCGGCGTTGACCACCCAGTCCTTCTGCGGCGCGAGCCGGATGCGCGCACCGTTGGCGCCGCCGCGCTTGTCGGTGCCGCGGAAGGACGCGGCGGATGCCCACGCCGTCGAAACCAGCTGCGACACCGTCAGCCCCGAGTTCAGCAGGGTCGTCTTGAGCGCAGCGATGTCCTTCTCGCCGAGGAGATCGCCCTCGACCGGCGGCACCGGGTCCTGCCACAGCTGCGGCTCCGGGACCCACGGCCCGAGATAGCGCGTGACCGGTCCCATGTCGCGGTGCAGCAGCTTGTACCAAGCCTTCGCGAACGCCAGCCGGAACTCCTCGGGGTTCTTGTGGAAGCGCTCCGAGATTGAGCGGTACGACGGATCCGTGATCAGCGCGAGGTCGCTCGTCAGCATGGTCGGTGCGTGCTTGGCCGAAGGCTCGTGCGCGTCGGGCACCGAGTTTGCCGCCGCTCCGTCCTTGGGCTTCCACTGCTTCGCCCCGGCCGGGCTCTCACTCAGCTCCCACTCGAAGCCGAACAGCACGTCGAAGAAGCTGCCGTCCCACGTCGTCGGCGTCGGGGTCCACGCACCCTCGAGACCGCTGGTGATCGTGTCCTTGCCCTTGCCCGTGCCGAACTCGTTCTTCCAGCCGAGTTGCATCGCATGCACCGGGCAGCCCTCGGGCTCCGGCCCGACCAGCGAAGGGTCGCCTGCACCGTGCGTCTTGCCGAAGGTGTGACCGCCCGCGATGAGTGCGACCGTCTCCTCGTCGTTCATCGCCATCCGCGCGAACGTCTCGCGGATGTCGCGGGCCGACGCCATCGGGTCGGGGTTGCCGTTCGGTCCCTCGGGGTTGACGTAGATCAGCCCCATCTGCACGGCACCGACGGTGTCGGCGAGCTCGCGCTCGCCGCTGTAGCGCTCGTCGCCGAGCCAGGTGTCCTCGGGACCCCAGAAGACCTCCTCGGGCTGCCAGACGTCCTCGCGCCCGAAACCGAAGCCGAACGTCTCGAAGCCCATCGACTCCATGGCGACGTTGCCGGCGAGGACGAGCAGGTCGGCCCATGAGATCGCGCGACCGTACTTCTGCTTGACCGGCCACAGCAGCCGGCGCGCCTTGTCGAGGTTGGCGTTGTCCGGCCAGCTGTTCAGCGGTGCGAACCGCTGCGCGCCGTCGCCTGCGCCGCCGCGACCGTCGGCGATGCGGTACGTGCCGGCCGCGTGCCAGGACAGCCGCACCATGAGTGGCCCGTAGTGCCCGTAGTCGGCGGGCCACCAGTCCTGCGACGTCGTCATGACCTCGACGAGGTCGCGCTTGAGCGCCTCGAGGTCGAGCGTCGCGAAGGCGGCGGCGTAGTCGAAGTCGGCACCGAGCGGGTCGGACTCGCGCGAGGGCTTGTTGAGCACCTGCAGGTCCGGCTGGTTCGGCCACCAGTCGCGATTGGTGCGCGGCCTGGTGTCCTTGACCTCCGGGCTCTGGATCGCCGGGTTCTCGCTCTCGGTCACGCTGTTCCTTCCTGGTGTTCTTGACAGGTGGGGCAGAGCCCCCAGTAGGTCACTTCTGCTTCGTCGATCGTGAACCCATGGGTCTGCGACGCCTCGAGGCAGGGTGTCTCGTTGACCGCGCAGTCCACGTCCCCGACCGTGCCGCAGCGCCGGCACACGACGTGGTGGTGGTTGTCGCCGGTGCGCGCTTCGAACCGCGCCGGCGAGCCCGCCGGCTCGATGCGGCGTACCAGGCCCTGCTCGGTGAGCACGCGAAGTGCGTCGTACACACCTTGCGTGCTCGCCTTGCCGAGTCGGTCGCGTACGGCGGTGGCGATGTCATCGGCGTCGGCATGCGGATGGTCGACGACGGCGTCGTACGCCGCCAGCCGAGGCGCGGTGACGCGCAGGCCGGCGGACCGGAGGTGGGTCGCGGGGTCGATGCGCCCGACGCTAGCCGAGTTATCTGGAACCATGCAAGACAGGTCAGGCGAGCACGCCGACCAGCAGGCCGGTGCCGACGGGGATCAGCGCGGAGATCAGCCGCTCCTCGTCGCGCACGGTCCTGGCCAGCTCGCGCATCGCCACCGTCTCGGCGTCCCGGGCAGTGGGCTCGGCGACGCGTCCGCCGGCCAGTGCGCCGGCGAAGACCACGATCCCGCCGGGTCGGAGCAGGGTGAGGGCGGCCGCGAGGTAGTCGGCGTTCTCCGAGCGGGCGGCATCGCAGAAGACCAGGTCGTACGACGCCTCGGACAGGCGGGGCAGCACCTCGAGCGCACGACCCTGGATCAGCCGCACCCGCCCGCTCGGCACGCCGGCGTCCGCGAGGGACGCCTTGGCCAGCCGTTGGTGCTCGCCATCGGAGTCGACGCTGGTGAGCACGCCATCGGGCGTCAGGCCGCGCAGCAGCCAGAGCGTGGAGACGCCGGCGCCGGTGCCGAGCTCGACGGCGGCCTTCGCGCCGACCGTGGCCGCGAGCAGGCGCAGGACCCCCCCGGTGGCGGGATCCACCGCGGCTACCCCGATCTCGGCCGCCCGGGAGCGCGCTGCAGCGAGCGCGTCGTCCTCGGGCTGCCAGTCGGCGATCCAGGAGCTGACGTCGGTGAAGGCGGTGTCGACCACCCGCCGACCCTAGCCCCGGGGAACGGTCTGGCTGCGGGGGACGTTCAGCCGGGTGACAGCTCACACGGAGGACACAGGAGGCAGGGCACCATGGGACCGTGCGGCGGGCTCGTGACGCGCGCCGCTGCCGTCGCTGTTCCCCCCGTCCGCACCGTGGGAGTCCCCGTGAACGACGCCTCCTGGGCGCCGCCGTCGTGGGACGAGGTCGTCCGGCTGCACTCGGCGAGGGTCTACCGGCTCGCGTACCGGCTGACCGGCAACCGGCACGACGCGGAGGACCTCACGCAGGAGGTCTTCGTCCGGGTCTTCCGGTCGCTGTCGAGCTACACGCCCGGCACGTTCGAGGGCTGGCTGCACCGGATCACGACGAACCTGTTCCTGGACATGGTCCGGCGCAAGGCGCGGATCCGCTTCGACGCCCTGCCCGACGACCCCGAGCGGCTGCCCGGCAAGGACCTGTCCTCGATGGGCTGCCCCGCACAGGTCTACGACGACACGCACTTCGACGACGACGTGCAGGCGGCCCTCGATGGGTTGCCGCCGGACTTCCGGGCCGCCGTCGTGCTGTGCGACCTCGAGGGCCTGTCGTACGAGGAGATCGCGGCGACGCTCGGCATCAAGATCGGCACGGTCCGCAGCCGCATCCATCGCGGTCGCACCCAGCTGCGCGAGGCGCTTGCCCATCGAGCCCCGGAGCGCAGCGCGCCCGAGGACCAGCCATGACCGGCCACCCCGACGACCTGCTGTCCGGCCTCGTCGACGGTGAGCTCGACCACCCGACCCGCGAGCGCGTGCTCTCCCACCTGATGACCTGCCCGTCGTGCCAGCAGGAGACCGAGAGCCTGCGCGCGCTGAAGGCCCGGCTCGCGTGGGCGGGAGCCGAGACGCCCGTCCCCTCCGAGCTGTTGACCGAACGGCTGCTTCGGCTGCAGGTGCCCGGCACCACTGCTGCTCCGCGGGTCCGCCCGGGTGCGATGCGCCCGGTCAGCCTCCGGCCGGCCGGCCGGGGTGCCGCAACGGCGCGCCCGCGGCAGGTGCGACGGCTGCGCCGCCGGACCGTAGGTGGGCTCGTCGCGATCGGCCTGTCGGCAGCGTTCGTCCTCGGCGGCCAGTCCGGCCCCACCGGCGGCCGGGCGCCCATCGACCCGACCACCGACCAGTTCGTCACCGACTACGTCGACGCCACGGTGGAGGTGCCGCTCAACGAGCCCGTCGACGCCGACGTCCAGCCGGTGGTGAACGGGACCTCGCGATGACGCGGCTGCGCCTTCTGCTCCTGGTGGCGGGGGCGGGGACGCTGCTCGCCGGCTTACCGGCGCAGGCCACCGGCGGTGCGCCGCCGGAACCCACGCCGACCGGCGCCGCCGCCAACGAGACCAGGGCCCTCGGCGTGCTCTCGGCGGCGTCGCGGGCCGCGCGCAGTCGGTCCTACACCGGCACGCAGTACGTCGCCGCCTGGCGAGCCGGGCGGGCCGACTCGAGCATCGCCGACGTACAGCACAGCTCCGCTGCCGGATCCGTCGTACACGTCCGTCCGACGACGGGCGGCGACGTCGACCCGGCCGTGACGCCGACCGCTGATCTCGACCCGCGTCTGGTTCGGCTGCTCGCGGCTCACTACGCGCTGTCGCTGGCCGGCCGGGCGACGTGCGCGAGCCGGCCGGTCCAGGTCGTCGAGGCCCGCCACCTCGGCGACGGCGTGGTGGCGGGGCGGTTCTGGATCGACGAGGCCAGCTCGCTGCTGCTCCGCCGGGAGACCTACGACCGGTCCGGACGACTCGTCAGAAGCAGCGCGTTCACGAGCATCACGGTGGGCGCCGCTGCGCCGGACGTCCCACCGGCCACGGCCGGCTCCGAGCAGCTGGGGGACGCCTCGATCGACGCGCTGCGACGCGACGGCTGGCAGATCCCGGCGTCGCTGTCCGGCGAGCTGGATCTCTACGACGCCCGGATACGCACCCATGACGGGGAGCGGGTGCTGCACCTGTCCTACTCCGACGGCCTGATGACGCTCTCGCTGTTCGCGCAGCGCGGCCGACTCGGTGCGACGAAGCTGTCCGGCTTCACCCGGCAGCAGGTCAGTGGTGCTCCCGTCTGGGTCCGTTCCACGACGCCGGAGCGGGTGGTCTGGGGTGGCGGCGGCCGCGTCTTCACGTTGCTCTCGGATGCACCCCCGGAGGCGGTCCGCGCTGCCGTCGTCGTACTGCCCCATGACAAACCCCCGAAGCGCGGCTTCTTCGCCCGCCTCGGTCGTGGGCTGGCCCGGCTCGGGTCCTGGCTCAACCCGTTCGACTGACGGCTCACGCCGACCTCACGACGTCGCCTGCAGACTGGAACCATGAGCAACGACGGCACTGACCCTGGCGACGCCGCTACCCCGCCACCCGCCCCGTGGTGGTCGCGTACAGACACCGACACGTGGGGCGCCCCCGAGGGCGCTTCCGCCACCGCTCCCTACGGGGAGACGACCGCCTTCGGGAGCCAGCCCTACGGCTCCGCACCGTACGGCGCGACGACCCACAGCACGCCGTACGCCGGTACGACGCCTACCCAGCCGCTGTGGGGGCCGCCGACGCCGACGGGAGCACCCGCCTGGGGCTACCCGACGGACACCATCGGCGGGACCGCCTCGCCGCCGCCGAAGCGGGCCGGGCTCCTTGCGGCTGTTGGTGCCTCGTTGGCGGTCGCGCTGGTCGCCGGGGGCGCGGCCGGCTACGTCGCCGGTCGGCAGGCCGACAGCGGGTCGCTCACCGACCCGACGGCCAGTCTCGGCACGGGATCATCGTCCTCGTCGAGTCTCAACCGTGCCCCGGGCTCGGTCGCTGGCATCGCGGCGCGCGTGCTGCAGTCGGTCGTCAGCATCTCGGTGCAGTCCCCGTCGGGCTCCGGCACCGGCTCGGGTGTCGTGATCCGCTCCGACGGCTACATCCTCACCAACAACCACGTCGTCGATGCCGCTCAGGGCGTCGTGACGGTGTCGTTCAACGGGGCCGAGAGCGTAGATGTCCCTGCCCGTGTCGTGGGTCGTGACCCTGACACGGATCTCGCCGTCATCAAGGTGCTCACGGACAAGAAGGCGGTGCCGGCGGCGCTCGGCCAGTCGCGTGGGCTCGTCGTCGGCGACCCGGTCATCGCGATCGGCTCGCCGCTCGGACTGGCCGGCACGGTCACGACCGGCATCATCAGCGCGTTGAACCGCACGGTGAACGTGCCGGGCGAGAGCGGTGGGCGCACGCCGCTGTTCAACGCGATCCAGACCGACGCAGCCATCAACCCCGGCAACTCCGGCGGCGCCCTGGTGGACGCGAAGGGTCAGGTGATCGGGATCAACTCCGCGATCGCGACGCTGGGCGCCGGCGGCTTCAGCGGTGACCAGAGCGGGAGCATCGGCGTCGGCTTCGCGATCCCGATCGACGAGGCGCGGTCCGTCGCGGAGGAACTGATCCGCACCGGGACCGCGACGCATCCCGCGATCGGCGTGAAAGCGCTCACGTCGACCACGCGCGGTCAGACCGGCGCGCTCGTCCAGGAGGTGCTGACCGGGGCACCGGCCGCGCAGGCCGGGCTGCGGCCGGGTGACCTGATCACGGCGGTCGACAAGACGTCGGTGCAGAGCGTGGACGAGCTGATCATCGCCATTCGCGAGCACAAGGTCGGGCAGACCGTCACGCTGACCTACTACCGCAACGGCTCGAAGCAGACCGCCCAGGTGACCCTCGAGGACAACAAGGGCAACTAGCGCTCGCGTCGCCAACCAGCGCTTGCGTCCGATGACCTGGCTGCTCGGGCAGCCATTGACTCGGACGTAACGCTGTCTGCCGACGTACGCTCGCGGACGTGTTCGACTCGATCGGCTGGGGCGAGATCTCGGTCCTCGTCGTCCTCGGGCTGTTCGTCTTCGGACCCGACCGGCTACCGGGGATGGCGGCCGAGGCCGGTCGCGCGCTGCGTCGGCTTCGGGGCTACGCGAAGGGTCTGACCGACGACCTCAAGGCCGAGCTGGGACCGGAGGTGGGCGACCTCGACCTCGCGTCGCTGAACCCGAAGACGTTCGTGCGCAAGCACCTGCTGGAGGGCGACGACGAGCCGGTGCTCGCGCCGCTCGGCTACCGGCCGCTGCCACCGAGCGAGCCGGCCCCCTGGGACCCCGACACGACCTGACGCGTCAGCGCTGGGCCGGGGTGAGGCTCAGCGACATGCCGGCGAGGCCGCGCGGCTTGCCGGTCAGCGCGTCGGTGATTCCCAGCAGCACCTTCGACGCCTCGGAGTCGGGGTCGGAGAGTACGAGCGGCGTCCCGTTGTCGCCGCCTTCGCGCAGTCGGACGTCGATGGGGATCTGGCCGAGCAGCGGGACGGATGCGCCGAGCGAGCGCGTGAGCGAGTCGGCGACCGACTGCCCGCCGCCGGACCCGAAGACGTCGATGCTCTCGCCGCAGTGCGGGCAGGGCAGGAAGCTCATGTTCTCGACGACACCAGCGATCCGCTGGTGGGTCTGCAGGGCGATGGAGCCGGCCCGCTCGGCAACCTCCTTGGCGGCGAGCTGCGGCGTCGTGACGACGAGGATCTCGGCACTCGGGACGAGCTGCGCCACCGAGATCGCGACGTCACCGGTCCCCGGCGGCAGGTCCATGAGCAGCACGTCGAGGTCGCCCCAGTAGACGTCGGCGAGGAACTGCTGGAGTGCGCGGTGCAGCATCGGTCCGCGCCAGACGACCGGCGTGTTGTCGCGGGTGAACATGCCGATCGAGATGACCTTCACGCCGTGCGCTGACGGCGGAAGGATCATCTGCTCCACCTGGGTCGGCCGGTGCTCGACGCCGAGCATGCGCGGCACGGAGAACCCGTAGATGTCCGCGTCCACGACACCCACCGAAAGGCCCTTCGCCGCCATCGCCGCAGCGAGGTTGACCGTGACACTCGACTTCCCGACCCCGCCCTTGCCGGAGGCGACGGCGAAGACGCGGGTGAGCGAGCCGGGCTGAGCGAACGGGATCTCCCGGCTCGGGTTGTCCCCGCGCAGCAGCTTCTGCAGCTCCTGGCGCTGCTCGGCGCTCATCACGTCGAGCTCGACCTCGACCGCGGTGACACCCGGCAGCGCGCCGACCTTGGCGGTCACGTCGCGGGTCAGGGTCTCCTTCATCGGGCAGCCGCTCACCGTGAGGTAGATGCCGACGCGCGCGACGCCGGCATCGTCGACGGACGCCGACTTGAGCATCCCGATCTCGGTGATCGGCCGCCGGATCTCCGGGTCGATGACCGTGGAGAGCGCGGCCGTGAGCTGCTCGCTGGTGGGAGTCGTCATGGTGCTTGCCAGGCTACGTCGACCCGGCGCCTGGTACCTCCCGCGCCCATGTCCAACTGCTGCAGCATGTTGCAGCGCTGCAAGAAGTTGCAGCAGTTCGACATGCTGTCGGACGGCACTACAGGGCGGCGATGGCCTCGGCGACCGAGAGCGTGCGGCGGGCGTTGTCGACGTGGAGGTTCTCGATCATCCGGCCGTCGACGGTTACGACCCCGCGGCCGTCGCGCTGCGCCTCGTCGAACGCCTCGATGACCCGGCGTGCGTGCTCGACCTCGGCCTCGGTCGGCGCCCAGACCCGGTTGGCGATCTCGACCTGGGAGGGGTGGATCAGCGTCTTGCCGTCGAAGCCCATCTCCATGCCCTGCCGGCACTCCGCCTCGAAGCCGTCGAGATCCTTCACGTCGTTGTAGACGCCGTCGAGCACCTCGATGCCGGCCTCGCGAGCGGCGAGCAGTGTCGTGGCCAGGTGCGGGAGCAGCGGCGCGCGCCCCGGGACCAGCGACGCGCGCAGCTCTTTCGCCAGGTCGTTGGTGCCGAGCACCAGGACGGAGACGCGGTCGAAGCGAGCGATGTCGCGTACGGCGAACACCGCCGCTGGGGTCTCGACCATCGCCCAGACCGCGAGGTCGGCGCGGGCACCGGCGTCGTCGAGCACGTTGATCACCTGCTGCAGGTGACCGACACCGCTGACCTTCGGGACGACGACCGCGGCCGCGCCCGAACGGGCTGCCGCGGCGAGGTCGGCGGCGCCCCACGGCGTGTCCAGCCCGTTGCAGCGGACGGTCAGGGTGCGGTCGCCGTAGTCCTTCGAGCCGGCGGCCGCGCAGGCCTGCTCACGGGCCTTTTCCTTGGCGTCCGGTGCGACGGCGTCCTCGAGGTCGAAGATGATCCCGTCGGCGGGGATGGTCTTCGCCTTCTCCAGCGCGCGCTCGTTCGACGAGGGCATGTAGAGGACGGACCGCAGCGGCCGCGTCACGGTCGTTTCGCGGGCTCCGCTCATAGGTCGTAGGCCTTGGCCAGGTCAGGATCGCGCTCGGCGAGCTCGCGGGCCAACGCCAGCACCACCTGGCACTGCTTGAAGGTCGCGTCGTCCTGCATCTTCCCGTCGATCATCACGGCGCCTCGACCATCGCCCATCTCCTCGACCACGCGCTTCGCCCACGCGACCTCGTCGGCCGCCGGGGAGAAGACGCGCTTCGCGATGTCGATCTGCACCGGGTGCAGCGACCACGCGCCGACGCAGCCGAGTAGGTAAGCGTTTCGGAACTGGTCCTCGCACGCGACGACGTCCTTGATGTCGCCGAACGGCCCGTAGTAGGCGTAGATCCCGTTCATCGCGCACGCGTCGACCATCCGCGCAACGGTGTAGTGCCAGAGGTCCTGCTGGTAGACCGCGCGGTCCGCCTCGACGTCGCCGGCAGGCGGGTCCTGGCGCACCAGGTAGCCGGGGTGACCGCCCCCGACGCGCGTCGTCTTCATCCGCCGGTTGGCCGCGAGGTCAGCCGGCCCGAGCGAGATGCCCTGCATCCGAGGCGAGGCGGCGCAGATCTCCTCGACGCTCGCGACACCCCGCGCCGTCTCCAGGATCGCGTGCAGCTGGATCGGCCGGGAGATGCCGGCCCGCGCCTCGAGCTGCGCGACGAGCCGGTCGACGTAGTGGATGTCCTCCGGTCCCTCGACCTTCGGGATCATGATCACGTCGATCTTCTCGCCGGCCTCGGTGACGAGGGTGGTGAGGTCGTCGAGCACCCAGGGGCTGCCGAGGTCGTTGACCCGCGTCCACAGCTGCGCAGGTCCCTCGAAGGTGCGGGCCACCTCGACAAGACCATGACGGGCGGCACCCTTGTTCGCCGCCTGGATCGCGTCCTCGAGGTTGCCGAGCAGGACGTCGACCTGCATCGCCAGGTCGGGGACCTTCGCGACCATCTTCGGGTTCGACGGGTCGAAGAAGTGGATCATCCGCGACGGGCGGAAGGGGATCTCGCGCAACGGGAGCGGTGCACCGACGGCGAGCGGGCGGAAGAAGTCCTTCGGGCTCTGCACGCCGTCAGGTTAGACGCGCGGGGCCTCTAGCCTGACGAGATGTCGATCACGTCCGAGCGGGACGCGTCCTGACCAGTCCCGACCGCTCTGCCGTCCTGCGCAACGCGGCCGGCATCTCCGTTGCCACGGGTGCGTACGCCGTGTCGTTCGGTGCCATCGCCGTGAGCAGCGGACTGTCCGTCCTGCAGGCCTGCGCGACCTCGCTGCTGGTCTTCACCGGCGCGTCACAGTTTGCGCTTGTCGCGGTACTCGGCGCCGGCGGCGCCGCGGTGTCCGGCGTGGTCAGCGCCCTCCTGCTGGGCACCCGCAACTCCCTGTACGCCGTTCGGATGGCCGACCTGCTGAGGCTGCGCGGACCCCGGCGGGTGGCCGCGGCGCAGCTGACGATCGATGAGTCGACCGCGATGGCGATCAGCGCGCCGGCCGGGTTGGAGCGCACGGCGTTCTTCGCCACCGGCGTCGGTATCTACCTGCTCTGGAACCTCGGGACCCTGCTCGGGGCGCTCGGCGCCGCGCACCTCGGTGACCCGGCCCGGCTGGGCCTGGACGCAGCGGTGCCGGCCGCCTTCGTCGCACTGCTCGCTCCTCGGCTGCGGGACCGTGACGCGGCCGCGGTGGCGCTGGCCGGAGCGGCCCTCGCCCTCATCGCGATCCCGCTGGTGCGCCCCGGCGTACCCGTGCTGCTTGCCGGCCTCGCCGTCGTACCAATGGTGTTGCGCCGGTGAGCACCTGGACCGCGGTGCTGCTCACGGCCATCGGCTGCTTCGCGCTCAAGGCGCTCGGGTGGGCCCTTCCCGGGCGGGTCCTGGAGAACGACCGGGTACGGCGCGCGGCGGTGCTGCTGCCGGTTGCCTTGCTGGCCGGGCTGGTCGTCGTACAGGCGTTCTCCAGCGGCCGCTCGCTGCAGCTCGACGCGCGTGCCGTCGGGCTCGGCGTCGCGGTGCTGGCTGTGGTTCTACGCGCGCCGTTCCTGGTCGTGGTCGTGCTCGCCGCGACGACGGCGGCGCTGCTGCGGCTCGGCTAACCAGGTAGCGCGCTGCTGCGCATCAGCTCGAGGACGCGCTCCTCCAGCAGGGTCGGCTCGACCGGCTTCTGCAGGTAGTCGTCGGCGCCGGCCCGACGGGCGTCGCGCTCCAGGTCGGGGTTGTCGCTGCCGGTGAAGAGCACGAGCGGCAGCGTCAGCGTCCGCGGGTCGGCGCGCAGCAGTCGGATCAGCTCGATGCCCATCAGGTCGGGCAGCACGTTGTCGATGAGCGCGCCGTCGAACTCCTGCTCGCCGACCGCGGTGAGGGCCGCCTCCGCCGTCCCGACCGCGACGACCTCTGCGGCGCCCTCGAGGGCGGTCGTGATGAAGGAGCACACACTGGGGTCGTCATCGATGACGAGCAGCCGCGGTAGCCGGTCGGGGGCCCGGGTCTCGACGGGCGGCGGCGATGCGACGGGCGTGCGGCACCACGGGCACGTGTGCCACTGGGGATCGAGCGGGCGGTCGCATCCTGTGCAGCGGTGCTTGCCGATCGCCGTCCCGTCCCACGGGCAGACGACCATGTCGTCGGCCAGCACGCGGGCGCAGGACGGGCAGCGCGGTCCGGAGACGTCGTCGATGTGCGTAGCGCGCAGCACCTCTTCGTACGTCGTATCGCCGCGGTGCGCCGCCGCGAGCGCCGACGTCCGCAGCGTCGCCATCCCGTGCGCTCGTGCCGCGGCGCCGATGGCGGCCTCCGTCGGGGTGGTGAGAAGGACGTGCCGCATCTCCGCAGTCACCGGCAGCACCTCGAAGACGCCGGTGCGTCCGCGATAGCCCGTGCCACCGCACTCCGCGCAGCCCTTGCCGCGCTTCGGTGTCGCGTCCGCGATGTCGGCGTCGGTCAGCCCCAGCAGCACCAGCGTGCGCGGTGACGGGACGTAGTCGGTGACGCAGGCCGCGCAGGGACGGCGTACGAGGCGCTGCGCGACCACGAGCGACAGCGACGAGGCGACGAGGAACGGCTCGACGCCCATGTCGACCAGTCGGGTGACCGCGCTGACCGCGTCGTTGGTGTGCAGGGTCGTGAGCACCAGGTGCCCGGTGAGCGACGCCTGCAGGGCGAGCTCGGCGGTCTCCTGGTCGCGGACCTCACCGAGCAGGACGATGTCCGGGTCCTGTCGCAGGATGCTGCGCAGGCCACGCGCGAAGGTCATGCCGGCGCGTTCGTTGACCTGCACCTGTGTGATGCCGATGACCTGGATCTCGACTGGGTCCTCGAGGGTCACGATGTTGCGGTCGGGCGTGCTGATGTGCTGGATGCCGGCGTACAGCGTGTTGGTCTTGCCCGAGCCGGTCGGTCCGGTGATCAGCACCAGCCCCTGGCTCTGCACCAATGCCGACGTGAGCGCGTCGAGCTGGCTGCCGGTGAGCCCCGTCTTGTCGAGCCGCGGGATGTTGTCCGAACGTGGGAGCAGTCGGATGACCGCCTTCTCGCCGTGCAGGGTCGGCAGCGTCGACACGCGTGCCTCCACCGTGACCTGGTCGACGGTGAGCTTTGCGCGACCGTCCTGCGGCCGGCGGCGCTCAGAGATGTCGAGCCCGGACACGATCTTGATGCGGCTGACGGTCGACGCGGCCGCGTTGCGCGGGACCGTCATGACGTCGCGCAGCAGGCCGTCGACGCGGTACCGGATGCGGAGCTCGCCGGCCTGTGGCTCGACGTGCACGTCGCTCGCTCTCGCCCGCACCGCGTCGGCCAAGATGACGTCGACCAGCTTGACGATCGGAGCTGCTTCGGTGCCGGTCGCACTCGGGTCGTCGGCCGCCTCGTCGGCGGGGGCGTCGATGTCCTCGAACATCGTCGACACGTCGGACGAGTCCTCCGACAGCGACCAGGCTCGGGCCAGGTGGTCGCGCACCTGCGAGTCGGTCGCGACGAGCACCTGCACCTCAGTGGCGTCGGTGTAGAGCTTGACGTCGTCGATCGCCACGATGTTGGTCGGGTCGCTCGTCGCGACGACGACGCGGTTGCCGACGCGCTCGAGGATGAGCAGGTTGCTGCGCTCTGCCACGGCGCGGGGCAGCGACCGGACGATCTCCGGCGAGATCGGCAGCTGGCCGAGGTCGGTGACGTTGAGCGAGAGTGCCGCGGCGAGCGATTCCGCGATCTGCCGGTCGGTGGCGAATCCGGCCTCGATGATGACGGCACCCAGCCGCTTGCGTCGTTGCCCCGCCGGCGTCTCGGCCTGCGTCGCGAGGGCCTGCATGAGCTGGTCCTCGGTGATGACGCCGGCCTCGACGAGCACCTCGCCAAGTCGACGCCGTCGTCCCGGGACGGTCATCAGCCCGCCTCGCTGTCGCCGACGAACGGCTCGCCGAGGCCGCCGACGGTGGCCTCCTCGGTGCGGTGCTCGCGGCGCTTCTTGCGCTCCGCCTTGCGCTCCCGCTCCGCCTTGCGCTCACGGGCCTCGGGGTCGTACGGCGCAGTCATGCCTGGGGACGAGGCGGTCCGGGCGACCACCTCGTCGGTGACCTCGCGGAGCTGGTCGCGCAGGAAGTCGCGCGTCGCCACCTCGCCCAGCGCCTGCCGCAGCGAGGCGACCTCGCGGGTGAGGTACTCGACATCGGCCTGCAGCCGCGCGTTCTGACCGCGGTCCTCCTCCTGGGTCACCCGGTCGCGGTCGGCCTGCCGGTTCTGCGCGAGCAGGATCAGCGGCGCGGCGTACGACGCCTGCAACGACAGCAGCAGCGTGAGCAGCGTGTAGTTCAGTGCGCGGGGGTCGAACTGCAGGTCCTTCGGCGCGAAGGTGTTCCAGCCCAGCCAGACGATGACGAACAGCGTCAGGTAGACCAGGAAGCGCGCCGTACCGAGGAAGCGGGCGAACTGCTCCGACACCCGGCCGAACGCCTCGGGGTCGTAGTGCGGCCGCGGTAGGGAGCCGCGCCCTTCCATCGGGGTGTCGAGTCGCGCCCGCCGCGCCGGCCGCCGCTCAGCCACTGGGCACCGCCCGCGTCTCGCGCCAGTCGGCAGGGAGCAGGTGGTCGAGCACGTCGTCGACTGTCACCGCACCGAGCAGCCGCTGCTCGCTGTCGACGACCGGGACGGCGACGAGGTTGTACGTCGCGAGGTGCCGCGTCACCTCTGCCAGCGGGCAGTCGGCGGCCAGCGGGTCGATGTTGGTGTCGACGACGGAAGAGATCAGCGTGGACGGCGGTTCGCGCAGCAGCCGCTGGAAGTGCGCGGTGCCGAGGTAGCGCCCGGTCGGTGTCTCGTACGGCGGCCGCACGACGTAGACCTGCGCGGCCAGCGAGGGCGGCAGGTCGGCGTGCCGGATCCGGGCGAGGGCCTCGGCGACCGTGGTGTTCGGCGGCAGGATGACCGGCTCGCTGGTCATCAGGCCGCCGGCGGTGTTGTCGGCGTACGCGAGCAGCTGCCGCACCGGCTCGGCTTCGTCCGGCTCCATGAGCTCGAGCAGCCGCTGTGCCTCGGCGGCGGGGAGCTCGCCGAGCAGGTCGGCCGCGTCGTCGGGAGCCATCGCCTCGAGCACATCGGCGGCGCGCTCGTCCTCGAGCCCGCCGAGCAGCTCGACCTGCTCGTCCTCGGGCATCTCCTCGAGCACGTCGGCGAGCCGCTCGTCATCGAGGGCGGCGGCGATCTCGGCCCGGCGCTTGCCGGACAGGTCATGCATGACGCCGGCCAGGTCGGCGGGGCGCAGCTTCTCGAAGACGGCGAGCAGGTTGGCCGCACCCTGACCGTCCTCGGGCAGCGAGAAGCCGTCGACCTCGTCCCACTCGAGCTGCAGCACCTCGCTCCGACGACGGCCGCGCAGCCCGCCGTGGTGCCGGCGTACGGCGACCCGCGTCAGCAGCCAGTCGGTGCGGGTCTCCTCCATCGCGATGTCCAGGACGGTGACGTCGTCGCCCGACTCGCGCAGCGTCACCTTGCGGTCGAGCAGCTCGGCGAGCACGAGCGTCTCGCCGGCCCGCTTGTCGAAGCGGCGCAGGCTCACGGTGCCGGTCGACAGCATCACCGCCTCGGGATCGACCGCAGTGACCCGGCCGATCGGGACGAAGATCCGACGGCGGGCCTGGATCTCGACCACGATGCCGAGCACGCGGGGCGGCTCGCGTCCGATCCGCAGCGCCACGACGACATCGCGGACCCGCCCGACCTGATCCGCGTTCGGGTCGAACACGGGCAGACCGGCCAGGCGCGCGACGAAGACGCGGGTGCCGGTGCTCATGGTGGGAAGGTACCGCCGGGGCACGCTCGGAACCCGTTCGCAGCGCGGGGCACAATGCCGGAAACCGCATGCAGAACATCAAGTGTCAAGGAGCCGTTGATGAGCGTTCTGGACCGCTTCCGCCTCGACGACAGGGTCGTCGTGGTCACCGGGGCATCGTCCGGGCTCGGCGTCGCGTTCGCGCAGGCGTTCGCGGAGGCGGGGGCGGATGTCGTGCTGGGTGCCCGCCGCGTGGAGCGCCTCGCCGACACCGGCAAGCTCGTCGAGGCCGCCGGCCGTCGCTACGTCGCCGTGCAGACAGACGTCGCCGACCCCGAGCAGTGCACCGCCCTCATCACCAAGGCGGTGGACGAGTTCGGCCGCGTCGACGTGCTCGTCAACAACGCAGGCATTGGTACGGCGTACCCCTCTACTCGCGAGACGCCCGAGCAGTTCCGGCAGGTGATCGACGTCAACCTCAACGGCGCCTACTGGTGCGCGCAGGCATTCGGCCGGGCCGCGAAGAACGGCGGCTCGATCATCAACATCTCGTCCGTGATCGGGTTGCGGCCGGGCAGCATCCCGCAGGCCGCGTACGCCGCCTCCAAGGCCGGTTTGATCGGGCTGACTCGCGACCTCGCCATGCAGTGGACCGGCCGCAAGGGCATCCGGGTCAACGCGCTCGCGCCGGGCTACTTCCCCTCCGAGATGACCGATGAGCTGGACGCGAGTCAGATGGAGCTCATCAAGATGGTGGCGCCCGCCGGACGCGTCGGCGACCCGATGGAGCTCGCTGCCGCCGGTGTGTTCCTCGCCAGCGAAGCGGCGTCGTACATCACCGGGGTGACGCTGCCTGTCGACGGCGGCCTCACGATGCCGTGACGCACCTGGCCTACGAGGTCGTCGACGTCTTCACCGATCGCGCGTTCGCGGGCAACCCGCTGGCCGTGGTCCTCGACGCCGACGGGCTGTCGACCGAGCAGCTGCAGTCGATCGCGCGCGAGTTCAACCTGTCGGAGACGTCGTTCCCGATGAAGCCGGACGTCGATGGCGCGGACTACCGGTTGCGCATCTTCACGCCGATGCAGGAGCTGCCCTTCGCCGGGCACCCGTCCGTCGGGGCCGCCGACGTCATGCTCCGGCTGGGCCGGGTGTCGCCCGGCAGGGTCGTGCAGTCGTGCGGCGCCGGACTGCTGCCACTCGAGGTCGCCGCCGACGTGGTCACGCTGACCGGCGGTACGCCGACGTGGGGCGAGCCGCTCGACCCCGCGGGTCTACTGCCTGCCGTCGGCCTGGACCACGACGACCTTGACGGCGTCCCACGCCGGGCCGGCTGCGGGATCGACTGGACCTTCCTGCCGGTCCGGCGGACGGCCCTGGCTCGCGCTGATGCCGATCCCCGCGCTGTCGCGGCTATCGGTGGCACCGGGGTCAGCGTCGTCTCGTGGGACGGCACCACCGCCAACGCCCGGGTCTTCGCGGCCGGTGCCGGCGTTCCCGAGGACCCTGCCACCGGCTCGGCCGGAGTGGCGCTCGGCGCCTACCTCGTCATGTCGGGGCTGGTCGCTGCCGACGGCGAGACGGCGTACGACGTCGTACAAGGCGTGGAGATGGGACGGCCGTCCCTGCTGCGATGCGCGGTCGTCGCGCGCGACGGGCAGCCGGTCGAGACGCGCGTCAGCGGCTCGACCGTGCCCGTCGCGCGTGGCGAGATCCGCATCCCGGAGTGACGTCGCCGCAGCTGCTTCGCCCCAGCCGCACCGACGGGCTGCTGATGTCGGTGGCGTTGGTCGCCGTCTCGACCTCGGGACCGCTCATGGCGGCGACGGCTGCACCTGCGTTGGCGATCGCGTTCTGGCGCAATGCGCTCGGCGGTGGCGTGATGGCCGTGGCGGCCCTCGCGACGGCACGGTCGGAGCTGCGCGGGCTGGACCGGCGCGAGCGCAGGCTGGCGCTGCTGGCGGGCGTCTTCCTCGCCCTGCACTTCGCCACGTGGGTGCCGTCGTTGACCTACACCTCGGTCGCCTCGGCGACGGCGCTCGTCGCGACGCAGCCCGTCTGGGCGGCGTTGGTCTCGCAGCTGCAAGGTATCGACGTCGGGCGGCGGATGTGGGCCGGCATCGGCGTCGCGGTCGTCGGCGCGGTGTTGCTGACGGGAGCCGATCTGACGGTCAGCGGACGGGCGCTGGTGGGCGACCTGCTGGCGGTCGCCGGCGGGGCCGCCGCCGCGCTGTACATGACCGCGGGGAGCGAGGTCCGGCGCTCGGTCTCGACGACGACGTACACAGCGGTCTGCTACTGCACTGCTGCGCTGATGCTGCTCGTTGCGTGCGTCGCCGGTCGGCAGTCATTGACCGGGTACGACGGACAGACGTGGCTCAAGCTGCTCGCCATCACCGCTGGCGCCCAGCTCATCGGCCACTCGCTGTTCAACGTCGTGCTGCGGACGACGAGCCCCACCGTCGTCAGCCTCGCGATCCTGCTGGAGATCCCGGGCGCGGCACTGGTCGCGGCCGTCTTTCTGGGTCAGCGACCACCCATCCTGGCCATCCCGGCGGCAGCCCTGCTGGTAGTCGGACTGGCGCTGGTGATCCGGGCAACGGGGGTCCGGACGGCACCGAGCATCCCCGTCGAGTGAGGCCGGGCGGGGGAGGGACATTCGCCCCCAATACCGCTGCGTACACCCGTCCGGCTGCTTCTTTCGGCGTAGCCCCTAGTCCTTTGAGGCCAACAGAGGATCGTCACCGCTAGCCAGTGCGTCTAGCGCCAGTTCACTCCACGCTATGGATCGATCACTTCGCGTGACGACTTCGGGGAGCCCTGGACATGACGCAGACGGCGGTTCGACGGGGTGCAGCAGCGCGCCTCGGCATCGCTCTTGCAGCCGCACTAGCACTTCTCACGGCGGGTGCACCGGCGCTCAGCCGGCCGGCTGCCAGGCCGAGCGGGCAGCCGGTCTCGGTGCTCGTCCGTGCGGTGGCGCCCACGAGCGGCGTCGCGGAACGGATCGTCAAGGCGGTCGGCGGCACGGTCACCGAGGAGCTCCCGATCGTCGGTGGCTTCGCGGCGAAGGTGCCAGCCGGCGCTGTTCAGGTCCTGCGGTCGGTGCCCGGCGCCATCAAGGACGTCACGGACGCCGGCAAGATCCACTTCGAGGGCTCGTACGGGCAGAACAGCGGCATTGCGAGCGCCATCTACCCGACCGTCGTGGGGGCCGACAAGGCATGGCGGGCGGGATGGACCGGTAGCGGCATCGGCATCGCCGTCATCGACACGGGCATCAACGCGACCGGCGACCTCGCCGGCAAGGTCGTGCACAGCGAGGACTTCAGCGGCGACAACGACAACTACGACCACTTCGGCCACGGCACCTTCATCGGCGGCCTGATCGCCGGCAGCGGCGCGGCGTCGAACGGCACGGTGAAGGGCGTCGCTCCTGACGCGAACCTGATCGCCTTGAAGATCGCCAGCTCGAACGGCTCGGCCGACATCACGCACGTCATCGCGGCGCTGCAGTGGGCCGTGTCGTTCAAGGCCGACTACAACATCAAGGTCATCAACCTGTCCCTCGGCACCGACTCGACGCAGGACTACCGAGTCGACCCACTGAACTACGCCGTGGAGAAGGCCTGGCAGGCGGGCATTACCGTCGTCGTCAGCGCATCCAACCGGGGACCTGCGGCGGGCACCATCAGCAAGCCCGCCGACGATCCGTACGTCGTGACGGTGGGCGCGGTCCGTGACAACACCACGCTGAACACGAACGACGACACGGTTGCCGAGTTCTCGGGTGCCGGACCGACGGCCGCCAACGGCCTGGTCAAGCCGGACATCGCCGCTCCTGGCGGGTCCGTCGTCTCGACGCGCGTCGCGGGCTCCTCGATCGACAACGCCTTCCCGGCCGCGCGGATCGGTTCGGCGTACTTCAAGGGCTCGGGTACGTCGTTCGCCAGTGCCATCACGTCAGGTGCTGCGGCCCTCGTCCTGTCCCGCAACCCGCTGCTGTCGCCGGACCAGGTGAAGGCCCGACTCACGAGCACGGCCCGTCCGGGACCGGTCAACGACCCGAACCGTGTCGGCGCGGGCGTCCTGGACGCCTACGCGGCGACGGCGAGCAACTCACTGGCCGCGGCCAACCAGGGGCTCACACCGTCGAGCGGGCTCGGCTCGCTGCAGGCCAGCCGTGGCAGCACCGGGATCAAGATCCAGACGGGCATCATCGAGGATGGCGCCGGCAACGTCATGCCGGTCCTGGTGGATGTCCTCGGAGAGACGACCGCGCAGGGTCTCCCCTTCGACCGGGTCGGCTTCTACGGTGCGTGGACTTCCTCTAGCTGGTACTCGAGCAGCTGGTACAGCTCGAGCTGGTACTCGAGCAGCTGGTACAGCTCCAGCTGGTACGCGAACAACTGGGAGTGAGCATCGACGACCACGTGCGAGCGCGACGGGTCCGAGCCGTCTGCCTCGCCGCCGCAGCGGCCGGAGCCCTCGCTCTGGCTGCTGCGGTTGCCACTGCCCACTCGTTCCCGATGGCGTCCATGTGGGTCGCGATCGCCTGCACCATCGCGCTCGCCGCGACGCACGTCGTGCCGCTTCACCTCCCGCACGCGGGTGACTCCGAAGCGCTGCACGTGGACGAGGTGCTCTTCGTCCCCATGGTCGTGCTGCTCGCGCCGCTCCAGACCATGGCGTCGTTCGCCATCGCGCTGCTCGTCGCCACTGCGTTCAGCCGCCGGGGTCTGCAGAAGGCGCTGTTCAACGTCGGGATGCTGCTGTTCTCCACCGGCGTTGGCGTCTTCGTGGCCAGGCTGCTCGGCGCCGGCGGTGAGATCACGGCCCGCGACAGCCTCGCCGCGTTCGCCGGGGGGCTCACGCATTGCATCGTCTCGGCGCTCGCGGTCGCGGTCGTCATCTCGACCGCGAGCGGTACGCCGATCCGGGACGTGCTGCTGGACGGGGCGCGCCTGCGGTTCGCGACGTGGATCGGCGCCCTGTCGGTGGGCGCGCTCGTCGCGTTGGCCTCCGACGGGCGCCCGGTCGTGCTGCTGCTCGCCGTCGTACCCGTCGTGATCCTTCAGGTCGCGTACGCAGGCGCCTTGCAGCACTGGCGTCAGCGCAAGGGTGCCGAAGCTCTGTACGTCGCCACGGGCCGCATCCACGCGACCGTCGACTCGGACGCGGTGCGGGCGGAACTGGTCTCTTCCGCACGTGAGCTGCTCGCGGCGGCGACGAGCCGCGTCGTGGCGCTGTCGAGTGATCCGGCCCCGGGAAGCCTGCGTGTGGCCATCGACGACGCCAACGCCATCGAAGTGTCCGAGCGGGCAACGGGCGGCGCGTGGTCTGCGAGCGACGAGGCGCGTCTCCAGGCCCTTGCCGGCGTCGCCCGCGGAGCGCTCGCCAACGCGCTGCTGTTCGAGCAGATGCAGGCCATCACCCGCAGTCTCGGTGAAGGAGTTGTGGCGCTCGACGAGAAGGGCATCGTCACCTTCGCCAACCCGGCTGCCGAGCAGCTGCTCGGCTGGCGGCGGGGCGAGCTCGTCGGCCGGGAGATCGCTGAGTCGGTCGATCCCGAAGGTCGCGGCGTCGGTGTCGACAACGCCGAGTGGGTGCACCTGCCGAGACTTCGCGCGGGTGAGACCTTGCGCATCGACGAGCACGTCGTGACCCGCAGCGACGGAACCCCTCTCGACGTCGCCCTTACGGCGAGTCCGGTGCTGCGCGACGGCGGCGTCGTCGGTGCTGTCGTCGTGCTACGCGACGTCCGCGACCGCAAGGCGCTCGAACGCCGACTCGTGCACCAGGCGTTCCACGACTCGCTGACCGGGCTGCCGAACCGTGCACTGTTCCTGGACCGCCTCGAGCACGCGCGGGCGCGCAGCATGCGCGACGGCGGCACCCAGGCCGTGCTCTTCCTCGACCTGGACCGCTTCAAGGTCATCAACGACAGCCTCGGTCACCGCACCGGCGACCAGGTGCTGCAGACGGTCGCGTCGCGTCTGGTCGGCGTACTCCGACCCAGTGACACCGTCGCGCGGTTCGGTGGCGACGAGTTCACCGTGCTGCTCGAGCAGGTTGCCGACATCTCCGAGGCGGCGCAGACCGCTGAGCGGGTGCTGCGCGCTCTGCAGGTTCCGATGGAGGCCGGAGACCGCGATGTCGTCGTCACGGCCAGCATCGGCATCGCCGTCGCCGAGCCCGGCAATGCGCCCGGCGACCTGCTCGCCGCCGCCGACATCGCGATGTACCAGGCGAAGAGCGGCGGCAAGAACAGGTACTTCGTCGCGGCGCCCGATGCGGACGAGCGGGCGCTCGCCCGGCTGGACCTCGAGATGGAGCTGCGGCGCGCCATCGACGAGGGCGAGCTCGAGGTCCACTACCAGCCGGTAGTCGAGTCGAAGACCGGGCAGCTGTACGGGCTCGAGGCGCTGGTCCGCTGGCGGCACCCGACGCTTGGGCTGCTCGGACCCGGTCACTTCATGGACGTCGCCGAGGACACCGGACTCGTCCTGCCGCTCGGTCACTGGGTCCTGGAGCAGGCCTGCATCGCCGCCGTGCAGTGGCAGCTGCGCCACCCGGACTCACCGGTCGTCATGGCGGTGAACCTGTCGGCTCGCCAGTTCCAGCAGCCCGACCTGTGCGAGCGGGTGGCCGAGGTCCTGCGCAGCACGGGACTCGACCCCAAGCTGCTTGCGCTCGAGATCACGGAGACCGTGGTCATGGAGGACACCGCGGTCACGTTGCAGACGCTCCGCAACCTCAAGAAGCTGAAGGTGCGGCTCTCCATCGACGACTTCGGGACCGGCTACTCGTCGCTGAGCTACCTCAAGCGCTTCCCTGTCGACGCCGTGAAGATCGACAAGTCCTTCGTCGACGGCCTCGCGTCCGGGCCGGTGGACCGCGAGATCGTGCAGGCCGTCATCCGGCTCGCCACTGCCGTGGGCATGCAGACGATCGCGGAAGGCGTCGAGACGACCGCGCAGTGCGAGCAGCTGCGGTTGCTCGGCTGCACGATGCTGCAGGGCTTCCTGCTGTCCCGGCCGGGATCGCTCGAGGAGGTCGAGCGGCTGGTCGGTGCAGCGCCCATGGTGCCGGCCCCGCGCAGCCCCAAGGGTGTGACGGTCCGGCTCTCCTAGGAGCTACTTGCCGACGATCACGCAGGACGGCGTACCCATGAGGTAGCTGCCGCCGGCCGCGTCGTCGAACTGGAGCGTGAAGCCGCCGAGCGGCACGCGGGGTCCACCCGGAACGGGTGACTGGCTCGGGACGACGCCCTGGCCGTAGATGCGGTCGACGCTGGCGCTGAGTCCCGCGAGCTTCGCCCCTCTCGCGAGCTTGGCCTTGGCGCCGTCGACGAAGGCCTTGATCGGTGCCGACACGTGCACCTCGCCCTTCGCGGTGTCGACCGTGCCGGTCGCGTCGCCGAGCGAGTAGTTCGTGTTGACGCCCGTGTTGGGGTCCACGGCCTGGTAGCCGAAGATGAACTTCGTGCCCTGCGGATAGGTCCTGGCCGCGAGGTACAGCAGGTCGGCGCTGCCCGGCGCCGTGAACAGCACCGAGTAGCTGCGGCCGAGCGGAGACTGGGGGTCCGGGACCTGCAGTCCGGCCACTCGCACGACTGCCGTGACGGTCGTCGCGTCGCTCGCGATGTCTGCAGACACGATGTCGTCGCCGTCCGCCCCCGCCTGGCCGTTGATCCCGGCGTCGCCCTTTGCGTCCTGCACCAGGTTGCACACCGGCTTCGCCTTGGATGCAGCGGTCGCGATGCCGGCGTACCCGACGAGAACGAGGGAAGCGGACAGCAGCAGGGCGCGGGTCTTCATTCGTTCCTCCGGGCGTAGCCAGATGCGCTGAGTACGCGGACATTTCGCCACCGGGGCGGTGTTCTCCTGCCGGCAGCGTGGGCAGGATCACGCGGCTGGCGTGGCTACCGGCATACCGCCGGTGGGAGACTTTCGTGACCCGCCCATCACGTCGCCGTCAAGACAGCCGGAGCAGCATGGCCCGCCTCGCCGCCACCGAGGGCCTCACCGAGGTCCAGCAGGAGATCATCTCGACCGTCCGCGGCTTCGTGGACAAGGAGATCATCCCGTACGCCACCGAGCTCGAGCACAAGGACGAGTTCCCCGAGGCGATCGTCGAGGGGATGAAGGAGATGGGCCTGTTCGGGCTCATGATCCCCGAGGAGTACGGCGGGCTCGGTGAGTCGCTGCTGACCTACGCCCTCGTGGTCGAGGAGATCGCCCGCGGGTGGATGAGCGTCTCCGGCGTCATCAACACGCACTTCATGGTCGCCTACATGCTGAAGCAGCACGGCACGCAGGAGCAGAAGGACCGGCTGCTGCCGAAGCTCGCCACCGGCGAGATCCGCGGCGCCTACTCGATGTCCGAGCCGCACTGCGGCAGTGACGTGGCCGCGATCAAGAGCAAGGGCGTGCGCGACGGCGAGGAGTACGTCCTCGACGGGCAGAAGATGTGGCTGACCAACGGTGCCCGCGCCGGCATCGTCGCGACCCTGGTGAAGACCGACGAGGGGGGCGAGACGGTCCACCGCAACATGACGACGTTCCTGCTCGAGAAGGAGCCGGGCTTCGGTACGACGGCGCCGGGCGTCACCATCCCGGGCAAGATCGACAAGATGGGCTACAAGGGCGTCGAGACCACCGAGATGGTGCTCGAGGGCGCCCGCGTGCCGGCGTCGTCGATCCTTGGTGGCGAAACAGGTCGCGGGAAGGGCTTCTTCCAGATGATGGACGCCATCGAGGTCGGTCGCGTCAACGTCGCCGCCCGGGCCTGCGGCATCTCGCTGCGCGCCTTCGAGCTCGCCATCGCGTATGCGCAGCAGCGGCAGACCTTCGGCAAGCCCATCGCGCAGCACCAGGCGATCCAGTTCAAGCTGGCCGAGATGGCGACGAAGGTCGAGGCGTCACACGCGCTGATGACCAACGCGGCGCGGCTCAAGGACAGCGGCAAGCGCAACGACGTCGAGGCGGGGATGGCCAAGCTGCTCGCGGCGGAGTACTGCGCCGAGGTCACTCAGGACGCCTTCCGCATCCACGGCGGCTACGGCTACGCCAAGGAGTTCGAGATCGAGCGGCTGATGCGCGAGGCGCCGTTCCTGCTCATCGGCGAGGGCACGTCCGAGATCCAGAAGACCATCATCAGCCGGGGTCTGCTCAAGGAGTACAAGCTGCAGGGCTGATCCTACTCAACCGTTGCCGAGTGCGCGCGCCTGCTTGGTGCAGTCGACGACGGTGCCGAGGCCGCGGCGGTAGCCGGCCAGGGCGGCGGCGTACTGCTTGTCGAGCTGCGGGTTGCGGGCCCGGTTGACCTGGCTGTGGGCCACGGTCTCCAGGATCTTGAGCGCGTTCTCCGCGAAGGCCTGCTCGTTGCGAATGCGGCTGTTGCGGATCTGGCAGGCAGAGACAGCTTCCTGCTGGAACTGCCGCGTCCGCGCCTCGAACCGGGCGGTGTCGTCATTGCTGCGGTGCTGGAACACGAGGAACATTGCGAGGGACAGCGCGAGCACCAGGAACACCAGCGCTGTGCCTGTCACCAGCTGCCGACGGCGCAGGTCGTACTCGAGCCGGGGGACGGTCGCCTCGCGCAGCTGGGCCGCCTCTTCGCGCATCTTGATGATGTCGCCGCGCAGCATTCGGAGCTCGTGCATCAGCCGGGTGGTGCTCGTCTTGAACTCGACCGGGGTGGACCCGGGCGGCGGCGGCTCCGCGCTCAGGCCCTCTTCGAGCCGCTCGATGCGATCCGCGGCGGCCGTGATCTTGTCCTCTAGCGAGCCACGTGGGTCGTCCGGCATCGGAGGTGGCACAGGCATCGCTCGCCCTTCAGTCTCCGGGTCGACCCTTCGGCGTGGAGCCTAGAGCGCAACGGCACCCGCACCTAGCAGGTGGGATCGACGGTGCAGCTGGTCCGGGTCTTGGACGTAGGCATGGGCCGCTTGAGCATCTTCGCTCCGGTCCTCTCGGCGATGAAGATCGGGTTGCCCACCGGCTTCGGTCCGCCGAGCGGATTCGTCAGCGTGGTGTCGCCGCCGGTCAGGAACAGCCGGCCGTTCTTGTCGTAGTTGATCGTCAGGAAATCGCCGAGCCGCCGGTCGCCCTCGGGGAACGACGGGCTCGCGTTGCAGTCGGTGCCGTTCAGGCAGATGTAGCCGACGTGCACCGGCTTGTGCGACGCGTTGGCGACAGTCCACTGCGGACCGATGAACTTCTTCGAGCCGTTGGAGCAGGTGACCCACGTGCCGTGCGCGTTGAGGGTCTGCGCGACGTACATGTAGAACTCGGTCGGCTTGCCGGGCTTGTTCTGCAGCCAGGTGACCGCAGCCCGGCCGTTGTCGCCGGCGATCGCCCACGGCCAGAGCGCGTCGCCCGCGGGGGCGGGGATGACGCTCGGCGCCGCCCATGTCTTGGTCTTGCGGTCGAACGAGTTGAAGGTGACCTCGCCGTCCGGAGTCTTGTCGCTCGAGCCCTTGTAGCCGCCGGCCGCGGCCCGGTAGACGTAGCCGGCCTTGTCGACGGTCACCGCTCCGAAGAAGTCGACGTCCTTGCCGAGGTTGGCGCCGTCGTACGCCTTCCAGGTCTTGCCCTGGTCGGAGGAGATGGCGACGCCCTGCGGGTTGTGCGGTCCGATCAGACCACCGTTCTTGTGCAACGGGTCGACGTACATCTTCGCGTCTGGCCCTTGGCTGTTGTTCTGGCTCTGCAGGGTCCAGGTGATGCCGCCGTCGCCCGAGCGGAAGATCTGCTGAAGCGTGTTGACGTAGAGGTAGACCTCGTTCTCGCCGCCACCGGTCAGCCACGGGCGGTCGCCGCTGGTGACCTCCGGGTTGCCGCGGCTGTAGGTCTGGCCGTCGTCGCCGCTGGAGAAGACCGACACGTTCGCCAGGTCGATCTCCGTGTTGTAGATGCGGCCGGACGCGTCGATCGCGTAGTCGGGGTCGGAGAACCCGGTCGACGTCGCGCTGTGCGGGCCGGCGTTGACGACCGGCATGCCGACGTACGACCAGGTCTTGCCGCCGTCGGTCGACCGCCAGTTGAGCGTCTCGTTGCTGTAGCCGACGAGGAAGTCGGTCGCGCCGGGGAGCGCACTCGGGTCCTTGTAGATGTGCGTCGTGCCGGCGTGCGTGGAGACGTTGATCGAGCCGTCTTTCCCGATGACGCTCACCGGCTCGCCACCCGCGCGGTTCTTGTCGATGTAGACGCGGTCCGCGAACGACAGCTTCGGCGGCTGCAACGAGCTGCCGCAGGCGGGTGACGAGCCCATTGCCGCTCCAGCCAGCGGCAGGCCGGCGGCCAGGATGGCGGCAGGCAGCAGGACAACGCGACGACGGACCATGTGGACCCCCAGGCAGACAGTCGAGATGTCCACCTTCTCCGTCGTTGCCCGGATTCCTGCCGGACGGCGCTCCTAGGATCGGCCGCGTGCCGGACCCGGACAGCGTGCTGGCGGCGGTCGAGGCGCATCTCGCCGCGGTCCTCGGCGGCAGCACCGGCCGGGCGGGTGTCTCCTTTCTGGGGTCGGACCCGATCGAGGTGCTGCGATTCGGACCGGACGAGCGTGGGCTGGTCCGCTACGTGACCGTCGGGATGTCGCGCGCCCCGATGGGAGACCCAGGCAGCGACGTCCTGCCGTCAGACGGGCCTCGCGCGGAGCTCGTGCTGTCCGTCACCGGCAGCCACGACGACGTCCTGCGCCGGCTCGCCGTCCTCGCCGCCACCCCCGCCGTCGAGGGACTGGTCGTCGCGCCGGGCGCCGGGCTCGACCTGGGTGAGCCGCTCTGGGACGGCGCCCGTTTCTCGGCCGTCCTCGTCGGTGAGGCGGGTGGGCTCGTGCCCGACCTGCAGCTCGATGCTGCCTCGCAGCCGGTCCGGTTCCTGCCGCTGCTGCCGATGACTCCCAACGAGGCGGCCTGGAAGCGGGTGCACGGCGCCGCCGCCCTTCAGGAGCGCTGGCTCGTTGCCGGAATCGATATGCGGGACCCCACGCGCCCCGAGGTAGACCTGCGCTGACCTCAGCCGCCGAGTGCCTCAGCGGCGAGGGTCAGCGCAGCTGCGCGGTCGAGCCGCCCGCCGGCGAGCCGCTCACGGTCTGCGGTCGGTCCGAGCGCCTGCGTGATGCGCCGCTGCAGCCAAGCCCGCGCGGCAAGCTCCAGTGGCGCTCCGACGTAGACGTCGCCGCGCAGGTGGTCCGCCGCGCCGGCGAGCCGCGCGGCGGTCACGTGGTCCTTCTCGCTGACGAGCAGCGCGGCCGTCAGCTCCAGCACGAACGACAGCATCGACGCGTCGGCTGTCTCGATGACCTCCGCGACCACCTCGCGGAGGTAGCGGCGTGCCTCCGGCAGCTGCCGCAGCACGAGGTGCGTCTGGGCCAGCACGCGCAGCATCTGCAGCCGGCCGTAGCTGGTGAGGTCGAACCGCGCGTCGACGCCGGCATGGCAGAACTCGATCGCCTCCTCGAAGTGCCCGGAGAGCGTCAGCGTGTCGGCGTACAGGTTCGACAGCGCGATCGACCACGCCGTGTAGCCCGAGTCGGTGCGCACGGCCTCCTCGCACAGCGCGCGGCCGCGTTCTCCCTCGCCGAGGTTGGCCAGCACCCAGCCGCCGAACCCCAGGGCAAGCAGGCGATCTGTACGGCGGGCGCTGTGCGAAGCATCCGCGGCGAGGTTGTTCGCCAGGTCGCGCGCCACCTCGGGCTCGCCACCGCGCAGGGTCGCGAGAGCCAGTGCGATCGCGGCGGGGACCGGCGGTTGTGTTCCCGCCGCCTGGTGCCTGGCGACCACCGGGCCCGCGACGGGCCCGGCCCGCACACCGGTGCTGAGGAAGAACAGCAGCAGCGCCGATGTGCCGCGAATCGCGTCGCTGTCTTCGTCGTCGATGCCCTCGCAGGCGACGACGGACCGCTCGAGGAAGGGGACGACATCGGTGGGACGTCCCTCCCAGCAGAGCTCGGCGACGTCGTCGAGGGCTTGCCGGAGGCGGGGCCGGTCGGAGATGTCGGTGAGGTGGTCGAGCGCCGCGAACACGTCGTCGGCGATGGCGCGCATCCCGTCGCGCCGCGCGAGCACTCCGGTGGAGTCGTAGGGCAGTACCGCCAGCCGGGCCGTGCGCGTGAGGACGTGATCGGCGTGCCGGTCGCGCACCGCCCGCAGCCGGTTGCCCTCCTGCAGCCGGTGCTGTCCGTAGGCGCGGAACGTCTCCAGCAGGCGGTACGGCGCCGGCTCGGCGCGCCGCAGCTGCACCAGCGAAGCGGCGACCAGCTCGGCCAGCAGCGGCACGACGTCCGCGACATCGGTCGCGACGGCCTCGGCAGCCTCGACGGTGAACGCGCCGGCGAAGACCGACAGCTCCTCGAACAGCTGCCGTGCGGGCCGGGACAGCAGGTCGTAGCTCCAGTCGACGGTGGCCCGCAGCGACCGGATCCGCGAGTCCTCGCGCGCCGCGGCCGACTCGTCCAGCAGTCGGAACCGGTCCGAGAGCCGGTCGCGCAGCACCAGCAGCGGGAGCTCGCCCGCCCGGCTGGCGGCCAGCTCGATCGCGAGCGGCATCCCGTCGAGGCGGGTGCAGATCTCGACCGCCAGCGAGCGGGCGCCGGCGTCCCTGCTGATGCCGGGGGCGACCTGCTCCGCCCGGTGCAGGAACAGCTCCGCGGCGGCGCTGTGCGGCGAGCTCGTGTCGAGCGCCGACACGGCAACGGTCGTCTCGCCCGGCACCCGTAGCCGGACGCGGCTCGTCGCGAGCACGCGCGTCGCGGCCGCGCCCGTGAGCACCCGTGCGATCCGGGCCGCCTCATCGATGACGTGCTCGCAGTTGTCGAGGACGACCAGCAGGCGACGACTCGCCACATGCGTCGCCAGTGCGGCGTACGGATCACTGCCGTGCCCGAGCCGCAGCCCCAGCGCCCCCGCGGCGGCGGGCGCGACGAGCTCGCCGCGCCCCACGGGGGTCAGGTCGATGAACCGGACCCCGTCCGGGAAGTGCTCGCTCAGCGCCCGCGCGGTCTCGACGGCGAGGCGGGTCTTCCCGACGCCGCCCGGCCCGAGCAGGGTCACGACCCGGCTCGACGTCAGCTGCTCGGCAACGGTGCGCTGCTCCTGCGCACGCCCCACGAACAGCGTGCTGCGGACCGGCAGGTTGTCGGCCTGCAGCCCGGGCAGAGCAGGGCAGTCGTCGTCGAGGTCGGGATCGAGGAGCTGCCAGACCCGTTCCGGTTCTTCGAAGCCGCTGAGTCGTTGCAACCCGAGGTCGCGAAGCGGCGTCCCTCGCGGGAGCAGCCCGCGGACGACGTCGCTGAGCAGCACCTGGCCGCCGCAACCGAGTCCCATGACACGCGCCGTCTTGTTCAGAGCCGCCCCGAAGAACAGCCCGTCGCGCTCCTCGGCCATGCCCGCGTGCAACCCCATCCGCACCCGTACGCCGGTCGGTCGCAGCGATCCCTGTGCGTCGATGGCAGCGGCCACAGCGTCCTCGGGCCGCTGGAACGACACGGCGAACGAGTCGCCCGCCTGCGAGAACGCGCGACCGCTGTGGCGGGCGAAGGCCGCGCGCAGCACCTGGTCGTGGCTCGCCAGGGCAGCGCTCATCTGCGCCGGCGCGGTATCCCATCCCTGCGTGCTGCCCTCGACGTCGGTGAACAGGAAGGTCAGCACGCCGGCGCCGTTGTCGCTCAACCGGCCCCCCAGGCACGTCGTCCGACCCCTCCACCGTAGACCGGAAGCGGGGCATTCCGGACGCTCCGCCGGGTGGTTACCGTTCTGTCGTGACCGACCTGCCGACGCGGTTCCGCGCGCAGGCGGAGCAGTGCGCTCTGCACGGGAGCCCTCTGACGGCCGGACTGCTGTACGGCGCGGCGGACGAGTACGACGCCGGCGGCGTGGTCCGCGAGCTGCTGCTCCCGCTGGCTGAGGACCCGAGCGGCAGTGTGCCGTCGCTGCGGTTCGCGGGCGGCCTGCACCGTGAGGTGCTGGCCGGCAGCGCACCCGATCTGGCGCGGCACTACCCGAGTGTCGGGGGCACGGCCGGCCCCGACGGCGCGTGGCGGGCCGCGCGCCTGCTCATCGAGCAACGCGCCGACGAGCTGGCTCCCCACCTGCAGCGGCCCGTGCAGACGAACGAGGTCGGTCGGGCCGCGGCGCTGTACGGCGGGCTGCTGCACGTCGCAGCGCGGCACCGCCGGCCGGTGCGGCTGCTGGAGATCGGCGCGAGCGCCGGCCTCAACCTGCGCCCTGACCGGTTCGCGTACGAGCTCGCTGACGGCCGCGTGCTCGGTGACCCTTTGTCGCCGGTGCGACTGCGGAACCCGTGGCGTGGGGCCCACCCACCGGGCGAGGTCGATCTCGTCCTCGCGTCCCGCGCGGGCTGCGATCCGGCGCCGCTCGACCCCGGGGTCGAGGCGGACCGGTTGACCCTGCTGTCCTACGTCTGGGCCGACCAGCTCGATCGCGTCGACCGGCTGCGCGGCGCGCTTCGAGTCGCCGCCGAACAACCTCTGCCTGTCGAGCGACTGCCGGCCTCGGAGTTCCTACGGCGTGAGCTGGCCGAGCCGGTCGTGGGGGTGGCGACGGTCGTGTGGCACTCGGTCGTGCGGCAGTACCTCGACCCCGAGGAGCGGGCCGAGGTCGACGCGATCCTCGCCGAGGCCGGCGAGCGCGCCTCCGTCCACGCGCCTCTCGTCCGGCTGTCCCTCGAGCCGGAGAAGAAGGTGCAGTCCACGTTCCGCTTCCTCGTCGAGATGACGACCTGGCCGGCCGGTGAGACGCGGCTGCTCGCGGAGTGTCTGGGACACGGACCCCCGGTCACCTGGAGCTAGCCGCGCTGCGAGACTTGTCGTTCCGTCGTACGAAGGAGTGGTTGTGCAGTTCGGCCGGTACTACGAGGAGTTCGAGGTCGGGGCCGTCTACAAGCACTGGCCGGGCAAGACCGTGACGGAGTACGACGACCACCTGTTCTGTCTCATCACGATGAACCACCACCCACTGCACCTCGACGCCAACTACGCGAAGACCACTCAGCAGGGCAGGAACGTCGTCGTCGGCAACTACGTCTACTCGCTGCTGCTCGGCATGTCGGTCGTCGACGTCTCCGGCAAGGCCATCGCCAACCTCGAGGTCGAGTCGCTCAAGCACGTGTTCCCGACGTTCCACGGCGACACGATCTACGGCCAGACCGAGGTGCTCGACAAGACCGAGAGCAAGAGCAAGGACGACCGCGGGGTCGTGTACGTCGAGACCAAGGGCTACAACCAGGACGGGGTCCTGGTGTGCATCTTCCGGCGCAAGGTGATGGTCCCCAAGCGGTCGTACGGCGATGCGCACGGCGGCGAGCAGCCCGGGCGGCCGACGCTGGTGGAGTAGCCGCTCAGAGTGAGCGATTTGTGCCGAATAGTGAGGTTGCCGCAGCGGCAGCGGGGGATCACGTCGTTGTGGTCGACCCGATCGAGATCTCGCGGCGGATCCGCCGTCGCATCGACGAGTCCGGCCTGAGCGCGGACGTCGCCGCCGACGTCAACATCGTCGTCAGCTCCGGCGGCGGCACAGCAACGGCGACACAGCACGCGCCCATCAATCAGGGCCGGTCCAGCCGGGCCGCCCGCGCTGCACCCGATGCGAAGGAGCAACCGTGAGCGACAAGCCCGGTCTCACGCCAGAAGAGCTCGAGGAAGAGGGCGGCGAGCAGCTGCCCGATCGCGAGCAGATGTCTCTCGTCAACGCCAACATCGCCGTCCCGGTGAACGCGGCAGTCGCAGCGAACGTGCTGTCGGACGGCTCGATCGCGTACGCCGACGCGGTGCAGCAGACGCCCATCGACCAGTCGAACTAGGAGCAGTCATGACGGACAACAAGCCGGGTCTGACCGACGAGGAGCTCGAGAACCAGGACGGCGAGCAGCTGCCCGATCGCGAGCAGATGTCGCTGATCAACGCGAACCTCGCTGCGCCCATCAACGCGGCCGTCGCGGCGAACGTGCTGTCGGACAACTCGATCGCTTACGCCAACGCGGAGCAGACGGCTCCGATCACGCAGACGAACTAGGAGGCAGCATGGCTGACGGCCTGAGCAAGGAGGAGCTCGAGGAGGAGGGCGGCGAGCAGCTGCCCGATCGCGAGCAGATGTCGCTCATCAACGCCAATGTGGCGGCCCCGATCAACGCCGCCGTGGCGCTCAACGCGCTGTCGGACAACTCGACGGCCATCGCGTCCGCGACCCAGGACGCACCGATCACCCAGTCCAACTAGCAGGGCAGTCGAGGCGGGGTCCGCGGTGCGGATCCCGCCTCGGGCGCTGCCCATGTCCGCAGAGAGGCAGCAGCTGTGACGATCGCGCCCGAGCGCCCGACCGAGACCCGGCCGCTGGCCGGCTGCCCTCGTCGTCGGGTGACCGGCGCGTCGTCGAACGTCGACGACCGCCCCCGGTTGGCGGAGGGCGTCCGCCTGCTCGGTGAGTACGCCGGCACCGGCTACGTCGAGCCGCAGTACCTCGCCGCGCGCGGCGGCGGTCAGCAGGTCCAGCTGTCGAAGCTGCTGCACCTCGTCGCGGACGAGTGCGACGGTCGTTCGTCGTACGACGACATCGCGGCGCGCGTGAGCGAGACGTACGGCAAGACGGTGTCCGCCGACAACGTGCGCACGCTCGTCGCGGACAAGCTGCGCCCGCTCGGCGTCCTCGCGGCGGCTGACGGCAGCAGCCCCGAGGTCGAGGAGAGCGATCCGCTCCTCGGTCTCAAGCTTCGCCGCGAGGTGCTGCGTCCGCGCACCGTGCGCGGCCTGGCGAAGCTCGCCACACCGGCCTTCTGGCCGCCGGTCGTGCTCGCCGTCCTCGCCGGCTTGCTCGCCGCGGACTACTGGCTGTTCTTCGTGCACGGTCTCGGGCAGGGACTGCGCGCGTCCGCTCAGCACCCGGCCGTCTTCCTGCTCATCATCGGGGTCGTCGTCGTCTCCGCGGCCCTGCACGAGCTCGGCCACGCCGCGGCGTGTGCCTACGGCGGCGCCAAGCCCGGCGGCATGGGGATGGGCGTCTACATCGTCTGGCCCGCCTTCTACACCGACGTCACCGACGCCTACCAGCTCGACCGTCGCGGCCGACTGCGCACGGACCTCGGCGGGGTCTACGTCAACGCGATCATCGTGCTGGTCATCGCCGCGGTGCACGCGGTGACGCGCTACGAGCCGCTGGTACTGCTGATGTTCCTGCTTCAGGTGCAGGTGCTGCAGCAGATGCTCCCGTTCCTGCGACTCGACGGCTACTACGTCGTCAGCGACCTGGTCGGGGTGCCCGACCTGTTCCGGCGCATCGGGCCGGTCCTGCGTTCCGCGATCCCGTTCCACAAGCCGGAGCCGGAGGTCGCGCAGCTCAAGCCGTGGGTACGGCGGGCAGTCACCGGCTGGGTGCTGGTCATCGTCCCGATCCTGCTGCTCAACCTGGGCTACCTCCTCATTGCGCTGCCGCGCATCGTCGCCACCGGCTGGGACTCCGCCGCGCGGTTGTCCGGCCAGCTCGGTACGTCGTCGGGCTCCGCGAAGTGGTGGGCGGCGGTTCAGCTCGCGCTGCTCGTCCTGCCGATGGTCGGCATCGCCTACACGATGGTGCGCACCGCGCGGCGCAGCTGCACGAGTGCGTGGCGCTGGTCGGCGGGCTCGCCGCCGCGGCGCATGAGCGTGCTGACCGGCGGCCTCGTGCTGATCGCCGGACTCGCCTTCGCCTGGTGGCCCGACGGTCGGCTCGCGCCGTACCGACCGGGGGAGAGGGGCACCGTCCAGCAGCAGGTCCGCGAGCTCCGGACCGTCGGCACCGGCACCCCCCTGTTGCGCGCTCCGCACGACGCGCAGCAGCCGCTGCCGGCGGTCGCGCCGGGCCACTCCGCCGTACTCGACCGCTCCGCCGTACTCGACAAGACCGGCGACACCACCACGGCGCCCGCCACCACTCAGGACTCGACCACGACGCCGTCGCAAGCCCCCGACGTGTCCAGCAGCACCGCGCCGTCCGAGCAGCCGGCCGCCGTCGACAGCTCGCCGTCGGCCGACCCGGTGTCGAGCACCGAGCCTTCGCCGTCCCCGACCGGCTGATCGAGGAGTCCCCCCGTGATCACCCGCGCCGCACTGAGTCCCTGGCTTCGCCGACCTGTTGCCCTCGCCGCTCTCGCTCTCGTCGCGTTGGCCGCCCTGCTTTCCGGTGGGCTCGTCGTCGCCCATGCGGTCGACGGGGCTATCAGCCCCGATGCCTCGGCATCACCTGCCGCGGGCGGCAACGGCGACGACAACGTCGCCGCGGGCGTCAACACGACCGATGGGCGGACGGTCTACGCCATCAAGCTGAAGATCGTGCAGGTCGCCGGTGACACGGTCGACGCAGCCAATGCCGCGGCCGCTGTGAACGCCGGTTGCACGGACTGCGCCACCGTCGCCATCGCGTTCGAAGGCGTGCTCGTCGCCGGCAGCCCGTCCGACTTCGAGCCGAACAACCTCGCGCTCGCGATGAACGTCAACTGCAGCGGCTGTACGGCGTTCGCCGACGCCTACCAGCAGGTCGTGCAGCGATCGACCCGCGTGCGCATCACCGGCGAGGGGCGGCGCAAGGTGGCGGCGGTCCGTCAGGACCTGGAGTCGCTGCGCACGTCGGACCTGTCCCTCGAGCAGATCGTCGCCCGAGTCAAGGCCGATGAGCAGGCCTTCGCCGACGTACTCCTCAATGACTGCGTACCGATCGGTCACGTCACCGAGCCGCCGCCGTCGGGTGCGCCGGACGTCAGCGACAGCCCTGCCGGGGCCGCGCCCAGCAGTGAGCCGTCGAGCGCGGTCCCTGCGGCGACCGATCAGCCGACCCCGACCCCGACCGCGGCTGCGAGCGACAGCGCGTCGCCGTCGTCCGCCGGCTCACCCACCCCGGACGGCTCGCCGACACCGTGACGTCACCCGGTCGGAGCGATTGCGCGGGCCGCTCGGCGGGGAGACATGGCACATGCTTACTCTCGCCGTACTCGTCGTCGTCGTCCTCGTCGTGGTGGCGCTGCTGGTTGCCGGCGGCGCGCTGGACCGGGTGACCCCCGGCCGGCGCGTGGTCGTCGAACGCCCCGTGACCCGTGAGCGCATCGTGGAGCGCCCGGTGGTTCGTGAGCGGGTCGTCGAGCGGCCGGTCAGCACGGAGCGCGTGATCGAGGACTAGCCCCCGGGGGGCTTGACGGCCCTCGACCGGCTGGCCCACCTTGATCGGGTGAGCGTGCCGCCGACCTGCCCACGCTGTGCCGGTGCGTTGCATGCCCCGGGCTTGATGACGAGCTCGTGGGACTGCGAGCGGCACGGGGCGGTGCAGCCGCTGCACGTGGTCGCGCGGCCGGCGGTCGAAGCCCTGCACAAGATCGCCGGCTCGTCCGGCGTACCGCTGTGGGTGCCGCTTCCGCTGCTGCCCGGCTGGACCCTCACCGGGCTGGCCACCGCAGGTGACGAGCGCACCGCCGCGAAGGCAACCGTCGTTGCCCTGTCCGGGCCCTCGCCACTCGGCGGGCCGGCCGACCTGCTGCTCGTCGCCGAGGAGCCCGGAGTCGGACTTGGGGCGCGGTACGCGGGCCTCGATGAGATCGACCCGGGTCTGGCCGTGGTGGGACCTCCCGACGCGAAGGTCGAGGCGGCCGGTCATCCCACGGCGCTCTGGCGAAGCCCCTCCGCCGACGACCGGGCGGCCTTCGTGGGTGAGGCGATGGGCCTGTGGCTCTGGGCGGTGCTCTGGCCGCCGGCGGCGGAGCTGGTGCTGCTCGAGCACGTCGTGCTGCACGACCTGCGCGCGGTCGCGCACGCCTCGGTCGACCTGCCCGTCGGCGCGCCGTCGCCGCGGCTGCACGCGGCGTGAGAGTCAGTACGCCGTCGTCGACGTGAAAGTGAAGCCGGTCAGCCGCACAGCAGGCGCCATCGACGCGCCGTAGAACAGGTCGGTGGCCAGCTCGAGCTCGCTGCCGACGGCCTCGCAGCCGGCGAGGGCGTCGAGGCACGACTGCGTGAACCGCAGGTTGCGCACACCGCCGACGACCTTGCCGCCCTCGACGAGAAAGGTGCCGTCGCGGGTCATTCCGGTGATCGACGTCTCGACCGGGTGCACCACGTTCGTGTAGTGGAAGCGCGTGACGTAGAGCCCGCGCTCCAGTCCGGCGACCAGTTCCTCGATGCTCTCCGTGCCGGGGTTCATCAGCAGGTGCGCCGGCACGCCCCCGTGCGGGTTCGGCGCCGGCATCGCGTGTCCCGTCGAGCCGGTGCCGGAAAGGGCGCCGGTCGTCCGGTCGTGCGCGATGCCGACGGCGACGCCGGCTTCGATCAGAGAGGTACGACGGGTCGCGGTGCCCTCGGCGTCGAACGGTGCACCGGGCAGGAGTGGCGAGAGCGCGTCGTCGACGATCGTGACCAGCGGAGAGCAGACCTGCTGCCCCAGCCGGCCGGACAGCGCGGACCGCTCCTCGTTGTAGGCCCGGCCAGGGAATGCCAACCAGCCGAGCCACTGCACGATGTTCGTCGTCGCGCCGCTCTCGAGCACGACGGGGTAGCGGCCCGCCGCGATCTCCTGCGGGTTCGCGCCGAGCAGGACCTTCTCGCCCGCGCGCCGGCCCAGTGCGGCGCAGTCGAGGCTCCCGATCGACGTGGCACCGGCTTCCGCCCAGCCGCTGCTCGTCGGACCCTGGGCCAGCACTGATGCCGCCGCGCGGGTGCCGGCCGAATAGACCCGCACTCCGGTCGAGCTGACCACGGCGCGTTCCTGCACCGATGTCTCCATCGTCCCGGCGGCCTCGACGCCGGCCGGCAGCTCGTCGAGTGCGGCCGCGACCAGCTCGGCTCGCCGCTGCGGAGCGCAGCCGACGGTCTCCTCGTCCGGCCCTGACGTGCGGCCGTACGGCTGACCTGGCGGCGTCAGGCCGGGGAAGTGCGGGTCGGGGGGCGTCAGCGCGGCGATCTCGCCGGCCCGCACCGCAGCGGCGCGCACGGCGTCGGCCGTCAGCTCGTTCGTCACGACGACACCCACCCGGCCCTCCCGGACGACCCGCACCCGGGCCTCGCCATCGAGCCGGCTGGTGTTCTGGTGGATGCGGCTCCCGGCGAACCGCGTCAGCGCGCTGTCGGTGCGCGACAGCACGACCTCCACGGCCTCACCCGTGGTGAGCGCGTCGTCCGCCAGCGCAGTCAGCCGGTCCTCGCCCCACATCAGCGCACTCCGACCGTCGCCCGGAACCGGCCGGTCGGCGCACCATGGGCGACGCGTGCCGTCTGCGACGGCTGGCCCTTGCCGCAGTTCGGCACGCCCCACACCTTCCAGTCGGATGCGCCGCCGAGTGCGTCGCACGAGCCCCAGAAGTCCGGCGTGCGGCCGGCGTACGTGGAGTTGCGGTACATCCGTCCCAGCTCGCCGCCACGGATCTCGTACGCCACCTCGCAGCCGAACTGGAAGTTGAGCCGCTTGTCGTCGATGGACCACGACCGATTGGTCAGCAGCAGGAAGCCGTTGTCGGTGTCGGCGACGATCGACGCGCGGTCTCCCTCCTTCGGCTGCAGCGACACGTTGTTCATCCGGATGAGGGGGATGTCGCCCCACGAGTCGGCGCGGGCTGTGCCGTTGCTCTGCTCGCCGAGCATCGCGGCGCTCTGCCGATCGGTGAGATAGCCGGTCAGGATGCCGTCGGTGACGAGGTGCGCCTCACCCGCCGGCACGCCTTCGTCGTCGTACCCGAAGGTGCCCATCGCGTACGGCGTCGTCGCATCGGCCACGACCGTCATCAACGGCGACCCGTAGCGCAGCGACCCGCGATCGGTCGCCGACACCCACGACGTGCCGGCGTACGCCGCCTCGCTGCCGAGAATGCGATCCAGCTCGGTCGCGTGACCGACCGACTCGTGGATCTGCAGGGCCAGCTGGCTCGACCCGAGCACGAGCACGGCGTCCTCGTGGAACGGCAGGTCCGGTGCGTCGAGAAGGGCAACGGCGTCCCGGGCCGCCTGCGCCGCGTTGCCGGTCAGGTCGAGCAGCCGGACCCGCTCCCAACCACCTGTCTCGTACTGACCGCCGAACGAGTTGGGATACGACCTCCGCTGCACCTCACCGCCACCGATGGCGTACGCCGCCAGGCCGCCACCGACCTGCAGCACCAGCTGGTCGACCGAGCTGCCGGCAGTGTCGCGGTACGACGTCGCGATGCGCCATGCGTCGGTCGACGCCTCGACATAGGACACCCGCGCCGCGTCCCGCGCAGCCATGGTCGCCGAGAGCAGCAGGTCGACCTTCTCGCCGAGCGGCACCTCGAGGGCGTCGCGGTCGTTCGGTGTCGTGTAGCTGCCGAGACTCGGCTCGCGCTCGTCGAGCATCGCGCGGGCGTCGTCGCGGCCGCGCACCCGCGCACTCGCGCGGGCGACCTCGACGGCCTGCTGCGCGGCCCTCCTGACGCCATCGGGGGAGTGGTCGTTCGTTGCGGCGAAGCCCCAGGCACCGTCATGGATGACGCGGATGCCGACGCCGCTGCTGGTGCCCCGGCTGACCCCCTCGACCGCGTCGTCGCGCACCTGCACCGACTCGTGGTCCTCGGCGCGGGCGCGCACGTCCGCGTGCTGGACGCCGAGGCGGCTCACCTCGGCGACGGCCAGGTCGGCGAGGTCGGCAAGCTCACGTCGGTCCACCCCCGAAACATAGGGTCAGCGTCGTTACCCTGGGAGACCACTTCCTGCTGTCTGGAGCGCCGCCCTGTCCGCCCGCCGGATCGACCTGCACACGCACTCGAGCGCGTCAGACGGAACGACCCCGCCGGCGCAGCTCGTCCGCGAGGCGCGGCACGCGGGCCTCGACGTCGTCGCGCTCACCGACCACGACACGACGGCCGGCTGGGACGAGGCAGCAGCAACGCTCCCGGCGGGGCTGTCCCTGGTGCGCGGCACCGAGCTTTCTTGCAGTCGAGGCGGCATCTCGATGCACCTGCTGGCCTACCTGTTCGACCCGGCGGAGCCCGAGTTCGCAGGTGTACGGCGGGTGCTGCGCGACTCCCGGGTGAGTCGCGCCGCCCGGATGGTGGAGCTGATGGCGGCGGACGGCCACCCGGTCACCTGGGACCAGGTCCGTGCCCTCGCCGGCGGAACAGTCGGCCGCCCGCACGTCGCGCAGGCGCTGATGGCTCATGGCCTGGTCACGTCGGTCGCCGAGGCCTTCACGCCGGAGTGGATCGGGACGCGCGGGCGCTACTGGGTCGCCAAGGCGGAGCTGGATGTCGTCGACGGCGTACGGCTGGTGGCCGGCGCGGGTGGTGTTCCCGTCTTCGCGCACCCCGCGGCGTCACGTCGCGGCCGCACGGTCGGCGACGACGTCATCGCGCAGATGGCCGCGGCGGGGCTGGTCGGGCTCGAGGTCGACCACGTCGACCACGACGAGTCCGAGCGTGCCCACCTTCGCGGGCTCGCCGCGGAGCTGGGGCTGTTGACGACGGGTTCCAGCGACTTCCACGGGGACAACAAGGAGGTTCGGCTCGGCGCGTTCCTGACAGACGAGTCGGTGTACGACGAGCTGGTTAGCCGCGCCACGGGGCTGGAGGTACTTGCCGCGTGAGTGATGTTTTCGATGTCACCCTGTTCGGCGAGGTCGTCGTCACCCTCTCCGTCATCATGGATCCGCTCGGCAACATCCCGCTGTTCCTCGGTCTGACCGGTGGGCGCAGCAACAAGGCCCGTCGTCGGCTCGCCTGGCAGGCCGTCGTGGTGTCGCTGTTCGTCATCTCGCTGTTCGCGGTGCTGGGTCAGCAGATCCTGGAGTACCTCGGCATCGGCATCCCCGCGCTCCAGGGGGCGGGCGGCCTGCTGCTGATGATCGTGGCGCTCGAGCTGCTGACCGACAGGGCTGAAGACCCGTCGGAGGTCCGTGACGTGAACGTGGCGCTCGTGCCCCTGGGGACACCGCTGCTGGCCGGTCCCGGCGCCATCGTCGCGACGATCGTTTTCGTGCAGCAGGCCGACGGTCTCCACTCTTACCTGGCCATCGCCGCCGGCATCGTGCTGCTGACCCGGATCTCGGGCCTGCTCCTGTCGGCCATCGCGGTGCAGCTGGTGGCCGACTCGGTGCGAGCCTTCGTGAAGCAGGGGTAAGACTGGTGCCATGAGGCATCTGCGTCTGCTGGCGCTGCTCCCCGTCCTGGCCGCTCCTCTCCTGCTCGCAGGTGCGGCGCAGGCCGCGACGACGCCCTCGGACGTCGCACAGGCCCTGCGGTCGGACCCGGTGTTCGTCGAGCCGGATGCGGAGCACGCGGCTGACGTCGACGCGGACAAGGTGCGGTCGCAGGTCCGCAGCAGCAGCCACCAGGTGCTTGTCGCCGTACTCCCTCAGCGCGCCGCCGACAAGCTCGGCAGCGCCCGCACCGTCGCGATCCGGATCGCCGAGCTGACCCCGAGGTCGTCCGTCCTCGTCGCCCTCGTCGGTGACGAGCTGGTCGCGGTCGCCGGCCCGGACACGCCGTTCGGCGCTGGGGAGGCGCAGGACCGCGTCGGCGGCGTCTCCGGCGGAGCGACCGACCGGCTGGTCGAGGCCGTGCGCAACCTGCAGTCGGTGAGCGGCGCCAGCAGCAACGGCGGCAACAGCAGTGCGGGCGGCGACACGGGCAACAGCGGCGGGGGACACGGGCTGCTCTGGCTGATCCTCGGTGTGCTGGGCGTGGGTGGCGGCGCCTACGTCTTCAGCAAGCGGCGAGGCGCCAAGCGCGACATGGAGGGCCTTCGGGCAGACGTGGAGTCGCTCTACAACCGCCTCGGCTCGGACATCTCCACCATCCCCGGCGGCGATGACGCGGTGGCCAAGCAGGCACTGTCCGACGCCGCGGAGAGGTACAACGCGACGGGCGCGCTGCTGGCCCACGCCGACACACCGGGCGAGTTCGCGGCAGCGCGTCGCACGGCCGTCGAAGGCCTGGTCGCAGCGCAGACCGCGCGCAAGAAGCTCGGCCTCGATCCGGGACCGGAGATCCCGCTGCCGCCCGGTCAGGGACCGCAGCTGATCGCCGAGCAGAAGGTCCGGGTGGGCGACCAGGAGTACGAGGGATCCCCGACGTACCAGCCCGGTCGCGGTCACTACTACGGCGGCGGCTACTACAACGGCCAGGTCGTTCCTGGCGGTTGGTACGCGTTCCCGTTCTGGGAGACGATGCTCATGACGAGCGTGCTGACCGGAGGCTTCGGCGGCGGCGGCATGTTCGGTGGCGGCGGCTACGAGCGCGGCTACGAGGAGGGCCGCGACGACGCCCGCGACGACAGCGGCGGCGGCGGTCTCGGCGGCGGGGACTGGGGCGGCGGCGGCGGGGACTGGGGCGGCGGCGGAGGCGGCGACTGGGGTGGCGGAGGAGGCGGAGGAGGCGACGGCGGCGGCTGGTAGCTGCCGGCGTACCTCTACGGTCGGAGGGTGACCACGTCGCGGCTCGAGGCCTTCAGCGATGCGGTGATCGCGATCATCATCACCATCATGGTGCTCGAGCTCCATGTACCCGACGGCTCGCACTGGGACGATGTGCGCCCGCTCGTGCCGGTGTTCCTCAGCTACGTGCTGAGCTTCGTCATCCTCGGCATCTACTGGAACAACCACCACCACCTGCTGCAGGCCACGGAGCGCATCAACGGCCGGGTGCTGTGGGCCAACCTGCACCTGCTGTTCTGGCTCTCGCTGTTTCCTTTCGGTACGGCGTGGATGGGCGAGAACCACCTCGACCCGCTGCCCACGGCAACCTATGGCGCCATCCTGCTGCTCGCGGCCATCAGCTACTACGTGCTGCAGACGGTCATCACGCGCGAGCAGCCGGAGGGCTCGACGCTACGCACCGCGCTCGGCCGTGACCTGAAGGGCAAGAGCTCACCGGTGATCTACCTGGCCGCCATCCCGCTCGCGTTCGTGAGCCCGGTCGCCTCTCTCGTGCTGTTCGTCGGGGTCGCGCTGATGTGGCTCGTGCCCGATCGTCGGCTCGAGGCGAAGCTCAACGCCCGCGACTAGGTCGGTGGGCGAGCAGCCACCCGAACGAGACCATGCTGCCGTCTCCTTCGTCCTCCTCGATCACGTCCCACTGGTCGATGACGAGGCCGGCCGCGCGAACGGCCTCGCGCGTCGCGCGTTCGCCGATGCCGCCAAAGAACATGGGTACGCCGAGCCAGTCGGCCGCGGTCTCGTCCCCCGGGGTAAGCGGCGCGCTGGTGAGCAGCCGGCCGCCGGGGCGGAGCCAGGTCGCGATGCGCTCGAACAGCCCCGCGTGCGCATGGCTGGGGAGATGGCCGAGCGCGTAGAACGACGCCACCGCGTCAACGCGGTCGGGCTGCAGGTGCCATCGCATGATGTCGCCCTGTAGGAGCATCGCGTCGGGTGCCGCGGCACGCGCCAGGTGGAGCTGCACCCGTGAGGCGTCAATCGCGATCACGCGATGACGCTCCGCGAGAAGTCGGGTGGCCGGCTCGCCGGCGCCGCAGCCGAGCTCGACGACCGTGCTCATGGGTTGCAGCTCGTCGAGCAGGCGGGCGACCTGCTGGAGGCGGACTCGGCTGTGCTGCGACCAGGCGAGGTAGTCGGCTGCAATGCGGTCGTACCCGGATCGCACGGTGTCGAACGGGTCGTTGCTCACGCGAGGACGCGTCCCAGAACGACGACATCGCTCGATTCGTAACCCAGGTGCTCGTAGAACGAGATGACGCTGGCGTTGGTGCTGCGCACCATGAGCTGGATCTTCGGTACGCCGTTGGTGTGCACCCATCGCTCGCAGGCCTGCATAAGGGCTCGGCCTATGCCGTCACGCTGAACGTCGGGGCGCACCGCGAGGTAGTAGACCCAGCCGCGATGCCCGTCATGGCCGACCATCGCGGTCCCGAGCAGCCGGTCCTCATCGAGGGCCGCGAGCACCGTCGATGCCGCCCCGTCGAGGGCCCGCCGCAGATCGGCGTCGGGGTCGTTCCATGGCCGGGTCAGCCCAACGTCGTGCCACAGCGCGATCGCATCTGCTGCCAGCGACTCCGGCAGGTCTGCGATCTCCATCATGGTGACCTTATGGGGCCGGACAACCAACGGGTCAACGCGATGGCGGACCCGCGGCGCGCCCTCGGCTGAGCGTTACTCGCCGGTCTCGCCGTCGATCGACTCGCGGAGCAGATCGGCGTGCCCGTTGTGGCGGGCGTACTCCTCGATCATGTGGGTGAGGACCCAGCGCAGCGACGGCCGGCCCTGTCCGTCCCAGGCAGCGTGGGTCGTGTTGAGGGGGTCGTCGGTCGCCGCGAGCGCTGCTTCCACCACCGTGCGGGCCGCCGCGACCCGGCTGGCCCAGAGCGCCCGCAGCTCCTCGCCGTTCTGCTCTGCGTGGTTCTGCCATTCCGCAGACCACGGCATCGTCGCCCACGGCTCGAGCTTCGGCTGCTCCGCAACGACTTCGCCGAACCAGTAGTCCTCGACCCGGGCCAGGTGCTTGAGCAACCCGGCGAGGGTGATCGCGGTGGGATCCAGCGTCGTGCGGAGCTGCGCGTCGTCGAGCCCGCGGCACTTCCACTCGAGCGTCGCGCGTTGGTAGTCGAGGAAGCCGACCAGCATGGGCGCTTCGGGGCCGTCGAACGGCATGTCGGGTCGGCCCTGTTCGTCGATCTGCTGCTCCGTCACGGCGCGACGCTATCCGGCGCTCGCCTCTCGCGCGGCGGGATCCTGTCGGTAGAAGCGGGCGAGTACGTCGTACAGCTCGGGCTCGTAGCCGGCGAGCTCGTGGGACTGCTCGAAGAAGACCTCGGTCGCGACGGCGAAGAACTCGCCCGGGTTCGTGGCGCCGTACCAGCGCATCGGCGGTCGCGGCCGACCCGCGACCAGATCGTCGTAGACGTCCGTGCAGACGCGCACCCAGTCTGCGCGCAGCCCGCGGGGCAGCAGCGGTGTTCCGTCGATGCTGCCGTCGAGCATGTCGAGCTTGTGCGCGAACTCGTGCAGCACCACGTTGTGCCCCGGCTGCTCACGGTGCGCGCCGGCGAGAGCCTGATCCCAGGCGAGGACGACCGGACCGTGGCGGTCCTGGGCGAGCCCGAGCACGGCTTGCGGATCGCTGGTGACGGTGCCCGGCGACGGGCCTGGCCGCACACCGGTTGTCACCACGGTCGTGGGGTGTACGACGATGCCGCTCACCTGTCCGTACTGGTCGCTGGTGAGCCCGAGCACCAAGAGCGCCGCTTGCGCGGCGATGACGACGCGCATCGTGTCGTCGAGCTCGAAGCCTCGCGCCGCCTCCCATCTCTTGCGAGCGAGCAGCTCGCCGGCGATGTGCAGCAGCCGCTGCTGCTCCTGCTCATCGAGCAGCGGCCACACAGCCAGGTGCCGAGCGATGATCGCCGCACCTTCGATCGGCAGCCCGCGACGCCGGCGCCTCATCGGTTACCGCACCCGGTCCAGCAGCGCGCGCAACGCCTTGACTTCGTTCCGGAACGCCTTCGCGCCGGCCTTCGTCGCCCGCACGCGCGTCTTGGCACGCGTCCCCACGATGGTGCGCTCGAGTGTCACGAACCCCGCGTCGGCCAGCACCTGGAGATGCCTGCCGAGGTTGCCGTCGGTCAGACCGAGCTCTGCTTTGAGTGCGGCGACGTCCGCCTCGGCGACCTCGGTGAGGATGGCCAGGATTCCCAGCCGCGCCCGCTGGTGAACGACGTCGTCGAGCCCGACGACCGGGTGCAAGGTGCTGGTCACGCCGGGACCGCAGGAGGCGCGGTCGGGGTCACTGACGCGGTGCGCTTGTTGGCGGACCGCACGTACGCCGCCGCGCCGACGAGGACCAATCCGAGGCCCGCGACTTCGACGCTCGGCGCCAGCAGCGCCTGTCCGACATTGCCCAGGCCCGAGTCGGGCAGGTGTGACGAGTGCCGCGCGAGTGCCGACACCGCAACGGCCACGACCGCGACAGCTGCGCCTGACGAGGTGACAACGCGGTCCCGTTCGACGAGACCGAGTGCGACGAGCCCGACAGCGAGAGCGAGCAGCGGCGTGAACAGCGCGCCCGGCGACCACGGGAGCCACGCCACCCGAGCCACGGCGAGCACGACGGCAACCCCGGCCGTGCCGAGGCCGGCGAGCAGGTGCAGACCCCACCGCTGCCGCAGCCCGGTACGCCGCGCCGACATCGCGAACCAGCCCGCACTCGCCGCGTAGACAACGGGCACGACGGCCAGCCAATACAGGCCGACCGGCCGGCTCCCGCCGCCGAGGCCGACGACGCCGAGCCGGTCCCACCAGGGCGCGCCGTCAGAAGTGCAGATGCATCCGCCAGCCGGTCCGTCCCACCAGCCCGCGTACGCCGGAAACGCGCCGAGCATGGCCAGCCCGGCCAGGAGTAGAGGAAGCCAACCCGCGGCGGCTCGCGCCCTCGTGCGGGCGCCGTGCTCGTCGATCTCGATCAGGAGGTCAGCGCTCTGTGTCATAGAGTCACTCTGCATCACAGAGTGGCGGATGTGCAAATCGGGAGCGCGGTGGCATCCACCAGCGCCGTGACACGGGCGAGCGCGGGTCGCACGTCTGCCGGCAGCATGTCCCCCGACGAGCGAGACGCCGAGGAAATGTGCGCCCCGGCGTCGGCGAAGATCCGCCAGATGGCTGCGTGACCCTCGACCCACCGGAAGTGCTCCAGCACCGCTGCTCTTGCCGCTCCTGTCACGGAAGCGACGATAGGCCGCGCCAGCCAACGGCCTGGGCGCTGAGGTTTCTGCCCGGTGGGTCACCCCGTGGCTGCTGGCCTGTCCACAGATCGGCGCGTCGCGAGGCATTTTCGTCGTACGGCTAGGAGACGATCCGACAGTGACAACGCAGCTGGTGCTCCAGGACATGCCGACCCGGCTGTTCAGCTGCACCCCGTCGCGCCTCACGACGTGGCTCGACTGTCCGCGCCGCTACCGGATGACCTACCTCGACCGGCCGTCGCCGCCCAAGGGACCGCCGTGGGCACACAACACCGTCGGGTCGGCGGTCCACCTCGCCTTGAGCAGGTGGTGGTCGGAGCCGGTCGATCGGCGTACGCCGGCAACAGCGCGCGCCCTCGTCGAGCGCGCCTGGTCCGCCGACGGATTCCAGGACGAAGCGCAGGCCGCGCGCTATCGCGAGTACGCCGCGGACATGGTCGCGCGCTACGTCGCCACCCTCGACCCGCTGGACGAGCCGGTCGGTGTGGAGCGGACGGTCGCCACCCGCACCGGCGCGCTCGCGGTCAGCGGGCGGGTCGACCGGGTTGACCGCCGCGGTGACGAGCTCGTCGTCGTGGATTACAAGACCGGCCGCTCCGTGCTGAGCGTCGACGACGCGCGGGGCTCGCTCGCTCTCGCGCTCTACGCCCTGGCATGTCAGCGCACCCTGCGTCGCAGCTGCACCGCCGTCGAGCTGCACCACCTGCCCACCGGACGGGTCGCCCGTTTCGACCACACCGAGGAGTCACTCGCACGGCACCTGTCCCGCGCCGAGGCCATCGGCGCCGAGGCGGTCGCTGCCGCCGAGGCGCTCCGCGACGGCGGCGACCCCGAGGACCTGTTCCCGGCGCGGGCGAGCCGCGGGTGCAGTTGGTGCGACTTCGTCCGGGGCTGTCCCGCGGGTCTGGCGGCCGCGGGTACGCCCAGCGCGCCATGGGCCGGGCTCGCCGCAGAAGGTGACTAGCCGCCTGCTGGTGCGGCTCGGCCATTGACCGGATCTTCGGGATGTCTAGCGTTCCAGGCAGCGGGCGGCGTGCCCGCGCGAGGGGGATCTCATGAACGCACTCATCACCGACGCGGAGCGCATCACCGCGAAGATCGAGGGTTACGTGCTCGGCTGCCAGAAGGGCGACGAGGCGACGCTGAAGGACGTCTTCCACGCCGACGCCCGTATGTTCGGCGCGGTCGGCGACACCCGGTACGACATCAGCATCGTGCCCGGAATGAGCCAGGCGGTCACCGACATGCCGACGGTCGACCACGACGCCCGCATCCTGTCGATCGACATCTCGGGTGACGCGGCCAGCGTGAAGCTGGCGGAGTCACGCTTCTGGGGGCAGGACTTCGTCGACTTCTTCCTGCTCAACCGTATCGATGGTGAGTGGCAGATCGTCGCGAAGTCGTTCAGCCACACCGGAGAGAGCGCGACCTAGACGTCGCGCTCCCAGCGCCGGTACTCCTTGGTCACCCGCATGCCGGCCTTCTCGTAGAGTCGCCGGGCACTGCTGTTCTCGCCGTCGACGGTGAGTGTCGTCGCGGCATACCCGGTGGCCGCATCGCGGCGGAAGCACTCGTGCAGCAGCGCCAGCGCCAGACCACGGCCGCGGTGCTCGGGCAGCACGCCCAGCTGACCGACGTGCCCGTCACCACCGCGCGGGCCGGTGGTCGCCACGCCGACGATGACGTCGTCCTCGACCGCGCAGACCACGTCGTACCCGCCGCCGAGTGCGAGCAGGACCCAGTTGTCGTATGGACGCGGGTGGCTCCCGAACGTCCCGGCGAAGGACGTCATCACGACCTGCCAGACCTCGCGGCCGTCCCGTCCGAGGTCGAACGGCCGTAACGAGACACCGTCCGGCCAGATCGGCACCGGCAGGTCACCCGCCAATTGCCGGTGCATCCGCCACATGGTTCGCGCCTGCTCGAAGCCCGCAGATCGCAGCAACGGCTCGGCACTGGTCGGCGTCGCGCCGCTCCAGTGCTCGAGCCGAGCGATGCCTCGCTCGCGGGCACGTGCGATGCCCCACTCGAGCAGCTCGGCGTGCAGTGTTTTCGCGCCGCCGTACGACGGATCGACGAGCGTCTCGAGCTCTCCGTTCGCCGCCAGGTCGCCGAACCCGACCAGTCCACCCTCCTCGACGACGACGCTCTCGCTGTCCTCGACCGCGAGCATCGACTCGATGTCGGCGACCTCCATCTCGAGCTGGCCGAACTCGAGGACGTCGTAGACCTCGTAGATCTTGGCGAGCGACGCGGCGTCGTCGGGCGTGGCCGGGCGGCGGGTGATGGGCACGATCAGCGAGCCTGCCAGCGTCACGTGCATGGCGCACGAGGATTTACGCGATGCCCATCCGAGCTCTTGCTGCCTTCAGCTCCGGGCCGTGCCGCAAACGCTGCGGTACGACGAGCAGGCCGGACCGGAGGGCGAGCCCGGCTGCGGTGGCGGCGAGATCGGTCGTGGGCAGCCCAGGCATCCGGTACAGCCGCCGGGCCCAGCGCGGCATCATCGTGAACGCTGCCGTGGCCAGCCCGATCCAGGCCGCGCGCGCCGGCGTCCCCTTCGCGACCTTCGAGGGCATCGGCGGCCAGAGGATGAACTTCGCGGTACGGCGGGCTTCCGCAGTCACCACCAGCTCGGGCCGGATGCGAGCGAAGTACGCCGCCATCTCGTCGACCGACGAAGGAACCGTCGACGGGTCGAGTCCGACGAGTGCTGAGCCGATGGTCTGCTCGGCGTAGTAGCGATCCTGATCCGCACGGGACACCCGCAGGCCGCAGCGCATCGCAGTCGTGAGGAACGACTCGACCTCGACGCAGTGCACCCAGCGGAGCAGGTGCGGATCGGAGACCCGGTAGGTCCGGCCGCTCTCCGGCTCGATGCCGGACAACCGCTTGTGGATCCCGCGCACCTTGGCGCCGGCCCGCTCGGCCTGGGCCCGGGTGCCGTACGTCGTGGTGCCGACGTAGTCGGCCGTGCGGAACAACCGGCCCCACGGGTCCTCGCGGAAGTCGCTGTGCTCGGCGACGCCGGCCATGGCCAGCGGGTGGACCGCCTGCAGGAACAGCGCCCGCAGACCGGCGAGCGCCATCGACGGGTCGGCGTGCACCCGCCAGGTGACGCTGTCCGGTCCGTACAGGCCGGCATCCGGACCGCTGGCGGGCGAGGTGCTCATCGAGACCAGCGTCGCACGGCCGCGCGGCAGCCGGTCAGGACAGCGACCGCCGTCGTACCAACAGCCCCAGTGCCAGCAGGAACGTCGCGAGAAGGGCGAGCCCCAGGCTGCCACCGGTGGCGGCGAGCGAGCCGGGACCCTTGGCCGGCGGCATCACGACCGGCGGCGGGCCGGCGGGAGGGGCGACTCTGGTGCCGAGTCGGAGCTCGTAGACGCCCCGCCCGAACGTCGCGACGATCAGCTTGCTCGGGTTGCCGGGCATCGTGCGGATGGTGCTGATCGGCGCGTTGGGGATCGACGTCACCGGCGCCCACGTGCGGCCGGTCAGGTCGGCGGAGATGTAGACCCCGAGCTCCGTCCCGGCGACCAGCTGCCCGCCGGCGATCTCGAGCCAGCTGACGTCGTCGTCGGGCAGGTCGCCGGACAGGTCGGCGAAGCTCTCGCCGGCGTTGTGGCTGACGAACACGTGGCCCTTGCCGAGGTTGGTGTTCTTGTCCAGGTAGGAGCCCGGCGGCACCCACTCGCGGTTGCCGTAGCCGCCGAGGGTCACGTAGACCGTGCTCGGGTTCTTCGGGTCGACGACGACCGACGTGAGGTACCGGTTCGGCAGGCCGGCGGCCTTGGCGATGTGCCAACCGTCTGGCGTCAGTCGCTTCGGGGGCTTGCTGCCGCCGACGTTCGTCGCCAGGCCGCTGTGGAACTTCTGCGTTTCCGGGTCCTTGTTCAGGATGTCGCACACCCCGCAGAAGCCGACGTACGCCGCATCGCCCTGCAGGTCGACCGCCGTCACGGAGTTGGGCGTCGAGTTGTCGCCCAGTGGGGTGCCGGCGGTGTTCTCGTCGTACGGCTGCCCGGGATGGTCCGTGGAGCCCAGGTCGAACACCTGCGTCCACGCACCGCCTCGGTTCGTGGTCTCGACCACGGGGCGGCCGGCGGTGAGCAGGTGCTTGGGCTCGGTCGGGTCCATCACGAACGGGTTGGCGAACTGCGTCCCTGAGATGCCGGGGTCGATGTTGGTCCAGTTCTTCCCGCCGTCGGCAGTGGTCTGCATCGCGCCGAAGGTCGTCTCCGCGTACGCGCGGTTGCTGTCGTCGGGGTCGACGGCCGTGAAGAAGCCGTCGCCGCCGAGGCCCATGATCTGCCGGCCGTCGGGGGTGATGTGGCCACTGCCGTTGTCCTGCAGCCCGAACCAGATCGTGCCGTCGGCGGCCGGTTCCGCGTCGTACGGGAGAAGCGTGTGGAAGCCTCGGACCGCGCCCTTGCCCCACTTCTCCTTCGACAGCTCGACGTCCTTGGCGACGCTCTGCGTGTACGTGCCGCCGTCGTTGCCGACGACGAGGGAGACGCCGCCGGAGCCGTCCGGGATCCAGATGCCGGACTGCTGGTCGGGGTGCGTCGTCGTGACGCCGAGTCGCGTGTTGCTCGTCGGGCAGGACGGCAGCCCGAGGGACAGGAACAGGCAGGTCGTGTCCGCGAAGTACGGCCCGATCACCTTGAACGACACGGGCTCCGCGCCCTGCGTCACTCCGTCCTGGGCCTGCGTGCTGTCGCGGCTCTCCCAGATCTCCTCGAGCCCGAAGACCAGGCGCGTCGGTACGCCGGCCTCCGTGGTCCGGCTCGGGTCCGGTGCGATCCACTCGTTGTACCAAGACTGGACCCCCGGCGCGTAGAGCGTCGCCTGGCTGGTGCCGATGAGGGCCGACTCGGTCAACGGCGACTGCAGCTCGTCGTCGTCCGCCATCCGGGTCCAGGTGCTGCCGAAGTCCCCTGAGACGTAGACGCCGTTGAACACCGTGTTGTTGGCGGCACCCGGCAGGGCGTTCTGCTCGGGTGCGTCGATGCCTTGTACGCCGTCGTTGAACAGCACCGCGTCCTCGACGAGCGCGTACACGAAGTTGTGGTTCTGCCGGTCGCCGACCGCGATCCCCATCTCGGTGCGGCCGATGCGCTCCTGGCGGGCGAAGCCGACGGGCGACGTGCCATCGCCGTAGATGGTGTCGAGGTTCTTGAAGGTCCCAGGTGCACCGGTGTCGGAGCGGTACAGGCCGTTGGCCGGTGCGTGCTGGGTGGCGGAGTCGCCGACGAAGGTGCGGTTGCCGGCGCGGTAGCCGACCGCCGCGAGCACCTGACCGCCCGCCTCGTGCGTCGTGCCGCCGGGCGCCTTCACGGCGACGTCGGTGACCCAGTTGGCGAACTCGCACTTGCCGTAGTCGGTCCGGCCCGCGCACGCACCGGTGGGCAGCTTGGTGTTGGCGAAGGTCCGCCCCGCGTCGCTCGAACGGAACAGCCCGAGGCTCGTCGCCACGTAGACGGTCGACGGGTGCGCCTGATCCACCGCTACCTTGAAGCCCATCGCGTTGTCCGGCACGCCGGTGGACTGATGCCAGGACCCGCCTAGGTCGCTGCTCCAGAACGCGCCGAGGCCGCCGTAGTTGTTGCCACCGGCCGTTGGCTCCCCGCTGGCCAGGACCAGGGTCCCGCCACCGGCCGGCGTCCAGCCGACGGCCCCGTTGACCTGGGAGGGAAGCTTGTCGCCGACCGACCGCCACGTCGCCGCCCGATCGGTCGACATCCACACGCCACCGGTGCCGATGGTCGCGAACAAGCGGTTGTGCACCGGGTCGAACGCCATGCTGTCGACGCGGCCGGCCAGCTCGGCCAGGCCCTCGCCGTTGACGCTGTCGTATCCCGCGACGTTGGCCAGCAGCGGCGTCTTCCCGAGCGGCACGGCGACGGCATTCGCGTTGGGCACGGTGGCGGCGTTGCGACCGAGTGCCTCGCGTTGCTCGACCGCCGCCCGCCGCTGGCCGGGAAGCACACCGCCGTACGGCGCGAACCGGCCGGCAAGTCGCTGCTGCTGTGCCGCCGCGGCCTCGCGGTAGGTCTCCAGCTCGTGATCCGCCACGCAGTGCCGCCCCGCGCCGAGGCGGTCGACCGTGCGGAGCAGCCGCCGGGTTGTCGGGTCCTGGGCGGGTCGCTCGGCCGCCAGCTGTCCCGGCGACCGCGACCCGGGGTGCGTGCCCGCCGGGCAGGCCGGCTGTCCCGCGGCGGCGGTGATCACCGTCGAGGGAGCGGCACCTGCGCCGAAGGCTGCTGCGGCGAGTGCGGCGGCCGCGGGCAGCGCGGCCAGGCGGGTGCGGTTCATGCGCCCACCCTCTCCCGCGCGTCGATTCGCCGCCAGGGGGGTCCTGCCTTACCGCTCGACCTGGTGCAGGACGACGTCGTGCAGCCGGCCGGCTGCGACATCGAGCGTCATGAACGTGCAGAACGGCTGCCGGCGCCTGTCGGTGGGCGAGCCCGGGTTGAGCAGCCGCAGGCCGGTGGCCGTCGTCGTGTCCCACGGGATGTGGCTGTGACCGAACACGAGGACGTCGATGTCGGGGTACGCCGCTGCCATCCGCTGGTCCCGTCCCGCCGCACCTCCCGTCTCGTGCACCACGGCGAACCGCAGCCCGCCGAGCTCCGCGCGGGCCACCGCCGGCAGCCGGCTACGCAGCTCGGCCCCGTCGTTGTTGCCGTGGCAGCCGATGAGGCGGGCGCGGGCGCTGATCGCGTCGAGCAGCGAGACATCGACCCAGTCGCCCGCGTGCACGACCGTGTCGGCCGCGTCGATGTGCTGCCACACCACGGCCGGGAGGTCCTTCGCGCGTCGCGGGACGTGCGTGTCGGCGAGGAGCAGCAGGTGCACGCCCCGCAGTCTCCCCCGTCAGAGCTGGGCAAGCACCTCGGTGATCGGTCGCGACTCCACGACCATGTCCGTCAACCCGTCGAGGCGACCGCACTCGACACAGCGGACACCGACGACGACCCAGTCGACGTGCTCGCCGTCGGGGAGGCTGAGTCCGGCCGCGATCTCGACGATGGAGTTGCCACACCCGCGGCACGACCACATCGGCGGATGCGTCCACCTCGACTCCGAGTCGAGCAGGTGCACGGCTGTCGCACAGGCCAAGCAGCGCCGCCGCGCGATGCCCTCTGCAGCTCGGCCCTCGGCGTAGGCCCACGTCGGCCGCTCGTCGCCGTGCTGCGCACAGCCGAGGACGACCGTCTCGTGGACTTGCGGTGAGCCGTCGAGATGGCTGAGCCAGGCCCGCAGGTCCTCGGCGTCCTCACCCGTGCGCGCGCCTGCCACCTTCTTCAGCACCATGCTTCTGTCGTCGGATCGACTACCGGCTCGCCTTGAGCGCCGAACGGGTTCAGTCCGCCGATGCCGAGCCCTCGCCGGTCCCAGCCCCACCACCGCCGCGGCCCCGACCGCCCCGGCGGCGGCGACGGCCGGCAGCGTCCCCGGTGCCCGTCTCGCCGGCAGCGGCCGGTGCGGCGCTTCCTTCGGCCGCCCCCGTTGCGCCACCGCCGCGGGTCCGCCGCCGGCTGCCGCCGGTGCGCTTGGGCAGCTGCGGCGCGTCCGTGTCTGGCCCGACCTCGCGCTCCTCGCGCGGGCCGCGGCTGTCGCGTCCGCTGCGCGCGTCTCGACCGCTTCGTGGGCCGCCGGTGTCCGCGCGGCGCGGCTTGCGGCCGGTCTCCCCGATGTCCTCGACCGCCTCGGCGTCGAGGCCGGCCCGGGTGCGCGACGACCGCGGCAGCTTGCCGGTCGTGCCCTCCGGGATGTCCAGGTCGGTGTAGAGGTGCTTGCTCGACGAGTAAGTCTCGACCGGCTCGGGGTGCGGCAGGTCGAGCGCCTTGTTGATCAGACCCCACTTGGGCATGTCGTCCCAGTCGACGAACGTCACCGCGACGCCCTTGGCGCCGGCCCGCCCGGTGCGCCCGATCCGGTGCAGGAAGGTGCGCTCCTCGTCGGGGCACTGGTAGTTGATGACGTGCGTGACGTCCTGTACGTCGATGCCGCGCGCGGCGACGTCGGTGGCGACGAGCACGTCGATCTTGCCCGACCGGAAGGCGCGCAGTGCCTGCTCGCGGGCGCCCTGACCGAGATCGCCGTGCACCGCCGCGGCTGCGAACCCACGGTCCTGCATGTCGGCGGCGACCTTGTCGCAGGTCCGCTTGGTCCGGCAGAACACCATCGTCAGGCCACGCCCTTCGGCCTGCAGGATGCGCGCCAGCACCTCACCCTTGTCCATCGAGTGCGCCCGGTAGACGAAGATCTTCGTGTCCGGGACGGTGCGGTTCTCGTCCGGCTCCTCGGCGCGGATGTGTGTCGGTTGCCGCATGAACCGGCGTGCCATCGCGACGACCGGACTCGGCATCGTCGCGGAGAACAGCATTGTCTGCCGCTCGGTCGGGGTCTGCTCGAGGATGCGCTCCACGTCGGGCAGGAAGCCGAGGTCGAGCATCTCGTCGGCCTCGTCGAGCACGAGCACCTCGACCTGGCCCAGGTTGAGGTGACCCTGCCGCACGAGGTCGAGCAGCCGCCCCGGCGTACCGACGACGATGTCGACGCCCTTGCGCAACGACTCGACCTGCGGCTCGAAGGCCCGTCCGCCGTAGATGGTCTGCACGCGGATGTTGCGGACCTTGCCGGCGTTCTCGAGGTCCTTCGCGACCTGCACGCAGAGCTCGCGGGTCGGTACGACGACCAGTGCCTGCGGCGTGCCGTTGGCACCTTCCGCCTTGCTCTTGACCGTGTTGAGCATGGGTACGCCGAAGCCCAGCGTCTTGCCGGTGCCGGTGCGCGCCTGGCCGATCAGGTCGTGGCCGGACAGCGCGATCGGCAGCGTCATCGTCTGGATCGCGAACGGCGACGTGATGCCGAGGGCGATCAGTGCCTCGACGGTTTCCGGCCGAGCGCCAAGGGCGGCGAAGCCGTTCGGTGCATCGGTGGGCACAGCAATGTCTTCTTGTACATCTGGCGTGGTCAGGAAACTGCCTTCCGGGAATCGCGCCGACCACGGCAGGAGCGGGCTCGCAGCGACCAAGGGAGCTGGTCGGCGCGCCGGCGTCGGAAGAGGTCCGCGCACACGGGGGAGGCGGCGAGCGCCGTCTCCTTGAGGCCGAGTCTACCGCTAGGGTCCGCATGTGGATGGCGCGGCGGATTCGGGTGTTGACCCGGCCACGGTGGACCTGCTCGGGGTACTCGCCTATGGCGAGCTCACCGCGTTCGAGCGGCTCGCGAGCGATGCGCGGCTGGCGCCGACCATCGCGGATAAGGCGGCGCTCGCGACCATGGCCGCGGCGGAGTTCGGCCACTTCAGTCAGCTGCGCGACCACCTCGCCAAGCTCGGCGTCGATCCGGAAGAGGCGATGGCGCCCTTCGTGGGCCCGCTGGACGAGTTCCACGACACGACCGACCCGAGCGACTGGCTCGAGGGCCTGATCAAGGCCTACGTCGGCGACGGGCTGGCGACCGACTTCTACCGCGAGGTCGCCGCGTTCGTCACAGACGAGGACACCCGGGGCCTGGTGCTGCACGTGCTCGCCGACACCGGCCAGGCCGACTTCGCGGTCAGCCGGGTCCGAGAGGCCATCGAGGACGACCCGGCTCTGGCAGGGCGGCTCGCGCTCTGGGCCCGTCGGCTGGTGGGCGAGGCACTCCTGCAGGCCCAGCGGGTCGCGGTCGAACGCGATGCGCTGACCGAGCTGCTGGTCGGGGGCAGTGGCGACCTCGCCGGCATCGCCCGGCTGCTCACCAGGCTCACCGACAACCACACCGCCCGGATGCAGGCACTCGGTCTGCAGTCCTGACACACGGAACCCGGCTCCCTGAGGGAGCCGGGTTCCGGTACTGCCGAACGCGGTCTGTCAGACGCGCGTGGTGCCGCGGCTGTGGACGCCGCCCTGCAGGAGGGCGATCGCCGCAGCGGCGATGACCACACCCACGATGAGCGCGACGATGAAGGTGTGCACGATCAGGCCGGCGACGAACAGCGCCACCGCACCGATCAGCATGGTGGCCCAGATCGGCAGAGCCTGGCGGCCCGGCAGGACGGCGCGAGCGAGCGCACCTACGACCAGGCCGATGACCGCCAGAAAGAGAATGGTGCCCACGGGTTCCTCCTCGTTGGTCGGACCGGACGGTCCGTTGAGGAGCGTCTGCCCGGGCAGCCGCGACTGAACCCGCCAGAGCGCAAAACTTACTCCAGAGCGTGAGTTTCCTGTCACATGGCGCGAGGGGTTACAACGTGCCGAAGCCAACCCGGCGCGTCTCGTTCTCGGCGATCTCGACGTAGGCGAGCTTGTCGGCCGGGACCAGGACGCGGCGACCCTTCTCGTCCTCGAGGGTGAGCACGCCCAGGTCGGCGCGAAGCGCCTCGGCGACCGCCTTCTCGACCTGGTCGGGGGTCTGGCTGCTCTCCAGCACGAGCTCGCGGGGCGCGAACTGCACGCCGATCTTGACCTCCACCAGGTGCCTCCGGTTCTCGTCGCGTCGTACCGGGGGTCAGGCTAGTCGAGCGAGACTGGCCTCAGCTGCGCGTCCGCTGCAAGCGCAACCCGGTCAACCGGCGCTCTCCGGCGAGAGCGGCGCACCCGAGATGCCGCGCCAGGTCAGCCCGACGAGCAGCTCCATCGCTCGGTCCTTGGTCAGCCGACCCTCTGAAGCGAGCCACCAGCGCGCACCGACCTCCATCAGACCGGACAGCGCCACCGACAGCAGCTCGGCCTCCTCTGCGCGGTATCCCGTGTCGTGCGCGATCGTCTCCGCCAGCGCGTCGACGCACTCCTGCAGCATCCGCTCGACCCGCTCGCGTACGGCGGGGTCGTTGCGCAGGTCGCTCTCGAACACCAACCGGAACGCGCCTTCGCCGTCGGTGCCCTCGCCGTCGACGAAGTCGAAGTACGCCGCCACCGACGCCTCGACCCGCTGCCGGTTGTCGGTCGTCGAGGCGAGCGCCACCCGCACCTTCTTCACCAGCTCCGTCGCGTGCTGGTCGAGCAGCGCCAGGTAGAGGTCGAGCTTGCCCGGGAAGTGCTGGTAGAGAACGGGCTTGCTGACGCCGGCCCGCTCGGCGATGTCGTCCATCGCCGCCGCGTGGTAGCCCTGCGCGACGAAGATCTCCTGCGCCGCGCCGAGCAGCTGCTTGCGCCGCGCGGAGCGGGGCAGTCGGGTGCCGCGGCCCGGTGCGCCGCTCGTCGCGGCCGGCCCCGTCGTCACGCCCTCGACCATGCCACAGCCCGGGACGATGTCAGCGGTACTCGTCGTCCTCTTCGACGACCACGGCCTGCTCGGCTGCGTCCAGCTCGTCAGCTTCCAGCGGGACATCACGGGCCGCCACGTGCTCGCCCGGTCCCGCGGCGATCTGCTGCTCGGCGACGTCCGCCTCGGCTGCCTCCAGCGGCAGGTCGACATCGGGCACGCGCGCCTCGTCCCTGGCGGCCGACGCGTGCTGCTCGGCGAGATCGGCCGGGTCGGCCTCGGGCGTCGTCATCGCGGTCCTCTCAGTCCTGGCCGGACAGCTCGCGGGACCCGTGCCGGGTGCGCCGCGCATCGATGACCCTGTCCGGGTTGCGCCGCAGGTACTCCTCCTCGAGCTCGGCGGTTCGCGACGTGTGGAACGCGAGCGCGTCCTCGCTGCCGTGCAGGAACGTGTCGTGCCGGGTCTCGTGCAGGTGCGCGAGCTCCCGCTCGAGCGCCTCGTCGGACAGGGCTGCAGGCACCACACCGGTCACGGGGAGCTCCTCTGTCGGGTGTCAAGGCCGGTCCCCGGGTAGGGGCGGGTCCATGACGGAGCCTGCACCCACTGTCCAGCGGGCGGCCGCTGACCCTCCAGCGGCGATCCTGTTCGACGTCGACGGCACGCTCGTCGACACCGTGTACCAGCACGTCATGGCGTGGTGGGAGGCCTTCGCCGAGGCCGGGTACGCGGTGTCGGGCTACGACATCCATCGCGCTATCGGCCGGGGCTCGGAGGACCTCGTCGACTCGCTGCTCGGTCACCCGGACGAGAAGGTCGTGGACCGGCACTCCGAGAAGTGGGGCGCGGTCCGCGAGCGGACGACCGCGTTCCACCAGGTGCCGGAGCTGCTCCGGCACTGCGCCGACCGCGGGCTGCGGGTCGTGCTCTGCACGAGCGGCGAGGCGCCGGACCTGGAGTTCTTCGTCAAGGCCATCGGCGGGGACGACCCGGTGCACGCCATCGTCAGCTCGGAGGACGTCGAGCAGTCGAAGCCGTCGCCCGAGATCGTCGAGAAGGCGGTCGAGGCAGCCGGCGTGCCGGCCGCACGGTGCGTCATGGTCGGGGATACGGCGTACGACATGCGGGCTGCCGCCGGCGCCGGCGTACGGGCCATCGGTGTGCTTTGCGGAGGCATCAGCGCGGCCGAGCTGCGCGACGCCGGCGCGGGCGCCGTCTACGGCAATCCGAGTGAGCTGCTGGCCGCGTTTGACGACTGGAGTCCGATCAGGTCTTGATCTGGCCGTCGACGAGGGTCGGGACCGGACCGAGCTGGCTCACCCGCGCCTCGACGCGTCCGGGTGCGAGCTGCGCGACGTCGTCCCACGACAGGAACCGGTTGTCGGCGCTGAGTCGCTGTACGACGGCATTGACCAGCGCGGGGCCGTTGACGTTGGCGCGGTCGTAGCCCAGGTGCGAGGCGAGCCAGCGCTTGCCGACGACGAACCCCTCGATGCGCAGCGCGCAGTCGGCGCCGAGCATCGGCCCGTCCTGGACCAGCCGGATGTCCAGCACCTTGCCCAGCCGTACGCCATCCGGTCCCAGCACCTCCGCACCGAGCACGTCAGCTGCTCTCATGGCGCGCTCCCGGGATGCGGTCGACGAAGTACTGCCTGGCCCGGTCCTCGCCCGGGTGGACGCCCATCTCGGCGCGCGTTCGCGACACCTTCACGCTCGCGGCGATGTCGGTGACCAGCTCGTACGGGATGCGATCCGGTTCCTTGTCGTGGCGCTCCCCGAGAAGTTGGTACGCCGACAAGACCCACCGTCCGAGCAGGCCACCCAGCCGGGGCGCGAGGGCGGCCGGACCGGTGAGCAGTGTCGTGATGTACGGCGGTGCGCCGTCGTCGGGCACGAGGAACTCCACGTCGTCGACGTTGCAGACCATCCCGCCGTCCTGGTCGAGCACCTGCCGGTCCAGCAGGTGCAACGTCAGGTCGAGCGCGCGTCCGGTCATCACTGCCCCGCCTTGGTTGCGATCATCAGCGGAATGGCCGCCACCGCGACGACCGTGATGAGGATCAGGTACGCCGTCGCGAGGGTGTTGGAGAAGCGCGAGTTGACCTTGTCCTTCATGTAGCCCGGGTCGTTGGCCACGACGAGGATCGGGAAGTAGGTCAGCGGCAGCGCGACCGCGGAGAAGACCAGGGAGTACTCCGTCACCTTGATCGGGTCGAGGGTGGTCAGGACGATCATCACGCCGAGGATCAAGGAGAGAAGCACGACCGCGTGGAAGCGCGCCGCGTCCTTCGGCTTGACGAGCTTGCCCCACTGCCAGCCGAAGTACTGCGACACGGCGTAGCCCGACGACAGGGTCGTCTCGAGCGCGGCTCCGAAAGTCGCCGCGACGAAGCCGAGGATGAGCAGGGCCAACCCGACCTTGCCCAGTGCCATGACGGTCGGCAGAGCCACCTGACTGAGGTGCTCGACCTCGATGCCTCGGGGCAGGAACACGACGGCCGTTGTCGCTGCGATCGCGATCGAGAGCAGCCCGCCGAGGGGGAACCCGACGTAGACGTTCGCGCGCTCGAGGTTGAGGTCCTTGGTGCTCCACTTCTCCTCGACCGCGCCGGAGGAGAAGAAGAACACCTCGTACGGCGTCATCGCGGCACCGAAGAGCGCGATGGCGTAGTACCAGTACGTCGGGTGCCCTTCGCCGCTCTGCACCGTCGGGTGGGTCGCCTGGTGAACGAGCGAGCCCCAGTCGGGTCCGAGCTGCCACAGGGCAACGGCGAACACCAGGAGGGCCAAGCCGGCGAGCCCGAACATCCGCTCCATCTGCTCGAAGGGCATTCGCCAGATCACGAACCACACGAGGAACGCGACCATCGGCACGAACAGCAGGTAGGACACGCTGGTGGCGAGCTGAAGCGCCAGGGCGACACCAGCGACTTCTGCAGCGAGCGTGAGCAGGTTGACCAGATTCGAGGCGGCGAGGTTCAGCAGCGCAGTGCGCGGACCCATGCGCTCGCGCACGAGGTCGAACACGGCTCTGCCGGTCACGGCAGCGACCCGGCCGGCCATCTCGGCGTACAGGCAGATCCCGATCACACCGACCACGACCACCCAGGCGAGCGACATGCCGAAGCGGGAGCCGACCAGGGCGTTGGCGACGAGGTCACCGATGTCGACGAAACCGCCGATCGCAGTGAGGATGCCCAGGGTGACCTGGAGCATCTTCTTCACGAGTACTTCTCCGAGATCTGCTCCAGCGTCGTCGCGACCGGCCCGAGCTGCCTGCTGATCCGCGACAGGCGGTCGAGCTGACCCCGGCGCGCGGTGATGCGCAGCGCCGTCAGGCCGTCGATCGCGTCGCTCAGCGTCGCGTCGAGATCGGTGCGGAGCTTGTCCGCGGCCGCGCTCGGAGGCTGGTAGGAGTCGAACGTCGCCTGGGCAGCTGAGGCGTCCTGCTCGGCCTCGCCGAGCACGACGGACACGTAGTTGGACGTGGCGTCACCGCGGCTCGCGGCGTCGGCGGCCAGGCGGGCGGTGCCGAGTGCGGAGGACACCGCCTTGGCCGTGTTGCCGGCCTTCAGCTCGAAGTCACCGTCGGTGCGGGATGGGCCGACGCACGCCGTGGCGGTCAGCAGGACGGCCAGCGCGGTGGTGGCGACCGCGGGTGCGCGCTTCACCGCGGTCCGTGGCGAAGCACGAAGAAGAACAGCAGCCCGAGCAGTGCTCCGAGCTGCAACCAGGCCGCCGCGAGAACGAAGCCCTGCGTCACGCCGGGACGATGCCCGGGAGATCAACTCGCGAAACGAGCTACAGCAGCGGAGCAAACAGGTCGCCGTGCTTCTCGACCCTGGTCAGCACGTCGTCACTGGTGAAGACGAGGTCGCTCGGTCTGCGGCAGGACTCCACCTCCTCCCACGTCACCGGCGTCGACACGGTCGGGCGGCTCTTCGCCCGCAGCGAGTAGACCGACACGGTTGTCTTGGCAGCGCTGTTCTGCGACCAGTCGACCAGCACCTTGCCCGGCCGCAGCGCCTTGGTCATCCGGTGCACGACCAGGTCCGGGTGGCTCTTCTCGAACCGCTGGGCCAGCGCCTTTGCGTACGCCGAGGTCTCCTCGCTCGAGGAGAAGCCGTCGGCCCGCGCGTACAGCTGCAACCCCTTGCTGCCGCTCGTCTTGGCCAGCGGCTCGTGGCCGTCATCGCACATGACCTCGCGCAGGAGCTGCGCCACTTCGCAGCACTCGACGATTGTCGCGGGCTCGCCCGGATCGAGGTCGAACACGATCATGTCGGGCGGGCCTGCGACCGCCGGCTTGCCGCGCTTCTTCTGCACCCGCCACATGTGTGTGTGCAGCTCGAGGGCGGCGAGGTTGGCTGTCCATACCAGGGCCGCGAGGTCGTCAACCACGACGTAGTCGATCGTCTCGCGCTGCTTGCTCGACCCGGGTGACGGGAGGGTCTCGGTGTGCACCCAGTCCGGAGTGCCGCGTGGCGCGTTCTTCTCGAAGAACACCATCCCCTCAACGCCGTCGGGATATCGCTTGCGGGTCAGGGCCCGGCCGGCGAGATGCGGCAGCAGCACCGGCGCGACCCGCGTGTAGTAGTCGAGCACCTGCGCCTTGGTGAAACCGACCTCGGGGTAGAGCACCTTCTCGAGGTTGGACAGGACGACCTGCTGCCCCTCGACGTCAACAGCCACCTTTGTTCCGGCGGGACTCATTCCCTCACCACGTCCTTCGGGTCGTAGTCGTCACGCAGGCCCTTGTACGACGGGTGCCGCAGCCGACCGTCTTTCGTCCACTCCGTGTAGTCCACCTCGGCGACGAGTTTCGGCTCGACCCACACCGCGTCCTTCGCGTACATCCGCGGCACGGTCGTCGCGAACGGCGAATCGTCCCGGCGCAGCGGCTCGAGCTTGTCGCCGAGCAGCTTCAACGTGGCCGCGGTGAAGCCGGTCCCCACGTGACCGGCGTACTCCAGGCCGTTCTTTCCCTGTACGCCGAGCAGCAGCGACCCGATCCGCCCGGCGCGGCCGCCCTCGCCCGGCTTCCAGCCCGCGATCACCGCCGACGTGCGGCGGATGTGCTTCACCTTCAGCCAGCAGTCCGATCGCCGACCGGGCTGGTACCTCGAGTCGCGCTTCTTGGCGAGGATCCCTTCGAGCCCCTGCTCTCTGGTCGCATCGAGGAGGGCCTGCCCGCCACCGGCAAAGGCGGGCGGCACCGACCAATGGTCACCCTGCAGGCCGAGTCCTTCGAGGATGGCCCGGCGCTCGTCGTACGTGCTGTCGAGCAGCGACTGCCCCTCCAGGTGCAGGACGTCGAAGAGCATCAGCTGCACGGGCGTCGAACGCAGCAAGGCCGCACCCGGCTTGCCGACGTGCATCCGCGCCTGCAGCATCCCGAAGTCCGAACGACCTTCAGAGCTGAACGCGACGATCTCGGCATCGAGCAGCGCCTGCCGCGAGCCGAGCTGCAGTCCGAGCCCGCGCAGCTCGGGGTAGTGCGACGTCACGTCATTGCCGTTGCGCGAGGTCAACGTCAGCCGGCCGCCGTCGACGGCGACGAGGGCACGCACGCCGTCCCACTTCACCTCGTAGGACCACGTGTGGTCGTCCTTCTGCGCCGGCAGTGAACCCGCGCGGGCGAGCATCGGCTTCAGGTCGCGTGGGATGGGCTGCCATCCCTTCGGCGGCCCGTCCATGCGATGCACCATCCAGTCGTTGCCCTTGGTCTTGAAGAAGACGTACCGCCCGTCGACCCGCTTTCCGTGCAGGACGACCTTGACCTCCTTCTCCGTCCACTTCTCCAGCTCGTAGGTGCCGGCGTCCCAGACCGTGACCTTGCCGCCGCCGTACTCGCCCTTGGGGATGTCGCCCTCGAAGGTCGCGTAGGCCATCGGGTGGTCCTCGGTCTGCTTCGCGAGGTGGTTGGTCTTCGGGTCGAGCGGCAGGCCCTTCGGCACTGCCCAGCTCACCAGCACGCCGTCCCGCTCGAGCCGGACGTCCCAGTGCAGCGCGGTCGCGTGGTGCTCCTGGACGACGAAGGTGTCGCCGCGGCCGTCTTGTTCGTTGCCGGTGTGGTCTTCCGCAACGTTCGGCACGTCCCACGCCGGCACCGGCTCAGGCGTCTTCTTCGCGTCCCGCTTCTTGCGATAGGTCTCCAGCGCCACGCGATCCCCCTACCCCGTTGATGACAGGATCCGCGCATGGGTGCTGTGGGCGGGACCGGGCTGGCGCTGCCGCTGAACCTCGCTCTGCCGGTGAAGGGCTTCGTGGACGTGGCGGCGCGCGCGGAGGCGGCCGGGTACGACCGACTGTGGGTCGCCGAGGCCGGCAACAACGACGCCTTCGGGCTGCTCACCGCCGTCGCGCTCGGCACCAGCACCGTCGGGCTCGCTACCGGCGTCGTACCCATCTACACCCGCACGCCAAGCCTGATGGCGCAGTGCGCCGGCACCCTGCAGGACGTCAGCGGCGGCCGGTTCACCCTCGGCGTCGGCGTCAGCAGCAAGATGATCGTGGAGCGGTGGAACGGCGTCCCGTTCGACAAGCCGCTCGGCCGGATCAAGGAGTACGTCGAGGTCGTGCGGCGGCTGCTCGCCGGCGAGCGACTCGATCACGGCGGCACCTACTACGACGTGCACGGCTACTTCCTGATGATGAACAACCCGCAGCCGCCACCGCCCATCATCATCGGCGCGCTCAACCCGCAGATGCTGCGCGCCGGCGGCGAGGTGGCCGACGGCGTGTGCCTCAACTGGATCGGTGCGCATGCGGTCGAAGACGCACTCGCGTACGTGAAGGCGGGCTCGCGCGAGACGACCAATGCCGTCTTCGTCCGCGTCTGCGTCACCCAGGACGTCGACGCTGTACGACGGTGGGCCCGGCGCGAGGTGATGAGCTACGTGACGGTGCCGGCGTACCGGACCGCCTTCGGCGTACAGGGCTGGGAAGCGGTGACCGCGAAGGCGATGGAGCTGTGGGAGGCCGGAGACCGAAAAGCAGCGGCTGGGTCACTGCCGGACGAGTTCCTCGACAGCCTGGTCCTCGCCGGCTCGGCTGATGACGTCCGGGCCAGGTTCGAAGCCTTCCGCGCGGCCGGCGTCGACGAGCCGGTTGCCTTCCTGGTCAGCGGCCAGACCGACCCGGCCGGCGCGCGGGCGGAGCTCGAGGCCACGACGGCGGCGCTCGCCCCCCAGTAGCTCAACCTCCCTTACGCACAACCCGCACATCCGGCCACACTCGCGGCGGCCGGTCGGGGTGGGTGTGTGGACCTGCCCCGACCGGCCCTCTAGCGTGATCGACATCGCAAACGGGTACTGGGGACCGCTGGGGGTACGGGGGAACCGTGAGGTCGATCTGGAAGGGCGCCATCAGCTTCGGGCTGGTGACGATCCCCGTGAAGCTCTACAGCGCCACGGAGCAGAAGGACGTCTCCTTCCATCAGGTACGCCGCTCCGACGGCAGCCGGATCCGTTACAAGCGGGTCGCGCAGGCCGACGGCGAGGAGGTGCCGTACGGCGAGATCGCCAAGGGCTACGAGCTCTCCAGCGGCGAGACCGTCGTGCTCACCGACGAGGACTTCGCCGACCTGCCGCTGACCACCAGCAAGGCGATCGACGTCCTGCAGTTCGTCCCGCTCGAGCAGGTCGACCCCATCTTCTTCGAGAAGAGCTACTACATCGAGCCCGACAAGGCCGGCGCGAAGCCGTACGTGCTGCTCCGCGATGCGCTCGAGGAGTCGGGGAAGGTCGCGCTCGTGAAGGTGGCGCTGCGCAACCGCGAGTCGCTCGCGACGCTGCGCGTGCGCGACGGCGTCTTCGTGCTCGAGACGATGCTGTGGCCCGACGAGGTGCGCAACCCCGACTTCGGCTTCCTCGATGACGACATCGACGTCCGGCCGCAGGAGCTGGCGATGGCCGGCAGCCTCATCGACACGCTGTCGGGCGACTTCGACCCGAGCCAGTACAAGGACTCCTACCGCGAGGCGCTCCAGGAGGTCATCGAGGCCAAGATCGCCGGGCACGAGGTCAAGCAGCCGGAGCAGGCGCAGCCCACCGCGGGCACCGTCGTCGACCTGATGGCGGCGCTGCGGGCCAGTGTCGAGGCGGCCAAGGCCGGCCGGCCCGGTGGCGGCGAGCCCACCGCGGGCAAGCCCGCGAAAGCCGCGGAAAGCGAGCGGAGCGGCAAGAGCGGTGCTACCAAGAAGGCCCCCGCGAAGAAGGCCGAGAAAGGCGGCAAAACTGCCGCGAAGGCCACCAAATCGAGCAAGAAGACTGCTCCGAAGAAGGTGGCTGCGCGCCGGTCGGCCTAGTCCTTACGGGTCATTCAGGCTGCCGATCCGCGGGTCGATCACTCTGTGTAACTGTTGATCCCGTCATCGAGAGTCGGCTGCTCATGAGCGTCACGGACTTCCGCGAGATCGTCGCGGCGCTGCGTGATGTCCCGGGCGTCGCCGACGCCGACGTCGAGCCCGACGCCGACGGCGGGATGGGCCTGCTCCGGCTCGGCCTGCAGGCCGGCGTGGATGAGGTCGCCGTCGCGACGACCGTCGGCCGGCTGCTGCGCGAGCGGTTCGGCCTCGGCGTCGATGCCGAGCGCGTGCAGATCGTCGAGGACGCGCAGATCCACGCGCCCGCGGCGCCAGAGGTCGACGTCGAGGTCCCGCATCAGCGCGTCGCCGGACGTCCCGCGATCTCGCGCATGCACCTGGTGTCGAGCGGCCTCGACGTCACCGCGACCGTCACGCTGACCTCGGACGGGCGCACCGCCTCCGGCGAGTCACGAGCGAGCGCCTCGCAGTCCGGCGTGCAGCGGGCGGTCGCGTCGGCCACGCTGCGTGCGGTCGAGGAGCTGTCCGGCGACATCGCCCGGTTCGAGCTCGACCACCTCGAGATCAGCCAGCTCGGCTCTGAGCGCACCGTGCTGGTCGCGCTCACCATGCTGTCCGGGCGGGGCACGGAGCGGCTCACGGGTGCCGCCACCGTGCGCGAGGACGTCCGTCAGGCAGTCATCCGCGCCACGCTCGACGCGCTCAACCGGCGCCTCGAGACCCTGCTCACCTAGGCGCCGTACCGTCCGTACGTGATCTGCCTTCAGGGCGGCGGTGAGTTCTCGGCCGGCTGCCGCGCGATGGACCTCGATCTGGTACGCCGAGCCGGTGGTCGTGTCGTGGTGACCGCCCTCGCCGGCGAGCCCGGGCAGGACTACGGCACCGCCACGGCCAACGGCGTACGGCACTTCCGGGCGATCGGCGCCGGTGATGTGGTCGGCGCCCCGGATGCGCGAGCGGATGCCGCCGCGGCGCTCGAGGTCATCGCAACGGCGCGACTGCTCGTGCTGCCGGGCGGCTCCCCGTCGCGGTTGCTGCGGGCTCTGCGGGAGACCGCCGTGGGAGCGGCCGTCCAGGCGCTGCTCGACGGCGGCGCGGTCGTCATGGGCGCCAGCGCCGGCGCGATGGTGCTGTGCCCCTGGACGGTGCTTCCGGACCAGCGCTCGGGTGGATCCCTCGCGGTCGAGGCCGGTCTCGGGCTGGTCGACGACCTGCTCGTCGTCCCGCACTGGAGCGGCGGCTCGAGCCGCGGTGACTGGCTCCGCTCCATCGAGGCTGCCGTGCCGACGAGCACGACGGTGCTCGGCATCCCGGAGGAGTCCGGCGTGCTTGTCGAAGGGACCGTCCTGACCGCGGTCGGCATGTCTGCCACCCGGCTGCTGCACGAGGAACGCGACCTTCAACCGGGGGACAGCTGGGACCTGGCGTAGCCGCCGACAGGCGCAAACGAGCAGGCCACGGGCGCATCGAGCCCTGCCGCGACATACTGTCCACGCTCACCGACGGGGATCCCCGAGGAGGACCGCAGTGTCACAGGACGCATCCGGCGCCCCGGGCTATCCGCCGCCCGGCGGCAACCCGGTCGCCGAGCGCATGCAGGCGCTGCTGTCGCGCGCGGTCGAGGAGCAGCTGTCCGAGCAGCGGTCCGTCGCCAACGCCCTGGCCGAGGTGCGCGCGCAGGTCGCGGCTGTCGGCGAGGGCCTGCGCGGGGCTGCCTCGGGTGTGGCCGTCGAGCGCCTCCGCACCGATCTGTCGGCCGTCGCGACCGAGCTGCGGATGTCGACGACCGGGGTCGGCGAGCGCTTCGACGTCCTGTCCCGACGGCTGGACGAGCAGGCCGCCGCCCTCGCCGGCGCTGGGAGCGGCTCCGCCGAGCTGACCGGCCGGCTCGAGTCGCTGGCGGCAGACGTCGCGGCCCATGGCGCTGCAGTGACCCGGCTGACGGCGGCGGTGTCGTCGCTGTCGGCGTTCCCGCAGGCGCTGGCGGGCGTGCAGGGCGACCTGGCGGGCCTGCAGGAACAGCTCGGACAGCTCGCGGAGATCAGGTCGGCACTCGCCGAGCTGCAGGCGCGCGGGTCGGCTGCCGAGTCGCTCGCTCCCGAGCTCCAGGCACTTCGGTCCGCGCAGGAGGCCGTCCGACCCGAGCTGCAGGCACTGCGCACGGCCCAGGAGGCGCTGCGTCCGGAGCTGCAGGCCATCCGCGCCGCCAACGACACCCTGCGGTCCGACCTCGAGGCGATGCGGTCGGCCGCCGACGTGGTCCGGCCCGACCTCGAGGCGATCCGGTCGAGCACGGACGATGTCCGCCGCGAGCTCGAGGCGCTGCGGACCTCCGGCGAGGCCGCCCGCGAGGAGCTGGCGGCCCTGCGGCCGGCCGACGACGGGATCCGGCCGGAGCTCGTGGCACTGCGTACGGCGTACGAGTCCCTGCGACCTGAGCTCGACGCACTGCGACCGCAGCTCGACGCGCTCCGCCCCGAGCTCGAGGCGCTCGGTGACCGGGTCGACAAGCTCGCTTCCGTCAGCGACGTGGCACGCATGCGCGACTCCGTCGTCCTCGCACTGACCGAGCGGATCGACGCGCTGGGGTCGAGGCCGGCGGTGACTCCCGCCGAGCTCGCGGAGGCGCTCGAGCCGGTGCACGGTCAGCTGTCGGCGGTTGCTGGCGGCGGTCCGGCCCTGGATCGCATCACGGCGCTCGACAGCCGACTGCAGGGTCTCGAAGAGGCCCTCGCGGTGCTCACCCAGCGCGTCACCGGCGTCGGCGAGAGCGTTGGCGAGAGCGCCGGCGCGCTGCCGGCTGTTGCCGCCGACGTCCGCCGACTGGCCGAGCAGGTCGAGGGCCTGACCGGCCTCACCGCCGAGCTGTCCGCTGTCAGGGAGCAGGTCACGCCGACGGCGGCCCTGCCGGCGGAGGTCAGTGGGCTCCGCAAGGAGGTCTCCGACGTCGGCAGCCGCGTCGACGCCCTCGTCATCCCGACGACCGAGCAGGTCTCCGCCGCCGTCGCGCTCCGGCTCGCGGACCGGCTCGTCGACGAGCTCGCCCCGCGGGTCGCCGACGTCGTCCTCGACCGGATCGGCCCGATGGTGGCCCAGCAGGTCGGCGACAAGGTCGCTGCGAGCGTCCTCGACGGCGTCAACGCCACGACGTCGGACACCGAGAACCGGCTGCGCACGCACATCGACGAGGCGATCCTCACGCTCGCCGAGGCGCTGCTGCGCAAGCGCCGACCGAACCGCTCGTGGGCTCCCGAGACGACGGCGGACGACGACGAGGACGACGACGAGGACGAGGGCCAGCCGGTCGCGCAGCTCCCGCCGCCGACCCCGACCCGCAAGCGAGCGGCTGCGCAGTCGGCGCCCGCCGCGGCCGCCGCACCCGCCGCGGCAGCCGCACCCGCGGCTCCGGCTGCCGCCGCGCCGCAACCGCCGGCCGAGTCGGAGCAGACCGCGACGCCGACCGCGACGCCGACCGCGGCGGCCGAGGCCCCGGCCGACGTCCCGGCCGCCGAGCCCCAGCCCGCCAAGGCGACGCCTGCGCCGAAGGCCGCGCCACCGGCCCGGCCCACCAAGTCCGTGCCCCGCGCCGCCACGCGCACTGCGCCCGCCCGCCCCGCCACGCCGCCGCCGTCACGCGGCACGGTGCTGCCGGCGGAGTCGGCCGCGCGGCGCAACGCGGCCGTCGACATGGACGACGACGATGACGACGATGGCGGCCGGCGCCGGCCGTGGTGGCGGCCGGGCGGCTGATCGCAACCGAAAGAGGCCGGACCCGCATGGGTCCGGCCTCCGGCGTACTCGCTGTTGGTTTAGCTGAAGGCGTCCTTGACCTTCTCGCCGGCACCCTTGAGGTCACCCGCAACCTGGTCCTTCTTGCCTTCGGCCTGAAGCGACGTGTCGCCGGTCGCGCCGCCGACGCGCTGCTTGGCCTCGCCCTCGAGCGACTGTGCCTTGTCCTTGGCCTTGTCGAAAATGCCCATGGGATGGACTCCTCTCCTCGTCAAAGGTCTGCCCAGCAGGCTGGGCGGGAACCTCGTTTGTGGGCCTGGTCACCCCGGCGTAGAGGGAAGAACAGGCTCGCTGGCAGGCTTACAGGCAAGTAAGACGTGCCTTCCTGAGGAGTTTCGCCGTGCCCCTGCCGCCCCTGGTCGAACCGGCTGCCGACCTCAGCCGCGACGAGGTCATGCGCTACAGCCGTCACTTGATCATCCCCGACGTCGCGACCGCCGGGCAGAAGCGGCTGA
>JAWWOH010000122.1:0-51417 GCA_033851845.1 Actinomycetota bacterium
TTAACCGGGTAAGGCCCCCGACGAGACCATCGGGTTGATAGGCCGGAAGTGGAAGCCCAGTAATGGGTGCAGCTGACCGGTACTAATAGGCCGAGGGCTTGACCACAAACTGCTACCAACCTGCCACTTCGGTGGCAGGTGAGGCGTCCACTGTGCGGTTCCCGAGATACGGTCGGGAATCGAGTTGCCGCCCGCTGCCATAGCGGGCCGGCACACCGATATATCTCCATAGAGTTTCGGCGGCCATGGCGAGAGGGAAACGCCCGGCTCCATTCCGAACCCGGAAGCTAAGCCTCTCAGCGCCGATGGTACTGCACGGGGGACTGTGTGGGAGAGTAGGACGCCGCCGGACATACTTCACGACAAGGGTCGCTCATTTGTGAGCGGCCCTTGTCGCGTTTACCAGTGAATACAGGGAGTCCGAATGCCGCGCGACCAGGCCGGGTCCCCCGGCGAGCGCAAGCCACCCCGGAAGCCGGGAGCTGGTCGGCCGACCGGCGGGGCCCGATCCTCATCGGCGACGGGTCGGCCGTCCTCGGGTGGTGCTCGACCGTCGGCGGGTGGTGGTCCTGCGTCATCGGGTGCCGGCCGTGCCTCGTCGCGTGACGGTCACCCGTCGTCGGGAGCGGGGCGGGAGGACGCCTCGAGCCGGGCCCGCCGCAACGCTGGGCCGGCCCCCAAGCTCACCGAGGAGCAGAGGGCAGAGATCGCGGCGCGTTACGACCCGCGCCGGGAGAAGCGCCGCCAGGAGGCCCGGGTCCCCCTGCCGGATGACGTTGAGCCGCAGATGCTCGACAAGGAGACCCGCACCGAGCTGCGGTCGCTCGCCAAGGACACCGCCGACCTGGTCGCCAGGCACCTGGTGATGGCCGGCCGGCTGGTCGACGAGGACCCGCCCGCCGCGCTGATGCACGCCCGCGCCGCGCGTGCGCTGGCGGGTCGGGTCGGTGCGGTCCGGGAGGCCGCCGGGTTGACGGCGTACCTGGCCGGCGAATGGGCCGACGCGTTGTCGGAGCTGCGGACGGCCAGGCGGATCACCGGTCGTGCTGAGCACCTGCTCGTCATGGCCGACTGCGAGCGGGCTCTCGGCCGGCCGGAGAAGGCGCTCGCGTACGGCGAGGATCCTGCGGTGCCCGGGCTCGACCAGGCCACCCGCGTCGAGCTGGTGATCGTCCTGGCGGGAGCCCGCCGGGACCTCGGCCAGGCGGATGCCGCCGCCGTCCTGCTGCAGGACCCGGCTCGGCGTACGACGGCGAAGCGGCCGTGGGCCGCCCGGCTCTGGTACGCGTATGCCGACATGCTGCTCGCGGCCGGCCGCAAGGACGAGGCGCGAGACTGGTTCAGTCGCAGCGCGGAGGTGGACGTCGAGGGCGAGACCGATGCCGCCGACCGGCTGCTCGAGCTCGACGGGGTCGTACTCGGCGACTTCGACCTCGAGGAGGACGAGCCGGACGACGAGGGCTGATGGCGCTCAGGCCGGCGTCGGCTCCACCTTGTCGAGCCAGCGCAGGATGCCGTTGAGGTTCGCCTCGTCGCTGTTCAGCACCTCGTGCTTGGCCCGCAGCTCGGGATCCGCGTCGATGGCGGCGTACCGCTCGCGGGTGCGGTCGCGGACGGCCGCGACCGCGTGATCGAGGTCGAGGCCCTGCCGGCGTACGTCTCGTGTCATCTCGACCCACAGCTCGAGTTCCTCGACGCTTGCGTCCAGCGTCTCGTCGATCGCGCTGACCGGTCCGTAGTGGCTGAACAGCAACCGGTCCGGGCGGAGCTCCCGGAAGCCCTCGATGCTGGCCAGCGCGACCGGCAGGTCGAAGTCCGGTGGCGGCGTCGCCGGCTTCACCAGGTCGGCCTCGGGGACGTAGATGCCGGCGGCGTCGCCGACGTAGAGGTCATTGGTCGCGGAGTCGAGCAGACCGACGTGGTGCGAGGCGTGACCGGGGGACCAGTGGCTGCGCAGAGCCCGTCCGCCGCCCAGGTCGACGCTGTCGATGTCGCCCAGCGCGCGGACGCGTTCGACGGGGGTGGGCAGCAGGTCGCCGAACACGCGGTCCATCACGTCGCCGTAGACGCGCCGTGCGGAGGCCACCAACCGCTCGGGTGAGACCAGGTGGCGGGCACCGCGCTCGTGGACGACGACCTCGGCCCTGGGGAACGCCGCGGCCAGGTCGCCGACGCCGCCGGCATGGTCGAGGTGGATGTGGGTCACGACGATCGTCGCGAGGTCGTTCGGCCCGATGCCCAGCGCTGCGAGTGCGCCGACCACCCGGTCGGCACTGAGAGCTGCACCCGTCTCGACGAGGGCCGGCCGGTCCGAGGCGATGAGGTAGGCGGCGGTAATGCCGTCGTAGCCGCCCATGCAGGTGTCGATCAGGTGCACAGCACCACCCAGTGACACTGGCGCGGGTGTCTCCACAGGCGTGCCCTCCCGTCCCCAGTCGGTCCGCCGGCGGCCCACCGGCCGCGCCGGCTCCGCATCGTGGCACGGGCGTCCCGTCCGGGGCCGCAGACGGGAGGCAACGAATGGCTGAGCAGGTGCTGGACAAGGCATGCAACGAGGTCGTCCTGGTCGGACGGGTGTCACGTGAGCCCGTGGAGAAGGAGCTGCCGAGCGGCGACCTCCTCGTTCAGTGGAGCGTCATCGTCGACCGGCCGCCCACGCGGCGACCGGTGCCGGAGGGCGGTCGGCAGACGACGACCGACACCATCGAGTGCGTGGCGCGGACTGCCGGCCTACGGCGGACCGCCGGTGCGTTCGCGCCGGGCGACCTGGTCCGGGTCGAGGGAGCACTGCGGCGCCGGTTCTGGCGCGGACCCACCGGGCTGGGGAGCAAGTACGAGATCGAGGCGGCCAGCGCCAAGCGGCTGGTCCGGGCTCAGGCGTCGCGGTAGTCGCGGATGACCAACCCGGTGCGGGGCTTCGGGGTGAACAGCGTCGACTTGCGCGGCATCCGCTCGCCGTCCGCCGCCACAGCGGCGACGGCAGCCACCGGTGTCGGGTTGAGCAGGACGGCCGTGCCACCCGTGCGCCGGGCGGCGGCGACGGCGGAGTCGACGTCGTGCTCGTAGCCAACCGTGTCGACCGTGTCGGGCAGACCCCACAACGCCGGTACGACGAAGCCGTGCAACACGCTGACGTCCAACGCCTTCCACGCATCGCTGTGCTCGGCCGGCAGCGCGGCGGCCACCTGTCCTTGGTCAGGTTCTGTCAGCAGCCAGGCGCGGGTGCCGTCGGTCAGCGCGTAGGCCGGGCCCTTCGCGGCGGCCTCGAGCGCCTCGACCGCAGCCGCGTGCCCACCCGCGAGCTCCTGCACCTGCATGCCGGCCCCGGCGAGCTCGGCCAGCTCCTGCGGTGGACGGCCCGGGACGACCCGGTGGATGGGATGCACCTCGGGACCGAAGGCGCTCGCGTCGACCAGGAAGGTCAAGCCGGAATCCCACGGGCCGGTTCCCGCACCCGCCGCGTGCCGCTCCACCTGGCGCTGCAGGTAGGTGGCGTAGCGGTGATGCCCGTCGGCGATGAGTGCTTTGCGGTCATGCAGGTCGGCCGAGACAGCGGCGAGCCGGTCCGGATCGGTGATCGTCCAGAGCCGGTGCCGCAGGCCGTCCGGCAGCAGCACGTCGACGAGCGGAGCAGTCGCATCGACGTCGGCGACGGCCGCGGACGCGGCCCCCCCGCCGTCGTACACGAGGAAGATCGGTTCGAGGTCTGCCTCGACCGCGGTGTAGAGCGCGAGTCGGTCGCTGACGGGTCCGGCCATCGTGTTCTCGTGCGGCAGGACGATGCCGTCCTCGGCACGGGTGAGGGCCAGTGCGCCGAGCAGCCCGCGCTGGGCGTGGCCGGTCGTCGGATCGGCCTGCTCGTAGACGTAGAGCGCCGGCTCGGGGTCGGGCCGCAGCGTGCCGTCGGCCCGCCAGCCGTCGAGGACGCGGCGTGCTGCGGCGTACCGGCCCGTGTCGGACGGTTCGCCGCCGGGATCGCGTGGGAGGATGAGACGGACGACGTTGCGTTCGCTCGCAGCCTCGAGGGCGGCCACCCCGTCGGCGTCGATGACGTCGTACGGCGGCGAGGTCAGCCCCTCGAGACCGCCCGCGACTGCTGGGTCGTAGCGCAGGGCCCGGAAGGGCTCGAGCACCAGACCGGCCGGTGACGGCACGGTTGTCGGAATATCAGGCGACGGGAGATCGGGCGGGGCGGACGAGGACTGCGGGCTCTGGCCCGACGACGCGGGGTGGGAGCCTGCGGTCATGGCGGCACTCTATGGGTGCGGTCTGGACGCCGGTGAGCCGCCCCATCGAGGACGACGAGGAGGAGTGCGCGCGTGGAAGGCAGTCGGTATGACCCCCGGTACGACCCGCGCGCACCTGACGAGGAGCCGGTCCGGCCGTTCTCAGAGCTGCCCCCGCCGCCGCCCGACGTCACACCACAGGGCGAGGTCTACGACTGGTACGCACGTGGGGTCGAGCTGCTCGAGAACGGCGACGCGAACGCCTCCGTGCAGCTGCTGACCCACGTGGCCACGGCCGAACCGGACTCCCGCATGGTCCGGGAGGCCCTCGCCCGGGCGCAGTTCGACGCCGGCCTGTACGAGGAGGCGCTGGTCAACTTCGAGTGGATCGTCGCGGTCAACCCAGCCGACGACTACTCGCAGTTCGGCCTCGGCCTGGCCGCGACCAAGATGGGCGACCTCACCAAGGCCGTCGAGCACCTGGCGCTGGCCGCCGCGATGCGGCCCGACGTCAACCACTACGCGCTCGCCCTGCGCGGCGCCCGGGCTGCCCTCACCGCCGCACAGCGGTGACGGAGGGGGCGGTCGCCCTGGACCCGTCGGGTCGTGGGGACCAGCTCGGTGACTGCGACAGCCCGTTGTGCGACGCGTACGACGCGGCGCTGTACGACCTCGACGGCGTCCTGTACCTCGGCGCGGAAGCGGTGCCGCACGCAGCGGAGTCGGTCGCGGCCGCCAGTCGTGCAGGGATGCGCTCCGCCTTCGTCACGAACAACGCCTCGAGGTCGCCCGCGGTGGTTGCGGCGCACCTGACAGAGATCGGCGTGCCGGCCGAGGCCGCCGATGTCGTGACCAGTGCGCAGGCCACGGCGCGGCTCCTGCGTGAGCAGCTGCCGACCGGGGTCGAGGTCCTCGTTGTCGGCGCCGACGGGCTGATCGAGGAGGTGCGTGCCGCCGGCTATGCGGTGGTCAGCCGGGCCGGCCCGGCAGTCCGTGCCGTCGTGCAGGGCTACGCGCCGGACACTGGGATGCCTGAGCTCGTGGAGGCCGCCCTTGCGTTGCGGGCGGGGGTGCCGTGGATCGCCGCCAACACCGACAGCACACTGCCGAGCCCGCGTGGGCCGGTGCCGGGCAACGGCGCGCTGGTGGCGGCGCTGCAGGTCGCCACCGGGCGCAGCCCGCAGGTCGCCGGCAAGCCGGAGCCGGCCCTGCACGTCGAATCGGTCGCCAGGGTCGGCGCACGGCGGCCGCTCGTCATCGGCGACCGGCTCGACACGGACGTGCTCGGTGCGATTCGGGGAGGAGCGGACAGCCTGCTGGTGCTCACCGGGGTCGCGACCGCGGCGGACGTGCTGGCCGCTGCCCGCGGCAGCCGGCCGACGTACGTTGCGTGGGACCTGCGCGGTCTCACATCGTCTCAACCACCAGTCGACGTCGAGACCGGACGCGCCCAGTGCGACGGGGCGATGGCGGCGTACGAGGGGGGTCGGCTCACGGTGACCGGTCGCGGCACCCCCGCGCTTCGCGCTGCCTGCGCGCTGGCCTGGCGGTGCGCGGACGGGGGGCAGCAGGTGGACGGGGTGGCCGGGTTAGAGCAGTGACCGGAGCTTGAGCAGGTCGAGCATGCTTGCGTCGATCTTGAGCTTGCCGGTCGCCCACGCGGTCGGAACGGACAGTCGGCCCTCGATCAGGGCGATGAGGTCGTCGCTGTTGGCCGCGAGCTTGACCTGTCCGTCGCCGCGCTCCGCGGTCTGCAGGTCGCGCAGGGCGCCGTCCTCGTCGAACGAGCCGAGGAAAACGATGTCGAGATCTCGCACCCGGCAGGCAACGGTCCGCTCGACGGCGTACTTCCGGCGTACGTCGGGGTCGACCTCCGCGAGCCGCTCGAGCAGGCCCTGAACGGCCGCCTCGACCGCTTTCAGCGTCGCCACCCGACTCCCCTCCGGACCGCGCCGGAAGCGTTCGGCGCGTCGAGCGACGCTACCCGAACGGTGATCACCCCACCGGGTACGTTGGCCGCCCGGCCGCAGTCTGGAGACCCCCGTGCGCGACGCGTTGAAGAGCTACCTGGCCCTTGCCGGCGGCCTGACCGACGTGACGCGCCAACGCGCGGTGGGCGCTGCCAAGGCACTGGTGGCGCAGGGGGAGGCGACGGCCGAGCAGGTCAGCACCCTGGCCGAGGATCTCGTTGCGCAGAGCCGGTCCAACCGCGAGGCCGTGACGGCTCTGGTCAGGTACGAGGTGGACCGAACGCTCGGGCGGCTCGGGCTCGCGGCGAACGACGAGGTCACCGAGCTGACCAATCGGGTGCGGTCGCTGGAGGCGCAGATCCGCGAGCTGACGGCGGCCGAGCACGGCTCGTCCGGCGGCGTTGCCACCGCCGAGCGAACGACAGCCGCGGCCGCGCGTCCGGCGGCGAAGAAGACGGCGGCGAAGAAGACGACGGCGAAGAAGACGACGGCGAAGAAGACGACGGCGAAGAAGACGACGGCGAAGAAGACGACGGCGAGGAAGACGACGGCGAAGAAGACGACGGCCAAGAAGATCGCGCGACGTCCGGCCGCGAAGAAGCCAGCGGCCCGCCGGGGCCGGCGATGACCACGCAGGTGGACAGTGCCGTGGCTCGGCTCGAGCAGCTCGAGGAGCTGCCCGTGAGCGAGCACGTCGCGGTCTACGACGAGGTGCACCGGTTGCTGCAGGACGCGCTCGCCGCCCTCGACGAGGACTAGCGACACCGGCCGGTGGCTCGCCGTGCGCGGCTGGACGCGGAGCTCGTCCGCCGCGGTCTGGCCCGCAGCCGGGAACAGGCCGCCGAGCTCATCGACGCGGGACGTGTCCTCGTCGGCGGGCAGACCGCGACGAAGGGCGCGACCGGGGTCGAACCCGCGACGGCGATCGTCGTCGTACCGGACAGCGGCCCGTCGTACGCCTCCAGAGGCGGGCACAAGCTCGCCGGCGCCCTTGACGCGTTCGGCTACGACCCGGCCGGCCGGAGGGCACTCGACGCCGGCGCCAGCACCGGTGGGTTCACCGACGTCCTGCTGCAGCGGGCCGCGGCACACGTCGTCGCCGTCGACGTCGGCTACGGCCAGCTCGCCTGGTCCCTGCGCACCGACGAGCGGGTGACTGTCGTCGACCGCACCAATGTCCGATCGCTGACCCCCGAGCTCATCGGCGGGCCGGTCGAGCTCGTCGTCGCCGATCTGAGCTTCATCCCGCTCGGCCTCGTCCTGCCAGCGCTGGTCGCATGCGGCAGGCCGGATGCCGACCTGCTGCCGATGGTCAAGCCGCAGTTCGAGGTCGGCAAGGACCGACTCCCCGCCGGGGGAGTGGTGCGTGATCCGGAGCATCGTTTGGAGGCGGTACGACGGGTGGCAGAGCAGGCCGCGGCGCTCGGTCTCGGCGTCCGCGGCATCACGGCGAGTCCGCTGCCGGGGCCGAGCGGCAACGTGGAGTACTTCCTCTGGCTGCGAGCCGGCGCGCCGCCGCTCGACGATGACGACCTGCGCGCTGCGGTTCGGGACGGGCCGCAGTGAGAGGGTGGAGGGCGTGAACCGCTCCGTCCTGCTTCTCGCGCACACCGGTCGCGTCGCGACGGTTGACGCTGCCCGCCGGGTCGTGAAGCGACTGCAGGCTGCGGCCATCGAGGTGCGGATGCTCGACGAGGAAGCCGCCGAGATGGGGGTCTCTGATGTCGTGCGGTGTGACGGCGAGCGTGGGTCGGCGGCGGGTGCGGAGCTGGTGGTGGTCCTCGGCGGAGACGGCACGATCCTGCGGGCTGCCGAGCTGGCCAGGGATGCCGGTGTCCCCTTGCTCGGCGTCAACCTCGGGCGGGTCGGCTTCCTCGCCGAGGCCGAGCCGGAGGACCTGGAGACCGTGATCGAGCAGGTGCTGGACCGCGCTTACAGCGTCGAGGACCGGATGACTCTCGACGTGGACGTCGTCGCCGACGGTGAGGTCATCGACAGCGGCTGGGCCCTCAACGAGTGCAGCGTGGAGAAGGCCAACCGCGAGCGGATGCTCGAGGTGATGGTCGAGATCGACGGGCGGCCGCTCAGCCGTTGGGGCTGCGACGGGGTCGTGGCCTCCACGCCGACGGGGTCCACGGCGTATGCGTTCTCGGCCGGTGGTCCGGTCGTGTGGCCGACCGTGGAGGCCCTTCTCGTCGTACCGATCAGTGCGCACGCCCTGTTCGCCCGACCGCTCGTCGCCAGCCCCACGTCCGTCGTGGCGATGGAGGTGCTGGCGACGGGTTCCGAGGCCGTCGTCGCCTGCGACGGCCGGCGTACCCGGACGCTGCCCCACGGCGCCCGGGTGGAGGTGCGCCGGGGCGCGATCCCGGTCGTGCTGGCCCGCACGCACGAGCGGCCCTTCACGGACACCCTTGTGGAGAAGTTCGCCCTGCCGGTCGAGGGTTGGCGCGGGCGCGCCGACTGACGTCCACGAGCCTGTCGGGCGGCCCACCTACGCTTTCGGCGTGCTGGAGGAGATCCGGATCCGCGGCCTCGGCGTCATCGACGACGCCGTGCTCGAGCTGTCGCCTGGGCTGACCGTGGTCACCGGCGAGACAGGCGCCGGCAAGACGATGGTCGTGCAGGGCCTGTCGCTGCTGTTCGGAGGTCGCGCCGATGCCGGCCGGGTCCGTCCCGACGCGCCGCGCGCAGTCGTGGAGGGGCGGCTGTCGCTCGATTCCCGGTCGCCGGCCGTGTCACGGGCGCTCGACGCGGGAGCGGTGCTCGACGACGACGTGCTGCCGCTGTCGCGATCAGTCGGCGCCGACGGCCGGTCCCGTGCGCACGTCGGTGGCTGCAGCGTGCCCGTCGGCGTGCTCGCCGAGATCGGCGAGCACGTGCTCGCCGTCCACGGGCAGTCCGACCAGCAGCGCCTGCTCAAGCCGGCCGAGCAGCGCGCGGCGCTGGACCGCTACGCCGGTGCCGAGGTGCTCGAGCTTCGGGACCGGTTCCGGGCCGACTGGGCCCGCTGGCGCGATGTCACTGCGACGGTCACCGAGCTCGCCGCGGCTGCCGCCGAGCGGACCCGCGAGGCGGAGCTGCTGCGCATCGGGCTGGCGGAGGTCGAGGCCGCCGAGCCGGTGACCGGCGAGGCGGCCGCGCTCGCCGCCGAGATCGAGCGGTTGGCCAATGCCGACGACCTTCGTACGGCGGCGACGACGGCCCAGCAGGCGATCACCGGTGATGACCTCGACAGTCCCGACGCGCTCGCTCTCGTGACGGCGGCCCGGCGGGTCCTCGAGCAGGCCGCGGCGCACGACCCCGCCCTGGCGACGCTCGCCGGCCGGGTCGCCGAGGCGGGTCACCTGCTCGCCGACGTCGCTACCGACCTGGCGTCGTACGCCGCGTCCGTCGACGCCGATCGACGCCGGCTCGCTGCGGCACAGGAGCGGCTCGCTGTGCTGACCACGCTGATGCGACGACACGGAGTTGACGACGTCGACGCGGTGCTCGTCTGGGGCCAGGAGGCGTCGACGCGACTGCTCGACCTCGACGGCGCGGACGACCGCATCGCCGCCCTGCAGGGAGAGGCCGAGGCGTTGCAGGCGTCGCTCGGCACCCTGGCCGACAAGCTGTCGGCAGCTCGGTCGGCGGCCGCCGAGCGGTTCGGCGCGGCAGTGACTTCCGAGCTCGTCGAGCTGGCGATGCCGGATGCGCGGGTTTCCGCGGTAACGACACAGCGCGAGTCGCCCGACGGCCTGCCGGTGGGCGACCGTCGGCTCGCCGCCGGCCCGGACGGCGTGGATGACGTCGAGCTGCTGCTCGTGCCGCACGCCGGCGCCGGCACCCGGCCACTGCAGAAGGGCGCCAGCGGCGGAGAGCTGTCTCGGGTGATGCTGGCCGTCGAAGTCGTCTTCGCCGGATCGGACCCACTGCCCGTGATGGTCTTCGACGAGGTCGACGCGGGAGTCGGGGGACGCGCTGCGGTCGAGGTGGGCCGGCGGCTGGCCCGGCTGGCGCACGACCACCAGGTGGTCGTCGTCACCCACCTGCCGCAGGTCGCCGCTTTCGCCGATCGGCACCTGCAGGTCCTCAAGGCCACCGAAGGGCAGGCGGCCGGGTCGGTGACGAGCAGCGGCGTCGTGGCGCTCGACGGCGAGGCCCGGGTGGCGGAGCTGTCGCGAATGCTCGCCGGGCTCGACAGCGGTCTGGCCCGCGGACACGCCGAGGAGCTGCTCGCAGCTGCGGCGGAGGCGAAGGGGTGACCGTCCGCCTCCTCGGCGCAGACGACATCGAGCCGGTCTGGCGGCTCAACCAGCTGGCCTTCGGCTACCGCACGGATGCCCCCCCGGCGGACATCGGGACGACCTACGGCATCGACGGGTCCGACGGTCAGGTCGTGGCCAGCGCCCGGATCAGGTCGTACGCGCAGCGGTGGGGCGGGCAGCCCGTGCCGATGGGGGGCATCGCGGGCGTGGCGGTGCACCCGGACGCGCGGGGGCAGGGCCACGCGAGTGCCCTGATGCGCCACGTGCTGACGCGGATGCGGGCCGCTGGGCAGCCGATCAGCGCGCTGTTCCCGACCGGCGTCGGCGTCTACCGACCGGTGGGGTGGGAGGTGGTGGGCTCCCTCGACGACACCCGGATCGCAACCCGCGACCTGCGGCCAGCCGGTTCGGACGACGGGGCCCGGGTGCGCACGGCGGGTGCGGCCGATGTGCCGGCGATCCACTCCCTGTACGCCGACCTGGACGTGAACGGACTGCTCACCCGGGACGGCCCGGAGTTCCCCGCCGGCGCGCAGGCGGTGCTCGACCACGACGTCGTCGCGCTGGCCGAGGACACCGACGGGACGGCCGTGGGGTACGCGACGTATGCGCGGGGGAGCGGCTACCGCGAGGGCTCGGAGCTGCGGGTCTGGGAGCTGGTGCACCGCTCGCGCCCGGCTGCGGTCGCCCTGCTCCGCTCCCTGGCGTCGTGGAGCACTGTTGCGTCGACCGTCCTATGGCGCGGTCCGACGTCCGAGCTCGCGTGGCACCTCGCCGGCTCGGTGCCGCCGCCGGTCCGGCGCCAGCCGTGGATGCTGCGCATCGTCGACGCACCGGCGGCAATCGCGCAGCGCGGCTTCGCTCCGCAGCTGACGGTCGAGGTGTCGTTCGTGCTCGACGACCCGGACATCGCTGAGCACTCGGTCGGCTGGCGCCTGCAGGTGGCCGGCGGTCGGGGGTCGCTCGAGCAGATCGACGCGTCGGGCGACCTGCCGCGGCTGCACGTGCGTGGCCTCTCGCTCCTGTACGCCGGAGTCGCCGACGGGCCCGCTCTGGTCCGAGCTGGGCTTCTCGATGTGCCGGTTGACGGGCTGGATTCGGCATTCGCCGGACACGAGCCTCGAATTCTTGATTACTTCTGACCCTGAGGCTGCCGATAGGAAGCCAGGAGGTTCGTCGTGGTCGTTGCGCTCATGGTCGTTGCCGTCAGCACGCTCATCCTGGTGGCGTGCGTGCAGCACTCCAAAGCACAGGGGTGGAAGGCCGTCGGGCTCCGATCGCTGCGGCGCAGCAGGCCGTTGCCGGCGCCGCCGCCGGACGACCTTCCGCCGGCGGGCCTTGCGCCGCTGATCCCGACCCAGCGGGCCATCGCGTCGGAGTTCGAGCGCGGTCTGCGCGATCTGACCCTCTACCTGGCCGTGGAAGGGCGCGACTAGCAGCATCCCCGATCCGAGTCGCCGCCTCTGGCAGACTTCGGACGAGATGAGACTCGCGCCGCTTCGTCGCCGGAGTCGGGTGGACGGCCTGCCCGGCGTCTCCGGAACCGCCCGGCTGGACCGCCGTACCAAGGACCTCACGAAACGGCTTCGGCCCGGTGACATCGCGGTGATCGACCACGTCGACCTCGATCGGGTGAGCGCCGACGCGCTCGTCGGCCGCCGGGTGGCCGCGGTCGTCAACGCGGCACCGAGCACCAGCGGGCGCTACCCGAACCTGGGTCCGGAGATCCTGCTGGCCGCGGGCATCCCGTTGCTGGACCGGGTCGGCACCGAGGTGTTCGCCGCCGTACGGGAGGGCGATGTCGTACGCGTCGACGGCGACACCGCGTACGTCGGGGAGAAGGTCGTCGCGAAGGGCACGCCACAGGACGCGGGGTCCATCGACGCAGCGATGGTCGAGGCCAGAGCCGGCCTGCACACGCAGCTGGAGGCGTTCGCGGCCAACACGATGGAGTACCTGCTCAAGGAGCGGGCGCTGCTGCTGGACGGTGTCGGCGTACCCGACGTCCGCACAGACTTCTCCGGCCGGCACGTGCTCGTCGTCGTCCGCGGCTACGACTACCGCGAGGACCTGGCCGCCCTCCGGCCCTACATCCGCGAGTACCGCCCCCTGCTCGTCGGCGTCGACGGCGGAGCGGATGCGCTGCTCGAGAGCGGCTACCGCCCGGACGTCATCGTCGGCGACATGGACTCCGTCAGCGATGACGCCCTGCGCTGCGGGGCGGAGGTCGTCGTCCATGCCTATGCCGACGGCCGCGCGCCCGGCCTTCAGCGCGTGCAGGACCTCGGTGTCGACGGGGTGGTCTTTCCGGCGGCCGGCACGAGCGAGGACGTGGCGCTGCTGCTCGCCGACGAGAAGGGGGCCGTCCTGATCGTCGCCGTCGGGACGCACGCGACGCTGGTGGAGTTCCTCGACAAGGGCCGGCAGGGCATGGCCTCCACGTTCCTGACGCGGCTGCGGGTGGGCGGGAAGCTGGTCGACGCCAAGGGCGTCAGCCGGCTGTACCGGCAGCGGATATCCAACTGGGCGCTCGTCCTGCTCGTCGCGTCGACGCTGGCGACGATGGCTGCGGCCGTCGCGGTGTCCTCCGCCGGGCGGGCGTACACCGCCCTGTTCGACGACCAGGTCCACAGCTTCTGGTTCTGGCTCACCTCGCTGTTCTGATGCGCGCTTCTGCCGTTCCGCGGCCCGGACGTGGGAGTCTCGACAGGTGACCGAGGAACGGCCCCGCGACCCTGGGGGTAGGCGGCAGCTCGTGGCTCCCGACGTCCTGCCGCTGCAGGACGTCGAGAGCGTCAAGGCAATGACCGGCTCGGTCACCTGCCGGCTCCTCGACGAGCAGGCTGTCCTGCAGTGCAAGCGCTGCGGCCGCGAGCTCGAAGTGCTGACGGCGCCGCGGCGCGACTTCCTGGCGGCCGTCCGCGGCTTCGTCGCCGAGCACGAGGACTGCGGGAGCTGACGCCAGCGCGTCCCAGCCGCGCGCTGCCCCGTCCCGACTACCGTCGCCGGTGTGATCGCTGACCTCCGACGCCGCCTGGCCGGCGCCGGCTCTGCGGCTGGGCGCTGCTCGTGATCGACTTCCGCTACCACCTGGTGTCGATCATTGCCGTCTTCCTCGCACTCGCCATCGGGATCGTCGTTGGTACGACGGCGCTCAACGGCTACGTGGTCGACGACCTGCGGTCGCGCAACGGAGCCGTCATCCGGGACAAGCGCGGGCTGGAGGCAGACGTCCGCGACCTGCGCAACCAGGTCTCCAAGCGCGATCAGTTCGCCACTGTCGTCGGCCCGTCGGCGGTGGCCGGTGCGCTCGCCGGCGAACGGGTGCTCCTGGTGATGACGCCGGGTGCCTCGCAGGACGTCGTCCGCTCGCTGACGGAGCTGATCGGTCAGGCCGGCGGGACGCCGACCGGCGTGCTGAAGATCCGCGACGACCTGCTCGACCCGACGAAGACCGCGGTGGTCGACGACGTCGTTGCAGGCGTCGTGCCGGCCGGCCTCGACCTCCCGGAGGGGACCGCTTCCGACCGGGCCGCGCGGGAGCTCGCTGCCGCCACCGTGACGTCACAGGGCTCCGACGCGCTCGCCGCCGACGCCGCGGCGAAGGTGCTCGGCGGCTTCGGCGGCGCCGACCTGATCGCTGTCGAGCAGCCCGCGGGCGGCGCTCTCGCCACACTCGTGCCGGCCACGCTGGCCGTGCTGGTCACCGGCGGCGCGGACGGGCACGACCTCGACGATGTCGGCAAGCAGCGCCAGCAGGCGGCGCTGTCGCTCGCCGCGGCCCTGGACGCCAGGTCCGAGGGCGCCGTGGTGGTCGGGCCGACGACGGCGGCAGGGAACGGTGGTCTCCTCGCCGCGGTGCGTGCGGATGCCACGCTCAGCCGCACGGTGTCCTCCGTGGACACGGTCGACAAGCCGTTCGGCCTCGTCAGCGCCGTACTGGCCCTGCGCGAGCAGGCGGCCGGGGGCTCGGGCCGCTACGGCCAGGGCCCAGGCGCCCAAGCCGCGGCGCCGGTAGCACCCACGCGGTGAGCGGGGGTCTGCGTCGCGCCGGGCGCGGCGCGATGGCGGCGCAGGTCGTCGTTCGACTGCTCGAGCTGCGGCCACCGGGCGACGCCGGGCGCTGGCGTCGTACCAACTACCGAGGTCGCTCCGTCTCCAAGGCAGCCGGCCCGGCGCTCGCCGTTGCCGTGTCTGCGGGGGCGGGCGCCGCCGCGGCAGTCGCCGGCGTGGGAGCAGGCCTGGCCGGGGCGTACGACGACCTGCACGGGAGCGCGGACAGCGCCAAGGGCTTCCGCGGTCACCTCGGCGCGTTGCGGCACGGGCGGCTGACCACGGGTGCGGCGAAGCTGCTGGGCATCTCGGCGGCGAGTCTGGTCGCGGCGGCCTGCATTCGGCCGAGGCGCGACGTCGTGCTGTCCGGGGCAGTCATCGCAGGCACCGCGAACCTGGTCAACCTGCTCGACCTGCGCCCGGGCCGCGCCCTCAAGGTCGGCCTGGCGGGCGCTGCTCTGCTCGGCCGGCCCGGTGTCGTCGGGAGCTGCGCCGCCTTGCTGCCCGGCGACCTTGCCGAGCGCCGGATGCTGGGCGACTGCGGCGCTAACGCGCTCGGTGCTGTGCTCGGCGTCGCACTGGTCGAGCGGCTTCGCCCGCGGGCGGCCCGGCAGGTCGCGCTGGCCGCCCTGCTGGGGCTGACCGCGGCGAGCGAGCGGGTCTCCTTCACCGAGGTGATCGACCGGACGTCGGCCTTGCGCCGTCTCGACCGGCTCGGCCGGCGGTCATGAAGGCGCGCACCCTGGGAACGGCCGCCGCCGGCGTCGCGGTCGTCACCGTCGCGAGCCGCGTGGTCGGGTTCGGCCGGGTCGCTGTGCTGTCGCACGCGGTCGGCACGTCCTGCGTCGGTGACACCTACCAGGCGGCCAACTCCGTGCCCAACGTCGTCTTCGAGGTGGTCGCCGGGGGCGCGCTGGCAAGCCTCGTCGTACCCGTCCTTGCCGGTGCGGTCGCTGCGGGTGACCGCGAGACCGCGAGCCGGGTCGCGTCGGCCCTGCTGAGCTGGACCGTTGCGCTGCTCGCGCCGATCGCGCTGCTCGGCATGGCGCTCGCGCCTCTGCTCATGCGGGCACTTGTCGGCGCGGGTCCGCAGTGCGGCCGGCCGATGACGGAGGTCGGCGCCCGGATGCTGGTGGTCTTCATGCCGCAGGTCGTCCTGTACGGCGTCGGCATCGTCCTGGCCGGGATCGTGCAGGCGCACCACCGGTTCCTCGGACCCGCCATCGCGCCACTCCTGTCCAGCCTGGTCGTCATCACGGCGTACCTCGCCTACGCAGCCCAGGGCGCGACGTCGCTCGACCGGATCTCGACCGCGCAGGAGCTGACCCTCTCCGTCGGGACGACTCTCGGCGTCGCCGTGCTCTCCCTGGGGCTCGTGGTCCCGGCGCGCCGCTGCGGCCTGCGGCTGCGGCCCACGTTCGCGTTCCCCGACGGCATTGCCCGTCGCGTCCGCGGGCTCGCGCTGGCCGGGATCGTCGGCCTCGTCGCGCAGCAGGTCGCGCTCGTCGTGGCGCTCCGACTGGCAGTGCACGGTCGCGAGGGCTCAGTGGTGCTGTTCCAGGTCGCCACCGCGGTCTTCCTGCTGCCCTGGGCGGTCCTGGCCGTACCGGTGTCGACGACTGCGTTCCCGCGGCTGGTTGCCAGCGCGGAGGGTGGCGCTGAGAGCGAGTACGCCGATGTCGCGGCCCACTCCATGGCCGCTGTGCTCATCGGGATGCTGGGCGGAGTCGCGGTGCTCGTCGCCGTCGCCCAGCCGGCCGCGCGGCTTCTGGTCGCCGGCGTCCCCGGGCCGGACGACGTGGGTGCGCTCGCGGATGGCGTCGTCGCCTTCGCACCGGGGCTGGTCGGGTACGGCGTACTCGCGCTGGCCGGCCGGGCGCTGTATGCGCGCGGGGAGACGTGGAAGGTGGCGACTGCGACGGCGGTCGGATGGCTCGTCGTCGCGGTGCTGGACGTCGCGCTCGTCGCCGAGACCGACCTCGACCGCGTCGCCGCGCTGGGCGTGGGCAACACCGTCGGCATGACCCTGGCCGGCGCGCTGCTCGTTGCCGGCTTGAACGCGGCCGCGCCCGGCGCGCTGCGCGGTCTCGCCGGGACCGCCGCCGCAGGGGCCCTCGCGACGGGTTGTGCCGTCGCCGCCGCGGCTGCGCTGCCGATCGGCGCTGGTCGCACCATCGGGCAGTCGGTCGTTTCCGCCGGTGTGCTCGCGCTGGTCGCTGCCGGCCTGTTCCTCGCCGTTCTCCGCGTCATCCGACCCGACGCCCTTCGGGTGCTCCGCGATGGGTGAGCACGCCGCGGATCGCCCCGGGGCCGACGCCAGGCTCGACGGCCGCCGTGTGCTCCTCGTCCTGGCGACGAGCACCGGCGGGGTCGGGCGACACGTTCGTTCGCTGGCCGACGGCCTGACTGCCCGGGGTGCCGATGTGGTCGTCGCGGGGCCGGCTTCCACCCAACGGCTCTTCGGCTTCGCGTCGTACGCAGGGGTCGAGATCGGCGAGCGGCCGCACCCGGTCCGTGACGCGGCGGCCGTCGTCGGCTTGCGCCGGTTGGCCGCCGAGGCCGATGTCGTGCACGCCCATGGCCTGCGCGCTGGCGCGCTCGCTCCGGTGACCAGACCCCTCGTCGTGAGCTGGCACAACGCGCTGCTGACCGAGAGCCGGCTCGGTCGCCTGCTGCAGCGACATGCGGCCCGCCGGGCGACTGTGACGCTGGCCGCGTCGGACGACCTGGCCCGCGACGCCCTCGCCGCCGGCGGTCGGGACGTGCGGGTCTGCGCGGTCGCCGCTCCTGAGCTGCGTCCCACCGGTGCCGATCCCGGTCTCGGGCGCCCGCTCGTGCTGGCCGTCGGCAGGTTGCACCCGCAGAAGGGATACGACGTCCTGGTCGAGGCGCTGCCCTTGCTCGGCGACGCGGTCGTCGCTGTGGCGGGGGACGGCCCGCAGCGCGCCGAACTCGAGGCGAGCGCCCCGCAGGTGCGCTGGCTCGGCCGCCGCGACGACGTCGCGGACCTCTATGCCGCCGCCGACGTCGTCGTACTGCCGTCGATCTGGGAGGCGCGCTCGCTGACCGCGCAGGAGGCGCTGCGGGCCGGCCGGCCGCTCGTGGCTGCAGACGTCGGCGCGATCGCAGCGCTGGTCGGTGATGGTGCGGTGCTGGTCCCGCCCGGTGACGCGGTCGCGCTCGGCACGGCAGTACGACGCCTGCTCGACGATCCTGACGAGGCGCGGGCAATCGCCGCCCGCGGAGCCGCTGTCGCTGCCGGCTGGCCGACCGAGGCCGACACGGTTGCGCAGGTCGCCGCTGTCTACGCGGAGCTGCTGTCGTGAGGCCCGCCGGCCGCCTCCTGCTCCTCGCGCTCCTCGCTGCGCCGATCATGCAACATGCGTACGCCGCACACGCTCAGCGCCCGTACACCAACGCCATGATCGGCGAGGGGCATTCGCCGCAGGTCGTCGTCGTGGGCGTGCCGGGGCTGCGGTGGAGCGACGTCAACGCCACCGACACGCCGGCACTTGCGCGGCTGGCGAAGACGGCCGCGCTCGGGGCGCTCTCGGTGCGGACGGCGGCGCCCATCGACTGCCCGACCGACGGCTGGCTGACCCTGGGCGCCGGCAACCGGGTGCGGAGCACCGGTGGACACACAGGCCGATGCCCGGCGACGTTCCCGGCGCCGTCATCGTTGCCGGCACAGGTGCGGGCGAACGCCGACCGCCGCGAAGGCGCCCGACCGGGACTGCTCGCCGAAACACTGCGGCGGGACAGCCATTGCATCGGTGCAGGGGGGCCGGGACCGGCGCTGGCCGCTGCGCGTCCGGACGGGTCGGTCGATCTCCGGAACGACGGCGCCGTCTTCCAGCTTGCGGCGGGCACCGGACCGCTCCGGGCGGGATCTGACGCGATGTGGTCGTGCGATGTCGTGATGATCCAGGGCACTGCGGTCGCGACCTCAGCCCGTGCCAGCGGCGCGGCGGCGGCCGATGCGCTCGTCGCCCGCGTCGATCAGGTCCGACCCCCCGGCTCGACGCTGCTCGTCGTCGGCGTCTCCGAGGCGCCGGGCGAAAGAGATGCGCACCTGCATGTGGCGCTCGCCGCCGGCCCTCGGTTCCGCCCCGGGGCGCTGACGTCGGCGAGCAGTCGGCGCGCGCCGTACGTCCAGCTGGTCGATGTCGCGCCGACGGTCCTGTCACTGCTCCGCATCGATGTGCCGGACGCGATGATCGGCGAGCCGTGGCGATCCACCGGACGCGCGGTGTCCGTCGCGGAGCTGCGCGACGACGAGCACAAGTCAGACGGGCAGCGCAGGATCACCGTGCCGTTTTTCGTCGTGCTGGTCGGCCTGCAGCTGCTGCTGGCCGGAGTCGCCTTGCTGGCGCGTAGATGGCGGGCAGTGGAGCTGGTCGCCCTCGGCGGCACGACGGCGATCGGCGCGTCGTACCTGGCGAACCTCGTGCCGTGGTGGCGGTCCGAGCAGCCGCTGGCCGTCATGCTTGCCGTCACCGCCATGGCCACCGCCGTGCTGACCGCCCTCTGCCTCCTCGGCAGGGGGTTGCTGGCCCGGGCCGGGATCGCGTGCGGGCTCACTGCCGCCGTGGTAGTCGTGGACCTGGTCACCGGTGCTCACCTGCAGATGTCGTCGGTGGCCGGATACTCGCCGGTGGTCGCGGGCCGGTTCGCGGGTCTGGGCAACGTGGCCTTCGGCGTACTGGCCGCGTCGGCTCTGCTCGCCGCCGCATGCACGCGCAGCGCGACCGTTGCTGCGCTGACCGCGATCGTTGTCGTCGTCGACGGCGCGCCGATGTGGGGGAGCGACGTCGGCGGGGTGCTCGCGCTCGTCCCGGCGTACGCACTGCTCGTACTGCTCCTCGCCGGTCGCGCGGTCAACGCCGCCAGACTCGCTTTCGCGGCCCTGACGGGTGCAATGGTCGTCACGGCATTCGGCCTCGCCGACCACGCACGTCCGGTCGACCAGCAGACCCACCTCGGCCGCTTCGTGGGACAGGTCCTTGACGGCAGCGCCGGGGCGGTCATCCGCCGGAAGGCCGAGGCCAACCTGGCACTGCTCTTCCACTCACCGCTGACGGCCCTGCTGCCGGTCGTCGTCGCCTTCCTGCTCGTGCTCTTCGTGCGTCCACCAGCGCCGCTCCGTCGCACCTTCGACCACAGCCCGGCCTGGCGGGCCGGGCTGCTCGCTGTCCTGACTGCCAGCGGGTTGGGGTCGGTGCTCAACGACAGCGGTGTCGCCGTGCCGGCCCTCGCGATCGTCGTCGCGCTGCCGGCAACTCTGGCCGTCCTGGCGCGTCACGCTCGGGGCAGCGTCGACGCACGTTAGAGTGAACTTCCGTGCAGCGGGCCGCACCGAGGGCCGCTGAAGAGCACGGGAGCCCAGGTGGCACGAGCGAGTTCCACGACCTGCCACTTGTTCGTCACCGGCGGGGTCGCCTCCTCGCTCGGCAAGGGACTCACCGCATCGTCGCTCGGGCGGCTGCTGAAGGCGCGCGGCCTGCGGGTCACCATGCAGAAGCTCGACCCCTACCTCAACGTCGATCCAGGCACGATGAACCCGTTCCAGCACGGCGAGGTCTTCGTCACCAACGACGGCGCGGAAACAGACCTCGACGTCGGGCACTACGAGCGCTTTCTCGACGAGGACCTGCACGGCTCGGCCAACGTCACGACCGGCCAGGTCTACAGCGCCGTCATCGCCAAGGAGCGTCGTGGTGAGTACCTCGGCGACACCGTGCAGGTCATCCCGCACATCACCAACGAGATCAAGGACCGCATCCGGGCGCTGGCCGGCCCCGAGGTCGACGTCGTCATCACCGAGGTCGGCGGCACCGTGGGCGACATCGAGTCGTTGCCGTTCCTGGAGGCGGCGCGGCAGGTGCGTCAGGAGGTCGGTCGCGACCACTGCTTCTTCCTGCACGTCTCGCTCATCCCGTACATCGGCCCGTCCGGTGAGCTCAAGACGAAACCGACGCAGCACAGCGTGCAGTCGCTTCGCGCGATCGGCATTGCGCCCGACGCGCTCGTCCTCCGCTCGGACCGGCCGCTGTCGCACGGCATCAAGCGCAAGGTCAGCCAGATGTGCGACGTCGATGAGGAAGCGGTGATCTCTGCCGTCGACGCGCCGTCGATCTACGACATCCCCAAGGTCCTGCATGCCGAGGGGCTGGATGCCTACGTCGTACGCCGGTTGAACCTGCCGTTCCGGGATGTCGACTGGACCGACTGGGACCGCCTGCTGCAGCGGGTGCACGCCCCGGCGAAGGAGGTGACGGTCGCGCTGGTCGGCAAGTACGTCGACCTGCCGGATGCCTACCTGTCGGTCAGCGAGGCACTTCGGGCCGGCGGCTTCGCCAACGACACGAAGGTCAACATCCGGTGGGTGACCTCGGACGACTGCGAGACGGTGTCGGGTGCCGCAGCGGCGCTGGACGGCGTCGACGGCGTGCTCATCCCGGGCGGCTTCGGCGTGCGCGGCATCGAGGGCAAGGTCGGGGCGATCAGCTGGGCCCGCCAGGGCGGCGTACCCACGCTCGGTCTGTGCCTCGGGCTGCAGTGCATGGTCATCGAGGTGGCGCGGTCACTGGCCGGGATCGAGAAGGCGAACAGCGCCGAGTTCGAGCCCAACGGGCCCGACTCGGTCATCGCGACGATGGCCGACCAGGAGGACGTCATCGCCGGCGAGCGGGACATGGGCGGCACCATGAGGCTGGGCCTGTGGGAGACGGCGATGGTCAAGGGGTCGCTGGCGGCGAAGGCGTACGGCGACGAGCCGGCGACCGAGCGGCACCGGCACCGCTACGAGGTCAACAACGCCTACCGGCCGGCGCTGGAAGAGGCCGGTCTGGTGTTCTCCGGGACGTCGCCGGACGGTCGGCTGGTCGAGATCGCCGAACTGCCCGAGTCGGTGCATCCGTTCTTCGTCGGCACCCAGGCGCACCCTGAGTTCCGGTCGCGACCAACCCGCGCCCACCCGCTGTTCCGGGCCTTCATCGGTGCGGCGGTGGCCAACGCCGACGCCCGGATGCTCCCCCTGTAGTTCGTTCCCTGATGCCGCACGACTACGAGGTCCTCGACAGCACGCGGGTGTACGACGGTCGCGTCATCGCGCTGCGCCGCGACCACCTGTCGATGCCCGGCGACACGACGGCATGGCGAGATGTCGTCGAGCATCCGGGCTCCGTCGCCGTCGTCGCGCTCGACGACCGCGAGGCCGTCGTCGTCGTACGGCAGTACCGGCACCCGATCCGGCGCGAGCTCGACGAGCTGCCCGCCGGGATCCTGGACAAGAAGGGCGAGCCGGCGCTCGAGTCCGCGAAGCGCGAGCTCGCGGAGGAGGCCGGGTTGGCCGCCGACGTCTGGCACGTCCTCGTCGACCTGCTGACCACGCCGGGAATGTCCGACGAGGCCTCACGCATCTTCCTGGCGCGCGGGCTCCGCGAGGTCGAGCGGGACGTGCAGGAGCACGAGGAGGCCGAGATGACGTCGTTCCGCGTGCCGCTCGACGACCTCGTGCGGGGCGCTCTCGGCGGCGCCTACGAGAACTCGCTGCTCGTCGCCGGCGTGCTCGCCGCCGACCTGGCCAGGCGGGACGACTTCGCGGGGCTGCGGGCATCCGACGCGCCGTGGCCGGCCCGCCCGCAGGTCTGACGCCAGCCGGCCCGGACCGCCCTATGCTCGCTGGGTCGACGGCAACGGTGCCGCGGCGACGGACCGCCGGCTGCGGTCGAGGAGGCACAGCATCGTGAACGTCGTGGCGTCGTGAAGGTCGGGATTCCCCGCGAGGTCAAGGACAACGAGTACCGGGTCGCGATCACGCCGGCCGGGGTGAAGGAGCTGGTCTCCTTCGGCCACGAGGTGGCGGTCGAGAAGGAAGCCGGTGTCGGGTCCTCGATCCTGGACGAGGAGTACGTCGCCGCCGGGGCGTCGATCATCGGCTCGGCGGACGACGTCTGGGCCGAGGCCGAGCTGGTGCTGAAGGTCAAGGAGCCGGTCGCCGAGGAGTACCACCGGATGCGGTCCGGGCAGGTGCTGTTCACCTACCTGCACCTGGCGGCGTCTCGCGACTGCACGCAAGCGCTGCTCGACGCCGGCACGACCGGCGTCGCCTACGAAACCGTCCAGCTGGCCGACCGGTCGCTGCCGCTGCTCGCTCCGATGTCCGAGGTCGCCGGCCGGATGGCGCCACAGGTCGGCGCGCACTGCCTCGAGCGTGGGGCCGGCGGCCGGGGCGTCCTGATGGGCGGCGTCTCGGGCGTCTACGCCGCCAAGGTCGTGGTCATCGGCGCAGGGGTGTCGGGGATGAACGCCGCCGCGATCGCACTGGGCATGCAGGCCGAGGTCCTGCTGCTCGACAAGAACGTCGCCCGGCTCCGCGAGGTCGACCGGATCTACCAGGGCCACATGCAGACGGTCGCGTCGAACACCTATGAGATCGAGCGGGCGGTGCTCGACGCCGATCTCGTGATCGGCGCGGTGCTGGTGCCCGGCGCCAAGGCCCCGACCTTGATCACCGACGAGCTGGTGTCGCGGATGAAGCCCGGTGCTGTGCTCGTCGACATCTCCGTCGACCAGGGCGGCTGCTTCGAGTCGACCAGGCCGACGACGCACAGCAACCCGACCTTCGAGGTCAACGGCTGCCTGTTCTACTGCGTGGCCAACATGCCAGGGGCGGTGCCGCACACCTCGACGTACGCGCTCACCAACGTCACGCTGCCGTACGCCGTGGAGATCGCCAACAAGGGGCTGCGCGCAGCCGTCGCCGCCGACCCGGCGCTCGCGCCCGGGGTGAACACCCTTGGCGGCCAGGTGGTCTACGCCCCTGTTGCCGAGGCGCACGGGATGCCGCTGACCCCGCTCGCGGCGGCGCTCGGCTGAGCACCTCGCCGGCCGCCCGCGCCGTCACGGCGTACCTCGACCACCTGGCTGTCGAGCGGGGTCTCGCCGCCAACACGCTGTCGTCGTACCGCCGTGATCTGCGCCGTTACCTCGAGCACCTCGCAGCCGCCGGGCTCGACGACCTCGCCCAGGTGACCGAGACGGATGTCGCGGGTTTCCTGGCCCGGCTGCGGGAGGGCGAGGACCAGCACCCAGCCCTGTCGGCGTCCTCCGCCGGCCGTGCGCTCGTCGCCGTACGCGGTCTGCATCGCTTCTCGCTTCGTGAAGGGCGGACGACGACTGACCCTGCACATGAGGTCAAGCCCCCAGTGCCCGCCCGTCGACTGCCGAAGGCCATCACCGTCGAGGAGGTCGAGCGGCTGCTCGAGGCCGCCGGTGCGGAGCAGACCCCGCTGGCGCTGCGCGACCGCGCGCTGCTCGAGCTGCTGTACGGGACCGGCGCGCGGATCTCGGAGGCGGTCGGCCTGGCGGTCGACGACCTCGACCGGGGGAGCGGTCTGGTGCGCCTGGACGGGAAGGGCGGCAAGCAGCGGATGGTGCCGGTCGGGTCGTACGCCCAGCGGGCCGTCGAGGCCTACCTGGTGCGGGGCCGGCCGGTGCTCGCCGGCGCCGGCAAGGGCACGCCGGCGTTGTTCCTGAACGCGCGGGGTGGCCGGCTGTCGCGACAGAGCGCCTGGACCGCGCTCCGTTCCGCCGCACAGCGGGCCGGACTTCCGACCCGGGTCTCGCCGCACACCCTTCGGCACTCGTTCGCGACCCACCTGCTCGACGGAGGGGCAGACGTCCGGGTCGTGCAGGAGCTGCTCGGTCACGCCTCCGTGACGACGACGCAGGTCTACACGCTCGTGACCGTCGACCGGTTACGCGAGGTCTACGCGACGGCGCACCCGCGGGCCCGCGCCTGATCCGCTCGCTTCGTCGCTTCCCGGCTGTCCACCGGTTGCCCACAGGTCGCCGGTTGCTGTCCACAGTTCGGGCCGGCTTCTCCCCAGACACGCCCGGCGTCGTCCCCAGTTCTCGTCGCGCCGTTGACGGCCACGCGCCGCCGCCGCCTAGAGTCCGCCGCGACTCGTCGGCAAGGCCCTTCGGCGAGAAGTCTCATTCCCGGTACGTCGGCAGAGAGGTTCATCGGCATGTCGACAAAGACCAGCCGCAAGCGCGGCGAGATACCGGCCTCGATCGCCGCCGGGCTGGCGCAGGGGGTCGGGCCCACCGGCCGGCCGATGCCGCGGTTCCGCGAGCCCAAGCCGCTGCAGCAGCACGGCCCGGCCCGGATCCTGGCGATGTGCAACCAGAAGGGCGGCGTCGGCAAGACGACCAGCACGATCAACCTCGGGGCGGCGCTGGCGGAGTGCGGCCGCAACGTCCTGCTCGTCGACTTCGACCCGCAGGGGGCGCTGTCGGTCGGACTCGGTGTCAACCCGCTGCAGCTGGACCGCACCGTCTACAACCTGCTGATGGAGCGTGACGTCAACGTCCACGACGTCATGCTCAAGACCGAGGTGCCCGGCATGGACCTGCTGCCGAGCAACATCGACTTGTCCGCTGCCGAGGTGCAGCTCGTGAACGAGGTCGCCCGCGAGCAGACCCTCGCGCACGTGCTGCGCCCGGTGCTCGACGACTACGACGTGATCCTCGTCGACTGCCAGCCCTCGCTCGGACTGCTCACCGTGAACGCGCTCACCGCCGCGGACGGCGTGATCATCCCGCTGGAGTGCGAGTTCTTCGCGCTGCGCGGTGTCGCCCTGCTGATCCAGACCATCGAGAAGATCCAGGAGCGGCTCAACCCTCGCCTTGAGCTTGAGGGGATCCTGGCCACGATGTACGACTCGAGGACCTTGCACGGCCGCGAGGTGCTTGCCCGGGTCGTCGAGGCGTTCGGCGACCGGGTCTTCCACACGGTGATCAACCGCACGATCCGCTTCCCGGAGACCACGGTCGCCGGTGAGCCGATCACGTCGTACGCCTCGAGCTCGAGCGGCGCGAAGGCCTATCGCGAGCTGGCCAAGGAGGTGCTCGCGCGGTGAGCCGGCGCATGACGCTGCCGGGCGCGGACGAGCTGTTCCGCACCACGGGCGCGGATGCGCGCGAGACGGCGGACGACGCCCCGGCGGTCGAGCCGCTGCGCGCGGTCGGGGAGGAGGACGTAGATGCCGCACCGGCGCGCGCCAACGGCGTACGGCACACCGCCCCGCGCCGACGCAACCGACAGGCGGGCGACCGTCGGCCGAGCGGGCGCGAACGGCACGACGAGAAGATCACCGTCTACGTCTCCGCCGAGGAGCTGATCGATCTCGAGCAGGCCCGTCTGACGCTCCGCGGCGACCACGGCATGGCAGTCGACCGCGGCCGGATCGTGCGCGAGGCGCTGGCCGTCGTGCTGGCTGACCTCGAGGCGAAGGGCGATGCCAGCATCCTGGTCCGCCGCCTGCGGGGCCGCTGAGTGCTCTACGCCCTCGGCGCCCCCCTCTCGTTCGTCGTCCTGCTGCTCTCCTTCGTCGTCGCGGTCACGCTGCACGGCTGGGCCGCGTGCTGGGCTGCGGATCGCGCCGGCGACCGCCGGTCCCGCCTCGAGGGCCGGCTCCGGCCCGACCCGCGGCACCACGTCGACCCGTTCGGCGCGGTGGCCGGGCTCATCGCGGGCATCGGGTGGGCGCGCCCGCTCGAGCCGCTGGCCGGACGACGGCGACGCGGTGGCTTGATCGCGACCTGCCTGGCAGGACCCGCGGTCAACCTGGTCGTCGGCATGGCGGCGATGGTGGGCTTCGGCGCGGTGTCCGGCATCCGACTCCCGCTCGCCACCGCGAAGCTCCTCCAGGACGGCACACCTGGGCTCGGTGCGGCGGACACGGCGCTTCTCTTGTTCGGTCTGATGAACCTGTACGTCGGCGTCCTGAGCCTGGTGCCGCTGCCACCTCTCGACGGTGGGCGGCTGCTGTTCGGCCTCGCACCCCGCACGCTCGGCTGGCAGAAGGCGGAGCACCACCTGGTGGAGCAGAACATCGGGCTGGTCGCCCTGCTGGTCCTGCTCCTCCTCCCGCTCGGCGGCCCGCAAGCGCTTCTGCCACAGGTGCTCGACCACCTCGTCAGCCCGCTCGTCCGGCTGGCGACCGGTGCGTGAGCCCATGACGTCAGTGGACGAGCCCGGCAGCAGTCGCCCAGCCGCGTTCGAGGTGCACCTGGACGTCTTCGAGGGGCCGTTCGACCTGCTGCTCGGGCTGATCGCCAAGCACCAGCTCGACGTGACCGAGGTCGCGCTGTCCCAGGTCACGGACGAGTTCATCGCCCACATCCGCGCGGCCGGGACGGAATGGGACCTCGGTCAGGCGACGGAGTTCCTCGTCGTCGCTGCGACGTTGCTGGACCTGAAGGCGGCCCGCCTGCTGCCCTCGGCCGAGGTCGAGGACGAGGACGACCTGGCCCTGCTCGAGGCCCGCGACCTGCTGTTCGCGCGCCTGCTCCAGTACCGCGCCTACAAGCAGGCCGCGGCGCATCTCGCCGGACTGCTCACCGCCGAGTCACGGCGCTTCCCGAGACAGGTCGGCCTGGAGCCGCGGTTCGCGGGCCTGCTCCCCGAGGTGCTGCTCGGGCTCGGTCCGGTGGAGTTCGCCGCGATGGCGGCGCGGGCGCTCACACCACGACCCGAGCCCACGGTCTCGATCGAGCACGCCCACGGCGGAGCCGTCAGCGTGCGTGAGCAGACGGCGCTGATGCGGATGCGGCTGCAGCGCGCGGGCGCCGGTTCGTTCCGCGCGCTGACGGCAGACTGCAACGGCACCCTCGAGGTGGTGGCCCGGTTCCTCGGGCTGCTGGAGCTTTACCGCGAGGGCTTGGTGGCTTTCGAGCAGGTCGAGGCCCTGGGTGAGCTGCACGTGCGCTGGACCGGCAGTGCGGCAGACGCGCCGGAGGACTCCACGGCCGGCGCGGAGTGGGACGAAGGTGACGCCGCCCCCCCGGCAACGGACGGCGATGCCGCGGCGGCCGACCAGGTGATCGAGCTCGACCGGACGGAGGAGCCGCAGTGAGCAACGCGAGCGACGAGCGGGACGAGAGCGATGAGCGCGACGAGCGCGTCGACAGCCCAACGCTCCCCGGGGACGACTCCGCCCTGCCACCTCTGCCGGCTGCCCTCGAAGCCGTCCTGCTCGTGACGGACGAGCCGGTGCCGGCGATGACGTTGGCGCAGGTGACCGAGCGACCCACCGAGGAGGTCGAGGAGACCCTGCGCCGGCTCGCTGCCGAGTACGTCGACTCCGGCCGCGGGTTCGAGCTCCGCACCGTGGCCGGCGGCTGGCGGCTCTACACCCGGCCCGACTGCGCGCCGTACGTCGAGCGGTTCGTCCTCGACGGGCAGTCGGCCCGGCTGACTCAGGCCGCGCTCGAGACGCTGGCGGTCATCGCCTACCGACAGCCGGTAACCCGGAGCCGGGTCAGCGCGGTGCGAGGCGTCAACGTCGATGGCGTCGTGCGCACGCTGCTGGCTCGTGGCCTGATCACCGAGTCGGGCCAGGACGACGACACCGGCGGGATCCTCTACCGGACGACGCCGCTGCTCCTCGAGCGGCTCGGTCTGCAGTCGCTCGAGGACCTGCCCTCGCTCGCTCCGCTGCTGCCCGACCTCGACGATGTGGACGCCGGGCAAGCCTCCACATGAGATCCAGATGACGGACGCGACGGGTGTCCGGCTGCAGAAGGTGCTGGCCGCCGCCGGCATCGGCTCCCGCCGGGCCTGCGAAGAGCTGATCGGTCAGGGCCGGGTGTCCGTTGACGGCGCGGTCGTGCGCGAGCAGGGGCTGCGGATCGACCCTGAGACGGCCGTGGTGCGGGTCGATGACATGCGCATCAACACCGGGACGACGCGGGCCTACCTCGCGCTGAACAAGCCCCGCGGCATGGTCACCGCGCTCAGCGACGCGTCCGGCCGACCGACAGTCGGCGACCTGATCGAGCAGCGCACCGACCGCCTCTTCCACGTCGGCCGGCTCGATGCCGAGACCGAGGGGCTGCTGCTGCTCACCAACGACGGGGAGCTGGCGCACCGACTGACCCACCCGAGCTATGAGGTGCCGAAGACGTACCTGGCCGAGGTCGTCGGGCCGATCGCGCGCGACGTCGGGCGCCGGCTCAAGGCGGGGGTCGACCTCGAGGACGGCGTGGCTCGGGTGGACGAGTTCCGGCTGGTCAGCTCCTCCGGAAACCGGGTGATGCTCGAGCTGGTCCTGCACGAGGGGCGCAAGCACATCGTTCGTCGGCTCCTCGCCGAGGTCGGCCACCCGGTGCAGCGGTTGGTGCGGACGGCGATCGGCCCGGTCCTGCTCGGTGATCAACGGGCCGGCAAGATGCGGCCGCTCACCCCGCGTGAGCTGGCGGGTCTGTTCGCCGCAGTCGGCCTGTAGCGGGGCGGCGGTCGCCCGAGGTGGCCGCCGCCGTCGGGCCCGGGATGCCGTCGCTAGGGTGGCTGCTTTCCGGCGAGGAGGGTGGATGGCTGTCCGTGCGGTCCGGGGGGCCACCCAGGTCGACGACGACGTGCGGGACCAGGTCCTCGACGCGACGACCGAGCTGCTCACCGAGGTGCTCCAGCGCAACACCCTGACCAGCGCTGACCTGATCAGCGTCGTGTTCACCGCGACGCCCGACCTGCACTCGGAGTTCCCCGCCTACGCCGCCCGTCAGATGGGCATCACGGACGTCCCGCTCCTGTGCGCAGCCGAGATCGACGTGCCCGGCGCGATGCCGCGCGTCCTGCGGCTGCTGGCCCATGTCGAGACCGATCGGCCACGCGGCGAGATCCGGCACGTCTACCTGCGTGGCGCCGCTGCGCTGCGGACCGACCTCCCGCAGTGAGTGCGGCGGGCGGCGACGTCCTCGTCGTGGGCGCCGGTCTGATCGGTGCCTCGATCGGCCTGGCGCTGCAGGGCCACCGTCGCGTTGTCCTCTGGGACCGGGACCCGGAACGGGTGCGCGAGGCCGTCGGCCGGGGCGCCGGGGACGCCTGGGACGGCACCAGCCGCGTCGAGCTTGCCGTGGTGGCCGTCCCGCCCGCGCACACCGCATCGCTCCTCGTCGATCTCCTGCGCCGTGACGTCGCGGCCCATCTCACCCATGTCGCCAGTAGTCAGGCTCGAGTTCAACACGACCTTGAGGCTTATGCCGCGGAGCTGTCTCGAATCTGCGGCGGCCACCCGCTGGCCGGGCGCGAGGTCACCGGTCCCGCCGGTGCCACGGCGAGCCTGTTCTCCGGTCGCCCGTGGGTCGCCTGCCCGCTGCCGGGCACCTCCGCCGAGGCGCGGGCGGCGGTCCTCGGGCTCGCCGAGGACTGCGGCGCCGAGGCTGTGGTCATGAGCCCCGAGGCGCACGACCGGGCGGTCGCGCTGAGCAGCCACCTGCCGCAGCTGGCCGCCAGCGCGCTGGCCGCCCGCCTGCTCGACGGCGACGCCGAGACGGTGCGGGTGTCCGGGCCGGGGCTGCAGGACACCACCCGCATCGCTGCGAGCGACGCGGAGCTGTGGACGGACGTGCTCTCCGCGAACGCCGCGCAGGTGGCGCCGCTGGCCGCGCTGCTCGCGGCCGATCTGCAGCGGGTGGCGGAGGCGCTGGCGGCGCTCGCCGAGCAGCCTGGTGCGCCGGACGACCTCGACGCGCTGCACGACCTGCTTGTCCGCGGCAACGTCGGGCGGGCTCTGGTCCCTGTGAAGCGAGGCTTGCTCGATGGTGACGTGGCCGTGGTGGCGGTGCGGGTGCCGGACCGGCCGGGGGCGCTCGCCGACCTCCTCACCCGCGCGGCGGCTGCCGAGGTCAACGTCGAGGACATCCGGGTCGAGCACCTCGCCGGCAGACAGACCGGCGTCGTCGAGCTCCTCGTGCGGTCCGCGCACCGGCCCGCCCTGGTGGCCGCGCTCGGTGTCGGCGGCCTGCAGGTCATCGCTCCGTGAGCGCCAAAGCGGTTTGCCGCTAAGTCGACACGATTCTGCCCGGTAGGCTCGGCGGCGGCGCCCGGTCGGGTGGCCCCAGCCCCGCATGGTCGTCAGGAGTGCCCGCGTGAGCCCGGCGCCGTCCCCGCGCGTCATCGCGCTCGACGGCCCCTCCGGGAGCGGGAAGAGCACTGTTGCCCGTGGCGTCGCCCGTCTGCTGGGGCTGCCCTACGTCGACACCGGTGCGATGTACCGGGCCGCGACGCTTGCAGTGCTGCGCGCGGGTGTGTCCGCTGACGACCCTGCCGGCGTGGAACGCGTCGTGGCCGAGGCTGCGATCTTGCTGTCGAGCGACCCGGACGCGCCGCGCGTGCAGCTCGAGGGCGACGATGTCACGGCGGAGATACGCGGGCCAGAGGTGACGGCCGCGGTCAGCGCGGTCAGCGCGGTCCCGGCGGTGCGGCAGTTGATGGTGGCGCGGCAGCGGGCGCTCGCCGCCGGCGGGGCAGTAGTGGAGGGACGGGACATCGGTACGGCGGTCGCGCCCGACGCCGCGGTGAAGGTCTTCCTCGACGCCGACCCCGGCGTACGTGCCGCTCGTCGCGCCGGCGACCGCGACACCGGCGTACGCACGGACGGTGACGTCGTACGAGCCGTGGCCGTGGACCTTGCCCGGCGCGACCGACTCGACTCCACCAGGCGGAGCAGCCCGCTGCAGGCGGCCCCCGACGCCGTTCATCTCGACTCCACGACGCTCTCGGCTGACGAGGTGATCGCGCGCGTCCTCGAGCTCGCCGCGGCCGCCGGGTTCGAGGTGCCCGGTGACTGACGAGCCGGCGGGGGCGGAGGCATCCGTCGACGCGGGCGCCCAACCGGTGCTGGCTGTCGTCGGCCGGCCGAACGTGGGCAAGTCGACGCTCGTCAACCGCATCCTCGGCCGCCGGGAAGCGGTCGTGGAGGACGTGCCGGGCGTGACGCGGGACCGGGTGACGTACGACGCGCAGTGGCGTGGGCGGGTGTTCACCGTCGTCGACACCGGTGGCTGGGACCCCGGAGCGGAGGGGCTCGCCGCCGCCGTGAGCGCGCAGGCGGAGGTCGCGGTTGCCGCCGCGGACGCGGTCCTGTTCGTCGTGGACACCACCGTCGGCGCCACCGACGCGGACGAGGCGGTCGTCAAGGTGCTGCGACGGGCGAAGAAGCCGGTCATCCTGGCCGCGAACAAGGTCGACGACGAGCGCACCGAGTCGGACGCGGCGATGCTGTGGTCGCTCGGGCTCGGCGAGCCCGTCGTCGTCTCGGCACTGCACGGCCGAGGCAGCGGGGACCTGCTCGACGCGATCCTGGCGGCGCTGCCCGAGACGCCCGCGGAGCGCTTCGACGAGGAGGCCGGACCCCGCCGGATCGCGCTCCTCGGTCGGCCAAATGTCGGTAAGTCGTCGCTGCTGAACCGGCTGATCGGCGAGGAGCGCGTGCTGGTCGACAGCGTGGCGGGGACGACCCGGGATCCCGTTGACTCGCTCGTCGAGGTCGGCGGCGAGACCTGGCGGTTCGTCGACACGGCCGGCCTGCGGCGGCGGGTGGCGCACGCGTCCGGCGCGGAGTACTACTCCTCGCTGCGTACGCAGGCGGCCCTCGACGCCGCCGAGGTCGCGATCGTGCTGCTCGATGCCAGCGAGGTCATCAGCGAGCAGGACCAGCGAGTGATCGGCATGGTCGTCGAGGCCGGCCGCGCGCTGGTGCTGGCGTTCAACAAGTGGGATCTGGTCGACGAGGACCGCCGGCCCCAGCTCGCCAAGGAGATCGAACGCGAGCTGGCCCGAGTCCAGTGGGCACCGCGGGTCAACGTCTCGGCGCGGACCGGTCGCGCTGTCGACAAGCTCGCGCCGGCCCTGCGCACGGCGCTGGACGGTTGGGAGACGCGCATTCCCACTGCCAAGCTCAACGGCTGGCTCAGCGACCTGATCGCCGCGACACCGCCGCCGGTCCGGAGCGGGAAGCAGCCCAAGGTCCTGTTCGTCACGCAGGCGGGGGTGCGGCCACCGCGGTTCGTGCTGTTCACCAGCGGGTTCCTCGAGGCGGGCTACCGCCGGTTCATCGAGCGCCGGCTGCGTGAGGACTTCGGCTTCGCCGGTACGCCGGTCGAGGTCAGCGTCCGCGTCCGCGAGAAGCGCGGCAAGAGCAGCGGCTGAGCACCGCAACCTGTCCGACCCCGCACCTACGGTGCCGCCGCACAGGGTGGTCAACGGACGGGGGCAAGCATGGCTGATGCTGCGGAGCAGGGGAGCGAAGCGATCCACGAGGCGGCCACACCGGTACGCCTGCCGGGTGGTATTACCGAGACCTCTTTGCGAGAGGCAGTCGCGGCTGCGCGCTCCTGGCGGGCGGTCCTGCGGCATCTGGGTTTGTCGGCGCCGCGAAGCGCCCGCGTGCTGCGGGCCGCGTGTGAAGCGCTGGACATCTCGTACCAGCACTTCACCGGCACCCAGGGCGAACGCGTGTCCGACGATGCGCTTGCTCGCGCTGTCGCAGCATCGACCTCGTGGGAAGAAGTTCAGCAGCGATTGGGCTACGCAACCGGTAGCGGGTCGGCAGCTGCGTCCTTGCGCAAAGCCGCGCTCGCGTCCGGGCTGGACGTGGCTCACGTCAGTCGCTTGACCGCCCGGGAGGGCGTCGGGGTGTTCGACGGAGCGGGCGACCCCGACAACTTGCGGAAGGCGGCCGCGTTCCTCGTCGCGGCCAAGTGTGCGCTGCTGGGACACGGCATCAGCTGGCCGCTGGAGCCGCAGCCCTACGACCTGATCGTCTGCACCAGGCAATGTGGGCCGCTGCGGGTGCAGGTGAAGTCAGGCACGCATCTCGCGCATGGGTCATGGGTGGTCTGGATCACCAGACAGCGGGTGGCCGGTCCTGGCGCGGGCAAGAGACGGGCTTACACCGCGCAGGAGATTGATTACTTCGGCATTGTCGACGGAGAGCACCAGGTGTACATGCTGCCGATCGGGCTCGTCGAGGGACAACAGTCGGTGACGCTGCGCAAGTACGAGGACTACCGCATCGCCTGCTGAGCGCGCCCGGATGTGCCTTCGCGACGGTGGCGTCGGCGCCGCCCCTCTGTCGGCACTAGGCTCGAGGCGCATCACGGGCTGTGGCGCAGTTTGGTAGCGCACTAGACTGGGGGTCTAGGGGTCGCAGGTTCAAATCCTGTCAGCCCGACTGTGTGATGTCTCGGGACATCGGAATAGGCCGGACCTGCAATCTGCAGGTTCGGTCTACTTCTTTTGGGGTCCGGGAGCCCGGCCGGTGGGCTGATAGTCCTTGCGTGGATCGACGATCAGGTTGCGCAGGATCTCGCCGGTCGCGGCGTCGACGACGGTCACGTGCAGGTCTTGGACGAGCAGGGTGACGTCGGTTCGGGCGTAGGTTCGCCCGACCCCGATGTGGCGGAGCTGGCCGGCGACGCGCAGGGTGACGCTGCCTGCCTTGTCGACCTTGTCGCGACGGACGCGGTTGTGTGTGTCGGCGCCGCGGTCTCTGCCCGGAGCGGCCTTGGGCACGGTGGTGTAGACGGCCGCGGGCGTGTCGCGGTGTGGCAGGGACCGGTGCGGCCGGCGGGTGTTGTAGAGCTCGACGACTGCTCGAGGAGGGCCTGAATGTCGGCGAGGGTGGCGGGCTGGACGGGCTGCGCGGCGAGCCACTTCTTGAGGCTCTGCTGGAAGCGCTCGACCTTGCCCTGGGTCTGCGGGTGATTGGGCTTGCCATTCTTCTGGATGATGTTCAGCTCGCGTAGGGCGTGTTCGAGGTGGTTGCGGCCGCCTTTGCCGCCGGCGAAGCGGGTGGTGAACACCAGCCCGTTGTCGGTCAACGTCGAGGCCGGAAGGCCATAGGCGGCAACGGCGTTGCGGAAGCTTGCGAGCACGATCGGTCCGGTGACCCGGCGGTGGGCGGTGACCGACAGGGCGTAGCGGGAGCAGTCGCCCAGCCAGGTCAGGATCTCCACGTCGGTGCCGTCGAGGAGCCGGTAGTGGGTGAAGTCGGACTGCCAGGTCTCGTTCGGCTGGTCGGCTTCGAACCGCAGGTAGCTGCTCTTGGGAGGTTTGGACGGTTCGGGTGTGACCGCGCCGGCCCGCACCAGGATCCGTTTGATCGTGGCCCGGGACACGGTGGTGGCGTGGTGGTGGGTCAGGTGCCAGCCGATCGTGTCGGCACCGCCGTCCAGGCCGGCGTCGGTCAGCTGCTTGCGCAGCCACTGCACCAGTTCGACGGTGGCCGGCGGCGTTGCGGCGGGGCTGGTCGCCGGCGCCCGGGACAGCGGCTCGAACGCGGCGTCACCCCCGAGGTGGTGGCGGGCCATGAGCTTGCTGATCCAGCCCTGCGAGACCCCGTAGGTGCGGGCGACCTCGGACAGAGACTGGCCGGCCAGGACGGCGGTGATGACAAGACGACGCTTCGACATCCCGCAGGCTGGGCGCCGCCGCCTATGCCAATGACCTGCGACACGCTATTCCGATGTCGTGAGACACCCCATTCCGATGTCCTGAACCAGCACACTGTCAGCCCGACGTTGTGATGTCTCGGGACATCGGAATAGGCCGGACCTGCAATCTGCAGGTTCGGCCTTCTTGTTTGCCGGGCCGAGCGGGAACTCGGCGATCGGGAAACTGGATAGTCCGTTGGGATCATTTTCGTTGGGGGCCATGTGCGAGGTTGGGGGATCGCTCGTCACCCACAGTGACGGGTTTCGGGATCAACTGATGCCGATGTGTCATGATCTGCGCCCGCTCTGACCTGCACTTTTGGCCGGTTACGGCGCGGGTCGTCGGCAGACGGAGTATTGGACGCTCGGCTACACGCTGCTACCGTCCGTGACGATCGCTCCGCCGATCAGGCAGCGCGATTGGCCCCGGGACCTCCGGGGTCGGGAGGTGTAGATCCACGACGATCCGTCGGGATCCCTCGGGATTCAGACGGTGCCGACGGTCGCCAAGGACGTCGTGGGGAGCCAATGGCGAGACCGGCCCTTCCGATGCAACCGGAGGGTCTCCATGTCCCAGCCTCGACCGCTCAGCACCCGCCTGCTCCGGCTCGCCGCCGGCGTCGCCGTCGCACTCCCGGCCGTCGGCCTTTACGGCGCCTCCGGCGCGTGGGCCGACAACTCACCCGGCAACAGCCCGGCCGGCAACAGTCCACCGGGCAACAGCGCGCCCGGGAACAGCGCGCCCGGCAACAGCGCGCCCGGCAACAGCGGTAACGGCAACAACGGCAACAGCGCGCCCGGGAACAGCGGAAATGGCAACAACGGCAACAGCGCCCCTGGGAACAGCGGAAACGGCAATAACGGCAATGGCAACAACGGCAACGGTGCGGCCGGCAACAGCAGCTCTCCCGCGAACGGCACCAGCGACAGCGCAGCCGGCAACGGCGAGCACGCCAAGAGCGCCGCGTCCTCGGCTGCGGCGGACGCCGCCCCGGGCAACAGCGACCATGCCAAGAAGGCCGATGCCGCCGTTGTCAGCGTGGCTGCACCCGTCGCGGCCGTCGTGACGGTCGTGGCGCCTGGCAACTCCGACCACAGCAAGGGCAACGGCTCGACCGTCGGCTCGCCGAACTCGCCGCAGCCGAAGTCGAACGCCGACAAGAACCCCGGTGGCGCGAACAACGGCGGCAACTGCGGCGACTACTGCTCGACGCGCAACGGCGCGGCGTCTGGCAACGGCAACGGCGGCGGCAAGGCCGTCGGGAAGCCGTGCGCAGGCTGCGTCGGCAAGGCCGACAACAAGAACCCGCCCGGCCAGTTCAAGAACGGCAGTGACCACAACAACGGCTACGAGTGCGATGGCAACCACGGCATCGGCCGGACGAACCCGGCGCACACCGGCTGCAAGAGCGGCACGACGACGGGTGGTACGACGGGTGGCACGACCGGCACCACGACCGGCGGCGACTGTGACAACAAGCGCGGCAAGGGGCACGACTCGCACGGCAACGGCAAGGGCCTCGGTCACGACAAGAACCACTGCACGACGACCGGCGGCACCACCGGCGGCACGACTGGCACCACGACCGGCGGCACCACCGGCGGCACGACCGGCGGCACGACGGGCGCCACCTCGGGTGGTACGACGGGGATCACCACCGGCGGGACCGCGGGCGGGCAGACCGGTGGCAGCACCGGCGGGTCGACCGGCATCTCCACCGGCGGCGGCAGCGGCGCCCAGACGACGGGCGGCACGCTCTGCCCCAGCTCCGCGCAGGGCCTGGTCGGTCCGATGCCCGCCTCCTGTCACGCGGGCGGTCAGTCCGGCGGCGGTGCGCTTCCGTTCACCGGCCTCGACGCAGGGATGCTCGTCGCGATCGCGTCGATCATCGCCGGCATGGGCGTGCTTCTGATGGCCGCGGGCAGCGTCCGTGCGCAGCCGCTCCTCTGGTAGTCCAGCACTGAGCAACGCGTCGACGGCGCCGGCCCGAGTAGGGTCGGCGCCGTCGAGCTGTGTCGGGCCCTTTGACCGGCGTGAGGGGGGACGGTGGCGGAGGGTTCGGGCCGGGACGAGGCCTCGGCGACTGACCGCATCTGGACCGTTCCCAACCTGCTCTCGGCGCTCCGGCTCGCCGGCGTACCGCTCTTCCTCTACTGGGTCCTGCACGCGCCGCACCATGACGGCTGGGCGATCCTGCTCCTGATGGCCGCCGGGGCCAGCGACTACTTCGACGGCAAGATCGCCCGTAAGTACGGCCAGTTCTCCCGGCTTGGGCAGCTGCTCGACCCGGCGGCCGATCGGCTGTACATCCTCGCCACCCTGCTGGCGCTCGTCGCGCGGGACGGCCTGCCGCTGTGGTGGGCCCTCGCCCTGATCGGCCGTGACGTCGTGCTGGCCGGGACGCTGCCGGTTCTGCGCCGGCACGGTTACGGCCCGCTGCCGGTTCACTTCCTGGGCAAGGCGGCTACCTTCAACCTGCTCTACGCCTTCCCGATGCTGCTGGCCGCGCTCCCGGACCGCGATGATGTGCTCTCGACGGTGTTCCGGCCGCTGGGGTGGGCATTTGCCACCTGGGGAAGCGCCTTGTACATGTGGGCGGCGGTCCTCTACCTGGTGCAGGTCCGGCAGCTGACGAAAGGCGATCGGGCGCGGTGAACGAGCGGTGAGCAGGCGGTGAGTAGGAGGCCATGAGAGCGGTCGTGATGGCCGGGGGAGAGGGCACCCGGCTTCGGCCGATGACCGCGAACCAGCCCAAGCCGCTGCTCCCGGTCGTCAACCGACCGATCATGGAGCACGTGCTGCGACTGCTGAAGCGGCACGGCTTCGACGAGACCGTGGTCACGGTGCAGTTCCTCGCCAGCCTGATCCGCACCTACTTCGGCGACGGCGATGAGCTCGGGATGCACCTGTCGTACGCCACCGAGGAGACCCCGCTCGGGACGGCCGGCTCGGTGAAGAACGCCGAGGCGGCGCTCAAGGACGACTCCTTCCTGGTGATCTCGGGCGACGCCCTCACCGACATCGACCTCGGCGCCGTCGTACGGGCCCACAAGGACCGCAACGCGCTGGTCACCGTGTGCCTGAAGCGGGTGCCGGACCCGCTCGAGTTCGGCATCGTCATTACCGATGAGGACGAGCGGATCGAGCGCTTCCTGGAGAAGCCCACCTGGGGCCAGGTGTTCTCCGACACGGTCAACACCGGGATCTACGTCATGGAGCCGGAGGTCTTCGACCACGTCGAGCCCGGCGCGATCGTCGACTGGTCCGGCGACGTCTTCCCGGCCCTGGTGAAGAACGGGGCGCCCGTCTTCGGCTACGTGGCCGAGGGCTACTGGGAGGACGTTGGTACGCACGAGAGCTACCTACGCGCGCAAGCAGATGTGCTCAACCGTCAAGTAGACGTCGACATCGATGGCTTCGAGGTCGCGCCCGGGGTGTGGATCGGGGAGGGCGCCGAGGTCGACCCGGATGCGGTGCTCAAGGGTCCCGTGTACGTCGGCGACTACGCCAAGGTCGAGGCCGGGGCCGAGCTGCGGGAGTTCACCGTGCTCGGCAACAACGTCGTCGTGAAGGGCGGGGCGTTCCTGCACCGCGCCGTCGTCCACGACAACGTGTTCATCGGCCCACAGGCCAACCTGCGCGGCTGCGTCATCGGCAAGAACACCGACATCATGCGGGCCGCCCGGGTCGAAGAGGGAGCCGTCGTCGGCGACGAGTGCGTCGTGGAGGAGGAGGCCTACCTCTCCAGCGGCGTCAAGGTCTACCCGTTCAAGACCATCGAGGCCGGCGCGGTCGTCAACACGAGCGTCATCTGGGAGTCCCGCGGCTCGTCGTCGCTGTTCGGTCCGCGTGGCGTCTCGGGCCTGGTCAACGTCGAGATCACTCCGGAGTACGTCGTCCGACTGGCCTCGGCGTACGCCACCACGCTCAAGAAGGGCAGCGTCGTCACCACCGCCCGCGACGCCTCGCGTGCGGCCCGGGCCTTCAAGCGCGCGGTCATCGCGGCGCTGACCAGCTCCGCGATCGACGTCCGGGACCTCGAGGTCGCCCCGCTGCCGGTGACGCGGTTCGAGACCGCGACAAGTGACGCCTGCGGGGGGGTGGTCCTGCGGACGACGCCCGGCGACCCGCAGTCGATCGACATCGTCTTCCTTGACGAGAACGGCGCAGACCTGTCGCAGGCGGCGCAGCGCAAGCTCGAGCGCGTGTTCAGCCGGCAGGAGTTCCGCCGCGCGTTCCCGGGCGAGATCGCCGAGCTGTCCTTCCCGGCGCGCACGCTCGACTCGTACTCGCAGGAGCTGCTGCGCTCCGTCGACACCTCCGGCCTCGCCGAGGCCAACCTCAAGGTCGTCGTCGACACCGCGGGCGGTGCCGCCGCACTCGTCCTGCCGAACCTACTCGGTCGCGTGGGTGTGGATGTGCTCACTGTCAACAACAGGTTGAGTGAGACCAGTACGACGGAGTCGCTCGCTGTGCACCTGCGGGACCTGGAGCGACTTGGTGAGCTGGTCGGCAGCTCACGGGCCGACTTCGGCGTGCGCTTCGACCATGTGGGGGAGCGGATCGCCATCGTCGACGAGCGCGGCGAGCTGGTCCACGACGACCGGGCGCTGCTGGTCCTCCTCGACCTCGTCGCCGCCGAGCGCGGCCGGGGCGGCCGGATCGCGCTCCCGGTCACCACCACCCGCGTCGCCGAGCAGGTCACCCGGTTCCACGGCAGCGAGATCGTCTGGACCTCGACGTCCCCGGACGATCTCAGCCGGGCCGCCGGAACGCCGGGCGTGATCTTCGCCGGCGACGGCCGCGGCGGGATGGTCGTACCGGAGTTCTCGACCGCCATCGACGGCATCGCCGCGTTCGTCCGCCTGCTGGGCCTGGTGGCCCGCACGAAGCTGACCCTGTCCCAGATCGACGCCCGCATCCCGCGTGCGCACGTCGTGCGGCGCTCCGTCCCCACGCCCTGGGCGGTCAAGGGCGCCGTCATGCGACTGGTGATGGAGGCGGCCGCGGACCGCGAGATCGACACGACGGACGGCGTGCGCGTCGTCGAGGCGGACGGTCGGTGGGCGCTGGTGCTGCCCGACCCGGCGGAGGCCGTCACGCACATCTGGGCGGAGGGCCCGGACGCGGCGTCGGCGTCGGCGCTGCTCGGCGGCTGGTCCGAGATCGTCGAGAGCGCCGGTGCATGACAGCCAGGCGGTGACGAGCGGGGAGACGTCGTCTCGACGTGTCGACAGGTCGATGTCTCTTCTTGTCGACATGATGTCGAACACCCTCGACGAGTCGTACGCCGAAGCCGCGGCGCGCCGGACCGGTGCGGCGGGCCGCGGCGCACCGGGAGGCGTCGACGAGACACGCGCGCCGGGACTGACCCGCCGTGCCACGGCGGTTCTGCTGCTCGTCGCGCTAGGAGTCGTCACCGGCACCGCAGGGGCCCAGGTGCGGAAGCGGGCGGCGGCGTCGAGCACCGTACGGGCTCAGCTCGTCACCGAGGTGCAGCGCCGCACCTCCGAGTCCGACGCGCTGGCGGCCCAGGCTGTCCGGCTGCGGCGGCAGGTCACCGCGATGCAGGACGCGGCACTGCGCGCCAGCGGCAGCGGCGCGACGGTCGCCCAACAGCTCAGCGACCTGCAGGTCGCCACCGGGGCAGGGCCGGTCACCGGTCCTGGACTTGTCGTCCGGCTCGACGACGCACCGGGAACGGCCGACGGCGCGGCCGACCGAGGTGGTCAGGTGAGCTCCGGTCGAGTGCTCGACCGCGACCTGCAGGACGCGGTCAACGGGCTGTGGGCAGCCGGGGCCGAGGCGGTCGCCATCAACGGGCTCAGGCTTTCCGGCCTGACCGCGATCCGGAGCGCGGGGGAGGCGATCCTGGTCGACTTCCGACCGTTGAGCCCGCCGTACACCCTGCGGGCGATCGGCGACCCGGGCGCGCTCGAAGCGGGCTTTGCCGACAGCGCCGCCGGCCGGCGGCTGGCGACGCTCGCGTCGGCGTACGGGCTCCGGTTCGTGACCGGGCGCAGCGAGAAGCAGACACTGCCGGGCACCGGGGAGCCCTCGCTTCGGGTCGCCGCAGCCGACCCGGCGAAGGAGCCGTCGTGATCCCAGCCCTCGCGCTCGCGATCGGGATCGCCCTCGGCCTGTTCTTCGAGCCGACCGTGCCCGCTGGCCTGCAGCCCTATCTGCCGATCGCGGTCGTCGCCGCCCTCGACGCGGTGTTCGGCGCCGTCCGGGCCCAGCTCGAAGGCATCTTCGACGACCGCGTCTTCGTCGTGTCCTTCGTCAGCAACGTTCTGGTCGCCGGGCTGGTCGTCTTCCTGGGCGACCAGCTCGGAGTCGGCGGTCAGCTCTCGACCGGCGTCGTGGTCGTCCTCGGCATCCGCATCTTCTCCAACGCAGCCGCCATCAGGCGGCACATCTTCCACGCATGACGAGGCCGACGCAGGTGTGGTGGCGCCGGTTGCTGCGGACGGCGCTGCACCCGCACCTGCGCCGCGTCGACATCGCGGTCGCTGTGCTGCTCGGACTGCTCGGGTTCGCCGCGGCGGTCCAGGTGCGTTCCACGCAGGACGACGGCGTGCTCGCCTCGGCCCGCCAAGAGGACCTCGTCCAGATCCTCGACGACCTGACCAACCGCAGCCTGCGGCTGCGTCAGGAGGTCGCCACGCTGACGACGACGCGCGAGCGGCTCACGACAGGCAGCGGCCGTGAGCAGGCCGCGGTCACCGAGGCGCGCCGGCGGGCGCAGGTGCTCGGGGTCCTGGCCGGCACCGTCGCAGCCCGCGGGCCGGGCGTGCTCGTGACGATCACCGACCCGGACCACAAGATCACGGCGGATGTGCTGCTGGACGCGTTGGAGGAGCTGCGCGACTCCGGCGCCGAGGCCATCCAGCTGGAGGGGTCGGTCGACCCGGCCAGCAACACCCCGCCGGCCGACCAGGTCGTGCGCGTCGTCGCGTCGACGTCGTTCGTCGACGCCGGCGACCGGGGTGGCTTGGAGGTCGACGGGACGTTGCTGCTGCCGGCGTACCGGTTCGTCGTGATCGGCGACCCGGCAACCATCTCCGCGGCACTGGCCATCCCGGGCGGCGTCATCGACAACGTCGGTCAGAGCGGCGGGCACGCCGTCGTGACCCGCCGGGAGAGCGTCCTGGTGGGCGCCTTGCGACCGCTCGACCGCCCTCGTTACGCTCGCCCGGCCGACAAGCAGAGCGGCTGAACCGGACGAGAGGCGACCGTGTACCCCGACGACGTGAAGTACACGGCCGAGCACGAGTGGGTCCGGGCGAGCGGGAGCGGTGCGGATGCGGTCGTGCGCATCGGCATCACGTCGTACGCGCAGGAGGCGCTGGGCGACATCGTGTTCGTGACACTGCCGTCGGTCGGCACCGAGGTGGCGGCCGGCCAGTCCCTCGGCGAGGTCGAGTCGACGAAGAGCGTTTCCGACGTCTACGCGCCGCTGGCCGGAACGGTGTCCGCGACCAACGACCGGCTCGAGACGTCACCGGAGGTCATCAACAGCGACCCGTACGGCGACGGCTGGATGCTGGAGATCCGCCCAGCGGAAGGCGTGGACGCGGCGCTCGGGGCGAGCAACCTGCTCGATGCCGCGGCGTACGCCGAGCTGGTCGGCACGACCGGCTGACCTGCATCTCTGCTTGACGGTTACTGCGGCGACAGCCCTCACTGTCTGGTTGACCCTCCGCCGATGCGGGCCATAGGTTGCCTGCACTTCCCCAGCTCGAGCCCAGGAGGCGGCGGTTCCGTGTTCTGCACCCAGTGCGGCCAGCAGAACCCGGACGACAGCCGCTTCTGCGCGCGCTGTGGCGCGGCGATGAACCCGGGCAGCGGGGGCGACTCCGTTGAGACGACGTCGACCATCTCGTTGTCGGCGCTCGAGGGTGCCCTGGAGGGGGAGACGCCACCGGCCGAGCCCGTCGGCGAGGAGGTCGGTCAGCTCGAAGGCCTGCCCCCTGGCAGTGCCTTGCTGGTCGTGAAGCGCGGTCCCAACGCAGGGAGCCGGTTCCTGCTCGACGCCGCGGTCACCACCGCAGGTCGGCACCCCGAGAGTGACATCTTCCTCGACGACGTCACGGTGTCCCGTCGGCACGCGGAGTTCGTCCGTGACGCGGACACATTCGTCGTACGCGATGTCGGGTCGTTGAACGGCACCTACCTCAACCGCGGACGCATCGACGCAGCGGCGCTGGCCGGCGGCGACGAGGTGCAGATCGGCAAGTACCGCCTGGTCTTCCTGACGGGTGCGAAGGGGACCGACAACCGGTGAGCACGAGCGCCGTCAGCGGGGCGGGTGGTGCGATGTCGTCGCGAGCCTTCATGAGCATCGGCGAGGTGCTCGGTCACCTTCGCAATGACTTCCCCGACATCACGATCTCGAAGATCCGGTTCCTCGAGGCCGAGGGCCTGGTGGAGCCGGAGCGGACCTCGTCCGGCTACCGCAAGTTCTCCCGGGAGGACCTGGCGCGGCTGCGCTACGTGCTGTCGGCCCAGCGCGACCACTACCTGCCGCTGCGCGTCATCAAGGACCACCTCGACGCGATCGACCGCGGCTTGGAGCCTCCTGCGCTCGGCAGCAGCGGGCCGCGGGTGCCGCGGGCGCTCGTCGCCGCCGAGGGTCTTCCCTCGCCGGAGTCGTTCCTGCCCGACGTCAGCGAGATCCGGCTCAGCCGGGAGGAGCTGCTGGCGGCCGCCGGCCTGGAGCCCGAGCAGCTCGACCAGCTGGAGCAGTACGGCCTGGTCGCCCCGCGCACCGGCGGCACGCACTTCGACGGCGACGCGCTCGTCGTCGCGAAGACCGTCGCGGAGATGTCGCGCTTCGGGATCGAGGCTCGTCACCTGCGACCGTTCAAGGCGGCCGCGGACCGAGAGATCGGGCTGGTCGAGCAGGTCGTCACACCCCTGGTCCGCCAGCGCAACCCCGAGGCGCGGGCCCGCGCCGACGAGGTCGCGCGCGAGCTCGCGGCCCTGTCGGTGAAGCTGCACTCGACCCTGGTACGGGCCGGACTCGGGCCTGGTCTGCGGCGCTGATCCCGCCCTGATCCGCGCGCCCCTGCGGAGTAGGGTTCAGGCTCGCACCGCAGCAGGAGGACCACCGTGGACGACGTGCCCGACGACGATGTGGCGCTGTCCGAGGTCAGTGTCGTCGGCGTCCGCGTGGAGCTGCCGAGCCAGCAGCCCATCGTGCTGCTGAAGGAGGTCGACGGCGACCGCTACCTGCCGATCTGGATCGGGGCCGTCGAGGCGACCGCGATCGCCTTCGCGCAGCAAGGCGTCGTCACGTCCCGGCCGATGACGCACGACCTGCTCCGCGACCTGCTCGCGGCCCTCGACCGCCCGCTGCAGAGCGTCACGATCACCGACCTGCGGGACGGCATCTTCTACGCCGAGCTCCACTTCGACGGTGGGGTGGCCGTCAGCGCCCGGCCGTCCGACGCCATCGCCCTGGCCATGCGCACCGGCGCCGTGATTCGCAGCAGCGAGGCGGTCCTCGCCGACGCGGGCATCGCTATCCCGGACGAGCAGGAGGACGAGGTCGAGAAGTTCCGCGAGTTCCTCGACAACGTCACCCCCGAGGACTTCGAGGCCGGCTCCTAGACCCTGACCCTCACCTTGAGGTCGAGGTCTGCGACGCGCCGCCGACGTCGTTGACCACGAGGGGGCGGCTCCCTAGCGTGCGTGCACTACCGCGTTGTCATTTCCCGACCGCGACCTGGACAGACGGAGGCGAGCACGTGGCAGACCAGCCCGGGCAGCCCGACATCCCGCACGCAGTCCCTCATGCGAAAGGCGGTGCGCCGCTCCCGGCGCTGAACCTGCAGGGGACCCTGTTCGACGACCTGCCCGCCGACCAGCGCCCGGGAGGTCAGCCGGCCGGTATCGGCTACCGCGGTCCGACCGCCTGCTCCGCGGCCGGCATCACCTACCGCCAGCTCGACTACTGGGCCCGGACCGGGCTGGTCGAGGCGAGCGTCCGCGAGGCGTCCGGGTCGGGCACCCAGCGGCTCTACTCCTTTCGCGACATCCTCGTCCTGCGCATCGTGAAGAAGCTGCTCGACGCGGGCATCTCGCTGCAGAACATCCGCACGGCGATCGCCAGCCTGCGCGACCGCGGGGTCGAGGATCTGGCCCAGATCACGCTGATGAGTGACGGCACGACCGTCTACGAGTGCACGTCCACCGATGAGGTCGTCGACTTGCTTCAGGGCGGCCAGGCGGTCTTCGCCATCGCGGTCGGCCGCCACGTCCGTGACGTCGAGGGCAGCCTCGCCCAGCTCCCGGGAGAGCGGGCCCGCGAGGGCGACCCCGCCGCCGGGGGCACGGAGGCCGCAGACGAGCTGTCCAGCCGCCGTCGCCGTCGTACGACTGCCTAAGTCTTCATCCTCGCTCTTCGTCCGTGATCAAGCGCAGGAGTTAGGGCGGGTCGCGAGCCGTTGGGCGCCGCGGCGCTGGTAGCGTCGACGGCGCCGACGACCCCGGGCGGGAGAGTCCTCACGCAGCCAACGTGAGGCGCCGAAGGAGCAATCCTCCCCGATCAACCTCTCAGGCCAACGGACCGCACGGGTCAGGCAACTCTGGAAAGCAGCCGTGCTCATGCGGCTCACCGACGGTGCAAGCCCAGGTATGAGCGGGTGAAGCTCTCAGGTCCCGTGACAGAGGGGGAGGGTCCTTTTCTTGCTGCCTGGAGGCCCTCCGCATGACCGACCTGCGCGATTTCGAGTCCGCGGCGCCGTTCGCCACCCGTCACATCGGACCCGGTGAGGACGAGACGGCCAAGATGCTCGCCGTCGTCGGTGCCGGCTCGCTCGAGGAGCTCGCCGAGCAGGCGGTCCCCGAAGTCATCCGGGCGCAGGAGGGGCTGAGGCTGCCGGCCGCGCGCACCGAGACCGAGGTCATCGCGGAGCTGCGGGCCCTCGCCGCGCGCAACCGCGTGACGGTGCCGATGATCGGCCTTGGCTACTCGGGCACCCACACGCCGCCGGTGGTCCTGCGCAACGTGATGGAGAACCCGGCCTGGTACACCGCGTACACGCCGTACCAACCCGAGATCAGCCAGGGCCGGCTCGAGGCGCTCCTCAACTTCCAGACCATGGTCGAGGACCTCACCGGGCTGGCCATCGCCGGCGCCAGCCTCCTCGACGAGGCAACTGCCGCCGCCGAGGCGATGACGCTGGCCCGGCGGACCAGCCAGGCTCCCGCCGACGCGGTCTTCCTGGTCGACGCCGACTGCCACCCGCAGACGGTCGCCGTGCTGCAGACCCGCGCCGTGCCGCTCGGCCTGCCCGTCCAGGTCGTCGACCTGTCGACAAGTCTGCCTGCCGACACCGAGGTGTTCGGCGTGCTGCTGCAGTACCCGGGCAGCTCAGGCGCGCTGCGGGACCTCGCGCCGGTGATCGCCGCGGCACACGAGCGCGGGGCCGTCGTCGCCGTCGCCGCCGACCTGCTCGCCCTCACCCTGCTCACCAGCCCGGGCGAGCTCGGCGCCGACGTTGCGGTGGGCACCAGCCAGCGCTTCGGCGTCCCGCTCGGCTACGGCGGTCCGCACGCCGGCTACATGTGCGTGCGCAAGGGCCTCGAGCGGTCGATGCCCGGCCGGCTCGTCGGCGTCAGCGTCGATGCTGACGGCGCACCGGCGTACCGACTTGCCCTGCAGACCCGCGAGCAGCACATCCGCCGCGAGAAGGCGACCAGCAACATCTGCACGGCGCAGGTGCTGCTCGCCGTCATGGCCGGGATGTACGCCGTCTACCACGGCCCCGAGGGCTTGCGGATCATTGCGCAGCGCACGCACCGGATGGCGGCGCTGCTTGCTGCCGCGCTCGGCGACGCTGTCGTTCACAGCGAGTTCTTCGACACCCTCACCGTGCGTACGCCAGATGGCGCCGCTGTGGTCGAGAAGGCCCGACTGGCCGGCGTCGACGTGCGTCTGGTCGATGCGCAGACCATCGGCATCTCCACCGACGAGACGACGACGCGGGCGCACCTCGACGTCGTCGTCGCCGCCTTCGATCTGCCCGAGCAGGACTGGGACGCGCTCGACGCCGCGACGACCGATGCCCTCCCGGCCGCGCTGGCCCGTACCTCGCCGTACCTCACGCACGAGGTCTTCCGCACGCACCACAGCGAGACCGCGATGCTGCGCTACCTGCGCCGGCTGTCCGACCAGGACCTGGCCCTCGACCGGACGATGATCCCGCTCGGGTCGTGCACGATGAAGCTCAACGCGACCACCGAGATGGAGCCGGTGACGTGGCCGGAGTTCGGCGGGCTGCACCCGTTCACGCCGCCGGTGCACGCCGAGGGCTACAAGGCGCTCATCGACGACCTCGCCGGTTGGCTCTGCGAGATCACCGGCTACGACGCGTGCTCACTGCAGCCGAACGCCGGGTCGCAGGGCGAGCTCGCCGGGCTGCTCGCCATCCGCGAGTACCACCGGCACAACGGTCAGGAAGCGCGCAACATCTGCCTGATCCCCGCCAGCGCGCACGGCACCAATGCCGCGAGCGCCGTCATGGCCGGGATGAAGGTCGTCGTCGTCGCGACGACACCGACCGGCGACGTCGACGTCGACGACCTGCACACGAAGATCGACGCGCACCGCGACGACCTGGCGGCGCTGATGGTCACCTACCCGTCGACACACGGCGTCTTCGAGGAGACGATCAGCGACATCTGCGCAGCGGTGCACGAGGCCGGCGGTCAGGTCTATGTCGATGGTGCCAACCTCAACGCGCTCGTCGGTCTGGCGAAGCCCGGAGAGTTCGGCGCCGACGTCAGCCATCTCAACCTGCACAAGACCTTCTGCATCCCGCACGGCGGCGGTGGTCCCGGCGTCGGTCCGGTCGCGGCTCGCGCGCATCTCGCGCCGTACCTGCCGAACCACCCGCTCGATCCCGCAGCGGGTCCGTCGACCGGGCCGGGCCCGGTCAGCGCCGCGCCGTACGGAAGTGCCGGGATCCTGCCGATCAGCTGGGCCTACGTGCGGCTGATGGGTGCCGAGGGCCTGACGCGGGCGACGCAGATCGCCGTGCTCAACGCCAACTACATCGCCAAGCGCCTGCAGCCGCACTACCCGGTGCTCTACACCGGACGCGGCGGCCTCGTCGCGCACGAGTGCATCGTCGACCTACGCCAGATCACCAAGGAGACCGGCGTCACCGTCGACGACGTCGCGAAGCGGCTGATCGACTATGGCTTCCACGCGCCGACGATGAGCTTCCCGGTGGCAGGGACCCTGATGATCGAGCCGACCGAGTCCGAGGACCTGCCGGAGATCGATCGGTTCTGCGACGCGATGATCGCCATCAGGCGCGAGATCGAGCAGGTCGCGTCGGGCGCCTGGCCCAGGGACGACAACCCGCTCGCGGCAGCACCGCACACAGCCGCGAGCGTCACGACCGAGAAGTGGGAGCACCCCTACAGCCGCGAGACGGCGGCGTTCCCGGGGGTGGTCCGCTCGGCGACGAAGTACTGGCCGCCGGTACGCCGGATCGACGGCGCGTACGGCGACCGCAACCTGGTCTGCTCCTGCCCGCCCCCAGAAGCATTCGAGTAGGAATGACCTGCGCATTCCCATAGCCCGGCAAGCTCTGCTACGCCGCATCGCGAGGCGACCCTCGCTGCGCTGGGGAGCCTCGCTCCGCGGCTTCGCAACCGCGCCCGGGCAGCTTGCGGGTCAAGAAACGGCTCCGGCCCGCCCCCTCGGAAGGGACGGGCCGGGTCGGGCCGGGGATCGTGGGGGTCAGGCAGCGCTGTGGATCGGGGTCCAGCGGCGACACGCAGGGCGATGCGGCGCGACGACCTGGCGGTCGGGAAGGATCTCGCCGGTGTCCTCGAAGACGACCACGCCGTTGCAGAGCAGGCTCCAGCCCTGCTCGGGGTGGCTCGAGACCACCTTTGCGGCGTCGTGATCGCTGTCGGTGGCCGAGGGGCAAGTCGGGCTGTGGTGGCACATCGCCGTGCTCCGGTGTCCAGTGTGGGTGACGCTGTGTTTCTCGTCACAACACTCTCGACCTTGAACCGCTGATTGCACATGGCCAATTGGGGTGGTTGTGGACGGATTTGACCGGCCCATCTGCGCACCACCCGGACATATCCACGCGCCGCTGCGGGAGATCGATCGGCTGGAGTGGCGCAACGGAACTGCGCCGGATGCCGCGACGGCGCTCGGAGACTTTCTCGCCGAGCACGGGCTGGCCGGCGAGCCCGCCGCGCAGCGGGGCAGAACGTCGGTGGTGCTGCTCGCCGGCGCGGTCGCGTCCGCGCAGATCGGCGAGCTCCCAGCGGGTGCCGCCACGCCGGTGCCCGCGGTGCCGGACCTCGTCGCCGTCGCGGTCGACGGAGCGGCGGATCCGGTCGTCGGCCGCCAGGTCGACGTGGGGGAGTGGCAGCCCTCCTGGACGGCAGCGCAGCACGCCGCCACGGTGGCCGCGGTGCGGGAGGCGATCGCCCGCGGCGACGTCTACCAAGCCAACGTCGTGGGCCACCGCAGTGCCGCGCACCGATCGGCACCGGCGGATATCGCGCTCGCGGTCGCCGGCATCGGCGCGTCGTACGCCGGGGTGCTGACGGGGGAGGGGTGGGCCGTCGGGTGCGCCTCGCCGGAGCAGCTGGTGCGGGTCGAGGGCCGGCGCATCACCACGGTCCCGGTCAAGGGCACCCGCCGCATCGTGCCCGGATCGCTCGAGGAGCTGCGCGCGAGCGGCAAGGACCGGGCCGAGCACGTGATGATCGTCGATCTCGAGCGCAACGACCTGGCTCGCGTCGCCGTGACCGGATCGGTCGAAGTCGAGTCGCTGTACGACGTGGGCGAGTGGGCCGGTCTGTGGCAGGCGGGCTCGACGATCGCGGCCGAGCTGACTCCCGGGGTCGGCGCGCTCGACATCCTGCGCGCCGTCCTGCCCGGTGGCTCGGTGACGGGGGCGCCGAAGCGGGCGGCGTGTGCGTTGTTGGCGTCGCTGGAACCGGTCGGGCGCGGTCCCGCCATGGGAGCGTTCGGCCTGATCCGGCCGGGTGGTCTCGATCTCGGGTTGACGATCCGCACGGTCGGCGTCGACACCGACCGCGTCCACCTGTGGGCCGGTGGCGGCATCACGTGGGGAAGTGACCCGGTCGAGGAGGTCGCCGAAGCCGAGGCCAAGGCGACACCGGTGATGCGCGCGCTCTCGGGCTAGGTCCGGCCCTCCTCCTGCTGTGCCTCCTCGAGCACCGACGCGGTGTCCATCCAGCCGGCTCGAAGCACCCGCCAGCCGGCCTGCTCGTATGCGTCGCACACCTGCCCGTCGTCGTCGACGACCACCGCGACGGTCCGCTCGCGAGCGAGACTGCGCAACAGCTGGGGCTTGGCCAGCCGCGCGGGTCGCCGGTCGCCGGCCCGGCGCATTGAAAGCCGACCTGCCGGCAGTCCATGCCGGGCGAACCAGGCCAGCGTGTCGCGCCGGCAGTGCTCCGGCCGGCCGGTGACGTAGACGACCTCGCAGTCCTTCGCGCTCTCCAGGCAGAGGGCGATGCCCTCAGCCAGTGGCGGGTCGTCGATCGCGGCGCGGAAGAACGCGTCCCAGTTCTTCGGCCTGCTCTCCAGGTGGTGCAGCCGGTGTCGTACGTCGGCGAGCACACCGTCGACGTCGAAGACCGCCAGGGGTCGCTTGTCGCTCATACCGGGACGGGTTCCCGCGTGAGCGGTGGATGGACCCGGCGTACGGCGAACCGCTCGAGCGGAAGCAGTGCGAGGAGCGCTACGCAATGCGGCAGGAACACGATGGTGATCGTCACGAACGTCATGACGTGGAACAGGTAGAAGCCGCCGACGAGCGACCAGGTGATGCGCTCATCTCGCCAGCGCACCAGCAGCAGGGGAGACACGAGCAGCTCCACGCCTACGAGCACGTACTGGAAGACGTCCAGCACCCAGGCGTGGTCGAGCAGCGGCGTGGACAACGCGGTGCCACGCCTGACGACGGCACGGGTCAACGTTGCGCCGTTCAGCCAGTCGACCCCGCCGAAGCGGAGCTTCGCGAGCGCCGAGAGGAAGTACGTCGCGACGACGGCGAGAGTCGTCATCGACACCGCCCAGCCGGCGGCGTCGGACGCCGTGTGGTCGCCGCGGCGGGCCGCGCCCACCGTCGGTAGCACGGCGAGCAGCACCAGGAAGCCGAACCGGTCATGGTCGACCTTGCCGTAGGAGAAGGCGACGACCATCCACTCGAGGTAGAGACCGGCGATGACTGCGCCGAGCAGCCGGGGGAGCCGGCCGGTCGCGGCCACCAGCGACGCCGCGACGAGTACCCAACGCAGCACCAGGACCCACCCGCCCGGTGTGGGCAGGTGCAGCAGGCGGCCGAGCAGCAACGGCTGGTACAGCTCGCCGGGCACGTCTGCGTGCTGCGCGACCCACGGCGTCGTCAGCAGCACGTCGACCGGAACGAACAGGTACGCCAGCGTGCGCAGCGCGGCGATCCGACCCAGGGGAGTCGGCCGGAACAGCCAGCCGGTCACCGCTGCCACTGTGCGACCACCTGCTCGGTCTGCTCGCCGGTGGGCCGGCTGTCGTGCAGGCGGTAACGGCGCTCGACGACCCGCACCACGTCGTACGGCGACTGGTCGGGGTGGAGGCG